>JAVBUM010000021.1:0-17404 GCA_031555325.1 Niveibacterium sp. | reverse complement strand
GCGGCTGCCGCCGGGCTACTGGGTCGAGTGGGGCGGCGCCTTCGAGAACCAGCAGCGCGCGATGGCGCGGCTGGGCATGATCGTGCCGCTCACGATCGCGCTGATCTTCCTGCTGCTCTACACGGCCTTCAACTCGCTGCGCCATGCCACGCTGATCATCGCCAACGTGCCCTTCGCGATCATCGGCGGGGTCGTGAGCCTCTTCGTCACCGGGCAGTACATCTCGGTGCCGTCGGCGATCGGCTTCATCGCGGTGTTCGGCGTGGCAATGCTCAATGGGATCGTCATGGTGTCGTTCCTCAACGACCTCAGGAAGCGCGGGCGATCGATCCGCGAGGCGGTGCGCGAAGGCGCCGCGCTGCGTCTGCGGCCGGTGCTGATGACGGCGACGGTGGCGATCCTCGGGCTCGTTCCGATGCTGCTGTCGACCGGCGTTGGCGCGGAGACGCAGCGGCCGCTCGCGACGGTCGTCGTCGGCGGGCTCTTCAGCTCCACCGCGCTGACGCTGCTGCTGCTTCCGCTGATCTACGAATGGGCCGAGCAGCGCGCGGAAGCGCGCCGGCTTGCGACGCGAGGTCTTGCTAGCGAAAACTGCCGTCTGTAGGAATGAGAAGGCCCTCTGAACGAGGGCCTTCGAATCCGCATGAGCGTCTGTGGCGCACGTTCAGAACGGGATGTCGTCGTCGAAATCCGATAGACCCGACGGCGCCTGCTGCGGCGCAGGGCGTTGCTGCGGGCGATTTCCACCACTCTGCTGGCGCGGGGGCGGAGCAAAATCATCGCCGCTTTGGTCATAGCCGCCACCGCCTCCACTACCGCTGCCGCGCTGATAATCACCGCCACCGCCCATGCCTTGGCGCGAGCCAAGCATCTGCATCTGGTCTGCGCGGATTTCGGTGGTGTACTGGTCGCGCCCTTCCTTGTCCTGCCACTTGCGCGTACGCAGGCTGCCTTCAACGTACACCTGCGAACCCTTCTTGAGGTACTGACCGGCAATTTCCGCGAGTTTCCCGAAGAAGGCGACGCGGTGCCATTCGGTGGCTTCACGCCTTTCGCCCGTGGCCTTATCGCGCCAAGTGTCGGTGGTCGCGATGCGGATGTTGCAGATCGCGTCGCCACTCGGGGCATAGCGCGTTTCCGGGTCGGCACCGAGGTTGCCGACAAGGATCACCTTGTTCACAGAGGCCATCTGGCTCGTTCCTTTCTGTTGTGGCTGCAGCAAGGCTGGTCGAAGTGCTTGCGGCAGATTGCATCTAACAATTTGCCCCCGTATCGGGCGATGCCGGGGGCGAAAATCAGCGGGAAGTATACCGCCGGCCAATGGCGGCGGATTCGGGATTCAACCCAACCGCAGGTCCCCGTTCAATGCAGGACGACGCCCTCGACACGAGCCAGGGCAGCGTCGCTCCAGCGCTCCGGATTGACCTTGAGGAAAGCCTTGCACTGTTCCGGAAGGACCACGGCCTCGCGCACGCCGGGTAACGCCAGGAGTTCGCTGCGAAAGCTCGCGATCTCGATGTGCGGGTCGATCGCGATCTCGCGTTCAGCAAGCAGTGGCGGGTTCTTCATGCCCTGCGCCCAGATCCACCAGATGACGGCCAGCACCGTGGTGAAGGAAAACACCGCATGCGGGCCGAAATGGGCCGCGATGGCACCGCCAACCGCACCACCCAGCGCTGCACCGATCGATTGCGACGTGTTGTAGACGCCGAGTGCAGCCCCGCGCGCCTGCGGCGGCGCGATACGCGACACCAGCGACGGCAGGGACGCTTCAATGATGTTGAATGCGGTAAAGAAGAGGAACAGCAGACCAACGATTGGCCAGAACGCATCACCCGACAGCAGGAGGCCCAGCTGGGTCACTCCAAGTAGCAGGATGGCTGCGAGCAGCACGCGCCGCAACTGGCGCTTGCGCTCAGCGTAGATGATCGCCGGGACCATCAGCACGAAACTCAGGAGCACCACCGGAAGGTAGATCTTCCAGTGCTCAGTCAGCGGCAAGTGCTCGGATTCGACAAGGATCCGCGGAATGATCAGGAACATGCCCATCTGAACCATGTGCACAGCGAAGACACCGAAGTGCAGGCGCGCGAGTTGGCCATCACCCAGCACGCTGGAAAACGGCACGCGTGGCATGGCCACCGATAGCCGCTCAGGCGTTGGCACGGCCGAAAGCAGGAGGGGAATCGCGGCAAGCGACAAGCCGCCGGTGAGGAGGAACATGCCGTCCATGCCAACCCACCGGTACAGCGCGGGCGAGAGCACGAGCGATGCGGCAAAAACCAGTCCGATGGTCGAGCCGATCATCGCCATTACCTTGGTCCGGTGCTGGTCACGCGTGAGATCCGCGGCAAGCGCTGATACCGCTGCCGAGATCGCCCCCGCACCCTGCAGCGCACGTGCGGCAATCATCCATCCGATGTTGGGCGCCCAAGCCGCCATCACGCAGCCGGCCGCGAACATGACAAGGCCAAACACGATCACCGGCTTGCGACCGAAGCGGTCCGAGGCAATGCCGAAGGGTACCTGGAAGATCGCCTGCACGAGACCGAAGGCACCGAGCGCAATGCCGGCCCACATCAGGTTGTCCCCACCTGGCAGCGTCTTGGCGAAGACCGAGAACACCGGGAGGATCAGGAACAGGCCAAGCATGCGCAGCGCGAAGATGCCCGCCAGCGTTGCCCCGGCGCGGCGCTCCTCGGGGCTCATGCGGTCCAAAAAGGGGGAAGACATCGTAGAAAATGGCTTTGAATCAGAGAGTTGCGTATATTAACAGGTTGCCTTTCACGCCTCTCCCGAGCCTGGGCAAGGTCTTTTCGAATAGTTCCAGGAAACCCTTCTGCACGGCTTGACAGCCCCGAACAAACGCCTGTCTCGCCGCGATCAGTCAGACGGCGATCCCGCGAAACGGGTGCCATTGCGAGTAAGAGACACGAAGTGACGAACGACATCCGGATCCGTGGCGCACGCACCCACAACCTAAAAAACATCTCGCTCGACATCCCACGCAACAAGCTGACGGTGATCACTGGCCTGTCGGGCTCAGGCAAGAGTTCGCTTGCTTTCGACACGCTCTACGCGGAAGGCCAGCGCCGCTACGTGGAATCACTCTCGGCCTACGCGCGCCAGTTCCTGCAGTTGATGGAGAAGCCCGACGTCGACCTGATCGAAGGCTTGTCCCCCGCCATCTCGATCGAACAGAAGGCGACGAGCCACAACCCGCGCTCGACCGTCGGCACCGTGACCGAGATCCACGATTACCTGCGCCTGCTCTACGCACGCGCCGGCCAGCCGTATTGCCCGGATCACAATCTGCCGCTTGCCGCGCAAAGCGTGGCTCAGATGGTCGATACGGTACTGGCGCTGCCCGAGGACACGAAGGTGATGGTGCTGGCACCCGTCGTCACCGAGCGCAAGGGCACGTTCGAGGACATGTTCGCCGAACTGCGCGCGCAAGGTTTCGTTCGCGTACGCATCGACGGCACTCTGCACGAAATCGACAATTGCCCGAAACTCGACAAGAACCAGAAGCATTCGATCGACATCGTGGTCGACCGTCTCAAGGTGCGCCAGGACGCGCGCCAGCGTCTTGCCGAGAGCTTCGAGACCGCACTCGCGCACGCAGAAGGCCGCGCGCTCGCGATCGAGATGGATACCGACAAGGCCCACCTCTTCTCTGCGCGCTTCGCCTGCCCTATCTGCAGCTACGCGCTGCAGGAACTGGAGCCCCGGCTTTTTTCCTTCAACAACCCGGTTGGCGCATGCCCACAGTGCGACGGCCTTGGCACAGTCGATTTCTTTGATCCGCACCGCGTGGTCGCCTATCCGCATGTGTCGCTTGCGTCGGGCGCAATCCGCGGCTGGGACCGCCGCAACCAGTTCTATTTCCAGATGCTGACGAGCCTTGCACAGCACTACGACTTCGACATCGACACGGCTTTCGAGGAACTGCCAGCGGACGTGCAGAAGGTGGTGCTCTACGGTTCGGGTAAGCAGAACATCGCGTTCAAGTACTTGTCTGAGTCCGGCCGCAAGACAACAAAGGCGCACCCATTCGAAGGCATCATCCACAACCTCGAACGCCGCTATCGCGAAACCGATTCGCTCGCGGTACGCGAGGAACTGGCGAAATATCGCGGCAATCAGCACTGCCCTACCTGCGTGGGCACGCGACTGCGCAAGGAAGCCCGCTACGTCTACATCGGCGACCGGACGTTGCCGGAAATCGGCCGCATGCCGCTCACCGAGTGCCGCAGTTTCTTCGACGCCCTGCAGCTCGACGGCACGCGCGCACAGATCGCCGACAAGATCATCAAGGAGATCGCTGCACGCCTGCAGTTCCTGATCGACGTCGGGCTGGATTACCTGATGCTGGAGCGTTCCGCCGACACGCTGTCAGGCGGCGAGGCTCAGCGCATCCGGCTTGCGAGCCAGATCGGCTCGGGCCTCACCGGTGTGATGTATGTGCTCGACGAGCCTTCGATCGGCCTGCACCAACGCGACAACGACCGCTTGCTCGGCACGCTCGCCCGGCTGCGTGACCTAGGCAACACGGTGATCGTGGTCGAGCATGACGAGGACGCAATCCGCGCTGCCGACTTCGTCATCGACATGGGACCCGGCGCAGGCGAACACGGTGGCGAGATCGTGGCACACGGCGGGCCCGCCGAAGTCGAGGCGAGCGAAGCATCGCTCACCGGTGCCTACCTTTCGGGCCGTCGCATCATCGCACTCCCAGGCAAGCGCAAAACGCCCGATACGACGCGGCAGCTCGTGCTCCGCGGCGCACATGGCAACAACCTCAAGCACGTCACGCTCGAAATCCCAGTCGGACTTCTTACCTGTATCACGGGCGTATCGGGTTCGGGCAAGAGCACGCTGGTCAACGACACGCTGTACGCAATCGCAGCAAAGCACCTGTACGGCTCGGTCGCCGAACCGGCACCGTATGACGAGATCGAAGGCCTCGAATTCTTCGATAAGGTGATCAGCGTCGACCAAGCGCCGATCGGGCGCACGCCGCGCTCGAACCCCGCCACTTATACGGGGCTGCTAACACCGATCCGCGAGCTGTACACCGGCGTACCCGAAGCGCGCGCGCGCGGTTACGGGCCAGGCCGCTTCTCGTTCAATGTAAAGGGTGGTCGCTGCGAAGCCTGTCAGGGCGACGGCATGATCAAGGTCGAGATGCACTTCCTGCCCGACGTTTTCGTGCCCTGCGACGTCTGCCACGGCCAGCGCTACAACCGTGAGACGCTCGAAATCCGCTATCGCGGCAAGACAATCGCCGAAGTGCTGGAAATGACTGTCGAAGAAGCGCATCGCTTCTTCGATGCGGTACCCGCTGTCGCGCGCAAACTGGAAACTCTGCTCGACGTGGGTCTTGGCTATATCCGGCTCGGCCAGAGCGCGACGACGCTGTCGGGCGGTGAAGCACAACGCGTCAAGCTCGCGCTGGAACTTTCCAAGCGCGACACCGGCCGCACGCTCTACATTCTCGATGAACCGACCACCGGCCTGCACTTCCAGGACATCGAGATGTTGCTGAAGGTGCTCGCACGCCTGCGCGAGCACGGCAATACGATCGTGGTTATCGAACACAATTTGGATGTCATCAAGACGGCAGACTGGCTGGTGGATCTGGGGCCGGAAGGCGGCGGAGGTGGCGGCCAGATCCTGGTGGCCGGAACGCCGGAAACCGTAGCCACGCACCGGCTGAGCTACACCGGGCGATACTTGAAGCGCCTCATGAAATAGGCGCTGTCAACCACCGGAGAGCGCCGCCACGATCATCACGTCGGCCTCTGGCGGCAGGCACGTTGCGAGTGAATGCACCTGTTCGCCCTCGACGAAGAACTTGATGTGACGGCGGATGCCGTCCTGCTCGTCGACGATCCGAAATCGAAGACCGCGCCACTGTTCATCGATCGCAGCCAGCAGGTCGCCCAGCGTCGCGCCGTCTTCCAGCTCGAAGCATGCTTCAGCACGCCCGCCGGTGTAGTCGCAAAGGTGGGTGGGAAGGCGAACGCGGATCATCGGTCTACGAAGACGGCGGCTTCGACTGTGTAGATTTCCGGCAGATGACTGACGATACAACGCCAGCTATCCCCCTCGTCGGCACTGCCCCAGAGTTCGCCATTGGTGGTGCCGAAATAGACACCGACAGGATCGCCGGTATCCGAAGCCAGCGCCTGCCGCTTGACGGTATACCAAGCCTGCTCCGCTGGCAGCCCGGCATTGAGCCACTGCCAGCTCGCGCCGCCATCGCGCGAACGCAGCACGCCGGGCTCGCCTCCGGGCGATACGCGGGACCACACGCCAGTTGCGTCCATCGGAAAGGTCCACAACGTGTCCGGATCGCGTGGATGCAAGGCAAGGCCGAGTCCGATGTCGCGTTGCGGCATCGCGTTCCGGACAGACTGACCGATTTCGCTCCAGCTATCATCGGTCTCGTCGCGACGGAACAGTCCGCAGTGGTTCTGCTGGTAGAGACGCCCAGGGCGGCCCGACGCCATTCGCACACAATGCGGATCGTGGCCGTACTCAAGATCGGGGTCGGGCTGGAAATCAGCGCGTACGCCGCGATTGATCGGCCGCCAATCGTCACCGTTGTCCGACGACTCGAATGTTCCGCCGCTCGACATCGAGAGGAACATGTGTGCCGGGTCACGCGGATCGATGATGATGGAATGTAGCTTCGGGCCGTCGGGCGTACCGTCCTGATCGCCGCCGCACCAGTCCTTGCGCTTCGGATGCGCATTGAAACCGTTCACACCCTGCCAAGAACAGCCGCCGTCTTCACTGCGGAATAGCCCCTGCGGGCTACTGCCGGCCCACCATTCGCCCGGGCGATCGGCATGACCCGGTTCGAGCCAGAAGACATGGTCAAGCACGCGACCACCTGGGGCCTTGTCGAATGCCGGTGGGGTTTCCGCCTCGCACCAAGTACGCCCGTGATCACTAGAGCGGAAGACCGTCGGGCCAAGATGCCCGGTACGAGCAGCCACCAGCAGCGTACGACCATCGCGTGGGTCGAGCCGGGCGTGATGGATGAGGTTGCCGAGAAAATGCGGGCCATCGATTGTCCAGGCCACCCGCGCATCATCGGCATGAAGCATCCAGAAACCCTTTCGCGTCCCGACCAGTAAGGAAGTTGCCATTGCGCATCACTCCTCGATTGCCATGCAGCTTCAGGATAGCTGGCCGACACAACTCTTTTGTCGAATTCGACGACAAGAGTTTTCCTTGCCGTAGAACAAACCCCACAACTTGTAACAAGAGATCTCCAACCAGCAGAATCAGGCGGGCCTATTGATCACAATAAATATCAACGAGACCACTTGAAATGAATATTTCGCGCATGCTTGGTATCGCCTGCATCGTACCCAGTGTTCTGCTGGCTTCTGGCTGTGCCTCCATTGTCCATTCCGGCCCGCGTTCGATCCCGGTGACTTCCAGCCCGATCGGTGCGACCGTCACGATCTACGACCGCGACGGACAAAAAGTCAGTACACAAACAACGCCCTTCACGGCCATTCTTCCCACCAAATACCGCTACTTCCAGAGCCAGAACTACCGCATGGTTTTCGAAATGTCGGGGCGTCAAACGCGTGAAGTGCAGCTCAACTCGGAAGTAAGCGGTTGGTATCTCGGCAACATCATTTTTGGCGGCCTGATCGGCATGCTGATCGTCGACCCACTGACCGGTGCAATGTTCAACCTAAGCCCCGACAAGATTGAGCAGGATCTACCGGAAGACCAGAAGCTCGCCATCCAGTCGGGCGAAGCGGTTCTCGTCGTCATGAAAGACAACGTAACACCGGGTGAACTGGCAGCCATGCAGCCGATGCGGTAAGCATCAGCTCCCCGCACAAAGACAAAGAGCCCGGCAAGCCCAAGTCCTTTGTCTTTGTGCGGGTAGAAAGAATCACCGCTCGTTCGAACCAAACACCACATCGAGCCACACAGCCAGCAGCAGGATGCTGCCCTTGACGATCATCTGCCAGTAAGTTTCCACGCCCATCATCGACATTCCGTTGTCCAGACTGGAAACCAGTAGTGCGCCCACAAGCGCACCAGGTACTGTTCCGGCACCGCCACGCATCGAAGTGCCACCGATGAAGCAAGAAGCGATCGCATCCAGTTCACCACTAGTGCCGGCGGATGGCGAACCTGCCGCCAGACGTGCGGTCGTCGTGATGCCGGCCAGCGCGCACATGAGGCCCATGATTCCGAACACGGCCATCTTTACGAACTGCACATTCACACCCGACAGTCGTGTCGCTTCGAGATTCGAACCGATCGCGTAGATGCGGCGGCCGAACACCGTGCTGTTGCTCATGAAACTGAAGAGACCAAGCAGGACGAGCAGGACGAGCACGGGCACCGGAATGCCCTGGTACGAATCGAGTACGTAGACAAAGCCAACAATTACCATTGCTCCCGCGGTCAGCTTCACCATTTCCTGCCACATCGGCACAACGGCAAGGTTGTATTTCGCGCGGTTTGCACGTGACTTGAAGGTCACCACCGCGAGCAGCGCGAACACCGCCACCGCCAGCACCCAGCCGATTATTTGCGGCAGGTAGGCTTGGCCAAAAGCGACGAGCCCCTGGGATTCGACCGGCACCGTCGAGCCTTTCGTCACCCCTAACAGGATGCCGCGAAACGCCAACATGCCCGCCAAGCTGACGATGAACGATGGCACCTTAAGGTATGACACCCAGTAGCCATTGAACAACCCGATCAGTACACCCAGGAACATGACGAGTGCAAAAATCCCGGCCAGCGGAACGTGATAGACCGCATCGAGCACCGCCGCGATGCCACCGAGCAAGCCAAGCAGCGAACCGACGGAAAGATCGATCTCACCAGCGATGATGATGAACACCATGCCGCAGGCCAGCATGCCGGTGATTGCCATCTGCCGCAGCAGGTTTGAGAAATTACGCGAGGTCAGGAAGGCACCGTCGGTGAGGTAACCGAACAGTACCCAGATCACCGCAATTGCGATGATCAATGCGAGCACCTTGTATTGCGCGAAGAAGTTCTTCAGCGTTTTGCCAAAGGGTTGCATTTGCGTTGTCTCTTTCTAGTTATGCGCTCAGCCTACGAAAAGCTTCGGCCTTCCCGAGAGCCGCGGTCATAACCTTCTCCTGGGTCAGACCTTCATTGACGAAGTCACCGCGCAGCCTCCCTTCACCCATCACCAACACTCGGTCGCTGATGCCAAGCACTTCTGGCAGCTCCGAGCTGATCATGATGATCGAAAGCCCCTGCTTCACCAGCTCGAACATGAGCTTGTAGATTTCGTACTTGGCACCCACATCCACGCCGCGCGTCGGTTCGTCGAGGATTAGCACCTTCGGGTTCGGCAGTAGCATCTTCGAAACGACCGCCTTCTGCTGGTTCCCGCCCGAAAGACCACGGATCGGCAGATTGGACGAGGCCGTCTTGATACGCATGCGCTCGATCGATTTGTTGATCGTCTGCAGCTCGGCCTCGGCATTGACCTTGCCGAAGCTCGAATAGTCGTTGAGCACCGACATCGTGATGTTCTGGCCTACGCCCATCAGCGGCACGATACCGTGGCGCTTGCGATCTTCCGGCACCATGCAGATGCCTTGCGCAACTGCAACCTTCGGTGAGGGGATACGCAATGTCCTGCCCTCCAGCCTCACTTCCCCTTCGGCGTGACCCGGATAGCAGCCGAAGATCGCCATGGCCAGCTCCGTGCGCCCCGCGCCAACAAGACCCGCGACGCCGAGGATCTCTCCACGGCGCAATGAGAATGACACGCTGTCGACACGCTTGCGCAACGGGTTGTTAACGTCCCAGCAGGTGAAGTTGTTCGCCTCGAAGATCACCTCGCCGATCGGATGTTCTTCACGCGGGAAGAGGTTCTTGATTTCGCGGCCAACCATCATCGTGATGATCTCGTTGGTATCCATTTCGGCCATCGGCCGCGTACCGACGTGCGTACCGTCACGGATCACCGAGATCGTGTCGCAAACCTCGGCGATCTCGTCGAGCTTGTGGCTGATCATGACGCAGGCGACGTTCTTCTTTTTCAGATCCTTGATGATGTCGAGCAGAATCTGCGTTTCGGCCTTGGTAAGCGAAGAGGTCGGTTCATCAAGGATCAGCAGCTTGGCCTTCTTGTTCAGCGCCTTGGCGATCTCGATCAGCTGCTGGTGACCGCCGCCGTAGTTCATCACTGGCTGCGCTACGTTGATCGACGGCATTTTCAGCTCATGCATCAGCTCTTCGGCGCGCCGGTACATGGCGGCATAGTTCATGCGACCCCCCGCATGGGTGATCTCATTGCCCATGAAAATATTCTCGGCCACCGAAAGGTTGGGCACCAGCATCAGTTCCTGGTGGATGATGACGATCCCGGCGTCTTCAGTCTCGCGGATCGACTTGGCCTTGAGTTCCTGGCCCTCCCAGAAGATCTGCCCCTCCCAGGTGCCATACGGATACACCGCGGAGAGCACTTTCATCAGTGTCGACTTGCCAGCGCCGTTTTCGCCGCAAAGACCGACGACTTCGCCCGAACGCACCTTCAGATCAATGCCGTCGAGCGCCTTGACGCCGCTGAAGTCCTTGACGATACCCCGCATGTCCAGAAGATATTCGGACATGGCATCCCCTTCTGTTTACAGAGTCTGACACTGCGCCCAGCGCAGGTACCAGGCGCGGCAGCACGCGAGCCGGGATCCCACGGAACCCGGCAGGATGCATGGACTTCTTTTAGATGCCGATCTGCTTGGCGGTGTAGAAGCCGTCGTCCACCAGGACCTTGACGTTGTCCTTCGTGATGGTCGTCGGGCTCAACAGGAGCGAGTCGACCTTCTTGAGGCCGTTGTCGAGCTTGGAGTTGTAGTTGACCCGGTTGCCCTTGACGAGGTCCACTGCCAACTTGGCCGCTTCGGAAGCGATCAGCCTGAGAGGCTTGTAGACCGTGAGGGTCTGAGTGCCGGCGACCACGCGCTTGACGGCAGCGAGGTCGGAATCCTGGCCCGAAATTGCAACCTTGCCAGCCAGTCCCTGCGCCGACAGAGCCTGGATTGCGCCACCAGCGGTACCATCGTTCGAGGCAACGATTGCGTCGATTTTGTTGGCGTTCTGGGTCAGCGCATTTTCCATGATCGACAGCGCTTCGGACGGGTTCCAGTCCTTGACCCACTGCTGGCCGACAACCTTGATATCACCGCGGTCGATGTAGGGCTTGAGCACCTTCATCTGGCCTTCACGCAGCAGCTTGGCGTTATTGTCGGTGGGGGAACCGCCAAGTAGGTAGTAGTTGCCCTTCGGCTTGGCCTTCACGACACCTTCGGCCTGCATCGAGCCAACGCGCTCATTGTCGAAGGAAATGTAGGCGTCGACATCGGCATTGAGGATCAGACGGTCGTACGAGACAACCTTGATACCAGCCTTCTTGGCTTCCTTGATCGTGTTGGTCAAAACCTTGGAGTTAAAGGGGACGATCACGATCGCATCGACCTTCTGGGCAATCAGGTTCTCGATCTGGGAGATCTGGCGCTGTTCGTTTGCATCGGCCGACTGCACGCTGACCGTCGCGCCGAGCTTCTTGGCGGCATCGACGAAATAGTCGCGGTCGCGGGCCCAGCGCTCAACACGCAGGTCATCAATCGAGAAACCAAGCTTGGGATTGGCCTTGTCTGCAAGAGCAGGAGCGGCCATCAGGGCAATACCCGTGGCAAAGGCACCCAGAACGGCACGACGGATCGGGTTGGTTTTCATCTAACGTCTCCTCTATGTATGACCATTCTGGGCGACACCCAGGTTTTTCTTCGTCTCCAGGGCGTCGCGCCGAGGAGGGGGGAAGTCTCGCTAGAAGCCAGTGCTTTGGCCAAACTCGGGTTAACCCTAAGCCATGCGAGCAGTTTTGCCAATGGGTCGATAGAAGTTTTTTCTGATCTACAACAGGTCGCGAGGCGCAGCGTGCGTTATTTGCTGCCCCCTTCGACACGTTCGCGCAATGCCTTGCCCATCGCCTCCACGCCCCACCCCATCTCGGACGCAAAGCGACCACGCACAAGCGTGGCAAGGGGGCCAGAAAATCTGATGGATTGCTCGACCGTCGTTTTCCCTTTGCCGCTGGCGATCAGCTCAAAGGTATGCATGCAGCGCAGCAGGCCAGCGCTGAGGATCTCTACCTGCCAGCGCAGCAGATCCGGCGCGGCGGAGGTAACCACACGCGCCCAGTAGTGGCGCTCGGTGCCACCGCTTTCGTGCACACACAGGCTCAGGCTGCGGCCTTCGACCGCTTCGCCGCGGACCTCGCGCTGGTAAGGATTCCACTCCGGGAAGGCGGCAAAATCCGTCAGGACAGCCCAGACTTGATGCTGGGGCGCTTGGATATCAATCCGAGATTCGAGCTTGGGCATGCGCGGCGCCACGTTAGAAGACCAGTTGCGTCCCGATCCGGAACGCCCGACGGCCGCGAGTCTACCCGCAAGGCAATATCTGGCGTAGCCAATAGCTCAGACTTTTCTTTGATGGAATGACGAATTCGTCGCGTTCGAGACCATCAGGCCGCAACAAGCGCCCCACCTTCATGGCGTGCTACGCCTGCTGCGATCAATGAACCGACAAGCCAGTCAGCGAGCGCATCAGGAGCCATGCCAAGAAAGCGGTGATTTGCCTCGCGGTAGAGCGGCACCTTTTCAAGGTAGTCAGGCAGCATGTCGAGTTGCATCCGTCCCCGCTCAAGCAGCGTAAAGGTCACGCAGGCCTTGATGCAATTGCGCGCAATCCGGGCGCCGTTGCCCTCAAAGGCGGCAAGGCGTCCGAAGGCCGCCTTGAGTGCCTCATCAACTTCGACAAATGGCGCGCCATGGCCGGGAATCACGAGATCGACTGGCAGGCGGGCAATCTCTTCCAGCGTCTCGCGTGCGCTTTCGAGGCCACCGCCATTGCCGATGATCTCGGGGAACAGGATGCCGAAGCCATTCCGCCACAATGCATCACCGGATATCAGCACCCGCGCATCACAGCTATGGAAGACGAGCGCATCCATGTCGTGCCCCGGAGCGGCATGAGCCTGCCAGGAGCATCCTCCCGCGATGAACGCCTCTCCCGCAGCAATCGTCGCATCGTGGCGGAAAGGTGCTGCGGATTGATCGGCAGCGGACAACAGCAGGGCGTACTCGTCCCAATCGCTGACCATATCGGCCATGCCTTGCGGTATTGTCACCGAACAGCCAAAGGCCTCGACCAGTGCTGCATTCCCGCCAATGTGGTCGGAGTGTGAATGCGTGTTCATGAGACGTTCAAGCTGGCAGCCATTGAGCGCCGCCCCCACCAGCCGCACCGTTTCCGGTGCATCGGTGACGTAGCCCGAATCGATTGCCATCACCGAGTCACCATCCTGCAGCAGGATGGTGCTGGCCGAGAGCCAGCCGCGCTCAAGCACACGGATCGACTCGGGCAGTCTCATGGCTGCTGCGCGACCTGTCCGGCGCCGGATGTCGCACAGCGTTCGACCACGGCAGCGAGGATCGCAAGCCGGGCTTCGTCGGTGGACTCACGCCATGCAGCGATTTCGGACAGCGTGCGATAGCAGCCACGGCAGATCCCGTCACTGCCCACGTTACAGACCTTGATGCAGGGCGATGGCACCTCGCTCATTCGCAAACGCTCCCGATGTTCATGTGGCACGCCGTTTGGCAAGCAACGCACGCGCGACTCGCCCAGCCGGCGGCCGGCCTAGCGTGCCGTAGATGTAGTCGGCGGCATCGACGAGATGCTCAAGCGACACGCCGGTTGCAATGCCGAGGCCGTCAAGCATGTAGACCAGGTCCTCAGTCGCCAGGTTGCCGGTTGCGCCCTTTGCATAAGGACAACCGCCCAAGCCGCCGACCGAGGTGTCGAAGGTGGCGACTCCGCATTCCAGCGCAGTAAGTACGTTGGTAAGCGCCTGTCCATAGGTATCGTGGAAATGACCTGCGAGCCGCCGTGCCTCAAAGCGGGCGAGCAACGTCTCGAAGAGTCGCGTGGTCGAGCCAACCGTGCCGGTGCCGATGGTGTCACCGAGGCTCACCTCGTAACAGCCCAGCTCGAACAGCCGCGCGGTCACATCACGTACAGCCTGTGGCGCAATCACGCCTTCATACGGGCAGCCGAGTACACAGGAGACATAGCCCCGCAAAGCCACGCCAGCCTCCTTCGCTGCACGCGCAACCGGAACGAAGCGCTCAAGGCTCTCGGCAATCGAGCAGTTGATATTCCGCTGCGAAAAGCTCTCGGACGCCGCCGCAAACACCGCGACTTCCCTAGCACCAGCCGCCAATGCTGCCTCGAACCCCTTCAAGTTCGGCGCAAGCACCGGAAAGCGCAGGCCGCTGTCCTGCGGCAAGCCCGCCATCACGCGTGTCGCATCGGCCATTTGCGGTACCCATTTCGGCGACACGAAGGCGGTGGTTTCAATGGTCTTCAGGCCGGCAGCCACCAGCCTTTCAATCAGGCCGAGCTTGTATTCGGTCGCCACCAGTGTCGATTCGTTCTGCAAGCCATCGCGTGGACCGACTTCCACGATGTGCACTTCACGCGGAAAGATCTTCTTCATTCCGTTTCCCATTCACGCAATTCGCTCATGTTGCCCGAGATGACGCACGCGCAGTAAGCGGAGGCGCCAACCTCGCCCTGCCAGCTTCAAACAACGCAACTGACAGCTCAAGCCGGCATCCTCGATCTGGATCGGAGAATGGCTCATTCGATCGGGACAAAACGAGGGCAGGTAAAACCGTCGAGCACGATTGTTTCGATGAACATCGCATACGGCCGCACCCAAAGACCACTCGCATTGTAGAGTGGGCGATAGACGACGAGCGGTTCGAGCGTTTCACTGTGGCGTGCGACGCCAACGACTTCATATTCGCCACCTTTGTAGTGGCGATACAGGCCGGGCACAAGAGGTGGCAGTGGCGGCAGGTCTTCAGGCATCGATTTTCTCCTTTCAGACAGGCAGGGCCTCTAGACGACTTTCGATTTCGGCCACCTCAGCACGCAGGGCATCAATGAAATACGCCGTGAGCGGCGTACCCGGCCGGTGGCTCGGTTCAACGACTGACAGGCGGAACGGCACTGACACGGCAAAGCGCCGCACAACAAGCGACACCCCTGCGCAAGCGAGCGCGGTGAGCGGATTGACGACGGCAAGCCCGAGCCCCTCCGCCACCATTGCACAGACCGAAATCGCGCTCTCGGTGTCGACCACGAACCGGCGCGTCACGCCGTGTTCGGTAAACACCGCGTCGAGCATTGCACGGTAGGGATCATCGGGCGAGAGACTGATGAAAGGCTGACCCTCGAAATCGGCAGGCTGGAGGACTTCACGCACAGCTAGCGGGTGCGTCGCCGGCAGCACACAGACTTCATCCGCAACAAGCAGAGGCGTGAGTCGCGTACCGGGCGGCGCACTGTCATGTTCGGTCAGGCCAATGTCATGACGCTGCGCAGCCAACCACTCTTCAAGCAACGGCGACTCCTGCGGCGTGACCGTGACACGCACGCCCGGATGCCTCGCGACGAAGCGTCGGCAGGCAGCAGGCAGTGGCGAATGCGCAAAAGCCGGCAGGCAGATGATCGACAGCAACCCTTCCTCGAAGCGGCGTAGGCGTTGGGCAGTAGCCGACACGCGCTCAAGCCCCTCCCAGGCGCGCTGCACTTCATCGAACAGCGCCAGCCCACGCACCGTCGGCTGGAGTCGGCCGCGCACGCGGTCGAACAGGTCGAAGCCAATCAGTTGCTCCATCCGAGCAAGTTCCCGGCTGACCGTCGGCTGCGAGGTATGCAACAGCGTTGCCGCAGCCGTGACACTGCCGCCGTTCATGACAGCGCGGAAAACTTCAATGTGACGGTGGGACAGACTCATGGGGCAAGGTTCCACTGGACTCATCCCATATCAAGAATGAATTGAATAAGAAAATTTTAGCACTTGAATGAAAGGCTCTGCCCGCGCATGCTTGCTTTCGGTCCGCAAGCCTGCGACCACCCGACACCCCCTCCTCCACACCCGACAATCATGACCCACCTCGCCAAGATCCGTCCCAATCCCGAGTTGCTTCGCACGCTCGCCACCGAACATGGCACACCACTCTGGGTCTACGACGCTGCTGTAATCCGCAAACGCATCAGGGCACTCTCCGCTTTCGACACGATCCGCTTCGCACAGAAGGCGTGTTCGAACACACACATCCTGCGACTGATGCGCGAGGCCGGCGTAAAGGTAGATGCCGTCTCGCGCGGCGAAATCCTGCGTGCGCTAAAGGCAGGCTATGACACGAGCGGCGAGCCCTCCGGCATCGTCTTCACCGCCGACCTGCTCGATGCAGCAACGCTGGAAACCGTGCTGGAACATCGCGTGCCGGTCAATGCCGGATCGATCGACATGCTCCACCAGCTTGGCAAACGCTCGTCCGGCCACCGCGTGTGGCTGCGGATCAACCCTGGCTTCGGCCATGGTCACAGCAATAAGACCAACACCGGCGGCGAGCACAGCAAGCACGGCATCTGGCACAGCGAATTGCCGGCCGCGCTCACCGCGATCCGCCAGCACGGACTGGAACTCATTGGCCTGCACATGCATATCGGCTCGGGCGTCGACTACAAGCACCTGGAGCGTGTCTGTGGCGCGATGCTCAGGCTCGTGCGCCAAACAGTGGAAGCCGGTTGCAGCCTGCACGCGATCTCGGCCGGCGGCGGGCTGTCGATCCCATACCGCGACGGTGACCCGACGGTCGACACCGCGCACTACTTCGGTCTGTGGGATGCAGCTCGCCGCGAAGCCGAAGCGATCGTCGGCCACAAGCTCGGACTCGAAATCGAACCAGGCCGCTTCCTTGTCGCCGAGTCTGGCCTGCTACTGGCCGAAGTGCGTGCCACGAAGCCAGCCGGGCGCAATCACTTCGTGCTCGTCGATGCAGGCTTCAACGAACTGATGCGACCAGCGATGTACGGCAGCCACCACCACATCAGCGTGCTGCCGCGCACCATGCGCACAGACAACTCACGGCCGTCCGTCGTAGCGGGGCCGCTATGCGAATCAGGCGACGTATTCACACAGGGCGACGGCGGCGTCGTGCTGCCGCGCGAACTACCGGAGGCACATGTCGGCGATCTGCTAGTGATCCATGACACTGGGGCGTATGGCGCATCGATGTCATCGAACTACAACACCCGCCCGCTCGCCGCCGAAGTACTGATCGATGGCGCAACACACACGCTGATCCGGCGGCGGCAAACGGTAGAGGAACTACTGGCACTCGAAGACTGATTTGCACCGGCGCGGGGGGGGGGTGCGGGTTGAACCCCCACCGCCCCCGCGGGGGGGTTGACAACACCGGCAAGGGGATCACAGCGCTATGTGGGGGATGCG
>JAVBUM010000051.1:0-18964 GCA_031555325.1 Niveibacterium sp. | reverse complement strand
GCGGCTTCAACTTGTTTTTAAATACTGTCTCTCTCTCTATGTCTTTTCCGCGGGGGGGTGTGTTGTGCCCTCTCACCCCCCCCCCCCCCCGCCCGCGGGTCGTTTCCCTACACGGACAGGGCAATCACAGCTCTATGTCGTGACTCCGAGCAATTCAGCGCGGAAGGCATCAGCGGTGGCAGCCAGCATTCGCTTCGTCTTGATGCTGCCCTTGCGCGAGCTATTCAGGCAAAGCAGGTTGATCATGATGTGCCGAACGATGGCCAGGTTGTGGGCGGCGAATCCGGTGCGCACAGCCAACGGGTTCTCATTGAACTGGACATCAAAGCACCAGTAAAGCTGGTTCTCTTTCTCCCAGTGGCCGTGCACCACATGAGCAATGCGCGTAGCGTCAGCCGTTAGGGAGCTGATGTACTAGCTGGCGCTCGTAGCTGGTTTTTGTGGCGACCGTTCGCTCACGCTCGACGACCGCAAAGCGCTTCAGGTCAAGCCACTGTTCGGCCTTGCACCGTCGATCTACGCCTCGAAAGCCCAGCAACGATGTATTTCTTCAGGGCCGTGACTGCCCTCGACGCTTTCACTCTCTCTGGTTATACTTTGGTCACGATATGCCGCATTGCAAGTCGTTCACTGGTTTTTCATATATTCCATAGGGCTTGTGGATTCTGTATGAACATAGTTGCTGTAACTATGTATTTACAAAGTGCCAAATAAAATTGGACCATTAAAAAGTAGTGTCTACTGCTCAACAAAAGGAATATGGGAGTATGACTTGGAGTGAATTGCCCCGTGGGTTTGGGCGGGCAATCGCACCTTTATGTCATGACCCAGAGCAATTCGGCGTCGAAGGCATCAGAGGTGACTGTCAGCACTCGTTTAGTCTTGATGCTGCCCTTGCGCGAGGTGATTCAGTCGAAGCAGGTTGATCACGATGTGCCAAACGATGGACAAGTTGTTCGCGACGAATCCAGTGAGTCTGTGAATTGAACTGTGTAACTAGGTCTTGAGACGATATGGCCCTTTTCGTGCCTGCAGGGCAGCCATCACATGGGACTAACGCCAGAACAACTGGAGACGAGCTGGTTGGCGGTTGCAAGACGCCAAAGGACGTGGAGTCGCTGTATTCGCAGATGCTCCAGCACATGATCAACTGCTCTCTGGGAGCGGAGATGCAGGCGCATCTTGGCTACGAGCAGCATGAGTCGGCCAATGATGAGGCCGGCGGCAACCGGCGCAACGGCGAGAGCCGCAAGCAGGTGCAGAGCGCGGTGGGCAAGCTACAGAACAAACCTAAAATTCTACTACGCTCAAAATCCCCTAAGAGTTCGCCAACCCTTTGATACTCAACCAAATAATAATTAGTTCCAGCAACGACCGGAACAGGGTTTCGATGCGCTCAATAATGCAAGACATCTCTCGGAAGGACATCTTATGACGACCGTAGTTCGATCTGCACTGGTGACGATCAGTATGCTACTCGCAAGCGCTGCGTCCGCTGCACCTCTTTACTTCAATGGCTTCGAATCCGACATTTCGGGATGGGACGCGTTTGGGGGTGGGTTCAATGCAACGCGCGTTGCGTCTGGAACAAACGGCATCACATCGGCCAACGGCGCATCCCATGCCCAAAGCTCCGCCTCTGGCTCTGCCACAAACTTTGGCGGGTATAACTTTGGTGCTGGCTCGGTCGCGACACCTTTCCAAGAATATACAACCACTCTGGATATCTACCTTGACGTGAATGGAGGCTGGGCGAACGACACGCGTTTTAACTACAGCTCCGCAATCAGCAGTTCCGCGGGTGGATTCTTGCGTGACTTTGTCTTTAATGCTGGCTTCTACAACGATGGCACAGGCCCGGGCGCAAACACTGACCGTTTTGTGATCAGTGTTGGCAACAATTCGGGCCGGGGGAACTCGTTCCCAAAAAACACGGGGGCCATATCAATTTCGGACACCGGATGGTACACGTTTACTCAACATTTCTATGAAAACTCAGGCCTCCTCAACGTCGATCTGAGTATTTTCAGCGCGAGCGGCGACTTGGTAAACCAATGGACACTTGGCACTGACCCAATCGCTGGTGTCGGGGGCAATCGCTATGGCTGGATCACTTCCAACGAGTTCAGTGTTCTCGCTATCGACAACTCTTCGTTAAGCATTGCGGGCTCGACGGTTCCAGAGCCTTTAAGCCTGTCGCTGCTCGGCATCGGTTTGTTCGCTTTGGCAACTGTTCGTCGTGTTGGAAATCGCTGACTCTGAAACAGAGACCACGGTATGTGAGCGCTGGCCTGTGATCTGAAACTTGGCTCGCGCACATCAGGAAGCGACACCACTCTTGAAAGCCTTGGAAACACAACATGTTCCAAGGCTTTCTTTTTCCTGATTAGCGTCGAATCTCAGCGAGTGCGCAGGAGCGCACTCGGGTAGGATTGAGTGCACACAGGCTGCGTGGAGCAAGCGCTGGGACAGCGCTGCCAAGTTGAAGCGCCGATTGAAGCGGTATTGAAAATCGGCCGATAACGTAGCATCAGCGCGTCAAATACACCCGTGTCCCCCGCTGCAATCAGTCGATCCGAGTCGCGCTGGCACCGGCGCGGATCATTCCAAAGGAACTACTCACAGCTTCCGCTCTGGCCTGGGTAGTCAGTGCGAAGTACCAGAACGCGCTGCCGCTCTATCGTCAAGCAGCCTTGCTCACCCATGTCGGGGCGAGCTCTCGCGTGCCACGCTCGCGGCCAGAGTCGTGCGGGTGGGCGCCACGGTGCAACCGATCGTGAATCTGCTGCGCGACGTTCTGCTCGACAGTACGCTCATCCACAGTGATGAGACGCCCGTGCAGGTGCTCAAGGAGCCGAAGCGCGCGGCGCAGACCAAGAGCTACCGTGGGCGCAGATGAATGGCACCGGGCCGCCGGTGCGCCTGTTCAGCTATCGCGCCCCGCGCAGTGCTGCGATCGCCACTGAGCTCTATGCGAGCGTGGGCGAAGCATGCGCGTTGATGACCGACGGCTACGCCGCATATGACGTTTTCATGCCCGCGCATGCGCTCACGCATCTGGGCTATTGGGCGCATGCGCGCCACGACTTCATCGAGGCGCAGGAGGCGCTACCACGCGAGCAGCGGACGGAGCATCGCCACCAATGTCCAACGGGTCCGATCCTACTTCCTGGACCTAATCGTCAAGTACGCCGCATGAGAACTTCATCGTGCCGGATCAATAGGGGCCGGATCAAGAAATTGAACCGACCTGACAACCCATCATCTGCGCGGGCACCCACCTGGTAATGCGGTCGACCGTTTCAGCCATGCAATCAGATCGGCTCGTTCCTGCGGGTCGGAAATCCCGGCGTAGCCCATTGCGGTTCCCGGAATCATTTCGGTCGGTGCGGCGATAAAGCGATCAAGCGTCTTCGCGTCCCACACGATGTTCGAGTTCGCCATCGCCGTGGAGTAGGTGAAGCCAGGCGCCGTGCCGGCACGGCGCCCGAACAGCCCACAGTGCATCGGCCCCGTCCGGTTGTAGGCCAGAGCGTGGCAGCCCTGACAGCGTCCATAGATCGCTTCACCTCTGTCGGGATCTCCACGCGGAACAGGTGTCGCGGCCAAGCAGAGCGCCGCCAGCATAGTGGGCGCTGCGGCACGAAGACGATTCACGATACGAATGCGCTCGGCACCGGATTTTCGCCAAGCACATAGCGGAGAACGGCCCAGTGCATTGCTTCGTCACCGAGAATGCTCGCCGCGGCCTTGGAGAGATCACGGTCCTGGAACAATGGGACCGCGCCCAGATAGGCGCTTACCGCACCGCGTTCGAGCCCTGCAGCGAAGGCCAGGACATCGTTCTGAGTCTTAAGATTCTCGGTCGGAAACACATACTTGGGCTTGGCTTCCACGGGTTTGCCACCCAGCTTGCGGATCGTCTGCGCAAGTACGTCTGCGTGCTCCTTGTGCTGCCCTTGGAACTGGATTGCTACGTCGAGGATCGGCTTCTTCAGCAAACCGCTGCCGGCACCCACACCATACGCCGCCACGGCTTCCAGTTCTGCGGCAAGCGCAGTGTTGAGGATCGTCACGTCCGCGTGTGTGTCGCCATCTTTCTGGCCAGCAGCCATTGCCGGACGCCCGGCGAGAAGCGCGACGGCACCGGCCGATAGCAAAGTACCGGCCGACCCGACCAGCATGCGGCGCCGGCTCAGGTTTTCCAACGAAGCGAAAGGTTGAATCAGGTCGATCATGGCGAGCTCCTTCGAGGAATAGGTTGGGTCGGAGCTCCCTCGTCAGGGAGCGAGGTGATGAACTGAGGCAAAGACAGGCCGAGACGTGCAAGCACCCGAGCGACGATACGATCACAGCGGCTGCCCAGAAAGTTAAAGGTGTTTTCGAGAATCGGACCGAGCTGGCGGCCCAGGGTCTCGCGCAACGAGACCCGTGCACGCAGAAATCGAACCTTCGTATTCGCCTCGGAGATATCGAGCGCCGCGGCCGTCTCCGCAACGCTCAGCCCCTCAACTGCGCGAAGAATGAATACGGTTCGCCAAGCCTCAGGCAAGCGGTCGATCGAGGTTTCGATCAGGTGGGTCAGTTGTGACCGCATCACAAGCGATTCCGGGGTCTCGGTCTCGTCGGTAATGTCCGCCATTGCGTCGGGATCGGCGGCCTCTTCCTGCAGCCGCCCCTTGCGGCGCCGGTGTTCCAATGCCTGATTGACGATGATGCGAGTCAGCCATGTCGCCAGACTGGCCTGACCGCGAAATTCCGCGATCCCCTGATAGGCGCGGATATAGCCGTCCTGAACCGCATCCTCCGCATCGGCATCGTCGCGCAAGATGCTACGTGCAACGCGGAAAAGCCGGCGGTTGTGCCGCCGCATCATCCGCTCGAACGCCTCGACGTCACCGCCCGCGATTTTCTTCGCCAGCCCTATGTCTGTGCTGAAATCAGTGACGCCGATCTGCTGCATCCTGGTCTCCTTGCTACGCCTTCGTCTTGCCCATTAGATGCATGGACCGGCACAACGGTTACACAGGCATGTCGCACGAATTTGCCACAGCCGCAAAACCATGCGTTACCCGTGGCGTGTCGGAGGGCACCGAGCGTCCGTGCGACATGAACGACCACTGCCGAATAGAACGATCTCGCCGGGGATCGCCATATGGCGATGAAGATCCACCGCATGGTCGGCTATCTCAGGAACCGTAGGTCAAACGCACCGGAATCCACAGTAAACCGCAGCGAGGCATCGGGTATGCTGGAAAGCGAAGTCGCCCAAGGGGTGTGCGCGCATCCCACCACCGCGTGTTCATGGAGAGTTAATCGTGAGTTCCTGGAGTTGTCCCCACGACGTCGACAATGTCTGCCAACGCGTACTGGGCGCACGTTGCGACCCGGGCATGCGCGGCTGTGTCCTGGAGGGACGGGTCCGCTTTGCGCGGGAGGAGAACAATGCACCGCGCAAGCCGATTCGTGCTGACGAGCCCTGCTCGAATGCAGATCAGAAGATCCAACCGGCACGGCGGCGCCTACCCTTTTGATCGGCCGGCCGCGTGTGAGTCAAGAACATGCTTCGCAGCCCAGTGCAGCGCCGATGCCTCCGTGGTGGCAGCGTCGTTCACTGACATGGGTCACTGCCTCGGCTTCCTTTTCCACCGGGTGCAGGATGTGCGGCTGCCGTTGCTGCAGCTCACGCTCACACATCAGCCAGCAAACGTGATCTATGCCCAACTGATGCACCGATTCCACATTGTTTAGGGCGAAGGCATCGTCGCTACAGCCGTATCAGAATATTCTCCAACCCGGAACTAGACTGTCGCGTCAGCCGGATGGCCGTCGCAGAGCTTTCGCTCGAGAAACGTATGAAACGAATCACGCTCCTCCTCATGTTCGCGCTGGGTCTGGCCCCCAACGCCCAAGCCGGTTTCGATGAAGGCATGTTCGCCCTGCGCGGCGGCAACAACGCTGCAGCGCTCGCCGAATTCCGCACGGGACGCGCAGCAGGCGATCCCGCCTCTGCCTATGCCCTGGGTGTGATGTATGACAAGGGTCGCGGTGTCACCCGCGATGAGGCGGAGGCACGCGCCAGTTTCTTGGTGGCAGCCCGGGGTGGATTGGCCTTGGCTCAGCAAGCGCTCGGCGCCATGTACCGCGATGGGCGCGGCGGCGAGCACAACGACGTGGAGGCGGTGCGCTGGTTCAAACTTGCCGCCGGACAGGGCGACCCACAGGCGCAATCCGACCTTGGTTGGATGTATCTCGAGGGCCGCGGCGTCCAGCGCGACGAAGCAGAAGCAGCGCGCTATTTCCTTAAGGCCGCCGACGGTGGCAATGCAGACGCCGCGAATAACCTCGGCGCGATGTACGAAAACGGTCGCGGTGTTGCACGCGATGAAGCACTCGCGATGTCTTATTACCGCCTCGCCGCGCGACGCGACCACCCCATCGCCCAGACAAACCTCGGCTTGATGTACGGCACCGGTCGCGGCGTACCGCGCGATGACGCCGCAGCGGTATTTTGGCTCAAGCAGGCCGCAGCCCGACGCGAGCCCACTGCGCAGAACAATCTGGGGCTGATGTACGAATCCGGACGCGGTGTACCCGCCAATCCGATCGTGGCCTACGCGCTCTACACCATCGCCGCAGCGACCGCCGGTTCAGACGAAAACGCGCTATCAAACCGCCGCCGTGTGGCGGGGGGGATGAGCCCACAAGACGTCAAAGCGGCAACCGCACTTGCGAAGGACATCCTCAAGCCGGGTATCGGGCTTCTGACTGCGCTGGAACGGGCGACGCGAGGGCAAGTCGCCCCTTCTGAACAGGAAACGAAACTCAGCGGGGACTGACAGCGAGCGGGCGTCGGCACGGCACGGTACCAAACCGCACGAGGCGAACGGAGGGACGATGCATCGAACCTCCGTTCGCACTCTAATCGGCGCCCAAAGCCCATTACCACATCCTGATGCGCTCGCCCTCCGGCTTGAACATCCCGTCGCCAGCCTTCGTGCCAAAAGCCTGATGGAAGCCATCGTGGTTCACCGCGGCACCGTTGGCGCGATACATCTCGGGCGAATGCGGATCGATGGTCAAGAGCTGCGCGGCACGCTCTTCACGTGACTTGCCACGCCAAACCTGCGACCAGCCAAGGAAGAAGCGTTGCTCACCGGCCATTCCATCGATCACCGGCGAAGGCTTGCCTTCGAGCGATAGCGCGTACGCCTTGTAGGCAATCTGCAGGCCGGAAAGGTCGGCAATATTCTCGCCCAGCGTAAGCTGGCCGTTGATGCGCTTGCCTGGCAGGGGTTCATATCCGTCGTACTGCGCAACGAGTTTCGCGCCGAGGGCGTCGAAGGCCTTGCGGTCGGATTCACTCCACCAGTTGCGCAACTTGCCGTCACCATCGAACTGGCTGCCCTGATCGTCAAAGCCGTGGCTGATCTCATGACCGATCACCGCACCGATGCCACCATAGTTAGCCGCATCCTCGGCCTCCATGTTGAAGAACGGTGGCTGGAGGATCGCCGCCGGGAAGACGATCTCGTTGTAGCTCGGGTTGTAGTAGGCATTAACCGTCTGTGGCGTCATGCCCCATTCGGCGCGGTCGACCTTCTGACCATTCCGGCTGACCTGCCGCTCATGTTCGAAGCGTGAAGCGCGAATAGCGTTTCCAAGCGGATCACCCGTGCGAATTTCCAGCCTGGAGTAATCACGCCAGACATCCGGGTAGCCGATCTTGGTCACGTACTTCGACAGCTTCACGCGTGCCTGAGCCTTCGTTTCCGGGCCCATCCAGGCCAGGCCATCGATCGATTGCGCATAGGCCTTCATCAGGTTGCCCACCAGTTCCTCCATACGCGCCTTGTACGCGGGGGGAAAGTACCTGGCGACATAGACTTGGCCAACGGCCTCGCCCAGCGCACCGTTGAGCTGGTCGACGCCTTTCTGCCAGCGCGCGCGGTCCTTTTGCAGGCCCTGCACCGCCTTACCGTGGTAGGCGAATCGCACCTCGCGCCACGGTGCGGGCAGCATGTCCGCGGCCGCATCGAGCACGCGCACCTTCATGTAGAGCTTCCAGGTATCGAGCGGCACATCGTCGAGAAGCTTCGCCACCGTATGCACATAGCTCGGTTGCGCAAGCGAGATCCAGTCCGTGCTCACCGGAAAGGCTGCCTCGCTCAGAAACGCCCGCCACCGCAGCTGCGGGGCTGTCTTTTCGAGCTCCTTGATCGTTGCCGGGTTGTAGACCTTCTTTGGATCACGGTTATCGACCTTCGACCACTGCGCCTCCGCAAGCTGGCGCTCTAGCGCGTACACCACCTGTGCACCGACTTCCGGCTTGGCATCGCCGGACAACCGCAGCAGAGCTTCGATGTATGTCTGGTACGCCGCACGGGCCTTCATCAACCGCGCATCGTCGTCCTTGAGATAGTAGTCGCGGTCAGGCATGCCCAGGCCTCCCTGCCACGTCGTCGCCGAATAGACACCTGGATTCCTGAAATCAGCCTGCGACTGCAACTGGATCGGGCTGTCGATCACACCTTCCCAGCGCCCCATCAGCGCCATCAGTTGCTTGCGATCCTTGATCGCTGCAAGTTCCCGCAGCAGCGACTCGACCGGCGCGGTGCCGGCGCGGTCGATCGCATCGGTATCGATGTAGCTCTTGAAGTAATCGCCAATCTTCTGCTCGACCGTACCCTTGGCGTGGGTTGCCTTCGCCAATTCCTCGACGATGCCTTTGACGCGTTCGTCGGAGAGGTCGCGCAACTGAACAAATGTCCCAAAGCGTGACTTGTCAGCAGGGATCTCGGTCTTCTTGATCCAGCCACCATTGGTGGCAAGGAAGAGGTCATCCTGCGGGCGGATTGCCGGGTCAGCGCCGCTCGTATCGATGCCCGATGTCAGGGGCGCGGCACTCGCCGCACTGCAGAAAAGTGCGCCAAGCAGCGCAGCAAGGTAAGTAGTCTTCAAGTCTTTGTCCTTGTTCGGATTCTCACTGGGACCCGCTTGTAACGAACGCAACAGCTTAACGGCTGGTACGTCGCCCCAATGCGCGGTTTGCATCACTGTGTATCGATAACCTGCGGAGGTGAGAGCGCCCGACGGGTGGCGATGTTCCCTGTGATTGGGTACCGCGGAGGATCCTCCGTACCGCCCATGAGCGCGTCATTCCTGCGGGGAGGAATCCAGTCAGTTGCAGATGCGCACGCGATTGCAGCCATACGCCAGCCAGATTCCGAGCCACCACAGGGCAACCTTCCAGTGAGGCCCCCTATTTATTCACTGCATTTCCTTGACCGCAATCGCCTGCACGACCGCGCCAAGGCCGGTGTGGTAGATACCTTCGACAATATTCCGTTCAAGTTCGAGCAGATGAAGAAACTTCAATCCGGCAAGATCGGTGAGCAGCAATTCCTTCGTCATCATCGTCTCCGCTGATTTCCCCCCACCAGTACCGTATTTCAGCTGCTCGGGACGATAAGCCTCAACAAGCAATACACCATTCTGCTTGAGCCCGGCCAATATGTTTTGATGCACTACCTTCCTGAGTTCCGGCGGCAATGGGCAGAAAATCGAAACGATGCCGTCCCACTGACCTTCTCCCATATCGAAGTCGGCAAGATCAGCGTGAATCGTTTTGATTTCTACCCTATTCTGTTCGGCCAGCTTGCGCGCCTTGTCCAAGCCGACGCCAGAACCGTCGACCGCCGTCACCGTGTAGCCCTGCTTGGCAAGAAACACCGCATTGCGACCCTCACCCTCGGCAATGCAAAGCACTTCTCCCTTCGGAATCGCAGCGTGCCGCGCCTTCAGGAAATCATTCGGGGCCGTGCCATAGGCATAGGTTTCGGCGCTGTATCGTTCATCCCACATGAAATGCGTTCTCCGGGCCTGATGAGCGAAACGCCACCCAGCCCCAACAAGAGTTTCCCTACGCCGCCCGCACGAATGCCAGCCGCGTCCTGTGCCGCCAGACCTGCCCCGGCTCCAGCCAACAACTGGGCTGCGGATACTCCGGATGGTTCGGACTATCGGGAAGATACTGCGTTTCCAGTGCGAGCCCCGCATAGGCACCATAGGGCCGTACACCGCGCGACGGCGTGCCAGGAAGTTTCTGTCCGGTATAGAACTGCAATGCAGGCATGGTCGTGTAGAGCAGCATCGACAAATGTCCGTCAGAAGCGGTCAAGTGCGCAGCGGGGTGATTACTGTCGAAGCAAGCGTCGTCGAGCAGGAATGCGTGGTCGTAGCCGCCCACTTGCCGCTGCTGTTCATCACCCATGAATTCACGGACGACGATCTTTTCCTGCCGGAAGTCGAAACTTGTGCCTTCCACCCTATCAAGGTGGCCAAGCGGAATCGCTTCGGGATCGATTGGCAGATAGTGGGACGCGGCGATCTGTAGTCGATGGCGACGCACATCACCGTGCTGTCCATCAAGATTGAAGTAGGCATGGTTGGTGAGGCACACCGGCGTGGCAGCGTCGGTTATGACCTCGTAATCCGTGACGATCTGCAACCCGGCTTCAAGGCGGTAGGTGACCTGCGCCTTCAGATTGCCAGGAAAGCCTTGGTCACCGCCAGGCGATTCGATCTCGAAGCCGACATGCATCGGCCCCCGTTCGGCAATGCGCCAGCGGCGCTGCGAGAACCCCCCGGCGCCGCCGTGCAGCATATGGCGACCTGACTGGTTGGCATCAAGTCGGTATTCCCGGCCGTCATGGGTAAAACGTGCGCAATCAATGCGATTGGCATATCTACCCACTGTCGCACCAAGATAGGCCATTTGTACGAAGTAGTCTTCAAGCTTTCCGCAACCGAGCAGCACTTCACGCGCAGAAATGGTATCCATCGGCACACGGCAGGAAAGCCAGGTCGCCCCCCAGTCCATGATCTGGAGTGCGAAGCCCTCCGGGGAGCGGAGCTCAATCCGGTTCAAGGGGTGTCCGTCGGGCGCGATCGTTGCTGTAGTCGTCATGCTTGCGATCCCGTGAGGACAAAGCGACGCAACGTCTCGGCTATTGCGCTGCTGTCGTGCGTACCGGCCACCCAGTCTGCACTCCGTTGGACCGCCGGATCGCTGTTTCCCATTGCCACGCCCAGGCCCGCGAAGCGCAACATGCTGATGTCGTTGAAATTGTCTCCAAACGCAACCACCTGAGCAGCAGCAATCGCCTGCGATTCGAGCCATCGCGCAAGCAGCGCACCCTTACTGTTTCCGCTTTGCGCCACATCGACACGGTTGATATCGGTCCACTCGCAGGAAAGTCCCATGTCGTGCTCGATACCGACCACGGCGGCACGCAGCAACTCGCATGATGGATGCGTGAGGACGAATTTCCAGATCGTGCGCGCATGGATGGCTTCGTCCTCGAAGCTGGCGATGCGGCGCATCACCGGCCGTTCATCCGGCGGAAACCGTTCGGCCCAGGCAACCATGCGCGCAAGATGAGGCTCCATGCGCTCGAAGGTCATCGCATCCTCAACGTACATCAGCGCATGCAGGCGGATCTCCCGAACACGTCGCAGCAGAAGCAGCGCCTGGGTACGCGAGAGCGGGTTGCCGAGACACGCACGCTTCGCGCCAAAGTCGTACAGATAGGTTCCGTTGCAGCAGATCGCGGGGGTCTCCAACCCGAGTTCCCGGTGATACGGCTCGGTAACCGTGTGATGTCTGCCGGTGACGAGCATCACGGCGATGCCTTCCCGCCGCGCCTCGGCAATCGCCTTGGCCGAATCGGAGCGGATCGCGAGGCTGCTGTCCAGCAACGTCCCGTCAAGATCGAGCGCGACGACGCGATAGCTCAAGTGCGCCCCCAAGGCCGACGCGCAGCGCCCGTCTGTGGTTCAACAGCAGCGACTGTCTCGCGCGTGTCCTTCAGCAACAGACGAGCGGGGCTCGAATCGCCGGCCAGAACACCAAGCTGCGGAGCGAACGGTGCATGCGGTATCGCGTCACATGACTTACGGAAGCCGCTGGGGCTGATGCCCACCCGCTTGCGGAACACCCGTGAGAAATACAGTTGATCGTCATACCCAACGATCTCAGATATGCATGACACAGGGGTACGCGTCGTCTGCAACAGATGCTTTGCGAGGATGATCCGTTGTTCCTCGCGCCAGCGCACGATGTTCACGCCCATCTCTTCTCGGAACAGATGCGCGAGCCGCGAGGGCGACAGGCATACGTGACGCGCGATCTCATCGAGCGACAGTTCCTCGGCAAGGTTCTTGGCAATGAACTGGCAGGCCGCCTGAATACGCGAATCGAGCGGCGTGGGCAGGTTTTCCGGTGTTTCCTCATAGGAACGGATCAATAGCCGTTCGAGCAGGTTGATCGCCAGCTCCTCCGACGTCGCACGGCCGCCATGGTGGGTGCGGTCGATCTGCTGGAACAACTCGTCGAATTCATCGATCAGCGTTTGCGTGGGCAGCATCAAGCGACCCACTTTGCGTGTCACACGCGGCCACTTCAGCCAGTTGGCCCAGTAGCCGCGCGGACGGAAGTAGACCCAGCGGTGATACCAGTCCGGGCTGCCTGGGGCGCGGCCGTAGTAGTGGGCGGCCTCGGGCGGAAAGAGCAGCAGCTCGCCGGGCCGGACATGGAAGGAATCCTCACCGTCGAAAACCTTGCCCTCGCCCTTCACTGTCATGTTGATGATGAAACCCTTCATCCCATTGGGCCGGTCGATAAAAAAATCCAGCGGACCGTTCTCGATGATTGGCGTGGTGCCCGCCACGAGATACAGGTTGAACGAATAGCCGGGCAGCAGCGGATTGAGTTGCTGCTTCTGTTCTTCGCCGTAGTACATCGTTTCACCTCTGCGGGGGCCGAAGAGACTGCTCGCTGGTCAGGTCTTGTTCTTGTTGTAGACATCGACGAACACCGCGGCGACGAGCACGAGGCCCTTGATCACCTGCTGGTAGTCGATACCGATGCCGAGGATCGACATACCGTTGTTCATCACGCCCATGATGAAGGCGCCGATCACCGCACCCGTCACCTTGCCGACGCCGCCAGTGGCCGAGGCGCCGCCGATGAAACATGCGGCGATCACATCGAGCTCAAAGCCGAGGCCGGCCTTCGGCGTTGCGGTATTGAGCCGTGCGGCAAAGACAAGGCCCGCAAGCGCAGCCAGCGCGCCCATATTGACAAAGGTGAGAAAGGCGAGCCGTTCAGTCTTAATGCCGGAGAGGCGCGCAGCCTTCTCATTGCCGCCAAGCGCGTAGATACGGCGCCCAATCGTGGTCCGCCGTGTGACAAAGGCGAACAGCAGCATCAAGCCGAACATGATGATGAGCACGTTCGGTAGCCCCTTGTACGAGGCGAGCAGCCAGGCGAAGTAGACGATCGCTGCGGCAAACACAGCGTTCTTAGTGATGAAGAAAGACAAAGGTTCGTTTTGAGCGCCGTATTGCGCGCGGTTTGCACGCGCACGCAGGCCACTCCAAACAAGTCCGACCGCAGCAAGTACTCCGAGGAGCAGCGTCGTCATACGCAGGCCATCGCCACCAAGCGGGTCCGGGATAAAGCCTGAGGACAACAGCTGGAACGTGGGCGGGAACGGACCGACGGATTGGCCGGCAAGCAGCGCCAAGGCCAGTCCCTTGAAGATCAGCATGCCGCCGAGCGTGACGATGAAAGACGGGATCTTGTGGAATGCAATCAGATAGCCCTGAGCACCACCGATGATCGCACCCACGACCAGGCACACAAACGCCGCCGCCACATAATGCCAATGGTATTCAACCATCAGCACCGCCGCGAGCGCGCCGATGAAACCGGCAACCGAGCCGACCGAAAGGTCTATGTAGCCTGCTACGATCACCAACAACATGCCGAGCGCCATGATCACGATGTAGCTGTTCTGCAGCACGAGGTTTGTGATGTTGAGCGGCTGCAGCAGCGTACCGTCAGTCATGTACTCGAAGAAGATCATGATGACGGCAAGCGAGAACAACATGCCGTACTCGCGCAGGTTGCTCTTGATGAATCCGCCGATCGCTTTCGCGCGCCCAGCTGGAGCAACCGGCGCAGTGGATTCGACTTCCATTTCGACGGCTGTATTCATGGTTCTTTCTTTCCTGCACTCACGATCGCACGCATGATCTTTTCCTGGCTCGCTTCACGAGCGGCCATCTCGGCCACGAATTCACCTTCATTCATGACGTAGATCCGGTCACTCATGCCGAGCAGTTCCGGCATTTCGGACGAAATGAGAATGAGGCATCTGCCCTCGGCAGCCAGTTGCGCCATAAGGCAGTAGATTTCGTACTTCGCTCCGACATCAATGCCGCGCGTCGGCTCGTCGAGGATCAGCACCTCCGGATTCGCGAACAGCCACTTCGAAAGCACCACCTTCTGCTGGTTGCCGCCCGAAAGATTGCCCACGTTCTGGAACACGTCCGCGCAGCGGATATTCAGCTTGCCGCGATATTCCGTCGCGACCTGATACTCGCGGCCGTCGTCGATGATTCCCCGCGTCGCCACGCCGCGAAGATGTGCGAGCGACACGTTGTGCTCGATTTCGTTCTCGAGCACGAGGCCGTAACTCTTGCGGTCTTCGGTCACGTAGGCGAGGCCATGGCGCACCGCGCCACCGACGCTGTTCAGGTCGATCTGCGAGCCCTTCAGGAAGGCGCTGCCGCTGATATGACGTCCGTATGAGCGGCCGAAGAGGCTCATCGCGAACTCGGTGCGCCCCGCGCCCATGAGGCCCGCGATGCCGACGATCTCGCCACGCCGCACGTTCATCGACACGCCCTTGGTGACCTTGCGATCGGCGTGCTGCGGGTGGAAAACGGTCCAGTCGCGCACTTCGAAGACAACATCGCCAATCGCAGGCGTGCGCGGCGGATAGCGGTCCGCCATCTCTCGGCCGACCATGTGGCGGATGATCTCGTCCTCGCTCGCGGTGGTTTCGCTGCAGTTCATGGTGGCCACCGTCGCACCGTCGCGCAACACGGTGATCGAATCGGCCACGCGTGCGACTTCGTTAAGCTTGTGCGAGATGAGGATGCTCGTCAGGCCATGCGCTTGGAATTCAAGCAGCAGGTCGAGCAATGACTGGCTGTCGGTTTCGTTGAGGCTCGCGGTCGGCTCGTCAAGAATCAGCAGCTTCACTTCCTTCGACAGCGCCTTAGCGATCTCTACAAGCTGCTGCTTGCCCACGCCAATGTCGGTGATCAGCGTGTCGGGCGACTCCTTGAGGCCAACCTTTTTCAATAGCGCAACCGTGCGTTTCCAGGTCTTGGCCTCATCGATGAGGCCGCGCCGGGTCTGCTCATTGCCAAGGAAGATATTCTCGGCAATCGACAGGAGCGGCACGAGCGCGAGCTCCTGGTGAATGATGATGATGCCCTGCACTTCGCTGTCCGCGATCCTGCGGAACTGCAATTCGCACCCTTCATAGTGGATCTCACCGTCGAAGGTGCCATGCGGATAGACACCGCTGAGCACCTTCATCAATGTGGATTTGCCCGCGCCGTTCTCGCCGACGATTGCATGGATCTCGCCAGCGCGCACGCGTAGGTTGACGTCCTTGAGGGCCACGACGCCGGGAAAGCGTTTCGTGATCCCGCGCATCTCCAGGATGGCGTCCACGCTTCTCTCCTTGCCAGGGTTGCTCTCATTGCCCGCGTGTTGCGCCGGAACGAGAACAGGCTCCAAGGTGAAACGGCGCCCGAGGTGCTGGCGCCGTTCATGCACGGTGCTTACCTCAGCTGATCAGCTGTGTAGTAGCCACTGTCGACCAGGATCGTCTTGTAGTTGCTCTTGTCGACGGATACCGGCTTAAGCAAGTAGGACGGCACAACCTTGACGCCGTTGTTGTACGTCTTGGTGTCATTGATGACGGGCTGCTTGCCGGAAAGCACGGCGTCGACGAGATCGACCGTAACTTTCGCAAGTTCGCGCGTGTCCTTGAATACGGTGGAATACTGCTCGCCGCGCAGGATCGACTTCACCGATGGAACTTCCGCGTCCTGGCCGGACACCACCGGCCACTTCATATTGCCAGAGCCGTAGCCGACACCCTTGAGTGACGAGAGAATGCCTATCGAAAGGCCGTCATACGGCGACAGCACGGCGTCGACACGGTCCTTGGCATAGAAAGCGGAGAGCAGGTTGTCCATGCGAGCCTGCGCCACCGCTCCATCCCAGCGCAAGGTGGACACCTTGTCCATACCCATCTGCTTCGAGCGCACCACAAGCTTGCCGCGCTTGACATACGGATCGAGCACCGACATCGCGCCGTTATAGAAGAAGAAGGCGTTGTTATCGTCCGGCGAGCCACCGAACAGTTCAATGTTGAAGGGGCCCTTGCCCTGCTTGAGGCCGAGCGCATTCTCGATCGACTGCGCTTGGATCACACCGACCTGGAAGTTGTCGAAGGTGGTGTAGTAGTCGACGTTAGGCGAATTGCGGATCAGGCGATCATAGGCAATGATCTTGATGCCTTTGTCATGCGCCTTCTGCAGCACGTCGGTCAGCGTGGTGCCGTCGATCGAGGCGATCACGAGTACCTTCACGCCCTTGGTCACCATGTTCTCGATCTGGGCGAGCTGGTTGGGGATGTCGTCTTCGGCGTACTGCAGGTCGGTCTTGTAGCCGCGCGACTGGAAGACCTTGACCATGTTGTTGCCGTCGGCAATCCAGCGGGCCGAAGACTTGGTCGGCATCGCGATGCCGATCAGACCCTTGTCGGCGGCACCGGCAGCGGGTAGCCAGGAAGCCAGTACGAGCGCCAGTGCGGAAGCGATTGCGATCCTTCTTTGCATTCTCTGTCTCCGAGGGTGGATGAGCTGTTATTGCATCCGCCGCCTGCGCAAATCCCGCAAAGCTTCACCAGCAGCGGAAGTGGCGGCGATCATAAGACCGACAAATGGCTCGATAAACCAGCGGGATTGCTTTATCCGCTCCTTCGACAAATTAGTCCATATCTACGACTAATTTCAGTCGGTTCATCCATTCTTGCGTTGCAGCATCGCCGCAGTGCAGCAAGTTTGTACATGTTTGTAGCCACGCCTTCCTGACCACCCCACTCCCGGTTTTTCTATCGTCCGCCCCGAGGAAGCACGTAGTGCCAGCATCAATCGTGCCGCCAACATGACGAATGCGGCCCTGTGGGCAACCACTGGCGCCATGAGAACCGGGGAATCCATACGTGCCACAAGGTAAGCGGGCGGCAATCACGATCGGACTCGACTTTGGCACCGACACGGTGCGCGCGCTCGCCGTGGTTACGCACGATGGCACCGAGCTGGCGACCCACGTGGCCGACTATCCGCGCTGGAAGCAGGGTCGCTACTGCGACCCGGTGCGCAACCAATTCCGCCACCACCCACTCGACTACATCGAAGCAATGGAAGTGGCCGTGCGCCATGTGGTCGACCTGCTTGGCGAGGCCGGTCGCGCATCAATCATCGGCATTGGCGTGGACACCACTGGCTCAACCCCCGCACCCATCGACGCAGAGGGAAATATCCTCGCGCTACATCGTGATTTCACCAACAACCCGAATGCGATGTTTGTGCTGTGGAAGGATCACGCGGCCATTGAGGAAGCCGAGGCGATCAACACGCTGGTACGCAACGGGCGCTTCCGTGATTACACGCGCTACATCGGTGGCGTGTATTCCTCTGAATGGTTCTGGGCAAAGATCTTGCATGTCACGGCAGCCGACACGGACGTGCGCGCCGCAGCGCGGAGTTGGATTGAGCTGGCCGACTGGGTGCCTGCACTGCTCTCTGGTACGACGAAACCCGAAGCCATCCGTCGCGGTCGTTGCTCCGCGGGCCACAAGAGTCTGTGGCATCCAGAATGGGGCGGCCTGCCGGAGCGCAGCTTCATCGAGGCGCTCGATGCGAAGCTCTTCGAAACGCTGCAATACCCGATGTTTGGTAACACCTATACCGCCGACATACCCGTTGGCAGAATCACCTCGGAATGGGCACAGCGCCTGAACCTGCCTGAGACGGTCATTGTTTCCGGCGGCGCCTTCGACTGCCATATGGGGGCGGTCGGCGGCGGAGCGGCGCCCTACACATTGGTGAAGGTGATCGGCACGTCGACCTGCGACATTCTCGTCGCAGACGAAAAGATAATCGGAGACCGCACAATCAGTGGCATTTGCGGACAGGTCGACGGCAGCGTGGTACCGGGCAAGATCGGGCTCGAAGCCGGTCAGTCCGCATTCGGCGACATGTATGCGTGGTACGGACGGCTGCTCGGCTGGCCGCTCGCATTGGCCGCTCACCGCTTTCCACACATTGCATCGCAACTCGCGGAGATCGAATCGCAACTGCTGCCCTCTCTGACGGAAGAGTGGGCGGCGAATCAGGATCTCGATCACCTGCCGCTCGTGCTCGACTGGTTCAACGGCCGCCGCACACCGTTCGCAAACCAGCGCCTGAAGGGTGTGGTCAGCGATCTGAATCTCGGCACCGATGCGGCCACGCTGTTCGGTGGCTTCATCGCGTCAACCGCATTCGGCGCGCGGTCGATCATGGAGTGCTTCGTCGACCAGCAGGTGCCGGTGCAGCGCGTACTCGCGCTGGGTGGCATCGCACGCAAGTCGCCGACGATCATGCAGGTCTGTGCGGACGTCATGAACCGGCCGCTGGAAGTGGTGGCCTCGGACCAGTGCTGCGCACTCGGCGCAGCGATCTTCGCTGCGGTAGCGGCGGGCGAGTTCCCGGACGTGGAAAGCGCGCAGGCAAAGATGGCCTGCAAGATCGAACGCAGCTACGTGCCAGATCCTGCTCGCGCGACGAAGTTCGAGGCGCACTACCAGCGCTATCTCGAATGGGCAAAGGTAGCGGAACCGATGTTCGATGCGAGGGAGTGAAGGTGGTCGCCACTCCTGAATCGGACGTCGTCCTGGCCTCAACCTCCTTCGCTCCGCGCAGGCGGATGCTTGGATTCCCGCCTTCGCGGGAATGACGGGGACGGGAGCCACCCCATGAGCATCCA
>JAVBUM010000086.1:0-39232 GCA_031555325.1 Niveibacterium sp. | reverse complement strand
AGTTCGTATGGCAGATGTGCCCAGTGTGCAGTCATGAAATCTTGCGTCTGCACTGCTCGCAGGGCGACGACATAGTCGTAGGTACGGCCATCGCCCATCACGCCCACGCTCTTGACCGGCAGGAAAACAGCAAACGCTTGGCTGGTGAGTTCGTACCAACTCTTCTCCGAGGTCTCGTCGACCGTCTTGTGAAGTTCTTCGATGAAAATCGCGTCCGCACGGCGCAGGAGGTCGGCGTATTCGCGTTTGACCTCGCCGAGGATCCGTACACCTAGGCCCGGACCAGGAAATGGATGCCGGTAGACCATGTTGTGCGGCAGGCCGAGCGCAATACCCAGCGTACGCACTTCATCCTTGAAGAGATCACGCAGTGGCTCAAGCAACTTCAGATGGAGCGTATCGGGCAACCCACCAACATTGTGATGACTCTTGATGGTCGTCGCCTTCTTGCTCTTGGCTCCACCCGACTCGATGACGTCAGGATAGATCGTTCCCTGTGCAAGCCACTTAGCGTTTGTGAGCTTGGCCGACTCTGACTGGAAGACTTCGACGAATTCCTTGCCAATAATCTTGCGCTTAGCTTCCGGATCGGTAACCCCCGAAAGTTTGCTCAGAAACTGCTCGCTCGCATCAACGTGGACCACTTTCACGCCCATGTTGCGTGCAAACATGTCCATCACCATCTCGGCTTCGTTCAGCCGTAGAAGTCCATGGTCGACGAATACGCAAGTGAGTTGCTTGCCGATCGCGCGATGCAACAGTGCCGCGGCAACCGAGGAGTCCACACCTCCGGATAACCCGAGGATCACCTCTTCCTCGCCGACCTGCTCCCGAATCTTCTGAACGGCCTCAGCGATGTAGTCACCCATGACCCAGTCCGCTTTCGCGCCACAGACGTCGCGTACGAAGCGTTGCAGGATGGCCGCGCCCTGCAGCGTATGAGTGACCTCTGGGTGAAACTGAACTGCATAAAACTGCCGTGTTTCGTCGGCCATGCCCGCAATCGCGCAGCTCGACGTGGAAGCCATCAACGTGAAACCGGGCGGTAGCTCGGCAACCTTGTCGCCATGACTCATCCAGACTTTCAGCATGCCGTTGCCGTCGACTGTACGAAAATCCTCAATGCCATCGAGCAACTTTGTATGGCTGTGAGCACGCACTTCGGCATAACCAAATTCGCGATGACTACCTGCTTCAACCCTGCCGCCAAGCTGCTGCGCCATAGTTTGCATGCCATAGCAAATACCGAGCACTGGTACGCCAAGTTCAAATACCGCCTGTGGTGCGCGATCGGTCGCTTCCTCATAGGCGGACATGTGGCTGCCTGAAAGAATAACGCCCTTGGCACCAAAACCGCGTACGAATTCATCGCTCACATCACAGGGGTGGATTTCGCAATAAACGTTTGCTTCGCGAACGCGGCGGGCAATCAGCTGGGTGACCTGGGAGCCGAAATCTAGGATCAGGATCTTGTCGTGCATGGCGGGCGTCTGGTTTGATGCTTCAAGAAATGTGAAGGGGCAAGGCTTCCGCCTTACCCCTGCTTTTTGCGTCGTTGAGAAAATACTCAATTCAGTCGATATGGTAGTTCGGCGCTTCCTTCGTGATCTGCACGTCGTGAACATGCGATTCACGCATCCCGGCCGATGTGATCTCAACGAATTCCGCGCGCTTGCGCATCTCGTCGATTGAGGCGCAGCCGACATAACCCATCGAGGAACGCACACCACCCATCAACTGATGGATCACGGCGGTAACCGGGCCCTTGGTCGGCACGCGGCCCTCAATACCTTCGGGCACAAGCTTGTCGGCGTTGCCCTCGTTGTCCTGGAAATAGCGGTCGCTGGAGCCCTGCTGCATCGCACCGAGCGAGCCCATGCCGCGATAGCTCTTGTACGAGCGACCCTGATAGAGGACGGTTTCGCCTGGTGCTTCCTCGGTACCGGCGAATAGACCGCCGAGCATCACACTGGATGCACCAGCTGCGATGGCCTTGGCGATATCGCCAGAGAAACGGATGCCGCCATCGGCAATCAGGGGCACTCCGGTTCCTTCAAGCGCGGTAGCAACCGTATCAACCGCAGTGATCTGTGGCACGCCCACACCAGCGACGATCCGCGTTGTGCAGATCGAACCCGGTCCGATGCCAACCTTGACGCCATCGGCACCATTGTCGACCAGCGCCTTCGCAGCTTCACCGGTCGCGATGTTACCGCCGACGACTTCGACATCAGGGAAGTTCTTCTTGACCCATTTGACACGCTCAAGCACGCCTTGCGAATGACCGTGAGCGGTATCGACGATCAGCACGTCCACACCGGCTTCAACCAAGGCCTCTGCCCGCTCTTCGGTACCCTCTCCGACACCGATGGCGGCTCCGACGCGCAGGCGCCCTTGCTCGTCCTTGGCGGCGCACGGATATTCACTGGATTTCAGAATGTCCTTTACGGTCATCAGACCGCACAGCTCGCCCGCTTCATTGAGCACCAGCACACGTTCGAGGCGATGTTTGTGCATGAGGGCCTTGCCCTCCTCGACCGAAGCACCTTCCTTGACGAACACGAGGCGTTCGCGTGGCGTCATGATCGCCGACACCGGGTGATCAAATTGAGTTTCGAACCGTAGGTCCCGGTTGGTAACGATTCCGACGACTTTCCGGCCCTCGACGACAGGTAAGCCCGAGATACGGTGCTGGCGCGTTAGCGCCAACACCTCACGAACACTCATGTTCGGCGGAATCGTTATGGGATCCTTGAGAACCCCGGACTCGAACCGCTTGACCTTCGCCACTTCCTGCGCCTGCTGCTTTGGCGTCAGGTTCTTGTGGATGATGCCGATGCCACCTTCCTGAGCCAGGACGATTGCGAGCCGGGCTTCGGTCACGGTATCCATTGCGGAGGACACCAAGGGAATATTGAGTCGGATCTTGCGCGTCAGTTGCGTGGCAAGGCTGACATCGCGGGGGAGGACGGTCGAATGGGCGGGGACGAGAAGGACGTCGTCGAACGTCAGCGCTTTCCTGACGAGTCGCATGGCTGTCATCCTTTCGGGCAAATAAGTATTATAACGATTCGCCGGACAGCCCGGCAAATAAAGGACTTTCGGAGCTTTATCGATGATGCGTCCCTTGCTGGTTGCCGCTTCTCTTTTGCTTGCCATCCCCGCCATTGCCAGCGAAATCTATACGTGGAAGGACAAAAACGGCCAAGTCCAATACTCGGACACCCCGCCACCGGGCGTGGATGCAAGGCCGATCAAAGCCCAACCATCGTCCTTGGGCGTCGGCAACGAGACCAAAGCCCTGCAGGAAAAGGAGCGGAGCTTCGATGAACGGCAGAAGGCCCGCAACGAAGCAGCGAAAAAGAGTGCAGACGAGACTGCCGTTACTGCGGCCGAAAAGCAGCGCTGCGACGATATGCGCACGCGCCTGCAGAATTTCCAGATCGGTGGCCGAATCGCGAAGATCCAGGACGGCGAGCGTGTGATCATCGGTGACGAGGAGCGTCAGGCCGAAACCGAGAAACTTAAAGCCGCAATTGCAAAGGACTGCAGGTAAATTTGGATCGTTCTATGCTACGGCCGTTCGCTCAGGAACGCCCCTGCTGAAAACGTTTCTTGGCAAAGCTTCGGTTTTGTGGTCTGTTTGGCAGCCTTGATCTCTCTGAAACGCTGCGAACGCCGCATATTCCAAGCGTGCTTCGCTCTGCAGGTGGAGACGGTCCAAAGCGTCCCTTTCGAGGCGTTTTTGGTGCGCACCCTCGGCGCCATCCTTCTACGCCTCCGTCGCCCCGCCGCCTTTCTTTGTCACCTTACCCTCTTCCGCACGGCGACGCCTCACTTCCTTGGGGTCGGCAATCAGCGACCGGTAGATCTCGACTCGATCGCGATCACGCAGCACCAAATCTGGTTTGGTGATCTTGCCGAAAATCCCGAAGCGACCGTTTTCGATATCTATGTCGTTGTGCTTCTGAGAAAGCCCCGACGCTTCAACTGCCTGCCGTAATGTGCAGCCTTTTGGCAGACTCAGTCGTATGAGATCTACCTTATGAGGCCTAGCATAGACGACCTCGACTGCAATCGAGCTATCGGTGGTTTGCACCATGAACCTGCTCCGCGCGCTTGACGAAGGCCTCGACGAATGTATTCGCGATATGGTGGAAAACCGGACCGACCACTTTTTCAATCAGCTTGCTTGAGAATTCGTACACCAGTAGGAATTCAATCTTGCATGCCGAATCACCAAGCGCCTTAAACATCCACGAACCCTCTAGATGTCGAAACGGCCCTTCGACCAGCCGGATCGCCATATGCTTGGGGAAATCCTTCGTATTCTCTGTGGCAAAGTGTGACTTGATGCCATGATAGTTGATATGCAGCCGGGCCGCAGTGCGCACGTCGTCGCGCGCCAGGACTTCTGCCCCGCCGCACCACGGCAGGAACCTTGGATAGTCCTCGACCCGATCGACGAGCTCAAACATCTGGGCCGGCGTGAATTCAATCAGGACGTTCTTCCGTACTTCAGCCATGGCCCCGGGCATTCATGTTGCTAGAATCGGATATTTTAGCGGGTTCGAAAGAGCTTTTCGCGCATGAGCATCATCGACAATCGCAAGGCAACGCACGACTACTTCATCGAAGAGCGCTTCGAAGCCGGTATGGCACTTGAGGGCTGGGAAGTGAAGGCTATCCGCGCCGGCCGCACACAGATCAAGGAAGCGTACGTGATCGTCCGCGATGCGGAACTCTTCGTCATAGGAATGCACATCAGCCCGTTGATTTCGGCGTCCACGCATATCAAGCCGGACCCGACTCGCACGCGCAAGCTGTTGCTTCATGCAAACGAGATTGACAAACTGATCGGCAAGGTCGAGCGCGCCGGCTACACCCTTATCCCGTTGGATCTGCACTACAGCAAGGGCCGCATCAAAATGGCGGTGGGACTTGGGAAGGGCAAGAAGCTCTACGACAAGCGCGAATCGGAGAAGGCGAAGGACTGGGAGCGCGAAAAACTGCGGCTGATTCGCAACAAGACCTAAGTGATGCAGAAGAAAAACGGCGGGAGCTTTTCCGCCGTTTTTCATTTGACAACCAAGCTACTGCTTCTGGTGTTCCGCGAGGCGCAGCCAAGTATCAATTACCGTATCGGGATTCAGCGACACCGACTGAATGCCCTGATCCATCAACCATTCGGCGAGATCTGGATGGTCCGATGGACCTTGCCCGCAGATGCCGATGTACTTACCCGCCTTATTTGCAGCATCGATCGCGAGCTTGAGCAGCTTCTTCACAGCAGGATCGCGTTCGTCGAACGAATGCGCGACAAGGCCGGAATCGCGGTCTAGACCCAGCGTGAGCTGTGTGAGGTCATTTGAACCGATCGAGAAGCCGTCAAAGTGTTCGAGAAACTCATCGGCAAGCAACGCGTTTGACGGAATCTCGCACATCATCACCAGCTTGAGTCCATTCTCGCCGCGGACGAGCCCGTTCTCAGCGAGGAGATCCACAACCGCCTTCGCCTCGCCAACCGTACGTACGAACGGCACCATCAGTTGCACATTGGTTAAACCCATGTCATCGCGTACGCGTCGCATGGCGATGCACTCAAGCTCGAAGCACTCTCGGAAGCTATTCGCGACATAGCGCGATGCGCCACGGAAACCGAGCATCGGGTTTTCTTCTTCTGGCTCGTAGATCTCACCTCCGAGAAGCTTGCGGTATTCGTTCGACTTGAAGTCTGACAGCCGCACGATCACTGGCTTTGGCCAGAAGGCGGCAGCGATCGTCGCAACCCCTTCCGCAAGTTTCTCAACGAAGAACTGGCGCGGCGTCGGGTAGCCACGAGCACGCCTGTGTATTTCCTCGTTGAGGCTGGCCGGAGCACTGGAGATTTCCAGGATCGCCTTCGGATGTACGCCAATCATGTTGTTGATGACGAATTCGAGGCGCGCCAAGCCCACGCCAGCGTTGGGCGTCTGCGCGAAATCGAAAGCGAGCTCTGGATTACCCACGTTCATCATTACCTTGAGCGGCAGATCTGGCAGGTTGCCCATGTCGCGCGAGACCACCTCGAACTCCAGCTTGCCCCGGTACACGTGGCCGGTATCGCCTTCTGCGCAACATACGGTTACCGATTCGCCATCGCTGAGCACTTCAGTCGCGTTGCCGCAACCGACAATCGCCGGAATGCCCAGTTCACGCGCGATGATCGCTGCATGACACGTGCGACCACCGCGGTTGGTAACGATGGCCGCCGCGCGCTTCATCACGGGCTCCCAGTTCGGATCCGTCATGTCGGTGACAAGGATGTCGCCCGGCTGTACGTGGCTCATCTGCGATGCATCACCCACGATGCGCACCACCCCGGAACCGATCTTCTGGCCAATTGCACGCCCCGAGCACAAAACCTTGCTGTGCTGCTTCATGCGATATTTTTCAACGACAGAGGCCGAATGCTGCGACTTCACCGTTTCCGGACGGGCCTGAAGGATATACAGCTTTCCATCACGGCCATCCTTGCCCCACTCTATGTCCATGGGGCGGCCGTAGTGCTTCTCGATGATCTGTGCGTATCGCGCGAGTTCGAGCACATCCGCATCGGAGATCGAAAAGCGATGACGCTCTGCGTCGGTGATGTCCTCGGTACGCACCGTGCGACCAGTGGCCTTCTTATCATCAAAGACCATCTTGATCAGCTTGGAACCGAGGTTACGTCGAATGACCGCCGGCCTGCCAGCCTCGAGCATCGGTTTGTGCACGTAGAACTCATCCGGATTCACCGCGCCCTGCACGACAGTTTCGCCAAGACCGTAGGAGGCTGTCACAAAGACGACGTCCTTGAAGCCCGACTCGGTATCAATCGTGAACATGACGCCGGAGGCGCCAAGGTCGGAACGCACCATGCGTTGCACGCCAGCGGACAACGCAACGTCGGCATGCACAAAGCCCTTGTGAACGCGATAGGCGATTGCGCGATCATTGTAGAGCGATGCGAACACCTCCTTCATGGCGTGGAGGATGTTGTCGAAACCCTCCACGTTGAGGAAAGTTTCCTGCTGCCCAGCAAACGATGCATCGGGCAAGTCTTCGGCGGTCGCGGACGAGCGCACGGCGAACGAGCCACCATCGGCGGCAATCCGCTCATAATGGCTCTTGATTTCCGCTTCGAGCGCAATCGGCAATGGCGTGTCGATGATCCACGAGCGGATCTGCGCTCCCGTGCGAACAAGCGCAACGACGTCGTCGACATCGAGCTTGTCAAGCGCCGCATTGATACGATCCGCGAGCCCGTTGTGGGCAAGGAACTCTCGAAAAGCATCGGCCGTTGTGGCAAATCCGCCGGGAACGCGAACGCCCGCAGCAGCAAGTTGACTGATCATTTCTCCCAGAGATGCATTCTTGCCGCCAACTTGTCCGACGTCGGTCATGCGCAACTCTTCAAAGGGGATTACGTTGCGAAGCATGGGAAAACTCTTTCTTTGAGGTAAATCGGGGCTAAGAATGGCATTCTAGGAAGCATTGTTGCTATGCCGCATTGTTGTTTTCCCTGATTTTCGGAGCCGAAGTGATTAACAACCAGAACAATCGAACCCAACGCAGCGTATTTTTTGTCTCGGACGGCACGGGCATTACCGCCGAAACACTGGGGCACAGCCTGTTGTCACAGTTTCCTGAGCAACGCTTCCGGCTCATTCGAATGCCATTCATCGATACCGAGGACAAGGCGCGTGATGCTGTTTTCCGCATCAATGACCTCGCACAGCGCGAGCAAATACAACCCATCGTTTTCTCAACGCTGGTGAACCCGATCTTGTCGGAAATACTACGAACGGCAAACGCGCATCTTGTGGATCTCTTTCAGAATTTCATCGGACCGCTTGAGACCGAGCTCGGACAGAAATCTGATCACACGATCGGACGCTCTCACGGCATGTCCGACTCGGCAAGCTATACCAAGCGCATCGAAGCGATTAACTTTACCCTATCGCATGACGATGGTGTATCGCACGAGAACCTCGAAGATGCTGATGTCATTCTTGTTGGTGTATCACGGTCCGGCAAAACACCGACGAGCCTCTATCTCGCAATGCAATTCGGTGTACGCGCCGCTAACTACCCACTGATTCCAGAAGACTTCGAGCGCAATCGGCTGCCGCAAGAGCTGAATAAGCATCGCAACAAGCTATTCGGTCTCAACATTACGCCCGAGCGGCTTTCCCAGATCCGTCAGGAGCGACGTCCGAACAGTGTTTACGCTTCTCTCGATAACTGTCGTTTCGAAATCGAGGCCGCACAGCGCCTGATGCGACGTGAGGGTATTTCGTTCTTGGATTCGACCACACGCTCTATCGAAGAAATCTCCGCAAAGATCATGCAGGAGATCAGGATTGATCGGTCAGGCTTCTGACGTACTACGCCAATCAAGCTCAACCGGTGCGCTGGCGTCGCTGTTCAAATAGGCAGATCGCAGCTGCTGCCGCTACGTTCAGCGATTCCACCCCTGGCGCCATCGGAATCGTAATACCAAGCTTGGCTTGTGCAGCGACACTGGAGGTGACCCCACCTCCTTCGGCACCGAACACCCACGCAACGGGCCCGCGCAGATCACATTCCCACAGAGCTGACGCCCCATCTAAGCGAGTCGCGGCAATCGTCCCACGGTACACCGCCAGTCGATCAGCTAGATCCTCAACCTTATGCAGGCGAAGTACAAAATGCGCCCCCATCGCCGCACGCAGGACTTTCGGGCTCCAAGGCTGTGCACACCCAGCACCAAGCAGGATTTCCCTAATCCCCGCAGCCGCAGCCGTGCGCAGGAGCGCACCGACATTACCAGCATCCTGCACACCATCAAGTGCGAGCCAGTCGGTTTCTGCATCGGGCGGCGTAGGCTCAGGGGGAATCACTAGTAATCCCACAATTCCCGCAGGTGTTTCCACCGGACTAAGTGATGCGAGGAGACTATCCGGTAGCAGGTATTGCCTATCGTGCGCCACACGCCCCATCAGGGCACTGATTTCGGGACGCGCCAGCGCTGACTCCGCCACGAATATCCCATCCAATTGAATATCGTGTTCAAGAGCGGCCACCAACAAATGGGGTCCGTCAAGGATCGTAAGCCCCGCGTCTCGTCTGGCGCGCGATGATTCGAGAAGGCGCTTGACCTGCTTGACTTGAGCGTTGTCTCGCGAGGTGATCTGTTTCATTCGCGTCCCAGGGCCTCAGTCGAACAGTTCGGCCTGCATCAAAAGTCCACGTACCGGCGCGTAACTCTTGCGGTAGAAATCAGGGACACCAAACTTGCGTAACGCTGCGAGATGAGCGGCTGTCGGATAGCCCTTATGACGAGCGAGCCCATACTCTGGGTACTGAGCATCGAGCGCACGCATTTGTGCATCTCGCTCTGTCTTGGCGAGAATCGAAGCAGCCGAGATTTCAGCCACCAGCGCGTCCCCCTTTATCACAGCACGCGCAGGAATACCGAAATCGCCAAGCTGGTTCCCATCGATCCAGACCTCAATCGGGGCATGGGACAATGCGGAAACAGCACGCCGCATCGCAAGCAGGCTGGCACCCAGGATGTTCAGCTGATCAATTTCGGTCGGACTAGCCTCTGCAATGGCCCAAGCCAATGCGCTCTCTCGAATCTCGCTTGCCAAGGCCATCCTGCGTTTTTCACTGAGTATTTTTGAGTCGGCAAGTCCAACGATGGGCCGTTGGGGAGCCAGAATTACTGCGGCGGCAACAACCGGCCCACATAGCGGGCCCCGCCCCGCTTCGTCCGCACCGGCGAGTAGCCCACGCGGACGTGGAGGCAGCTTGGTCGAATCCATTATCTGCCTGCCCGCCCGAGCAGGCCCAAGATTGCTTCTGCGGCCCGCTCGGCGTTGTTTTGCCTTAGATCCTCGTGAAGTGCGAGAAAGCGCGATTCAAGACGATCACGAGCATCTGGATCGTCAAGCCACTTACAGACTGCGTCAGCAAGTTTTTCCGGTCTGCAATCGTCCTGAATCAGTTCCGGAACGACAAACTCGCGACAGAGGACGTTCGGCAAGCTGACGTATGGCAGATACATTAAGCGCTTAAGCAGACGATAGGTCCACTTCGCAACGCGATAGGCAACCACCATGGGGCGCTTGAGTAAAGCGGCCTCCAGTGCCGCCGTTCCGCTTGCAAGTAGCACAACATCGGCAGCAATCATCGCGTCATGACTGTGCCCAAACATCAGGCTCATACGCAGTGGCTCGCGCCCCTTCTCGGTTGCCGCATGCTGTGCGGCCTCAAACATCTCACGAGTCTCACGCGTGATCAGTGGCACAAGGAAACGTACATCCGGCTTGCGCTCCGCGATCATGAACGCAGCCTCGATGAACGGCTCTGCAAGCTTTGACACCTCGCCATTGCGGCTCCCCGGCATCAGAGTAACGATTTGACCGTGAAGAGGAAGACGAAGCTGCTCTCTGATTTCCTGGCGATCTGGGTACAGTGGAAACTCGTCAGCCAGCGGGTGGCCAACGAACACCGCAGGCATACGGTGTCGGGCGTACAGATCAGGCTCGCAGGGAAATAGGCACAGCACGAGATCGGCTGCTTGCTGGATATCCTTGGCCCGACCACCCCGCCATGCCCAGATGGAAGGACTTACATAGTGGACGGTGGGAAATCCTGCCTGCTTAAGACGCTTCTCCACCCCAAGATTAAAATCCGGCGCATCGATGCCGACGAAAACATCCGCTCCCTCGCGCTTGATCCGCGAAATCAGCTCACGACGGACACCCAGAAGTTCCGGAATGCGCTGTAGTGCATCCGAAAACCCCATAACAGCCAAGCGTTCAGCTGGAAACCAGGCGTCGAAGCCCTCCCGCTGCATTTGCGGCCCGCCAATCCCAAAAAATTTGGCATCTGGCCGATGCACCCGCAGCGCAGCAATAAGGCGAGCACCAAGTTGATCGCCCGAAGCTTCGCCCGCAACAAGCGCGATACGCAATGCCATGGGTGAAGCTCAACGAACAATGCCGCGGCCCGGAACGGCCAGAAATTCAATGAGCGTTGAGAGTTCCGGCGCCTGCAATTGGGCAGTTGCCAGTTCCACCTTCGCATCTTCCAAGGTCAGCCCCAAGCGATACAGCGTCTTATAGGCCCGACGGATCGCCGAAATGGCTTCAGTCGAGTAGCCCCTGCGACGAAGCCCTTCGCTATTCACACCATGGGTTGAGGCCGGATTTCCCGCGCACATAACGAAGGGTGGCAGATCCTGCAAGAGAATCGTCCCTCCTCCGCACATAGCATGAGCACCCACTCGTGCAAACTGATGAATAGCCGTCATGCCGCCGAGAATCACCCAGTCGCCAATCGTCACATGCCCGGCAAGGGTCACATTGTTCGCCAAGATCGTGTTGTCACCCACTTCGCAATCGTGTGCGACGTGGACCGACGCCATAAACCAGTTATCGCTGCCTATGCGCGTCGCGCCCTTATCCTGGGCTGTCCCGATATTAAAATTGCAGTACTCACGAATCGTATTACGATCGCCAATCTCAAGCGAGGTCGGCTCTCCCGCGTATTTCTTGTCTTGGGGAATCTCGCCGAGCGACGCAAACTGGAAGATCTGGTTGTCACGACCAATCTTCGTGTGTCCGGTAATCACGACATGGGGACCGACGCGCGTTCCTTCGCCGATCTCCACGTATTCCCCAATAACGGAAAAGGGGCCGATCTCGACCCCTTCAGCGATCCTCGCACCTGGATGAACGATTGCAGACGGGTGAATCATTTAATTTGCTTGAAGAAACACATGAGATCCGCTTCGACGGCGATCTGGCCGTCAACGCTCGCTACGCCCTGATATTTCCAGAGATCGCCCTTGTTCTTGATGAGCTTTACGTCAAATACAAGCTGATCACCAGGCACCACTGGTCGCTTGAAGCGCACATTGTCGATACCTGCAAAATAGGCAACTGTATTTTCGTCCGGCTTGAGGTCGCGAGTCTTGTATGACAGCACTGCGGCAGCCTGAGCCATCGCCTCAATGATCAGCACGCCGGGCATCACCGGGTAGTGCGGGAAATGCCCAGTGAAAAACTGCTCGTTCATCGTCACATTCTTAATCGCCTTAATCGACTCTCCCGGCGTCATATCGATGACACGGTCGATCAGAAGGAACGGGTAACGATGCGGGAGGTACTGCATCACCTCCCCGATATCCATGGTGGTGCTCAAGCTCACTTCTCCAGTTCGGCGATTCGTTTTTCAAGTTCACGCACGCGATCCGCCAGTCTGTCCAAGTGGCGAAAATGGGCTGCGCTCTTCATCCATTCCTCGTGCGGCATACCTGGCATTGCCGAGGTGTACACACCAGGCTTCGCAATCGACTTGCTGACAAGGGTTCGTGCCGAAACGACCGTCCCATCGGCCACAGAGAGATGGCCGCTAATTCCGGCTTGTCCGCCGATCATTACCCGCGCGCCGATATCTGCACTTCCTGCCACCCCGACGCAACCAGCCATCGCGCTGTGCTCCCCCACTCTCACGTTGTGGGCGATCTGCACAAGATTGTCCAGTTTTACGCCTCGCTCGATGACTGTGTCATCCAAAGCGCCTCGATCAACCGTAGTGTTAGCACCAATCTCCACTTCGTCCCCGAGAATGACTCGTCCGATCTGGGGTATCTTGACCCATGCACCTTCGCGTTCACGTGCATAGCCAAATCCGTCCGCACCAATGACCGCTCCCGAATGCAGGATGCACCGCGCCCCAATCTCGCAGTCCTGATAGACAGAAACGTGACCGTAAAGACGTGTTCCTTCTCCGATGGCGACACCCGTCTCGATAACACATCCGGGTCCGATGACCACATTATCCCCAATGGAACAGTTAGGCCCGACGTAGGCGAGCGGACCAACACTGGCATTGGCAGGAATCTCGGATAGAACCACAGCTGACGTATGGACGCCGGGCTGGCCCACCCTTGGAGGATTCAACCACTGAGCAAGATGTGCGAAATACAGATAGGGGTTGTCGGCAATAATGCGCGGGACGCTAGTAGCGCCTTCGGCGACTGGTGGCACGATTACTGCAGACGCCCGCGTATTTGCAAGTTGCGATCGGTATTTCGGATTGGCAAGAAAAGCAATCTCGCCTTCCGTTGCTTGTTCGAGGCTCGCAACCTGAGAGATGCCGACCGAAGCGTCTCCAGACACTCGCCCGCCCAAGCGGGCGACGATTTCCGATAATGTCGGCATTGAGCTGCTTCTTATTTGTCGGCCAGAGCCTTGATGACCCGATCGGTAATGTCGATGCGCGGATTCCAGTACGCGGCATCCTGCACGATCAGGTCGTACTTCTCGGCCTCCGCAATCTCGCGCAAGGCGCGCTGGGATCGCTCAAGTACACCAGCCAATTCTTCGTTGCGGCGTTGGTTCAAGTCTTCGCGAAACTCTCGCTGGCGACGCTGGAACTCGCGGCTCATATCATTGAACTCGCGCTCCTTGTTCTTGCGGTCGGCGTCTGACATCGTAACGGCGTTCTTCTCGAGATTCTCCTGCATGGCCTGCAGGTCCTTGGCCATACGCTGCAGGTCCTGATCCCGCTTCTCGAACTCCTTCTCCAGCCTCTTCTGCGCCTTAACTGCAGGAGAAGCTTCCCTGAGCACACGTTCTGAATTCACGAACCCGATCTTGCTTTGCGCCTGGGCCGTGCTGACGGCAAGCATGCCGAACAGGGCTACCAGCAAAATACGACTGAGACTCACAACAACCTCCTCGGGATCAGAAAATGTTGCCCAGCTGGAACTGGAAGCGTTGAGTACGATCCCCTTCCTTCTGGTTCAGGGGCTGACCAAAGCTAAACTTAAGCGGACCGATCGGAGATATCCAAGCCAGACCTAACCCTGCACTATACCGGATGTCCGAGAGCTTTACGTTCTCGTCTTCCCCATAGACCATGCCACCATCCACGAACAGGCTCAGTCGGAAGGTCTTGTCCAGATTCGCTACTGCTGGCGTAAGGAAATACTCCGCGCCATACGTAACCAGTTGAGTACCACCCAAGGCGCGATCGGTCGAATCGTGTGGGCCGAGTGTGTTGTCCTTGTAGCCACGAACGGAACCAATACCACCCGCATAGTAGTGCTTATAGAACGGCACCGGCTTCCCGTCATAGCCGGCGGCGTAACCAAGGTTCGTCTGAAGCAGCAATGAATCATCCTTGAAATAGATTGGGATGAACCATTGATATTGGTAATTCAAGCGGTAGAACCGCTGCTCGGCTACCGGAACTGTCACCTCGGTCGAAATCCGCTGGTAGGTGCCCTTGGTCGGAGTCAAGTAACTGTCCCGCGTGTCGTGGCTCCAACCGAGAGTCGCCAGAACGGTATTCGTCGTTTCGCCGAAGCGATTCACAAAATCGATGTACTGCGGCGGGCTGTCTTCAGTGACGGTGGTCTTCGTATTATCGAAGGCGAGACCGAAGTTAATCTGGTTATCCTCTGCAATCGGGTATCCGAATCGAATACCAAGGCCAGACGATGACGTTTCGTAATAAGCCGTATCCGTCGTCGCAGAGGGGTTGTAATTACGATGGTAAAGATCGTATCCGACCGAAATACCTTCGGGGGTGAAATACGGATTTGTGTACGACAGCACTGCGGTACGGTTCGATTTGCCCGTATTGAGGTTGATGCTCATCGCATTCCCACTACCGAATACGTTGTTCTGCGAGATCTGCGCCTGCAGGACGAGCTTGTCAGTTGTCGAATAGCCAACGCCCAACAAAATGCTACCGGTGGCGCGTTCCTTGACAGTCACGTTGAGGTCGACCTGATCTGACGTCCCGGCGACCGGCTGCGTATCGATATTCGTCTCGTCAAAGAAGCCGAGCCGATCCAGGCGGACCTTAGAACGCTTGATCTTCGCACCGTCATACCATCCGCTTTCAAGTTGCCGCAATTCACGCCGGATCACTTCGTCGCGGGTACGCGTATTGCCGGAAACCTGGATCTTGCGGACATATACGCGCTTGCCTGGATCGACGAAGACGGTGAAGGACACTTCACGCTTTTCCTTGTCTAATTCAGGCGCAGCATTAACGTTTGCAAAGGCGTATCCGTCATTTGCAAGCCGCTCAGAAATCAACCGTGTGGTTTCCGTCAGTTTGTCGCGAGCAAATACTTCGCCTGGCTTGAGCTTCACCAACGAACGGATTTCGTCATCGCTTACAATGAGATCGCCTGCCACCTTGACCGAAGCAACCTTGTATTGCTGACCCTCGGCCAAGGCAAGCGATATATAGATATCTTTCTTGTCTGGCGTAATGGAGACCTGTGTACTCTCGACGTTGAAATCGAGATAGCCACGGTTCAGGTAATAGCTGCGCAGGCTCTCGATGTCACCCTGTAATTTTGGCTTCGAATACTCGTGATCTTTCGACAGCCAATTGACGGGCGGGAACCAGTGCTTGGGCCGAGAGGAAATATGCTTTTTCAACTCCTTCTCGCCAAAAGCTTGGCTTCCGTCAATGCTGACCTGACGAATGGAGGCCACGTCGCCTTCATGAATCTTGAATTTGACCGATACCCGATTGCGTTCGAGCGGCGTAATCTCAGTCGTGATCGTGGCACCGTAGTAGCTACGGTTGAGGTATTGCTTCTTGAGCTCCTGTTCCGCGCGATCCAGCAAGGCGCGGTCGAGGATGCGCGACTCGGCAATTCCGGCCTCACGTAGCCCCTTGCGGAGATTGTCACTCTCAAAAGCTTTATTACCTTCGAACTCGATAAGACCGATTGCCGGACGCTCATCGATCACGACAAGCAGCACTCCGTTGTCAACCTCCAGTCTTACATCCTTGAAGAATCCGGTTGCGTAGAGTGCGCGAATTGCCTGGGCGGCCTTCTCTTCGGTCAGCGTATCGCCGGTCTTGACCGGAAGGTAATTGAAGACTGTGCCAGCCTCGGTTCGTTGAAGACCCTCGACCCGGATGTCCTTGACCACGAATGGATCGAACGCAAAGACAGGCTGCGTGGCGAACAGGGCAAAAAACAACCCGCTAAGGTACTTCTTTCGCATGGATTCTCGGAGTCAGGACAGCAGACGGCTTACGTCATTAAAGAATGCAAACGCCATAAGCATCGCAAGCACCGCGAAACCGACGCGCTGTCCGATTTCCATCGCATGCTCCGATACGGGCCGCCGCATCAGGATTTCCGCCAGATAATACATGATGTGCCCCCCGTCCAGCAGCGGCACCGGCAGCAGGTTGAGGATACCGATGCTGATGCTGATGAGCGCAAGGTATTCCATGTAAGGTTCGATACCCATACGGGCTGTACGGCCGGCATAGTCAGCGATCGTGAGTGGCCCGGACAGATTGCGCGCCGACACCTCGCCCGTAATCATCCGTCCCATCATGCGAAGCGATAGCCCAATCGTCTCCCATGTCCGATTGGCTGCCTGTCTAAATGCCTGGAGCGGTGCATGACGGACTTCCATGGTCATCCGCTCACGCCAGCCAGGCAATTCGCCCGCAGCTACGCCGATCCTGCCAATCCGCTTTCCCTTATCCTCGACGCTATCAGGCTTGATATCGACCGTGACTCGAGTTCCGCCACGTACGATTGAGAAATTCAACGTCCGCTCCGGTGCCGCCGCTATCGTGCGGGCAAGATCACCCCAATCAGCAACCGGCCTACCGTCGACACCCAAGATGCGATCACCTTTTTTTAGGCCACTACGATCGGCCGCACCACCAAGCGCGACCTCACCAATGACCGCCGGGCGATAGAGAGAGATCCCGAGTTGCTGGGTAGGATCGCTCGCATCTGACTCAAATTGGACCGATGCGGTATCGAGCGTGCGTTCGCGTCGGCGACCATCCTCGTCAATAACAGATAGCGTAAGCGCCTGGTGTTCGGTAGCGGCCTTCAACAAATTCCACCGAAGATCGACCCAGCTGACCACAGGCTTTCCGTCGATCGCAACAACCTGTTCGGCTTCAGCAAAACCGGCATTGGCTGCAGCCGTACCCGGTGCAGGCATCCCCAGTATCGCCCTCGGCTCTACCACCCCATGAACGAGCAAAACCCAGTAAATAAGGATGGCAAGCAACAGATTGGCGATCGGTCCCGCCGCAACGATTGCGATTCGCTGATACACATTTTTTCTGTTGAAAGCCTCGCTAAGCTGGTGGGCAGGAACAGCCGCCTCGCGCTCGTCGAGCATCTTGACGTATCCACCCAAGGGAATTGCGCTGAGAACCCATTCCGTGCTCTCCGGCGTCTTTTTCCAGCGCAGGATCGGTCTGCCGAATCCAACCGAAAAGCGCAGCACACCCACGCCACACCAGCGCGCCACGAGGTAGTGCCCTAATTCATGAATTGGAACGATGATGCCGATTGCGATGACGAAGGCGACCAAATTCCAGAGCATGATCATGTTGCTCTCTCCCTCCTCGCAATCCAGTTCTCCGCCACTTCCCTCGCACGATGATCGGCAGCCAGTACGGTTTCGAGGCCATCGATCGCTTCGTTGCAAACCGCGCTCAGCGTCGCCTCAACCAACTCGGGGATGGCGGTGAACCCGATCCGCCGGACGAGAAATGCTCCGACCGCAACTTCGTTGGCCGCATTCAGGACCGTCGGCGCGTTTCCACCAGCGCGTAATGACTCGAATGCTAGGCGAAGGCAAGGAAATCGCTCGTAATCGGGCGCCTCGAACGAAAACTGCCCGATCCGGCCAAAGTCGAGCGGAGACACCCCAGCAGAAATGCGATCCGGATACGCCAAAGCATGTGCAATAGGCGTCCGCATGTCCGGGTTTCCGAGCTGAGCAATCACCGAACCGTCCCGATACTGGACCATCGAGTGAATGACACTTTGTGGGTGAACTACAACCTCGATTCTGTCCGCATCGATACCGAAGAGCCAATGCGCCTCTATGACCTCCAGCCCCTTGTTCATCAGAGTAGCGGAGTCTACCGAGATCTTTCGCCCCATGACCCAGTTGGGATGGGCGATTGCCTGCTCGGGCGTTACAGCCCTCAGCTCTTCCTTGCTCTTCGTGCGAAAAGGACCGCCCGAAGCAGTCAGTAGCACCTTGCTGACGCCACAGTGTTCAAGTCCGTATTCAAACCCAGCGGGCAATGACTGGAATACAGCGTTGTGTTCGCTGTCAATCGGGAGGATGGTTGCGCCGGATGCCTGTGCAGCAGAAAGGAAGATGTTGCCCGACATGACGAGCGCTTCCTTATTTGCGAGCAGGACTCGCTTGCCCGTATATGCAGCGGCGAGCGAAGGCGCAAGTCCGGCGGCTCCTACTATGGCAGCCATTACCGTCGTAACCTCCGGAGCGGCGGAAATGCTGCAAAGCGCCTCAGGCCCCCACAGAATCTCGCAATTGCGAGCGTCGTCCCCCAACATCTCACGCAATCGGTTTGCGGACGCTGCTTCGGCAACCACCGCTACCTGTGGCTGGTGAGACCTTATGATGTCCGCCAGCCGCTCGATTTGCCGATAGGCACTGACAGCCCAGACCTTGAATCTGTCAGGGTGACGCGCGACAACATCAAGGGTCGAAGCACCGATTGACCCGGTCGCGCCCAGGATCGTCAGGGTTTGGAACACGGAAGCCATGACGCTTTCAGCTCGACCAGAGCGTGGCCCACAGCGCGGCCAGCGGCAGCGTGGAAGTAAGACTGTCAATGCGATCGAGAACCCCGCCATGACCAGGCAAAAGATTGCTGCTGTCCTTGACACTGGCCTGTCGCTTCAATAGCGATTCGAACAGATCGCCCTCAACAGACAGCGCCAGAAGAATAACGACAAGAAGCATGCCGATGGGCCACCCAAGTGTCGAAGTCACTATCTGGAGTCCAGTCGCGTAAACGGTCGCACCATACACGAGCACGGCAAATAATGCGCTCCAAACACCCTCCCAGCTTTTTCCTGGAGAAATCTGCGGAGCGAGTTTTCGTTTTCCGAATTTTCGACCACCAAAGTAGGCTCCGATATCCGCCACCCAGACCACTGCGCATACCGCAAGCAGCAGCCATGGCGAATGACTACGTAGCCGTGCTAGCGCCAATGCCGCAGGGATCAGCACGACAACCCCGCAGCCTAGCGAAGTCACAGGATTGGCCATTGGCCAGCGATTTCGCAACCATGGCGGGACAAGAACAAACCAGAATAGTGCCGAAACGGCAAAGAGACAGAGATCGAGAGGAAGAATCCCGAGGGCCGCGATCGCATAGACAACTACGCCAACCGTACCACCGTATGCGAGTCGAAACGGGCCAGGTTGCTTGGTCAGTCCAGCCCATTCCCATGCAGCTGCCGCAGCGACGAGACTACAGAAACCCCACCAAGGCTCGGACGGCAACCAGAACAATGCGATCCCAAGCACCAAGAGCAAAACAACTGCCGTAACAACGCGTTCGCGAAGCATATTGGTCTAGTCGGCTTTGCCGACCTGAACCTGTTCACTCGTTCGCCCGAAGCGTCGCTCACGCCGAGCGTAGGACTCGAGTGCGGCATCGAACGCCTTGGCATCGAATTCAGGCCAAAGCGCTTCAGTAAAGTAGAACTCGGTATAGGCAAGCTGCCAGAGCATGAAATTACTGACTCGCTCCTCTCCTCCGGTCCGGATGAAGAGGTCAGGCTCTGGCGCGTCCGCGAGAGCCAAGTGTGGCGTCAGGTCTTCTTCGGTAAAGCCTCCGCGCTTTTCGGGATTGCTGGCAAGCATGCGATTGACCGCCTGCATAACGTCCCACCGTCCACCGTAGTTGGCTGCGATATTCAAGGTCAAACGCCTGTTCTTGGCGGTCAATCCCTCGGCTTCTGCAATTAGTTCCGTAATGCGTGGCCCGAAGCGTTCGACATCGCCAAAGACCCGGAAGCGAATCTCGTTTTTGTGAAGACGCGCAACTTCCACCTGCAGGGCACGCAGAAATAATTCCATTAGAAAACTGACTTCATCTTCTGGACGCCGCCAGTTTTCTGAGCTGAAAGCAAAGAGTGTGAGGTGTTCGACGCCGCGATCGATGCTGGCGCTGACGATCTCGCGGACGGTTTCGAGACCGCGCTTGTGACCGGCAACACGTGGCATCAGACGCTTACGCGCCCAACGTCCATTGCCATCCATGATGATCGCGACGTGACGAGGCACAGCCGCGACTTGGGGAATGTCACGCGTTGAACTAAGGAGTCGGCCCAGGATCATCGAATTGGCTTCCGTTCGCAGACACGCGCCGCACCGATCAGATCTGCATCAGGTCTTTTTCTTTTTCCGCTAGTTGCTTGTCTACTTCGGCAACATAGCGATCGGTCAGCTTCTGAACGTCGTCATGAGCACGACGTTCATCGTCCTCAGAGATCTCCTTGGCCTTGACCGCATCCTTCAAATGCGCGTTGGCATCGCGCCGCAAATTACGAATTGCGGTTCTCGCGTTTTCTGCCTCACTACGAACCACCTTGATGAGATCCTTGCGGCGCTCTTCAGTCAACGCAGGCATCGGCACACGAACGAGGTCGCCCATCGTCGACGGATTCAGGCCGAGATCAGAGTCACGAATCGCCTTTTCCACTTTGGCGATCATCGGCTTTTCCCAAGGCTGCACCCCGATGGTTCGTGCATCGACGAGTGTAACGTTAGCAACCTGGGCGATCGGCACCAAGGACCCGTAGTACTCAACTTGGACGTGATCCAGAAGACCGGTGTGGGCGCGACCGGTACGCACCTTCGCGAGGTCGTGCTTGAGCGCCTCGAGCGATTTCTGCATCTTCTGTTCGGTCGTCTTCTTCAGATCAGCGATCATGACCAGCTTTCCTTGGACTCAGATATGAACCAGCGTGCCCTCGTCTTCGCCGAGGACAATGCGCCGAAGCGCTCCCAACGAGAAGATGCTGAACACCTTGATTGGGAGTTTCTGGTCACGGCACAGCGCAAACGCCGTAGCATCCATGACCTGCAGATTCTTGCTGATCGCCTCATCGAAACTGATGCGGGCGTAGCGGGTTGCCGAGGGATCCTTCTTGGGATCCGCCGTGTAGATGCCATCGACCTTGGTGGCCTTCAGCACGATCTCGGCGCCGATCTCGGCACCGCGCAGCGCGGCAGCCGTATCGGTGGTGAAAAACGGGTTGCCGGTGCCAGCCGCGAAGATCACGACCCTGCCGTCTTCCAGGTAGCGGATCGCCTTACCTCGAATGTACGGTTCAACGACGGCTTCCATGGAAAGACCCGATTGCACGCGAGCAACCAGCCCCGCGCGATTCATTGCGTCAGCCAGTGCCATCGCGTTCATCACCGTCGCAAGCATGCCCATATAGTCGGCAGTCGCACGATCCATGCCACTGGCGGCACCAGCCATGCCGCGGAAAATGTTGCCTCCTCCGATGACGACACCTACCTCGACACCAAGGCGTACTACCTCCGCCACTTCCTGCACGATCCGGGAGACCATTTCACGGTTGATGCCGAAGGCATCGTCGCCCATGAGGGCTTCGCCCGACAGTTTGAGCAGAATGCGGCGGTAGGCGGGGGTCGTCATCGTGTCGGCTTTCCTTAGCGTTGAGCGGCAGCAGCCTGCTGCGCAGCGACTTCAGCAGCGAAGTCGGTGGTCTTCTTCTCTATTCCTTCGCCCACAATGCACAGCGTAAAGCCGGCGACCTTGGCGGATTTCGACTTCAGCAGTTGTTCGATCGTCTGCTTGTCGTCCTTCACGAACGGCTGACCAAGCAGGGTAACCTCCTTGAGGAACTTCTGCACCGTACCTTCAGCAATCTTCTCGATCATGGCTTCGGGCTTGCCAGCTTCCTTGGCCTTCTCGATCGCAACGCGACGCTCGGTTTCGACCAGATCGGCGGACACCCCTGCAGCGTCGAGTGCTTTAGGCTTCGAGGCTGCGATATGCATCGCGATGTCGCGGCCGAGCTGATCATCACCACCGACAACGTCGACCAGCACGCCGATCTTTGAGCCGCCATGAACATAGCTAGCGACCTTGCCTTCAGCCGCAATACGCACGAAGCGGCGGATCGACATGTTCTCGCCGATCTTTCCGACCAGCGCGGTACGCACTGACTCGACCGTACCTTCACCTAGCGGCAGGGCGGACAAGGCTGTGACGTCTGCCGGGTTTTGCGTGGCGACGAGCTCTGCGCAATCACGCGCGAGCTTCAGGAAGTCATCGTTCTTAGCGACGAAGTCGGTCTCGCTGTTGACTTCAACGATCGCTGCGGTCTTGCCATCAGTGGAGATCCAGGTAGCAACAACACCTTCAGCAGCCACGCGGGTCGCGGCCTTGGACGCCTTGTTGCCAAGCTTGACACGCAGGATCTCTTCGGCCTTGGCCATATCGCCAGCCGCCTCGGTGAGCGCCTTCTTGCATTCCATCATCGGAGCGTCGGTCTTTTCACGCAGCTCCTTGACCATGCCTGCGGTGATTTCCGCCATGCTGATTCCTTTAATCTCTGTGGTTCTACGACAAGGGCGGCACTGATATCAGTCCGCCCCAGGCAATCCGAAGGCCGGCCGTCATCGGGACGGCCGGAGTGGCATCAAGCCTGCTCTTCGGAGCCTTCCTCAACCTCGACGAACTCGTCCTGACCAGCTGCGATGATTTCGCTGATCACGTGGCTACGGCCTTCCAGCACTGCATCAGCAATGCCACGGGCGTAGAGACGAATTGCACGGCTGGAGTCGTCGTTGCCCGGAATTACGTAATCAAGACCGTCCGGCGAGTGGTTCGTATCGACAACAGCAACTACCGGAATACCGAGCTTCTTGGCTTCGGTGATCGCAATCTTGTGATAGCCGACGTCGATGACAAACAACGCATCGGGCAGACCGCCCATCTCCTTGATACCGCCAATCGACTTCTGGAGCTTCTCCAGTTCGCGGGAAGCCATCAGGGCTTCCTTCTTCGACAGCTTCTCGGCCGAGCCGTCCTCGAACATCTGCTCCATTTCCTTAAGGCGCTTGATTGACTGCTTGACCGTCTTGAAATTGGTCAGCATGCCGCCAAGCCAACGCTCGTCGACATACGGCATGCCAGCGCGCTGAGCTTCCTCAGCAAGGATCTCACGGGCCTGACGCTTGGTGCCGACAAACATGATCGTGCCGCGGTTGGCGGCAAGCTTGCGCACGAAGTCCATGGCTTCGGTGTACTTGGCCATGGTCTTTTCGAGGTTGATAATATGAATCTTGTTGCGATGGCCGAAAATGAACGGGGCCATCTTGGGATTCCAGAAACGCGTCTGGTGGCCGAAGTGAACACCGGCCTCCAGCATTTGGCGCATAGTGACGGACATACGAGTTCTCCGAACTAAGGGTTGACCTCCGCCCCCGCGAGCCGCGCAGAGATCGCAGCCCAGCCTGCTTGTGCAGGACCCCTGAAACGGGGGCGTGTGATGTACCGCAGCGGACGGCCCGCCGCAGTCAAGCCGGATATTCTAGCAACAATGAGGTCAGAGACTCAAGCCAAGGCCCTCATGACTGGCCTCATGCCCCTGCAAGCGATCGCCCCTCGAACGAGGCGGCCGCTATTGGACCGATTGATTGCCCGGGGTCGCTGAAAAACGCTACCCTCCGCCTTCAACAGAACAGGATTCCGGCATGAGCATCAGCATCAAGTCCCCAGAAGAGATTGCAGCGATGAGAGTCGCCGGGCGCCTCGCTTCCGAAGTGCTCGACTACATCACACCGTTCGTCCAGCCAGGTGTCACCACTGGTGAGCTTGACCGCCTGTGCCACGAATACATGATCAATGTGCAGGGTACGGTCCCGGCTCCCCTCAATTATGCTCCGCCGGGCTACAAGCCTTACCCGAAGGCGATCTGCACATCCATCAATCATCAAGTTTGCCACGGCATCCCGGGTGAGAAGATTCTCAAGCGTGGCGACATCGTCAACCTGGATATCACGGTCATCAAGGACGGCTTCCATGGCGATACCAGCCGCATGTTCATCGTCGGCGGTGAGGCTTCGATCCTAGCTAAGCGGCTATGTCAGATCACCTATGAATGCATGTGGCTGGGCATCGCACAGGTCCGGCCCGGCGCCCACCTGGGCGACATCGGCCATGCAATCCAGCGCCATGCCGAAGCTGCCGGGTTTTCGGTCGTACAAGAATTCTGCGGCCACGGAATCGGCCGCAAGTTCCACGAGGAGCCGCAAGTGCTCCACTACGGTCATGCCGGAACCGGCGTAGAACTCAAGCCAGGCATGATCTTCACGATCGAGCCCATGATCAACGCTGGCAAGCGCCACATCTCCGAGCTACCGGACGGCTGGACGATCGTAACGAAAGACCGCAGCCTTTCCGCCCAGTGGGAGCACACCTGTCTTGTTACCGAAACCGGCATTGAACCGCTGACGATTTCCGCCGGCACTCCGGCGATGCCCGATAGCATCGCCAAGCTTTTCTCTGCCTAAGAAAATGGCTGATTTGTCCGACTCCGGCACGCTCCGACATGCCGGTGAGGCCTTGCGACGACAGCTGACAGACCACCGTCAGAAGCTTCGTACTGCCTATGAGGCTCATCCCGATCCACAACGGTTGCTGAATGAAAACGCATCGGCAGTGGATAAAGCGCTGGTTAATCTCTGGAAACTGTGTGGCATGCCGAATAGCGCCTGCCTCGTCGCTGTAGGCGGATATGGGCGGGGACAGCTCTTTCCTTGCTCAGACGTCGATGTCCTCATCCTTTTGCCCCAAGAGCCGTCCCAGGCGCTTACGCAGAGCATTGAGCAGATGGTCGGGAGTCTCTGGGATATCGGGCTCGAAATCGGCCATGCGGTCCGCACTGTTCAAGAATGCGTCGAAGAGTCGGCCCGCGACGTTACTGTACAGACTACGCTCTTGGAAGCGCGACGGATCACGGGTAGCTCCGATCTGTTTGTTCAACTCGTCGAAGCGACGCACAGATTCAACCTGCAGGCATTTTTTGTCGCCAAGCGTGCTGAACAGGAACAGCGTTACAACCGTTACAGCGACACACCCTATGCGCTTGAACCCAATTGCAAGGAAAGCCCCGGCGGCCTGCGCGACCTGCAGACGATCCTCTGGATCGCGCTCGCTGCTGGCTATGGCACAAGCTGGCAGCAACTCGTCGAGCGTGGACTCATTACACGCGCAGAGCGCGGCGAGATCGAAAAATCCGAGCGTCTGCTGCAGAACATCCGCATCAACCTTCATCACCTCGCACGTCGGCACGAGGACCGCCTGCTATTCGACTACCAGGAGGCACTAGCTGGCGCGATGAAGATCGCGGCGACGAGTTCACGCCGAGCATCGGAAGTACTGATGCAGCGCTACTACCTCGCAGCCAAGAAGGTCACTCAGCTCAACACCCTGCTCCTTCAGAACCTCACCACGCGTATTTTCCCGCCCGCGGACGAAGTGCCGGAAGCAATCAACCCTCGCTTCTGCAAGCACTACGGGATGCTCGAGATCGCACGCGAAACGCTGTTCGAGGAGGAGCCCCCAGCGATCATCGAAGCATTTCTGATCATGGAGCGGCGATCGGACCTCAAGGGTATGAGCGCACGCACGTTGCGCGCCTTGTGGACAGCCCGTGCGCGGGTTGATGAAGCTTTTCGCAAGGATCCGAAGAACCGCGCCTGCTTCCTGTCGTTGTTCAAGCAACAACGCGGCATCACGCACGAGTTCCGGCGGATGAACCAGTACGGCATCCTTGGCCGCTACCTCCCAGCGTTCGGCCGCATCGTTGGCCAGATGCAGCACGACCTCTTCCACGTCTACACGGTCGATCAGCACATCCTTCAGGTCATGCGCAACCTACGCCGCCTGACCACCGACCAGCATGCGCACGAATACCCGTTATGTACGCGCCTTATCAGCGCATTCGAGAAGCCGTGGGTGCTCTATATCGCAGCGCTGTTCCACGACATCGCCAAGGGTCGCGGTGGTGATCATTCGAAGCTCGGCATGAAGGACGCACGCGACTTTTGCGCTGACCACGGGCTCCCGCAGGACGAATCCGACCTTGTCGTATGGCTCGTCGAACACCACCTGAAAATGTCCCAGGTCGCACAGAAAAGTGACCTATCCGATCCTGTCGTAATCCACAATTTTGCCGAACTGGTTGGCGACGAACGCCACCTCATCGCCCTCTATCTACTCACGCATTCTGACATCCGGGGCACCAGTCCCAAAGTCTGGAACGGTTGGAAGGCCAAGCTGCTCGAAGAACTCTTCCGCGCCACGCAGCGACTCCTGCGTGGGGACACGCCCGAGCAGGCCAAGGGGCTTGCGGAACGACAGGAAGAAGTTCGCGTACGATTGCGCTACTTCGGCCTTGTGGCTGGCGTCGAAGCCGCCCTCTGGCGCGAGCTCGACACTGTGTACTTCATGCGCCATGGCATCGACGAAATCGTCTGGCATACACGCATGCTGTACTACCGGCCAGGTACGATGCAGCCGGTCGTCAAGGCACGGCCCAGTCAAATCGACCGCGGCCTGCAGGTCATGGTCTATGCGCCAGACTCAAAGGAACTCTTCCTACGCCTGTGCGGATTCTTCAGTCGGCAGGGGTTTTCGATCCTCGATGCGAAGATTCATACTACCCGGCACGGTCACGCGCTCGACAGTTTTGTATTGATGTCCCCTGATGGCGAGGACAACTATCGCGACATCGTGGCACTTGTCGAGCACGAGCTAGCCGATCGCCTGCAGTCGGGTGCGCCGCCGGACAAGCCGATCAACGGCCGTCTGTCTCGCCAGCTTCGCCACTTTCCGATCATCCCTGAAGTCACGATCTCGCCAGACGAACGTGGCCAGCTCTACATCCTTTCAATCATCGCCGCCGACCGCCCCGGGTTGCTCTACACGATTGCCTCAACGTTGACCGAGCATGGTATCAACCTGCACACCGCCAAGATCGCAACGCTCGGCGAGCGTGCTGAGGACACCTTCCTCATCAGCGGACCGGACCTCGGCTCGACCCATGCGCTGGTGAAGCTCGAAAGCGCGCTTCTCGAACGACTGCAGATTTAGGGCCTGCTCTCCTCCCGCAATAAAGGAGAATGACGCCCGAAGGCCGCGCCTCTGCGCCCCTTGATGCAGAGGTGCGAGACCAGCGCTAGCGGTTTGGGGCTGATCACGACGCCCGAAAGAGCTACTTCTTCAGAGCTACACTCCTTCAGCATCGCCCGAGCTAGCTCAAATGGTGCGCAGCCAACGTCGATAAACTCAGCGCCTCGCATTAAAGGTTATCGACACCCTAATTCATGAAGACTCTGCTGGATCTGTCAGCTGTACTCGGGAAGCACGGAAGGGAGTCTTGTTGCTTCTGGCAACCCTTAGTTGGCCATCTTGCGGATATCGGCCCTGCTCTCGAATCAGTCGCTTGCCGTGGACTTGATCGCGAGGAAATCAAACCGTCTAGTCGTCCCGATCTTTATAGACGACATCGGCAAGGCAAATGCTGGACTCCAGGCGAAACAGTGGCTGACAACTTCGCTAATCTGGCGCTGCCTAAAGACTATTTGGAGTCGAGCTCGCGATTCTTCTCTCAACTGAAATCAGGTGACGATAAGTTTTCAAGCAATCAACCAGGCTCGTCCTCTGCGCACTCTCGATCCTCCACTGCATGCTGCCATGCGGGCAGAACCGGGAGCTTCGGCTTTCGCCTTTGCGACAGCTCTGCAAATGCAGCCATATCAGCCTTCAAGAACTCGTACTTCCGGAGTGAGACATGGAAGAACCCCGCCTGAGCCTACTCCACGAGCCTTTGATCCGTGTCCGCGATCACAAGGGCAATCTGCAAAGGCTTTCCCTGACGGAACTGTTTGTCGCACTCAGTCGCGATGAAGTTCGCGACTATCCTGCACTGCGCCCCCACCAGCGCCACCCTTGGCACGCCCTGCTTGTGCAACTGGCGGCGATTGGCATGCACGAAGCTAACGCCGCCACTCCATGGGAGGAGACCACCGAATGGTGCTCCGCCCTGCTCGCCCTCACGCCCGAGCAGCCAGATGGCAGCGCCTACAGCCTCCTCGCACCACAAGATTGCCCAGCATTTCTCCAAGCCCCTGTGCCCGAAGGTCGCATTGACGGTTGGAAGACAATTCCAACGCCTGACGCACTTGATATGCTGGTGACATCAAAAAACCACGATCTCAAAGGCGAGCGTATGAGGTACGCGGAGCCGGACGACTGGCTCTTCGCGCTGGTCAGCTTGCAGACACAGGAAGGGTTTCTCGGTGCGGGCAACTATGGGATCTCGCGTATGAATGGCGGGTTCTCAAGTCGGCCAGCGCTCGGTCTCTTGCCGCAAGGCGGGGCGGGTGCCCGCTGGCAGCGCGACGTCTCGGCATTGCTCGACGCAAGAACAGAAATTGCCAACCGTTTCGGAATGCGCGCCGAAGGGGGGATAAAATTGGCCTGGCTTCCAGCCTGGGACGGAGCGAAGAGCCTCGCCTTCTCAGCCCTCGATCCCGCTTACATCGAAATATGTCGTCGCGTCCGCCTTTCGATGGAAGGCGAGCGGTTGCTGGCGCGCAGCACAGGAACCAAGGTGGCACGCATCAATGCCGCCAGCCGAAAGGGTGTGACCGGCGATGTCTGGACGCCCGTAGACGACGACAAGGCGCTGACACCAGGAGGTGAAGGTTTCACCTATTCGCTCGCAGCCGAACTTACGTGGGGGACAAAGTACCGCAAGACCGTCGCCCAGGTCATTCGTCCAGAGGATGGCGATAGCGGGCTCGCACTGGTCGCGCAGAGCGTCGTGCGTGGCCAGGGCAAGACCGAGGGCTACCACGAGCGCCGGATTCCCTTGTCGAAGAAGGGCGTTCGGTACTTGCGCAGCGGACGGATCGACGAACCCGCGCGGATTGCAGCAGAACGGGTACAGGCGATCGCGACAATGCGTGGCTCGATCCTGCGCACCGCGCTGTTCGCTCTGCTCGAAGCTGGAGCCGACCGGATTGACTTCGACCGGCGCACCGCCAAGCAGCAGATAGAACCGTTTCTAAAAACCTTCGAGCGAGCCGAGGATGCCCGCTTCTTTAAGGATCTCAACAACGAGATCGAGGCGGACGACAAGCGCGCCGAACGGCTGCTATGGCTTGATGGCCTCGCCAGACGTGCCGAGGACGCCCTCACACGTGCATTTTCCGTTGGCCCCCAATGCGGCGAAAGACGTTACCGCGCAAGGTCGCGAGCCCTTTCCTTTTTTCACGGTGCATTGCGAAGCAAAAAGTATTTCCCTCCACTCGCTGAGCACTACCGAACCTTGTCAGCAGAAAAAGAGGGCGTCTCATGACCGACAAGAGAACAATCGCATCCGGAACCCCGATTACACGGCTCGCTCAGGTAATTGGAAGCGTCGATCGCTTGCGCGACGACGAGGGCGCGCTTGAATACGGCGAACAGATCGCATTGGCTCGGATGAACCCGGACGCACCAAGACCGCATCAGGTCGGCGCCATGGCCCGGGCACTCGTTCTGGCGCAAATCCCGGTCGAAGACTGGCATCCAGAAACGTGGCAGCGTTGGGCGCTGATCGCGCAAGGGATGGCCTTGGCGGGGCATGAGGGCGCAGCGAGCCTGGGTAGCCAACTCGCCCGCGCCGAAGTATCGGAGAGCCGCGTCACCCGCTTGCTGACTTCGCGCGGCGAAGCTTTTCGCCAATATGTGCCACGCCTTGTGCGGCTGATGGCAGGCCGCTTCATTTCACCCAATTGGCATGAACTCGGCATGCTGATAATCACCGCTGATCGCAACGAGGACCAAGCGGAAATGCTTCGCCTGCAGATCGCTGGTCGCTACTACTCGGCACTAGCCTACTGACCCGTCTTCCAAAATATCCTCCCCAGGACATGGTCATGATTCCTCCACGCTTCATTCAAATCCACACCCTTCATACCTACCCCGCAGCCCTGCTCAACCGAGACGATGCGGGGCTCGCCAAACGCCTGCCCTACGGGAGCGCAGTCCGGACCCGCATCTCATCGCAATGCCTCAAGCGCCACTGGCGCAAGGCCGAGGATGCCTACGCCCTGACCAATCTCGGCGTACCGATGAGCACCCGCACACGACATGTTGCTGAACTCGTGCGCCAACGCCTCGTAGAAGCAGGCATCGAAGAGTCGTTGGCATTCACGACGGCCGAGGCCTTGCTGGAAGGCATGTTCGGTGAAAAAGCAGACAAGAAGAAGGAAGGCGCGAAGGCGCTCCAAACCGGTCAAGCCGTTCTCTTCGGCAACGAAGAGATCACCTATCTCGTGCGACGTTGTGTAGAAGTCGCAAGCGTTGCGACTGACGCGGCAGGGATCAAGGCTGACGTCGCCAAGTTCCTCAAGGAAGAGAAGAAGAACATTGAGGCAATGAAGCACGGCAGCGGACTGGAGTCGGCCTTGTTTGGGCGCATGGTCACCTCCGATGCGCTCGCCAGACGTGATGCCTCGGTTTCCGTTGCCCATTCATTCACCGTACATAAAGCACAGGTTGAGAACGACTACTTCACCGTCGTCGACGATTTTGCACAGGCCGCGGACGGCGCCGGCTCGGCCGGCATCTTCGACACAGAACTCGCTTCTGGCCTCTATTACGGGTACGTCGTGGTCGACATACCGCAACTCGTTGCCAACCTCGAAGGGATCGATGCTACAGCCTGCTTCAGTGCCAACAGCACGAAACGCGAACTCGCCGGGAAGGTCACGCAACACCTCCTGCATCTGATCACCACCGTGAGCCCAGGTGCCAAGCGCGGCTCGACCGCGCCGTACGACTGGGCTAGATTCGTGCTTGTCGAAGCTGGTGACTGGCAACCACGCAGTCTTGCCGCAGCATTCCACGATCCGCTTCCGCTCGAAGGCGAGGCTCCGATTCGCGTGCGTGCCACCACCACGCTCGCGAGGGAACTTGGCGCACTGGATGCCGCCTACGGCATGCCCACGGTGCGACGGTACCTGTCGCTCGATGAGCTGAGCGTGCCGGGTGCCCAGCGCATGACTTTGCCGCAACTGGGCATGTGGATCGCAAGCGTCATCCGTGCGGGTGAGTGTTGAATGGCCCGGCACCTACTCTTGCGCCTGGAAGGACCATTGATGGCCTTCGGAGGCGAGACCATCGACAACCTCGGCGTGATCCGCGATTTTCCGGCGGCATCGATGCTGACCGGGTTGATCGCCAATGCGCTCGGCTGGCGGTCCAACGATGCGGAGGCTCATGATCGGTTGCAGGCCCGCATCATATTCGGTGCAAGGATCGATCGTTGTGGCTCCCGCATGACCGACTTCCAGACAGCGGACCTCTACAAAGACGACTCTGGCTGGACAACAACCGGTAAGCCAGAAGGACGTGCTGGTGGAGACGGTACCTACAAAGGGCAGCACCTGCGCTACCGCGAACACCAGGCCGATGCATCGGTACTTGTCGTGCTGCGACTCGAACCCTGCGATGAATCACCCACACTGGATCAGATTGCCGATGCGCTGCAACGGCCCCTCCGCCCGCTCTTCCTCGGCCGCAAACCCTGCCTCCCGGCAACGCCTCTACATGCAGGCTGGTACGAAGCGCCCAACATCCTCGGAGCGCTGCATGTCGCAATGCGGAGCAAGCAAGGTATGGCGTCGGATTGCCGTGCAATGTGGCCAGAGGGTGAAGGCGATCTCGCCGGCAGTCACCGCTTCGATCTCTGTGACGAGCGCAACTGGACGAGCGGCGCGCATGGCGGCTGGCGTCCACTGCGTGAAGGTACGATCACTGTGGTAACACGACCATGAAGCTCACACTGATGCAATGCCATCCGGATGTGCAAAGACTCGCCACTTGGGCTACACGCTTGGGACTCGCCGCTGCCGACGATGACCTCGGCTATGTGTTGCACGCCTTGCTCGCGGCAGCTTTCGGAGAAGATGCCCCGAAGCCTTTCCGTCACTTTGCCGATGCGCGCGGTCTTCTCGCCTACTCGAATCGCAACGAAGACAGGCTTCAGCTTGCATCTCTCAGCGCAGCACCCGACGTATTCCTGGCACTTGGCCTTGATCGCTTTGCCACTCGCCCGTTTCCCGCAGAATGGACAAGCGGACAACGGCTCGGCTTCGAGCTTCGTGCACGGCCGATCCTGCGTTCCAAGGACGGCCGGGAACGAGACGTCTATCTCGCCGCCGTTGACAAGAACGGGAATGAAACTCCAATCCGTGAAGCAGTCTATGCAGAATGGCTGAAAATGCAAATTGCAAAAGATGGCGCAGCAACACTTGAAGATTGTGGAGTAAACGAATTCAAGTTGTCGGCAAGCGTACGCAAGGGCGGCAAGCCTAGCGAGGGTAAGCGCCCTTCCCGACGCGTAACAGGTCCCGACGTTGTGTTTGACGGAACGTTGACCGTTGGCGACCCGGCCGCTTTCGCAGCACAGCTCGAACGCGGCATCGGGCGCCATCGTGCATTTGGCTTCGGGATGCTCTTGCTGCGCCCGCCGGCATTGTGCTGAAAGGCTGGTTGGGACTCAAGGCGCTCTCGAAGAGCCCCCCGCATGCGCGGGGATAGACCCGTTTGCGTGCGCTTCAGGGCGAATTCGTACGCATTTCCCCCGCACATGCGGGGACAGCTATCTGCCCCGGCAGCAACCTACTGCCTAACGCAGCATTTCCCCCGCACACGCGGGGACAGCCCCTATCCAACGGGTACGTGGGGTTTTTCACGCCTCCTTGCACTCTCGGGGATAAGCGCTGAAATGCCCTCTCCTCAATCCTGTAACGTTACGGTTGCCCCGCAGCGCGGACGTGGATCTGAGGGATCCACAAGAACTGGACATCGATCGCGTCTTTTTCCGCATGCGCAGGATTGGCTCAACGCGATCGGCATCCCAGCTGAGAAATACGTATCCCCCGAAAGAAATGGGGATAGGCCCGACACGATCAACGCGCATGCTGAGAAACACGTGTCTCCCCCGTACACGCGGGGATAGGCCGCACGCGGTGCCATTTGATGGCCTCCTTCTCCTGCCTCCCCCGCATATGCGGGGATTGTCCTCGGTTGCAGTCGCCCGCCTTGAGCTGCCACACGGTACCAACGTTCCAAGTAATACCCCACGGCTTGCAGTTCGATCAGACAGTCTTGCGAGCACTCTGCTAAGTTGAAGGGAGAGCGCCAGCCGGCTCTGCGCCGGCTGTCCCACTTCGGGAGGACATGCGCATGACCCACAGCTTTGATCCCGGTTACGTTAGCGAGCCCTTCGTCACGCTCTGTACCGACTATCCCGGTGCCGATGTCTATCCGCCCTCGCAGTTTCGCATTGAATGGGGACCGATCTTCCATCGCGGGCGGCTCGACGGGACTGCGCGCGTATTGGTCCTCGGGCAGGATCCAGCCCAGCACGAAACCGTGGTTCGGCGGATCCTTGTTGGCGAGGCCGGCCGGCGTGTCCAAGGACTGCTAGCCAAACTTGGCATCACGCATAGCTATACCTTCATCAACACCTACCTCTACAGTGCTTATGGCAGTGTCAAGGCTGCAACACGCAAAGCATCCGCGTTAGTTGGCTATCGCAATTGTTGGATCGAAGCGCTACTCGCCACCAGCGAGATCGAAGCAGTCATCGCGCTGGGGCAGGCTGCCGACGAAGCTTGGCAGCTCTGGAAGGCAACACCCGCGGGAAAGTTACGTAATATTCCCTATGCGTCAATGACGCATCCGACACAGCCGGAAAGCTCTTCCAAGGGCGAAAAGGCGAAGCTCGCCGCCGCGACAGGGAAGATGTTGCAGAACTGGAATGGTGCGCTGCAGGCACTCTCCCCCGCCATTACGCGTCCCGACGTACCGACGCCGCTCACGCTCTATGGCGACACGTGGGCGGACGGCGACCGCATCGCCATCCCAGAGGCCGATTTCCCAGCAGGCTTGCCAGCCTGGATGAACGAGGATGACGGCTGGGCCCGACGTGCAGGAAAGGACGACTTGTCAAAGCGGCGCAACATTACGATAACCGTGCCGAAGAAGGTAATCCTGTGACGGCCGAAATCGAGCGCGAATGGTTCCCGCTTGGCGGCGAACACCGTACGACGCGCGAACGCATACACACAAAGACCGGGCCAATTGATCCACTCGGCGGGCCGAAGCTGGCACTGGCGGGTCGTATCGTGACAATGAACACCGCATTCAGTGTGTTCGACGATGGAGTACTGTACATCGATGGCAGCATGATCGTCGCGGCACAGGATCGCCAGGCGCTACCGCCCACGGGCTTTGAGACGGTGAAGCCGCTCGTCACCCGCGGCACGCTATATCCCGGCTTCATCGAATTGCACAACCACCTCTCGTACAACGTGCTACCACTTTGGAATCCGGTTCCAAAGCGGTTCGAGCATCGCGGCCAGTGGCCGAACCATCCTGACTACCGCAAGCTCATTAGCGGCCCGATGACGGTGATGGGTGGCCATCGCGATGCGCAGGGACAGGCTGCACTGCTCGCACCGCTCGTGCGCTATGTCGAATGCAAGTGCCTGTTCGGCGGCGTGACAACCAGCCAGGGCATCATGCTTAACAGCAATGCGGGCGTGCAGCGCTTCTACCGTGGCATCGTGCGCAACGTCGAGCAGACAGACGACACCGCCCTGCCCGAAGTCATCAGCCGTATTGCTGATGTGGACGCGAAGGATGCGAAATCCTTCCTCGCCCGTCTTGCCAAAGCCAAGGGCAAAATGCTGTTGCATCTGGCCGAAGGCGTAACGCGGGACGGCAAGATCGACTCGATTGCGCGCCGCCATTTCCTGGCGCTGCAGGTCGGCCCCGACCAATGGGCAATCAACGACCGCTTCACTGGCATCCACGCCGCCGGCCTTCTGGCCAAGGACTTCGAGGTACTCGCTGCGCACGGGGGGTCGATGGTCTGGTCGCCGTTTTCCAACCTGCTGCTCTATGGCGGGACCGCACGCATCGACGCTGCCCGCAGCGCTGGCGTGCGGATCGCCCTTGGCAGCGACTGGTCACCTTCCGGTAGCAAGAATCTGCTTGGCGAACTGAAGATTGCATGGCTCTGGTCGCAACACATGCTGAATGGCTCGTTTACCGCACGCGATCTTGTTGCGATGGCTACACGTGAAGCCGCCGTAATCCTGGGCTGGGACAAAAGGCTTGGCAGCCTCGAAGCGGGACGGCATGCAGACCTCCTGGTGATCACAGGCCGCAAGGGCGACCCGTATGAAACACTGATCTGTGCGAAGGAAACCGCGATCCAGCTTGTCATGATCAATGGTGTCGCCCGATTCGGCACCGAGGGCGCCATGAAGACGCTCGGCGCCACTGGCGAAAGACTCCACATCAACCGCAAATTGCGCCGCCTCTTCCTGGAGCAGACTACGGGCGACCCTGACGTCGCACGCATCTCGTTTGGCGACGCCACCAACGCCCTGGACGAGGCGCTCGCCAACATCGCCACGCTTGCTGCCAGCATGGAGCGCACACGCTCCAGGGCGATCGCCCCTGACACTTTTCCAGAGGTCATTTGGTCACTCGCACTGGACGAACTGCATGAAACCGGCAGCACACAGCGCCCACGCCTACCCTTCGCAGGGCCGCACGACTTCACCGGCCCGCAAACAGCTGCATCGCGTGCAGTCACCCCCCTATCCCGGCTCCTTCAGCCGATCATGCTCGACCGACCGACCGTTGCCGACGACACGCATTTCCTCGACGCAGTAGCAGCTCAACCCAATCTTCCACAGCCTATCGGTCGCGATTTCGCATCGCTCTACTGAACCAGGGCAGAGCTACTGACCACTTATCGGAGAGGGGGCTCAGCAGCCGGGGCATGTGGTAGTCTTTTCGAGCGGATCGGCTAGACCACTCAGTCCGCAACAAAAAGAATATGGCCAGACAAGCCGCCTCACGCGGCAAGGCAATCCAACGGAGAACAGAATCATGCTGGAACACAAGCCCATGAGGCGCGCACGGGTCGTGTCTGCAACCCGAACGTTTGCCTGTCGCGGCGTAACCCAACCTGCGGTGGGAGACACGAAGGGGCCGGATATCCTAGCCACCTTCGGAGACAGCTTCGACGTTACCGACCTCAGCGTGTCCATGCTGAGCCTGCCGATTTGGCGACAAAAAACCGAACATCGCGTAGCCCAGAAGACGGTTCCGCTGACCGACTGCTACGGCAAGGTCATCGCACTGCGGGCGCTTTGATCCGTCTGCTACGCCAGCCCCAAGATCAGTATTGCTGGCTTCACACAATTGCCAATCGGGACCTTGCTGGCCCCCAAGTGGGGATCAAGACATCGGTCGTACTACGCGTTCCGTACATCGGCATTGCCCTGCCTACGCGTTCCTGATCGGCAGGACCCCATCAAATACTCATGCGAACCGCAACCCGCTTATGCACGGGCGCCCCAGACGGGCTGAGCCTCTTTAGCACGACTACCTAGTACCCGGTGCATTGCAGACAGATCTTCTGCAAATCCCGTGCTCGGCACCCATGGAGCCCCAGCATGGCATTTGGATGGTCCGGCACCGGTGCTTTAAGCAAACCCCAGACAGAGAAAATAATGAGCAAGAAGAACGATCACAGGAAACTGCCGCTCGATGCCGCAGCAAAGGAAAAGCCGCTCGTGCCCGCACGCAAGCCCTGGAAGGCTTGGGCTCTATTCGGCACGCTTGTGCTATTCGCGGGTGGCGGTGGCTATCTTGCGCCGAAGGTGCTCGCCCGCGATAGAGACCCGGCAATGCCCTCCGTCATCGTGGGTAACGGCACCACCGGCCCGGAAGACATGGTCTGGGTGCCGGGAGGTGAATTCCTCATGGGCAGCGACAGCAAAATGGCGCAGGACAACGAGAGGCCCGCACACAAAGTCCGCGTGCATGGCTTCTGGATGGATCGCCACCACGTGACCAACGCCGAGTTCGCCCGCTTTGTAGCGGACACAGGCTATGTCACTACGGCCGAACGCAACGCTGAATGGGAAACAATAAAGGTGCAACTGCCACCCGGCACGCCGGAACCAGACAATAGCCTTCTGACGCCCGGCGCGCTCGTCTTCATCGGTACGAACGAGACGGTGCCATACGACGACTACGCACCATGGTGGCAATGGGTGGCGGGTGCAAACTGGCGCCACCCGCAGGGGCTGGACAGTGACATCAAGGGCAAGGAGGACCATCCTGTCGTACAGGTCTCGTACGAGGATGCATTGGCCTATGCGAAGTGGGCCGGCAAGCGCTTGCCAACCGAGGCAGAGTGGGAATTTGCCGCACGCGGCGGACTCGAACAGGCAACCTATTCATGGGGCGACGAATTCGCGCCCAATGGCAAGCAGATGGCCAACGTATGGCAGGGCCAGCAAGTAAGTAAGTTCCCGGTCGTATTGACCAAGGCCGCCGACGCAGCGAGCACAAGTCCAGTCGGTGCCTTCCCCGCCAACGGATATGGCCTCCACGATATGACCGGAAATGCGTGGCAATGGGTCGCCGATTGGTACCGCGCCGATCAGTTCATGCATGAAGCGGCGACCGGCAAAGAGCTTGTCGATCCGCAAGGCCCAAGCGACAGCTTCGATCCATCCGAGTTCGGCATGCCGGTAGACGCGCCGAAACGCGTGACGCGTGGCGGCTCTTTCCTCTGCAACGAAGAGTTCTGTCTTTCCTATCGTCCAAGCGCGCGGCGCGGCACCGACCCGTATACCAGTGCGTCACATATCGGTTTCCGGCTGGTAGAGGATCCGGACATGTGGGAAAAACGAAGGGCCCGGCTCGCATCACGCTGATCGCAGGGCATTCCGATCAACCAAGGGGGCTTGCCGTCTCTTACTGGCGCCGCTCGGTATTCAAGACTGTGACCACCCGTTCGACCAAGCGACGGATGTCATATGCAGGCCGTTTGTCAATCAGGCGCAGCAAGCTCCTCAGCAATGCTTTTCTATTGCACTGAGTGCACCAGCAGTAGAGGCCAGCAATCCGCTTCCAGCATCATTGCGGAAGCTTCCCGACACTGCAATCGTATCGAACGATCCCGAGCAAGACGTTAGCTATCGCCTATGGTAATAAAGCAAAAAGCCCAGTCCGAAGACTGGGCTTTTTGCTGAAATCTCTGGCGCACCCGGAGCGACTCGAACGCCCGACCCCCTGGTTCGTAGCCAGGTACTCTATCCAACTGAGCTACGGGTGCGTTGCTGAAGGGGGAACTATAGACGATGACATGCATATGCGCAAGTATTTTTTGAAAATCTATGGGATTGGAGTGCTCTTGAAGTGTAGATCCGGTCCCTTGATCGTTGATCAGCGAGTTCTCTCTCCCTGTTCCCACTTTTACCATCGAGCCCGGTTCGAAATCGTCAACAGGTATGTCGACGTTCGCTATACCATGACTGAGGTCTTCGAGCGCAACCACCGATGCTACGGCCGCCGCCGGGTGCGGGCATTTGCGGCTGAGATTGGCTTGAAACCGCTAACCACGCCGGCGAGCAGTCCGCAAAGCAACGGCATGGCGGAGAGTTTTGTGAAGACCATGAAACGCGACTACATCACCTTCATGCCCAAACCGGATGCGCCGACTGCGATACGAAATCTGGCTATCGCCTTCGAGCACTACAACGAGTTTCATCCCCACAGCGCGCTGAACTATCGCGCACCACGCGAGTTCCGCCGCGGGGCCGGTTCACCAACTCAAGGGTGAGGCGGTGTCCGGAGATACAGCAGGGCGATCGCGCCTATTTGTCATGGTTCGCGGAGGACCGTGCAGTGATGAGGATTTTGCCGCGGAGCTTGTGAACGGCGTCGAAAAATCGTCCCCTCTGTTTTTTGGGCCGATCATGCCGAGGAACCTGGTGGAGCACTTCTCGATCATCGAAGACCCGCGACGCGGTCGCGTGGCGTATGAGCTGACGAAGATCCTGGTCATCGTGACCTATGCGCTGTTCGTCGATATCGCCGATTGGGCCGAATTCAAGGAACCGTGGTTGCGTCGCTTCCTGCCGCTGAAGAATGGCCTGCCTTCGCATGACACGCTCAATCGGGTGTTTCATCTGCTCGATCCGAAGGTCTTCGCGACCGTATTCACCGACTGGGTCGGCGAAGTATTGTCTGCCTTGGGCCAGGTGGCGATCGACGGCAAGAGCCTGCGTGGCGCGCAGCGCAAGGACGCCAATCCGATCCACCTGGTCAGCGCCTTTGCCACCGAGGCCGGCCTGACGCTGGCGCAGCATCAAGTCGGGAGCAAGGGCTGCGACCTGGACGGTGCCAAGGCTTTGCTCGAGGCACTTGAGTTGCGTGGATGTCTGGT
>JAVBUM010000110.1:0-8547 GCA_031555325.1 Niveibacterium sp. | reverse complement strand
TGTTCACCTCAGTGGCCGATCTGAAGCGAAAGCTCATGCGCTACATCCGCAAATACAACGAGCAGCCCAAACCCGTGAAATGGAAGTACTTCGATCCAACACGGCGAATTACTCCCGAATCAATCGTTACAGGCCACTAGTTGTCGGTGGCCTCTTATGTCAGTTCGCGGTGCAGGATCAGCCTTCCCGACTGGTCGTGGCCGGGGCTCCAGCCTGCAACGCCGCGAACGGCTGCGGCCGGCCAAACGCATAGCCTTGTGCATAATCGACGCCAAGCCGGTCCAGCGCCTCTAGAAGGTCCGTGGTTTCGACAAACTCGGCGATCGTGCGCTTGCCCATCAGGTGGGCCAAGCGGGTAATCATCTCGACCATCGCGTAGCAGATCGAATCGCTGAGCATATTCTTCACGAAGCTGCCGTCAATCTTCACATAGTCAACCGGCAGACGACGGAGATAGGTAAACGAGCTCATACCGGCGCCGAAATCGTCCAGCGCAAACCGGCAGCCGATGCTCTGAAGCGCTTCGACGAACTGCTCGGCCAAGACGAAGTTCTTTACCGCCACCGTCTCGGTCACTTCAAAGCAGATCGTCCTGGGATCGACCTTGTACTCATCCAGTATTTGGCGGACAAAATCGAGAAACTCACTGTCACCGATCGTAGCGCCGGAAAGATTGATCGCGCATGACTCGATCGGCAGTCCGTCGCGCTGGCAGTGCTCGCCAAGCATCGCCACTGCATTTCGCACCACCCAGCGGTCGATCTGGGGCATCAAACCGAAGCGCTCGGCAGCCGGCAGGAAGCCCCCAGGCGGTACTACGCGCCCGGAGCCGTCGATCAGGCGCAGCAGCAACTCCACGCGCGTGGCTTCCCCCTGCCCCGCAGGCACTGGCACTACAGGCTGCGCATAAAGTAGAAACCGGTTTTCCTTGAGTGCTTGGCGAAGCTCCTGGACCTGCAACATTTCGACGACGCGGCTGGAGAGCTCGGCGTCCTCACTGCTGTAAATCTGGATCCGGTTGCGACCCTTTTCCTTGGCGAGATAGCACGCCAGATCGGCAGCACGCATCGCCTCGTCCGGCTTGAAGATATTCGGTTCGAGTATGACGAGGCCGAACGATGCATTAATAGTGAAACCACGCCCCCCCGCGTTGAAGTGCAGCTCCTCGACCGAGCGCCGCAGCTTTTCCGCCACAAGCAACGCAGCATCGGGGGGGCATTGTTCAAGCAGTACGCCGAATTCGTCGCCGCCCAGCCGAGCAAGCGTGTCACGTGCTCGCAGGCATCGCTGCAGGCGCGCCGACATCTGGCATAGCAACTGGTCACCTGCATCATGGCCGCAGGTGTCATTGACGACCTTGAACTGATCGAGGTCGATATAGATGAGCGCATGCTGGCCACCGTGGGTATCGAGCCGGCTCATCGCGCGGCGCAAGTGAACATCGAACTCCCGCCGGTTAACCAGCCCGGTCAATGCGTCGTGACTCGCCTGCCACGTCAGGTCGGCAACGAACTGTTTCTCGCGCGTCATGTCGTGGAACACCAGGACAGCGCCTGTCGTGAGCGAACCCACGCGCAACGGTGCAGCGACCAGCGATACCGCGACGCGCCCCCCATCCTTGCGATGGAGTTCCAGCATCGCAGGCGTGCTTGGACCGCTCGGCAACAGCATGGCCACCAGCGCTTCGTCCCGGACCTCGGTTTCCTCATCGAACAACCTGAACAAGGTCGAGACCGGCAGCCGCATGACCTCCCCGCAGGTCCTCCCGATCAGGCTTTCAGCCGCAGCGTTCATGTAACGCACGCAACCAAGGTCGTCGATCGATATAACGGCATCGCCAATCGATGCCAGCATGGTCGAAGCACGTTGCTGTTCGCTGGCGAGCACTGCCTCGACACGCTGGCGCTGCCGCAACAGGGTGCGGGCGGCAGCCATGCCAAGGAGAATCAGTCCAGCGCCAGCAATAATATTGAACGCGACCAGCACCGCCTGGATCCGTCGCGCCGCACGGCCAAGCTCACCGACAAACGCGTTGGCCGTTGGGGTGAGCCGCGAGTCGATCGCATCGACCATCTCCTGCCAGTTGCGCCGCTCCTTCAGTGTCGCCGCATCCCGACGCATGACGTCGTGGATCCGGTTACCCAGAGTGTCAAGTTCGATCAGCGGACCATCAGCGTCGCGCCAAACCTCCATCGCTTGGCGAAAGTGTCCAAATTCACCGAGATAGCGGAACAACCGGATCAGCCGCGGAATGTCCTCAGGTGCGTTGCCGCCGGCAACCAACCCCTCGATAGCGCGCCCACGGTCGAATGGCTCGCTTTCCATCGCCAATCGTGCAATGCGATCACCAAGCGGTACTGCGAGTTCTGTACGGTAGCGTTCAAAGTATTTTTCATCACCCGTCGCGATATACCGCTCCAGCGAATGCACCGCAGCCTGCTGTCCCTGCGACCACGAACTCAGCCCACTCACATACGCCCGAACCGAAGCCAGCACATCAAGGCTGACCACAACCAGCAAGGCCTGGAGCACCGAAGCGCAGATCAGTGGCCAGATCAGGCCGAGGATGCCCACACGACGAATCTGGGAACTCTCGTTCAAACCACTCGCACCCAAGAAAAAAGGACCAATACGGTCACTGGAAGCACCCATGTGCGTCAAGCCGATCTGACAATATTTGACGGAGCCAATGCGAAGACCCAGCTTGCGCCAGGCCCAAATCCGAACGCCTGCTCCGCCGTCAATCGTCCCTAACGCGAAGCACGATCTTGCCGATATGCGCGCTGCTTTCCATCAATCGGTGCGCGTCGGCCACGTGTGCGAGCGGAAACTCGGCCCGTACACAGGGACGCACACGCCCGTCGGCGAACGCAGGCCAGACGTGGTAACGCAAGGCATCCCGGTATGCCGTCTTTTCGGCGTCGGTGCGCGGACGCATCGTGGAGCCGGTGATTGTCAGCCGCTTCACCATGACATGGCGGAAGTCGAGCTCGGCGCGCCCGCCACCGAGGAACGCGATCATTACGAGCCGCCCGTCAGGGCGTAACAGAGAGACGTTACGAGGAATGTAGCTGCCCCCCACCATGTCCAGCACCACATCGGCACCACCCAGGCTCTTCACGACCTCCACAAAGTCGGCTTCGTGATAATTGATTGCAACGTCCGCCCCATGCACGCGGCAGGCTTCGCACTTTTCGGTGGTACCTGCCGTGGCATACACGGTGGCACCAAGAAGCTTGCCGAGCTGGATCGCGGCCAAACCGATGCCGCTCGATCCGCCGTGCACCAGCAGGCGTTCACCTGCGGCCAACCGCCCGAGCTGAGCGACGTTGGCCCAGACGGTGAACCATGCCTCCGGCAGCGATGCGGCTTCGCGCAGTCCAATGCCAACGGGTAGCGGTAACACCTGACCGGCCGATGCAACCACGTACTCGGCGTAAGCGCCTCCCGGCGTTAGCGCGGTCACGAGATCTCCTGGGCGCCACTCGCTCACGCCAGGGCCGACTTCCACAATCCGCCCGGCCGCTTCGAGTCCGAGCACCGGCGAGGCACCCGGCGGCGGCGGATAGGCGCCTATGCGCTGGAAGACATCGGGCCGATTGACGCCAATCCAGCGGGATTCGATCAAGACTTCGCCGGGACCGGGCGTCGGCATCGGTCCTTCAACCAGACGCATGGCGTCGGGTCCGGGATCGGGGCCGTGCTGGATGAAGCGCATCATGCGTACTCCTCTCGGGGACAAACCACATCGCCCGTTACGCCGGGAAGAACCAGCAAGCGATGCACCTCGGGAACGCCCGCCGCTTGCCACGCCAGCAACGGCACGCGCTGGACCCGCAATGCGCGAATCCGAAACTTCTCACTGTATACCAAGTGCCAGGAACGGAGTCCCACACAGGAGTGTCGCGACAAACATGCCCCCGGAACGATTTCGGGCGAGACATGTCATTCATCCGGTCAGCCCACCTCAAAGGAAAACCGCCATGGGTCCAGTTCGCCGTGTCGCCGTATTCGTGGGAAGCCTGCGCAAAGAATCGTTCAACCGGAAGATCGCGCTCGCACTTGTCGAGCTGGTGCCTTCATCACTCAAGCTCGAAATCGTGGAAATCGGCCATCTCGGGCTCTACAACCAGGATCTTGATACCCATCCGCCGGAAGACTGGCAGGCGTTGCGCAACACAATCCGGTCTGCCGATGCGGTGCTGTTCGTCACCCCGGAATACAACCGCTCCGTACCTGGTGTACTGAAAAACGCAATCGACATTGCCTCCCGGCCCTATGGGAAAAATTCGTTCGACGGCAAACCCGGGGCCGTAATCAGTTCTTCGATCGGCGCGATTGGTGGCTTCGGTGCCAACCACCACCTGCGCCAGTCGCTGGTTTTCCTCAACGTTCCGGTCATGCAGCAGCCGGAAGCCTATGTCGGCAACGCAGGTGCGCTGTTCGATGACGCAGGCAAGCTCACCAACGCAGGCACACGTGACTTTCTCTCCAACTTTGGCCAGCGCTTCGCAGACTGGATCGAATCCAACATCAAGGCATGATTGGTACGCACAAAAAAGCCCGTCTTTTTTGGACGGGCTTTTTCGGCACATACAACCAGACTTACGCCGTGAGGCGACCGAACCTGTAGTCATCCAGTGCGGTCTCGATCTCTTCGCGCGAATTCATGACGAACGGGCCGTACTGCACAATCGGCTCATTGAGCGGCTTACCAGCGATCAGGATCAACCGTGCATCGCCACAGGCACCGATCCTCACCCCATCCGCACCGGCATCGTTGGCGAGGATTGCCATGCGCCGTTCGGCGACGCGCTCCTTGTTCTCTCCCACTGCCACCTCGCCGCGATACACGTAGAGGAAGACGTTGTGTCCTGCTGGAATCGCCTGCTCGAAGCTGCTGCCCGGCGTCAGATGCACATCGAGATAGAGCGGTTCGGTGGTGTCGCGCCGTATTGCACCTTCCACTCCGTGCGAAGCACCCGCGATCACGCGCACCATCACGCCGGCATCCGTCGTCACCTCCGGAACCTTGCTGCTCGGGATGTCGCGATACCAAGCATCACACAGCTTGTCCTTGGCAGCCAGGTTCAGCCAGAGCTGGAAACCTTCCATGCGGCCCTCTTCCTGTTCTGGCATCTCTGAGTGAATCACTCCACGCCCGGCTGTCATCCACTGCACGCCACCGTTCTCAAGCAAACCTTCATGGCCCGCGCTGTCGCGATGTCGCATGCGACCGGCCAGCATGTAGGTGATGGTCTCGAATCCGCGGTGCGGGTGGTCTGGAAACCCAGCGATGTAGTCGTTCGCGCTATCGGAGCCGAAGGCATCGAGCATCAGGAACGGGTCCAGGCGCCGTTGTAGCGGCTGAGTCAGAACCCGCGTGAGCTTGACGCCAGCGCCGTCGGAAGTCAGCACACCAGCAACCAAGCGTTCGACTTCACGCGAACGCGTCACGCTTTCATGCTTGATACTCGTAGTCACTTTCTCTCTCCGTCGGGTTGCGCCGCCCACCGTGAAGCAGCGCAGGTTTGAAAGCCCATCCTCTTCAGATCAGAGCTTCGATTTCAGCCTCAGCCGCAGCAATCGCCTCGGCAGCAACTCCCGGGCCCATGGCCAGACCTTCGGCAAACACGGGCTGCACGTCGGTCAGGCCAAGAAAGGCCAGAACAGTTTTCAGGAACGGTAGTTGCGTATCCGCTGGGGTATCGCGATACCTGCCGCCGCGGGCCAGCGCCAAATACACCTTTTTACCCTTGAGTAAGCCTTCCGGTCCGCTCTCGGTGTACTGGAAAGTCACCTTGGCGCGAGCAATCGCATCGATCCAGTTCTTGAGCTGCGCGGGTACGCCGAAGTTGTACATCGGTACGCCGATCACAACCGCATCGGCTGCCTGGATCTCGGCGATCAGCACATCATCAAGCGCCACGCGGGCGGTCTGCTCCGGCGTACGCTGCTCCGGCAGCGTGAAAAGTGCCCCGAGCGTAGCTTCGTCGAGGACCGGATGCGGATTGCTCGATAGGTCGCGCAACACCACGTTGGCACCGGGATTTTGCGCAACCAGTCGCGCAACAATCTTGTTCGCGACGTCGGTCGACTGGGAGCCTTGGACACGGGCGCTGGAGTTCACTTGCAGGATGTTCATCTTCGGTTCCTCGGTGTGTTGCGAATGGGGTAGGCGCACTGTATTTTTTTCATTGAGATAGCGGAAGCCCATTAAATGGATAACATTGTTCCGCCAATGGAACAATTCGGCGGTGCCTATGAAACTCGAACCCAATGACTTGATGCTCTTCTCCCGCGTGGCCGAGACTGGCAGCTTCAGTCGCGGTGCCGAGCGCGCAGGCCTCCCCAAGTCCACTGTCTCACGGCGGATAGCCATCCTTGAGGGGCTGCTCGGCGAACGACTGTTCCTGCGCAGCACGCGCAAACTTACCCTCACCGAGTTCGGCGAATCACTGCTCGATCACGCACACCGGCTTGCTGAAGAAGTCGATGCTGCCGAAGCGCTTGCACAGCATCGCCAGGTCGAGCCCAGTGGTCGTCTGCGCGTTTCGATGCCAAACGACTTTGCGGAGATCCTTCTGCCGCAAATGCTCGCCACCTTCATCCAACGCTATCCGGCTATCTCGCTGGATCTCGATCTATCGCCGCGCCGGGTCGACCTCCTGGGCGAAGGTTTCGATCTGGCCATCCGTATGGGCAGCCTGTCGGATGACGCAACACTCGTCGCACGCAAGCTGTGCGAAATCCGCACCTATCTCTACGCCGCGCCGACCTACATCGAACAACACGGGATGCCAACGCATCCGGACGAACTCCCAAGCCACGCCTGCCTGCAGATCCGCGGCCGTGACGGCAACACCCTGTCGTGGCGCCTGCAACGCAACGGCCAATACCTCGACATCCCGATGACCGGGCAATTGAAGGCCAACTCGGTAGGTCTGCTGATGCACATCGCACTCGAAGGCGGCGGCATCGCGGTGCTGACCGAGCGCTTCGCCAACCCCTTCACGCAGACCGGCCGCCTCGTGCATCTCCTGCCCGAATGGGAAATGGAACCCACCACCGCCTGGGCGATGCTGCCGGGCCGCCGCCTCATGCCAGCCAAGACGCGAGTCTTCCTCGACATGCTCAACGCAGCACTGCAACCTGACGCACCCATTTCCGTCGCATGCCAAACTCATCACCAAAAAATCACTCGTGCCTATTGATCCGGCACGATGAAGTTTTCATGCGGCGTACTTGACGATCGGGTCCTGGAAGTAGGATCGGACCCGTTGGGCATTGGCGGTGATCAATTGCATAGGCACGTCGGCCGCTGCGCGTAGCTTGGCTTTCGTGCGTACAGGCACCTTCGAGTCGATGGCCTGCTTGAGGTCGGCATTGAGCCGCTCATCGGCGTTGAGTTCGGGGCTGTAGCTGGGCAGATAAAAGACCTCAATATCGCACCGATGCTCGGCCAGCCAAGCCTTCACGGGCTTGCAGTGATGCACACCCAAGTTGTCCAGAATGAGAAAGACCTTCTTCTGCCGGCGCTTGCCCTCTTGCACCAGCACCTGCAAGAACTCGATGAGCCGCTCGTGATTGAAGGCACCATCGATGGTCATCCAGTTGGCACGCCCCTGGTTGGTGACGGTGGAAATCATCGACAGCTTCTCACGCGTGCCGCACACCGCCATCGCCACCGGCGTCTTGCCCCGTGGCGCATCGCTGTGACCGCACACATCAGTATCGACCAGTGCCGTCCCATCGCCCCAGTGGATCTCGCCCCCTCGGCCTTGGCTGGCGTTCGATGGCTGGGTACGCCTGTTCAAGCCACTGGTGCACCGCCTCGGGCCGCTGTTCATAAGCTCATCGGATAGGCTTTTGTGGTGTAAAACCCCAGCGTCGCAGGTACTGGCCCGTGGCGTGTATCGACAGGCGAACGCCTAATTCCTGCTCGATGAGTTGCATGACCGCAGCGCGAGTCCACAGCGAGAACTCCATCTTCAACTGCTCGGGACGCTTGTCGCAGGGTGTGCGTCGTATCGTGGCTTCCTGCTCGGCACTGAGCCGCCTGCCATCTCCCGTGTTGCGGCCCCGTGCTGCAGGCTGGATCGCCGGCCAGTCACCCTGGATGAACAGGTCGATCGCTTTGCGCACCGTCGGGAAGCTCAGGCCCGTCAGCGTCACGATCTCCATCACCGCCTCGCCTCGCAATCAGGGCACCCGCAGCTACGCGTTTTGCATGCAAGTCTTGGCTTCACCACGAAAGCCGGATTCATAACAATCAATAGCCTACGGAAAGCGCTCGCCCGAAAAGCAAAATTTATTCATGCGATTCGCATAGGTACGGGAGCCCTGCCGGATCAATAACTCTCTGCTTTAGGGTGCCGATACCCGATCTTGATAGGATCCAAGTTCCCGATTTGGCGTTTTCAGGGTTTTGTCGATATAATCAACGGCTCACCTTGGAGAGGTGGATGAGTGGTTTAAGTCGCACGCCTGGAAAGCGTGTTTAGGTGCAAGCCTAACGCGGGTTCGAATCCCGCCCTCTCCGCCAGA
>JAVBUM010000054.1:0-7112 GCA_031555325.1 Niveibacterium sp. | reverse complement strand
GGCACGCACGGCGTCGGTGCTCTCCAGGACCGTTCCGTAGTGAGTGCTCAGCCGCTTGGCAACCTTGTCGAGCTTCAGATCCAGGATGCGCTGGAGGGCGCCTGTATCGAGCGGGCGATACAGGAGCGTCTGAAAGCGGGCGAACAGCGCAGGCTGGAAATGATCGATTAGCAGCGGCCGCACGGCGGCTTCCATGTCGGCGTAGGAAGGCGGCACCTTCGCGTCATGCTGTGCGATCAGCACGTCGCTGCCCAGATTAGAGGTCATCAGGATGACCGTATTGCGGAAATCGATCTCCCGGCCCTCGCCATCTCTCATGAAGCCACGGTCAAAGACCTGGTAGAACAGATTGAGCACATCGCGATGGGCTTTTTCTGCCTCGTCAAGCAGCAGGATCGAGTAGGGATGCTGGCGCACGGCCTCGGTCAGGACCCCGCCCTGCCCATACCCGACATATCCGGGCGGCGAGCCTTTGAGTTGCGAGACCGTATGCGCCTCTTGATATTCGGAGAGGTTGATCGTGATAAGCGCCCGATTACCGCCAAACAATGCGTTGGCAAGCGCAATCCCGGTTTCGGTCTTGCCCACGCCGGAGGGGCCGGCAAGCAAGAAAACGCCCGTGGGGCCATCACTCGTGGTCAGGCCGGTGCGTGCGCTGCGCAAACTCGCAGTGAGTTGTTCGATGGCTTCCGGTTGCCCGATGACGCTTTCGGCCAGGCGCACATCAAGATCAAGCAGGGCTGCCTGGTCATCCTTGCGCAACGAGGCCACCGGGATGCCGGTCCAGTCCGCCACCACGTGAGCGATGGTCATGGCATCGACTTCCAGATAAACCAACGGCCCCTGATCTTGCCAGGCCGTCGCAAGGCGGGCGCGCAAGCGCGCCTGCGTGGCAGCATCTATGCCGCTGTCCTGCAATGCGAGCACCTGCTCCAGTTGTCCATCGTGTGCGGCGCAGCGTTCTGCCAGCTCGGCTTCGGTTGCAGTCCGTTCGCGGGAGAGCGCCGCAAGTCGGTCCTCAAGCCCTTGCACGCCGCGCGTGGCGTCTGCCTCCAGGGCGGCGACTTCGGTCTCCAGGCCAGCATGGCGGGATTGCAGCTGTTCAATCAATGCCGGTGGCGCCTCGAGGCTGACCTTGACTCGGGCTGCAGCCGTGTCGAGCACGTCCACAGCCTTGTCCGGCAATTGCCGGCCGGACAGATAGCGTCGCGACAATTGCACCGCGGCCAAGACGGCCTCGTCGCGAATGTGCACGCCGTGGTGCGCAGCGTAGCGCGACTGCAAACCGCGCAGCATCAGGCAGGCCGCTTCATCGTCGGGCTCATCGACCTTGATGATCTGGAAGCGCCGTTCGAGCGCGGCGTCGCGTTCGAAATACTGCTTGTACTCAGACCACGTCGTTGCGGCGATCGTACGCAATTCACCGCGTGCGAGTGCGGGCTTGAGCAGATTGGCAGCATCCGCTCCACCCGCGCTATTGCCCGCACCGATCAGCGTGTGCGCCTCGTCAATGAACAACAAGATCGGGGTGGGCGAGGCCTGCACAGCATCGATCACGTTCTTGAGCCGCTGCTCAAACTCCCCCTTTACACCCGCGCCGGCCTGCAGCAAGCCCAGGTCCAGTACGAGCAAAGAGACCGAGCGCAGCGCTGCGGGCACCTTCCCGGTCGAAATCTGCAGAGCCAGCCCTTCAACCAAGGCAGTCTTGCCCACGCCGGGGTCGCCCACCAGGATCGGGTTGTTCTTCCGCCGCCGGGCCAGGATGTCGACCATCTGCCGGATTTCCGTGTCGCGGCCAAAAACCGGGTCAATCTGCCCTGCCCGCGCCTTGGCTGTGAGATCAATGGCGAAACGTTGCAGGACGTCGGTCGGAGCGGGCCCGGCCGTGCGCGGCATCGGCGTGTCGTGCATGTCCGGCAGCGCTTCAGCAGCGGCGGGTTTTGTCTGCGCTGCCCCATCGGAGAGCGGCGTCCGATTGCATTCGACCGACACGTCATCGAGTTGCGGCATGCGCCTTTCGATCTGGACAGCCGACAACGTCAGCAGTGGCCAGGCGTCATGCGTGCGCAACAGATGAGGGTGGTCCTGCAACACCTGAAGCAGATGGGCAGAGCGGATCTGACGCTCGCTCACCTGAAGGGAGGCGATCAGCCATGCCTCTTCCAGCCACGCAACGAGGCTGCGCGACAGGCCAGGTTTGCCGCGAAGCTCGCGCGGCAGGCGTTCGAGTCCCCCGAGCAGACCTTGCCAGATCGCGTCCATGTCAAGGTCATACAGGCGAACCAGCAGCGGCAAGTCGCCGTCGCCTGGCTCAAGGAGCTTGATGAGCCAGTGTTCCGGAATGATCTCGGCATGAGCGCGCGTCTGCGCCAGCGAGGCGGCGGCTTCAAGCGCACGGGCACAATAGGAGTCCAGATGGCGGAGTAGCTGAGCAGGGTCGCGCACGGTCATGATCAGAGTGAATTCAGGTGATAAAAAAATCGCGGCCCGCCGTTGGGCAGGCCGCAACCCTTGCCACTTGAAGGCGAGAACTCAGCGGCCTTCGTTCCAGCTGTCGGAATGAATGATGTTGCCGTCCTTGTAGGCCCAGGTGATTTTCTCGTAGCGCATTTCCACTTTCTCCAAGTGGTTGTACTTCTCGCGCGCAGGGTCCTTGATGTTGTACATCACCGGGGAGACGCCCACCACCTTGACGTTGTCGAGCTTCGTATTGAAGTACTCCACTTCATTGCCGGCGTCATCAATCCGGTACCACTTGATCTCTACACTCTTCAGTGTCTGTCCGCTGGTGACCGCCTTGTAGAGGTACGGCGAGGACGCGTCGTATTCCTTGTAGAACACGAGTGGGTCATGCACGCGCGTGCCAGTGAGCTTGCCGGTGTTGCCGTCGGTCGGAATGTGCACGCTGTGTGCAAGTTCCAGGACTTCGACGCTGCCTTCGCGACCCTGGATCGAAACCGAGCCCTTGATGTCGGCACCGCCGTCATCCTTCAGCCACATGTATGCGGGAATTGCCATGAATCGTTCTCCTAAGTTGTCGAGACCTGCCGAGCGCAGCAGGCGCGATTACGTCAACGAGCCGGAACATCCGGAACAAGCGTAATTTCCACCCGGCGATTTCGGGCTTTGTTTTCGGGGGTGTTGTTGGAAACAAGCGGACGGGTGTCACCGTAACCCTGTGTGGCAAAGTGCGATGTGGGCAGATTCGACATCGCCACGAACCAGTCCCGCACGGCGAGCGCTCGGACTTCCGAGAGCTTCTGATTGGATGAAGGGTTTCCGGTATCGTCTGTATGGCCTGCTATGAGGACGCGCTTGTCCGGGTTTTCAGTAATCGTGATCAGTGCGCCAATGAGCGAGCGGTTGGCATCGGGCTTTAGCTGCGCGGTATTGCTGGCGAACAATGCGAGGCTATCGAGCGTGAGTACGGCAGGTGGCGGCAAGGGTGGGCTGTAGCCGGTGATCGCCTGCCCGAGCGGCAGCAACAAGCCTTCGCCGCGATACATCCCCCAACCCAGGCGCCACGGCACGCCTTCGTGGGCGTAGCGCAGCAGTTGCTCGCGGTCCTGCTTGAGTTGGTTCAACCCCTTTAGCTTGGCGTCGGCCTGCGAATACGAGATTGAAAGGTATTCAGTCAGATCGTCACGCAGCGTGTTCAGCAAATGAATGTTATGGACCGCCGAAATCTGCATCGCCGCCGCAATCGCCAAGGCCGTCAAGGCGATCAAGTGTGCGAGCGTGCGGATCGGCAACGGCAGCCGACGAATGCGGGGCAATTGCGGCACGATCGCCAAGGGTAGCGCTACGACGTGCCCTGCCTCGGGGCTCGCAATGGGGGCGAGCGCATTGCGATGGGCCAGCCAACGTGCGAGCGGGCTTTGCGGATCGCACCCCGCCCGTTCTCCAATCAGTACGCCGTGGAGCCGCTCTTCACGCAAGCTGTGTGACTGACCAAAGGCCGGCGCGAGTTCCTCTTGCGCCCATTGAATGACGGCTGCCATTCGGGCGTCCCGATGCGCCGGGCGAGATAAAACGGGAGATCTTGCCGTTCCATACGCCTGCGCGATGAGCCGTGCGAGGTTTTCATCCAGCGTCGTGGCCCGTTTCGCGGCGCCATCCAGGATGCCGCGCCAGCAGACCTCGGTGTCCGGCGCAGCGGCCGCATCCGCCGGGGCATACAGGACGAGCCAGGAAGAAATCCCGCCGCCTGCCCGTCGCTTTGCCTCCCGCAGCGCATGGCGCCACGCCATCGCGGCGCCAGACAAAGCGGCCAGATCCTTGCCGCGCGCGGGCGCCAGCGCCAGCACCGCCGCGTCCGGCGCGCGGTCGCGCCAGCGGCGCACACCTTGGGCAAGCGACACGAGTTGCTCGGCGTCGGGGGCATGGAGCCAGATCGCGTTGCCGTCATAGACGACTGCCTGCGCGCTCACTTCCCCGGGCAGGTGCCAGAGGATCAGCGGGGTGTCCTGATGCAGTCCTGCGGGCAAGGCACCGAGCGCTTGCGCGATCGCTTCGGGCAAGGCTGGCCGGCGACGGCGCTGCAAGATCCCGTACACAACCAGCGCACCGAGCGATGCAACGACGATCACGGCCACGCAGACACCGCGTTCCACGGGCGTGAGCTGGAGACAGCGCAGCACCAGCGCGAGCAGCAGGCATGCGCTCCAGAGCAGCACGACGGCAAACGAAAGCGGCTTCGTCGGCATGCCGCGCTTACCCTTGAAGCGTGTGATGGATCTCGGCGACGAGCTCGTCCAGACGAAGGCTCAAGACGCTTCCCAGCACGACCATGATGACCATGGCCAGCATGGCCCAACCCAGGGGGCCCATGCCGCGCCAGCGGCGCCACCAGCCACCACGGTCGCCCACCACCAACAGGTCGGGCTGCACGTCTGAAGTCCGCGCGGATTCCAGGGCCTGGATGATGCGCAGGCGCGCCGGATCGTCCTCGATCGCAAATCGACCCAGGAAGCCCAAGCCCAAAATCAGCCGGTAGGCCTCGACGCATAGCGGCTCCGGCGAACTCTGGCGGAGCAGCGCCTCGATGCAGTGATAGATCTTGTCGCCCGCGTCGTAGCTGCCGAAGTACTTGACCTGAAGAGGTTCGGCCTCCCAGGTGCTGCGCGCCGGGTCATGCGCCTGGGGGACGCGGCGCAGCGCGCTTTCATCCAGGATCGCGCATTGCGCATAGCGGATCTCGTCCGCGATCTGCGGCGGCAGGCCGGCGTCATGCAGGCGCGCTTGCAGGGCTTCGACCAGGCGTATTCCGGTCTCTCGCCAGCGGACGGGGTCCGGAATTTCGGCCATGCCTGCGAGCAGGGCAACCTGCGTGGCCGTATCCCGGAAAAGCGCACCGATCGACACCTCCAGACGGCTCGCGCTCATGTCCGCAGCACCGCGAAGAATTCGATGACAGCCTCAGGGATGGAAGCCGGGACATAGATGCTGCACGCGCGTGCCTGCAACATGCTTTCGAACGCTGGGCTTTTCTCGTCCAGCGCGAAGTACTGGTTTTCCAGTCGAAGCGGCACCGCAGAAGGCACGCGCTGGAGCGCCTTGAGCGGGACGCCGACAACGGCAGAGTTCAGGATGCGTTCGATCTCCTCGGGCGAGCCGACCTTGCAGACCAACGGCAATTGCTCCTGCAGGCGGTGACCGGGAAGCGACGCATGAACGGAAAGGAAAAAGTCGGCATTTTCGACCAGCCGCTCGTCGTTCAGGTGTGCCCGCCAGAGCGTTGGCCGCACGCGCTCAAGCTGAATCGGAACCACCGGCGAGGGCACGACGGTGTCGAGAAGCGTACGGACCAGCGTTTCCAGATCACCGAAAGTCCGCTGCAATTGTGTGTGGTCGTACATTGGAATGCGCGAGAGCGAGGCGTCCAGCGCGAATGTCGTGAGCGACCCTGCCAGTTGCGCCAGAGCCAGCCACAAATGCTCCGGATGCTGGGCCGGGTGGCGTCGAAGATGATGCAGGCGTGGCCACGCCGCATTGATGCAGTTGAGCAGCCAGAAGAGCGATATGTCGGAAACCGAATAGTCGGCCAGGTTCTGGTTGCGCTGCGCGCGGCGCGCCGACAGTTGTTCGCTTCTGGCGAGAATGATTTCGCTCAGGCGCTCGACCAGATCCATCAATGGCGGACTGGCCGCAAGGGTCAGACAGGGCGGAATCCAGTGTTCATCCGGACGGAATTCTCCGCGCGCATCGCGCACGAGCCGACCGATCGGGCAACACACGAAGTCGGCATGCGGTTCGAAATCGAAGATCAGCCGCGCGTTGAGTCGCTCGACCGCAATTTCAGCCGTGCCGTCGCCCAGCAGATCGGGAACCGCCTCGTAGGTCGCAACAAACCGTCGGGCACGCGCAACGGCGGCGCCCTGCGCGTCGCAGTTGTTCCCGGTCGGGTCCAGCAATGGCACGCCGATCAGGAGTGCCACCGCCTGAATGTCGGCGGGTACCTCGGACAGGTCGCGGGCGGGCGGGAGTGGCTCTCCGCGCGAACCATCGATCCAGGTGCCATCTGGAAGCCTCACCGCCAAGTGCTGCAGCCTTGCCTTCCCGATCGACAGCGCAGCCAGATCCCAGGCGAGCGACGTCACGCCCCACGGATTGGGCGAGGTCATCGAAGCGGTTGTCGTGACAAATGTCTCGATCCACTGGGCCTGCTGCTGGAATTGCTGGGGCAATAGCAAGGCCCCTTCTGCCCACAAGGGTTTATAGAGTTTCATCCGCGATCGCGTTCCATCCTTGTCGTGCCGTTACGCCGTTACGCCGTTTCGGCGCAAGCGGGCATTTGGCATAAAAAGGGTGGCCCTCGCAAACGACAAAAAAGAGGCGTTTGCTCCACATCTTATTGTTGCCGAATTTGCGGACATTCCATCTAGAACGGTGGAGGTTCTGCTTGGCACGTTTTGGGGTTTGAGGTACGTAGTGCTTCCTTGCGGCACCCGGAGGAGAAGGGGGCCAAACCATGCGGATCTTCGGATCCGCATTCACGTCAACGCCAGTTCGACCAGGAACACAAGGGATAACAATGGCTGAGAGTTTCCAGAATGAGGTGCCCGCGGCGCGGGTCAATATCAAGCTCGATCTGCATACGGGCGGTGCGCAGA
>JAVBUM010000040.1:0-5392 GCA_031555325.1 Niveibacterium sp. | reverse complement strand
CCTGGTCGATGGCGGGTATGTCGGCCAGCCCTTTGCGCAAGCCGTTGAAAAACTGCTTGGCGCCACGGTTCACATCGCCAAGCGCAGTCAGCTGCACACCTTTGCCGTCATGCCCCAGCGCTGGGTCGTCGAGCGATCCTTTGCCTGGATCGAGAAATGTCGCCGCCTATGGAAAAACTGCGAACGTAAGCTCAATACCAGCTTGCAGTTCATCCACCTCGCCTTCCTTGCACTCCTGCTTAAAAGATCGTGAACAGGTTCTAAGGTCGAGTTAGATTTCGCCAGCTCGCCGGGCCCGCGTCCCGGCTTCTCCTATGAAGATCGCCTTGCTCGCCGATATCCACAGCAACATTGAAGCACTCGATGCCTGCCTTGAGGATGCTTTTGGGCGAGGTGCGGATTGCGTGTCCGTACTGGGTGACTTCGTTGGCTACGGACCGGATCCCGAAGCGGTGCTGGACCGCATCATGGGGCTCGGTAACCGCCTGCGCGGCGCGGTCATGGGGAATCACGACGCGGCGGCGGTCTATGGCGACACCGGTATGAACGATGAAGCGTTGATGGCGATCCTGTGGACGCAGCCGCGCCTGTCGACGGCGCATCGCGCGTTTCTCGAAGCGCTGCCCTTACTGCAGATCGATGGCGATGCAACCTGGGTACACGGCAGCGCGCTGGAGCCCGCGGCGTTCGATTACGTAATCGGTTCATCTGACGCGCAAGCAAGCCTCGATGCAGCGCACACGTCATATGTATTCTGCGGGCATGTCCACGACCCCGCTTTGTATTTTGCTGGCAGCGACGGTCGCTTCTTGCCTTTCGTACCCAAGGAAGGGATATCGATTCCGATCTCTCCGCACAGGCGATGGCTGGCGATCATTGGTTCCTGCGGACAGCCGCGTGATGGACTCACCGGCGCTTGGTACGCGATCTTCGATTCCGAGCAGTCGCGGCTCACTTGGTATCGCGTTCAGTACGATGTCGCAGCCACAGCGCGAAAGATCCGTGCCGCGGGCTTGCCGGAGCGTTTTGCGATGCTCGTCGAAGGCTTCCTCTGATGCTTGTGGGCGAACTCGAGCCCGGCACCCAACTGGATGGTTTCCGGATCGAGTCGCGCCTGCATTCTGGTGGCATGGCATCGATTCATGCGGTGTCGCGCGCCGATTTGCCCGGACCGGCTGTCATGAAGGTGCCGCGGTTTGGGCAGGGTGAAACCGGCGCCACGATCGTCAGCTTTGAAGTCGAGCAAATGATCCTCGAAGCGCTTGGCGGCGGTCCGGTGCCCAAGCTCTACGCAGTGGGTGACCTTGCGTGCAGTCCGTATCTTGTGATGGAGCGGATCGAGGGGGCGACACTGCATGTGGCAGTCAAGCGGGCACCGCTGTCTGTCGCGGAGGCCTGTGCGTTGATTGTTGCTGCGGCGCATGCGATGCAGATGCTGCATCAGCGCGAGGTCATTCACCTCGACCTGAAGCCTTCCAACATCATGGTCCGGCCCGATGGCAGTGCGGTGCTGATCGATCTTGGGCTCGCGCATCACGCACATCTGCCGGATCTGCTCGCCGAAGCGTTCCGGCGCCCGCTCGGATCGGCGCCGTACATCTCGCCCGAGCAGGTGCTGGGAGCCCGGGACGATGCGCGCAGCGACATCTTTGCCCTTGGCGTGATTCTGTATCAGCTATGCACCGGCAAACTTCCCTTTGGTTCACCGACATCGCCTGCGGGCCTGCGCAAGCGTCTTACACGCTCACCACGCCCTCCGCGCGCAATCGTCCCGGATTTGCCGCCGGCTCTGCAGGAAATCATCTATCGATGCCTTGAAGTCAAGGCGGACCGGCGCTACCAGAATGCTGCACAGCTCGCCTTCGACCTCCTGCATCTGGACACCGTCGAGTTGTCTCCCCGTTCGTTCCGGCGCGACAAGCCCAGCCTTCTGGCGCAGCTACACAACTGGATCCACGGACTAGGCTACGAGCCCGGCCCGGCGGTGGCGCCTGCCAGTCGCGCCAGCTCTGCGCCGATCATCATGGTAGCCGTGGCGATCACCCATACCAATCAACTGCAGCAACAGGCGATCCGAAATGCCGTGGCCCGATTCGCACATGCGATGCCAGCGGCGCGCATCGTATGTGTCACGGCTACCCGCGCGCAGTCCGCACTCGGCACGTCTGATGAGGCGACAAGCGCGCCACGCGTGCATCTGAAACAGCTCGTGCAATTGCGCGCATGGGCTGCGCCGATCGCTTTGCCAGCAGAGCGCGTCAGCTTTCATGTCCTTGAAGGTACTGATCCGGCAGAAACAATTTTGAATTATGCGCGGGCCAACGCTGTCGATCACATTGTCATTGGCGCGGCCCCCGCGAAAATGATCGGCCGCAATGTGCTGCCGGCGGTCGCTGACCGCATTGTTGCGGAGGCGCCGTGTAGTGTGACGGTGGTGCGGGCGAGAGGGTGATTGATGCTGCACTGGGGGGCACGAAACCATGCATGCGTTCTGGATCAATACGCACTCAGTGAAAAGTTTCGTAAAGATGCGCTGCGCACCACTAGCGAAGGCAGGACAGCCTTTGTCATTCATGCTGTCGCACGAGCGTCATTCGTTCGATCCGGCGCTCTTCCAGCTCCCATTTTTCAGCGCGTGGAGTGAGCGGGCTTGTCGGCGTTTCTCCATTGACATCCAAACGATAATTGACGGGGCGTGTCACATCGTTTGCGCCGGGCAGAGCATCTTCCCCGTAAGCAATCCGTCAGCACCCCGTAAGAGCCAAGTCAGTCGACGCCCCTAGCCTTCAATCAAGCCGCAAAAGCGGCGCAAATGGAGGAGGGGGTTCCGCATGAATGCCAAGTCGATAAATTGGGCGGCGATCGACGCCGACCCGCGGTTCCAGCGGCTGCACGCGAAGAAGACAGGCTTCCTGATGGGGCTGATGATCTTCTCGCTCGTGTACTACTTTGTCCTGCCGCTGGGGGCTGCTTACTTTCAGGAGCTTTTCAGTATCAAGGTTATGGGGCCGCTGAACCTCGGACTCGTGTTCGCACTGTCTGAATTCATTGTGGCCTGGGGGATCGCTTTCTATTACTCGAAGAAGGCGAACTCCGAGTTCGACGCCATGGCGGATGAACTCGTCCGCGACGCAGAACGGATTGGAGCGTAACGATGCAACTCAAGAAACTCTTGCCTGGTGCACTCGGCCTTGCCGCCGTCCTGGCAGCAGGGCCGGTGCTCGCACAGGGCGCGGTCAAGCCTGAGTGGCGCTGGCTGACCTTTAGCGTCTTCGCGGCCATCATCGGGCTGACCATGTTTGTCACCTACATCGCTTCCAAGCGCGTGCATTCCGCTGCGGACTTCTACACGGCGGGCGGTGGCGTGTCCGGCCTGCAGAACGGCTGGGCGATTGCGGGCGACTATCTGTCGGCTGCCTCGTTCCTCGGTATCGCGGGCCTGATCAGCCTCTACGGATATGATGGATTCATGTACTCGGTGGGCTGGCTCGTCGCGTACATTACCGTGCTGCTGGTGATCGCTGAACCGTGCCGTAACATCGGCAAATACACGCTCGCCGACATCCTTGCCTACCGGAACGACCCGAAGAAGACGCGGATCGTCGGAGCCCTGTCGGTGATCACCGTGTCGACCTTCTACCTCACTGCGCAGATGGTGGGCGGTGGCGTGCTGGTCAAGACGCTGATCGGCATCGACTACGAAGTGTCAGTGATCACTGTCGGTATCCTGATGCTTGCCTACGTGCTCTTCGGCGGCATGGTCGCCACCACGTACGTGCAGATCATCAAGGCCGTGCTGCTGGTGATTGCGTCGCTCGTGCTCGTCGCGCTCGTGTGGGCGCCGTACGGCTTCAGCCTGCCAGGCTTCCTGAGCGCCGTCACCGCCGACCCGAAGGTTCAGATGCAAGTGGCTTCGCTGCTCGGCGATCCGGCCAAGAACATGTCCGCCGCTGAACTGGGCCAACGCTTCCTTGAGCCAGGCCTGTACTTCAAGGCACCGATTGACCAGATCTCGCTCGGCCTCGCGCTGGTCTTCGGTACAGCCGGCCTGCCGCACATCCTGATGCGCTTCTTTACCGTGCCGACTGCCAAGGAAGCACGCAAGTCTGTGATCTGGGCGATGGCGATCATCGGTGGCTTCTATGTGCTGACGATTTTCCTCGGCATGGGCAGCGCGATCCTGGTCGGTCCGTCGATGATCAAGGAAGTGGATGCCGGCGGAAACATGGCCGCGCCGCTGCTCGCGCAGTTCCTCGGTGGCGGTGGTGACAGTTTCTTCGGCAACTTCATGCTCGCCTTCGTCGCGGCTGTGGCCTTCGCCACGATCGTTGCGGTGGTTGCAGGCTTGGTGCTGGCGTCGGCTTCGGCCGTAGCGCACGATCTCTATGTTGGCGTCATCAAAGGTGGTCATGCGACCAACGCCGAACAGGTCCGCGCTGCGCGTATCGCCACGGTTGCCGTGGGTGCGATCTCGATCGTCATCGGCATCGCAGCCAAGGGCCAGAACGTCGCCCACTTGGTGGCGCTCGCCTTCGCGGTCGCTTCGTCGGCAAACTTCCCGTGCATTCTCATGACGTTGTACTGGAAGCGCTGCAACACCGGCGGCATCATGGCCGGCATGATCATCGGTACGCTGGTCGCGATCACGCTGGTGCTGGTCTCGCCGAACATGACCTACCCGCTGCAGATGAAGGCTACCGCGCAGAAGGTGCTCGACGGTGAAGCCGCCAAGCGTGAAGCGATTGCTCAGGTGGCAGCCGGTGGGAATGCTGACGCAGCGACGAAGCAGTCCATCGCGCTCGACCGTGCCGTGGCCAAGGCTCATGACGATCTCAAGAAGTTCGAGGGCCAGACCACCTCGCTCGTTGGCCTTGAGAAGCCGCTCTTCGAGCTCAAGAATCCGGGCCTGTTCTCGATCCCGCTGGGCTTCCTCGCAGTGATTATCGGTTCGCTGCTGTATCGCGATAAGCGCGCGGAAGAGATGTGGGATGAACTCTACGTCCGCCAGAACACTGGCATCCTCGCAGCAAAGGCAACCGCGCACTGATACGGCGTAGGGAAGTTTTTCTTACAGACGCCTCTTGGAAACGGGAGGCGTTTTTTGCTTCAGGTACAGTGCGCGAGATTGGTTTGCGGAGACCTTGTTCCAGCAGCCAGACTGGCGCCGCCCTCGTACCTGATTGGGCTGAAAGGCGTGGCAATTCGCAGTGGATATAAAATTTGACTTATTGGAAATCGTTGCTATACTTGCGGACTCGTTGGCCAGATAGCTCAGTTGGTAGAGCAGCGGATTGAAAATCCGCGTGTCGGTGGTTCGATTCCGCCTCTGGCCACCAAAGGAATCAAGCACTTAGCCCAGTCTTCGGACTGGGCTTTTTGCTTTGGTGTCAAC
>JAVBUM010000014.1:0-57803 GCA_031555325.1 Niveibacterium sp. | reverse complement strand
CGCAGGATGTGCAGCGCGGCCGATTCCGTCGAGCGGATGTGGCCGGTGCCCGTGCAGCGCGGGCAGGTGATGTAGCTGGTCTCGGCAAGGGCGGGGCGCAGGCGCTGGCGGGAAAGTTCCAGCAGGCCGAAGCGGCTGATCTTGCCCGTCTGGACGCGGGCGCGGTCATGGCGCAGCGCATCGCGCAGGCGGTTTTCGACTTCCCGCTGGCTGCGCGGGTTTTCCATGTCGATAAAGTCGATGACGATGAGGCCGCCGAGATCGCGCAGGCGAAGCTGGCGGGCGATTTCGTCGGCGGCTTCGAGGTTCGTCTTGAGCGCCGTTTCTTCGATGTCCTGACCCTTGGTTGCGCGGCCGGAGTTCACGTCGACCGCAACGAGTGCTTCGGTATGGTCAATGACCACGGCACCGCCCGATGGCAGGCTCACGTTGCGCGAGTAGGCCGATTCGATTTGGTGCTCAATCTGGAAGCGTGAGAACAGGGGTACATCATCGCGATAGCGTTTGACACAGTGGACGCTGCCCGGCATCACGTGAGCCATGAACTGCTTGGCCTGCTCGTAGACATCGTCAGTGTCGATGAGCAGTTCGCCGATGTCGGCAGAGAAATAGTCGCGGATCGCGCGGATGACGAGGCTGCCCTCCTGATAGATCAGCAGTGGGCCGTTTTGCGCCTTGGCGACACCATCAATTGCTTTCCACAATTGGGTCAGGTAGTTAAGGTCCCACTGCAGTTCTTCAGAGGTACGGCCGATTGCAGCGGTGCGCGCGATCAGGCTCATCCCCTGCGGGATTTCAACCTGTTCAAGCGCTTCGCGGAGTTCTGCGCGCTCGTCGCCCTCGATACGGCGCGAGACACCGCCACCGCGCGGATTGTTCGGCATCAGGACGAGGTAGCGGCCCGCAAGCGAGACGAAAGTGGTCAGCGCAGCCCCCTTGTTGCCGCGCTCATCCTTCTCCACTTGGACGATCAGTTCCTGACCTTCCTTGATTGCGTCCTGAATGCGGGCGCGCGAGGCCTCGACGCCTTCGCGGAAATAGGAGCGGGAGATTTCCTTGAATGGCAGAAAGCCGTGGCGCTCGGCGCCATAGTCGACAAAGGCTGCTTCGAGGCTGGGCTCGATGCGCGTGACAACACCTTTGTAGATATTGCTTTTCCGCTGTTCTTTGGCGGCCGATTCGATATCGAGATCGATCAGTTTCTGACCGTCTACGATCGCGACGCGCAATTCCTCGGCCTGCGTCGCATTGAAAAGCATGCGCTTCATCGTGTGGCGTTCCCCTGCGCTTCGAGCAGGCAGAACGAACCGCGCACCGTCGGTTGCGGACGGTTTAACTCAGATTGTTGGGAACGCTGTCATGCAAGGGTTCGGAGCAAAAGGAGTAGCGGGATTCGTTTTTGGTGTCCTGCTGCCTGGCTCGCTGGCCAAACCTCAGGGCGCCTTGTTCTGCGTGCTAGTGCGCCAACTAAGTGGTGTTTTTGGGTACCATCGCGAGCTTTTGTGCTCAAGCGGTGGTTGGTTTCGGTGCTCTCCCGGGAGCGGGGCTCGCTGTACTGTCCCGGTTCGTGCAGGCAATCTGTGCCACACGACCCGTACAAACGGACCGGAATAACCTCGGCAGTATATTCAACATGGTGCTGCAAGGCAAAAACTCGGCGCCTTCCGTTCAGCGGGTTCTGATTGACGAACAGGACGCCGGACAGCGGATTGACAACTTTCTCATACGCGTCTGTAAGGGGGCACCCAAAAGTCTGATCTACCGGATCCTTCGCAGTGGTGAAGTCCGGGTCAATCGAGGGCGAATTGATCAAACCTACCGGCTCAAGGCAGGTGACGAGGTGCGCATTCCTCCACTGCGGCTGGCTGAGGCAAAGTCGGTGGAATTTATTCCTGGCCGCGAATTCCCGATCCTGTTCGAGGATGAGGCGATGCTGGTCATTGACAAACCGGCGGGGACCGCGGTTCATGGCGGTAGCGGCGTGTCGTTTGGTGTTATCGAGCAACTGCGTCGCCAGCGTCCGCAGGCACGTTTTCTCGAACTGGCCCATCGGCTTGATCGCGAGACGTCGGGAATCCTGCTGATCGGCAAAAAGCGGGCGGCGCTCACAAAACTCCATGACCTGCTGCGCGAGGGTGGAGTCGAGAAGCGTTACCTTGCATTGGTGAAGGGGCGTTGGCCTAATCCGGTGCAGCATATCCGGCTTGCGCTGACCAAGTACTTGACCGAGGAGGGCGAGCGGCGGGTGACGGTGGACAAGGAGCGTGGCAAGACGGCGCATTCGATCGTTAGGCTGGTCAGGCGCTGGGAGCGGTTTTCGCTTGTGGAGGTGCAGATCAAGACAGGGCGCACCCATCAGATTCGTGTGCATCTGACGCACCTTGGCTTTCCGCTTGCTGGCGATGACAAGTACGGCGACTTTGCGCTCAACAAAGCGCTGCAGAAGGAGGGGCTCAAGCGCATGTTTCTCCATGCCGCAAGCCTTTCGCTGCCGCACCCGATCAGCGATGAAGCGCTGGCGTTTTCTGCGCCCCTCCCTCCTGAGCTTGCCGCTTTCGTGATGCGGCTCGATGAAACGGAAAAAAGCGACTATGGAACGTAGTTACGACCTGATCGTCTTCGACTGGGACGGTACGCTGATGGATTCGACGGCGCTGATCGTGCGAGCGATCCAGTCATCAGCGGGCGATCTTGGTCTGCGCATTCCCACGCGCGAACAGGCCAGTTATGTGATCGGGATCTCTCTCAGGGATGCGCTAGCCGCGGTCCTACCCGACCTCGATCCCAGCGACTACCCACGACTGGCAGAGCGCTATCGCTTGCACTACTTCGCGGGCGACCAGCAGCTCGAACCCTTCGCGGGCGTCGAGAGCTTGCTGCGGGACCTGCGCGCTCAGGGGCGGACGCTGGCGGTGGCTACTGGTAAAAGCCGCGTTGGATTGACTCGTGCCTTGGAGACATCGGGGCTCGGCGGCTACTTCCACGCAACACGGACTGCGGACGAAACGTTTTCGAAGCCGAATCCCGCAATGCTTCTTGAGCTGATGGATCAACTGGTCACCGAGCCGAAAAGGACGGTCATGATCGGTGATACCACGCACGATCTCCTCATGGCGCAGAACGCAGGAGTTGATTCGATCGGAGTTTCCTTTGGTGCGCACCCCGTCGAAGACCTCGCAGGGCTGGCGCCGCGCGCATTGCTTCATTCGATTCCGGAGCTGGGTGAGTGGCTGCTGGAGAACGGTTGATCTGTGCGAGTGCCGACCTCGTCGAGGGGGGGGATGGCGTGCGCTTTGACTTTGGTTCGGCGTGTGCTGAGATGCCTGCGTTCGCAGTGCGCTGGAATGGTCGGGTGTACGCCTATGTAAACAAGTGTGCACATGTGCCGATAGAACTCGACTGGCAGCCGGGCCGGTTCTTTGATGAGTCCGGCTTATACTTGATTTGCGCAACACATGGCGCGCTTTATAACCCGGACGACGGACAGTGTGTCGCCGGACCTTGCCGCGGTGGTCGGCTTGCGCCGCTGGAAGTCGTCGAGCACGACGACGCGGTGTATCTCAACGAGAATGAAGCATGAGCGAACAGACTCCCGGTTGGGAACGAAAACTGGTTGAAACCCTTGCAACGGATGCACTCAAGGAGCAGCGGCGCCGGCGCCGTTGGAGCATTTTCTTCAAGCTGATTGGCGTTGCCTATTTCGGTTTCTTTCTTTGGGTGATGTGGTCTGGTCGTGCGAGCGAAGGTGCCATTGATGGTTCACCGCATACAGCGGTGATCGAGATCGAGGGGGTGATTTCTGCGAATGGCCAAGCCAGCGCCGATCACGTGAATGCTGCGCTGCGTGATGCGTTCAAGAACAAGGGTTCAAAGGCGATCGTGCTGAAGGCCAATAGCCCCGGTGGTAGTCCGGTGCAGTCTGGGCAGATCTATGACGAGATTAAACGACTGCGCAAGCTCCACCCGGATACGCCTGTTTATGCAGTGATCGGCGAACTCTGCGCCTCGGGTTGTTACTACGTGGCGTCGGCGGCCGACAAGATCTTCGTGGATAAGGCCAGCCTCATTGGTTCGATCGGCGTGATCATGGACAGCTTCGGCTTCACTGGGGTCATGGAGAAGGTGGGCGTAGAGCGTCGCGCGCTGACGGCAGGCGAGAACAAGGCGTTTCTAGACCCATTCCAGCCGTCAGTGCCGTCGCAAGTGGAATACGCCAAGACGATGCTGGGAGAGATCCATCACCAGTTCATCGATGCGGTGCGCAAGGGTCGTGGTAATCGGCTCCGTGAAACGCCGGATATGTTCTCTGGCTTGGTCTGGACTGGCCAGAAGAGCATCGAGCTGGGACTTGCTGATGCGACCGGCGATGTCCGCTCCGTGGCTCGTGATGTGGTCAAGGCCGAGACGCTGCGCGACTACACTGAGCGCGAGCCGGTGTTCGAGCGAGTCGCGCGCAAGTTTGGTGGTGCAGCTGCTGAGGCGTTCTTCAGCCAGATGATGGAAACGCGTTACCGGTGACGTTTTGCTGGGACGGTCTTTGTCTCGGAAAGGAATAGAAACACTGTGGGGCGGCGGTCGAGATCGGGCGCCGCCTCGCGCTTCCAATCGGCGATGCGGCGTGTGCGGATCCATTCGCAGGGCGAGGTTAGCTCTCTCGACACGCACAGCAGCGTGTCGGGCGCGAGAGTTGCCAGGAGTGTTGCGAACATTGCAGCGTTCCGATAAGGCGTTTCGATGAACAGTTGCGTACGCTGGAGGCGACGCGATTCTTGCTCGAGTTGGCGGAGTGCCTGCGTACGCTCGCCTTCCTTTACAGGCAGATAGCCGTGGAACGCGAAGCTCTGGCCATTGAGTCCGGATGCCATCAGGCTCAGCAGCAAGGATGACGGCCCGACGACCGGCACGACGCGTGCGCCTCGTTCGTGTGCGCGACGGACGAGTTGGGCGCCTGGGTCTGCCACCGCCGGAGCGCCTGCTTCCGATAGAACGCCAATGTCATGTCCGTGATATAACGGGGTCAGCAGATCGTCCAGGATTGTATCGTCGAGGCGCGGTGGTAATTCGGCGACCGTCAGAGATTGCAGTGGCCCTGGATGTTCTATGCGCTTGAGTTCGGCGCGCGCGGACTTTGCGTTCTCTACGACGAAATGCGCCAGTCTGCGAGCGATGGCAAGCGCTTCGGGCGGATGAAGTGTTGCGGAGTCGGCAGGCCCAAGAGCGGTGGGCAAGAGATAGAGAATGCCCGGCATCAGGGCAGCGTGACGCCAGCGTGACGCAGCAGGCGTGCAAGAGCAATCAATGGCAGTCCGACAAGCGCGTTTGGATCATCCCCCCGGATGTGTTCGAGCAGAGTGATGCCGAGTCCTTCCGACTTGGCGCTGCCAGCGCAATCTAGCGGCATCTCTCGCTCGACATAGCGCCCGATTTCCTCGTCGGAAAGTGTGCGGAAGGTGACCTCGGTCGGAACGAGTTCCACGTCTGCTTTGCCGGTTCGGGCGTCCAGAAGTGCAACCGCTGTGTGGAACACGATCGCCCGGCCACGCATGCTCTGTAGTTGAGCGATCGCCTTCTCGACCGTTCCCGGTTTGCCGAACCGTTCACCACCCACGCTGGCGACCTGATCGGAGCCTATGATCAACGCGTCCGGATTACGCATTGCGACGGCTCTAGCCTTGGCGATTGCAAGCCGGGTTGCGGTTGAGGCCGGCGCCTCTCCAGGGAGTGGTGTCTCGTCAGTTTCGGGTTTGTCGGTCGTGAACGGAAGGCCGAAACGTTCGAGGAGTTCACGGCGATAGCGTGAGGTGGAGGCGAGGATGAGGGGACGCATGAGTTCAGCGCCGACACTGCTGCGCTTTGACAGAAAAGGCTGCGAATAATATCATTACGCGTTTATGTCGCACCAGCAGCCATTGCCTTCGCTTCATACCATCGCCGATCCGCTAGAGTTTGCGCGTCGGGGTATGCGAATGGAGGTTCGGCTCGAACTTGCTGATCTTGTACGTCTTGCCGATGTGCTGGTGGAAAAAACAGGTTCGGTGTGCGTGGTTGTCGAGGGGGTCGAGGATGAGGGCGATCCTTTCCTCTGGCTGACGATCGAAGTCACGCCGTTGCTACAGTGCCAGCGTTGCTTGAAACCCATGGTTTGGCCGCTGGTGGTGGAGTCTAGGCTGTTGTTGGTGGCGCCGGGTGGGCCTATGCCCGACGAGGATCTCGAAGAAGACGACTTCGATCCGATCGTCGCGGAAAGGGATCTCGACGTCATGGCGTTGGTCGAAGACGAGCTTTTGCTCGCGCTTCCGATTGCGCCACGACATGATGTGTGTGAATCCCCGCAACCCCGCGGACAGGACGACGGCGCGTCGCCCTTCGCGGCGCTGGCGAAGCTGCGTGGGGCGGGTGGCAAGGAAAACTGAGTCCTTTCCAGGGACTGAATCGAATTAGGCGAAGGAGTTTCAAATGGCTGTTCAACAGAACAAGAAGTCCCCATCGAAGCGTGGCATGCATCGTTCGCACGACTTTCTGACCAATCCGCCGCTGGCTGTCGAGCCGACCACGGGCGAAACGCACCTGCGTCATCACGTGTCGCCGTCGGGTGTCTATCGTGGCCGTAAGGTCATGAAGGCTAAGGGCGAGTAATCGGGAGTATCCAGCATACGGCGTCCGGCCCGGCCGGCGCCGTTTTTGTTGACACTCCCGAATCGCGTATGACCCATATGCAGGTGACCCTTGCGATCGACTGCATGGGTGGTGACCACGGTCCTTCGGTCACATTGCCCGCAGCTCGGCAATTCTTATGCGATGATCCATACGCCAGCGTACTGCTGGTTGGATTACCGCAAGCGGTTGAATCAGGTTCGACCGATCTGTCTCGCGAGTTTCCAGGTCGTGTTCGTTTCGTCGGCGCCTCGGAAGTCGTGGAAATGCATGATTCGCCAGCGATGGCAATGCGCTCGAAGAAGGATTCTTCGATGCGTGTCGCAATCAATTTGGTGAAGGCCAGCGAAGCGCAAGCCGTTGTTTCCGCCGGCAACACGGGCGCACTTATGGCCATCGCCCGTTTTGTCCTCAAGACGCTACCCGGTATCGACCGGCCAGCGATCGCTACCATCCTGCCGACACATGACGGCGAGACCTACGTCCTCGATCTTGGTGCCAACGTGGACTGCTCGCCCGAGCATCTGCTGCAATTCGGGATCATGGGGTCGATGCTTGTTTCTTCCTTGGGGCACAAGGAGCGGCCGTCTGTCGGACTGCTCAATATTGGCGAGGAGGAAATAAAAGGTAATGATGTTGTCAAGCAGGCAGGGGAGCTTCTGCGCACAAGCGGGCTCAATTTCTTTGGCAACGTCGAAGGGGATGATATCTATCGCGGAACGACCGATGTCGTGGTCTGTGATGGTTTCGTCGGGAACTCGGTTCTGAAGGCGTCGGAAGGGCTTGCGCAGTTGTTTGGACAGCTGTTGCGAGAGGAATTCGCTCGCGCGTGGTACACAAAACTCGCGGCATTGATTGCGTCGCCGGTCTTGCGCCGCTTCAAGCATCGGCTCGATCATCGTCGCTATAACGGCGCACCGCTGCTTGGATTGCGGGGTGTTGTCGTGAAAAGCCATGGGTCGGCCGATGCATACGCATTCGAACAGGCGCTCAAGCGCGCCGCAGAAGCTGCGCGACATGATCTTGTGGAACGCATTGGAGAGCGCATAGGCGCTCATCTGGCTGCCGAAGGAGTCTGCTAGTGATTTATTCGCGGATCGTGGGGACCGGCAGTGCGTTGCCGGGGGCTCCCGTGAGCAATGACGACCTCGTCGCGCGCGGTATCGAAACATCGGACGAGTGGATTGTCGAGCGGACCGGGATTCGATTTCGGCATATCGCCGAACCGAGTGTTACTTCGAGTCAGCTCGGGGCGGAAGCGGCGCGGCACGCGCTTGCTGCCGCGGGGGTCGAGGCGTCGTCGATCGATCTTCTTATTGTCGCAACTTCAACGCCAGATCAGATCTTCCCGAGTACTGCCTGCATCGTTCAGGAGGCGCTTGGCATCTCAGGTGCGGCGGCATTCGATGTCCAAGCCGTATGCAGTGGCTTTATCTATGGGTTGACGATCGCTGACAAGTTCATTCGCTCGGGAAGCCACAAGCGTGCGCTCGTGATTGGTGCCGAGGTCTTTTCCCGGATTCTTGACTGGAATGACCGGCGCACTTGTGTGCTGTTTGGCGACGGGGCGGGCGCGGTCGTACTTGAGGCTTCCGAGACGCCCGGCATCCTTGCCAGTGCAATGCATGCTGATGGAAGTCACCGGCATATTCTTGAAGTGCCTGGATCCGTTAGTAACGGTCAAGTGCTTGGGACTCCATTCATCTACATGGATGGTCAGGCGGTGTTCAAGCTTGCGGTGCGCGTGCTGGGCGACGTTGCGAATGAAGTGCTGGAGGTGGCGCGGCTACCCAAGGCGTCGTTGGACTGGTTGATTCCGCACCAAGCCAATGTGCGGATTCTCAACGCAACGGCAAAGCGCCTCGGACTATCGACTGACAAGGTTGTTACCACTGTCGACCTCCACGGGAACACCTCTGCTGCCTCGGTGCCGCTGGCGCTCGACGTGGCCGTGCGTGACGGTCGCGTGCGCCCTGGTCACAACGTCTTGCTTGAAGGCGTTGGTGGCGGATTTACCTGGGGTGCGGTCCTGCTGCGGATGTAATCACGCGCGACGTCCTTCCTTTCCGCATTTCACGAGGTTTTCATGAGCTTTGCTTTCGTCTTTCCCGGCCAGGGCTCTCAGTCGGTCGGCATGATGCAGGCCTATGGCGAGTCGCCCGAGATCCGTGCGGCCTTTACCGAAGCGTCTGACGCATTGGGCGAGGATCTCTGGGCGATGGTCGAAGTGGGGCCAGCCGAGCGTCTAGCGCTTACGGTGAATACTCAACCACTGATGTTGACGGCCGGCGTTGCGGTGTGGCGCGCGTGGCGTGCTGCAGGCGGCGGCATACCCTCCGTCATGGCTGGCCACAGTCTCGGGGAATACGCGGCGCTTGTTGCCTCGGGGGCACTCGGATTCGCCGATGCAGTTCGCTTGGTACGCCTCCGCGCAACGGCGATGCAGGAGGCGGTGCCAGCAGGCGCAGGTGGAATGGCGGCGATTTTGGGGCTTACGCCGGAACTGGTCGCAAAAGCGTGTGATGAGGCTGCGCAGGGGCAGATTGTGTCTGCGGCCAACCTCAATGATCCGAAGCAGATCGTGATCGCTGGCAATGCGGAAGCGGTGGCGCGTGCGTGTGATGCGGCTAAGGCGCTGGGCGCGAAGCGTGCGCTCCCGTTGCCCGTCAGCGCGCCGTTTCATTGTGCGCTCATGCGCCCAGCGGCTGATCGCCTTCAGGCTGCCCTTGTTGACGTCGCGATTCGTGCGCCGGAAATCCCGGTACTGAACAATGTCGATGTGGTTGCCGAAACCGATCCTGCACGCATCAAGGATGCCTTGGTCCGTCAGGCTTACTCCCCGGTGCGCTGGATTGAGACCGTTCAGGCAATGTCAACCAGCGGCGTGACGAAGATCGCCGAATGCGGCCCCGGCAAGGTGCTTGCAGGCTTGGTCAAGCGTTGCGACGCGGGGCCAGATGGCTTGCCCATTGCCGATGCGGCCTCATTGCGGCAGGTTCTCGAACTATTGAAGGGTTGAAAATGAGCGTGTTGCAGGGACAAATTGCTCTTGTGACGGGCGCATCCCGCGGGATCGGCCGCGCGACGTTGCTTGAGCTGGGTCGTCTGGGTGCGACAGTTGTCGGGACGGCCACCTCCGAGGCGGGAGCGGCCGATATCGATGCCATGCTGAAGGGAGCCGGTTTTCCAGGAGCTGGCCGCAAACTTGATGTAACGGACTCGGCTGCCTGTGAAGCGTTGGTTACCGATATCGAGAAGGCGTTTGGTCCGATTTCGATTCTGGTGAACAACGCGGGGATAACACGCGACAACCTTGCAATACGCATGAAGGACGAGGAGTGGGATGCTGTGGTCAACACCAACCTGTCGGCCGTATTCCGAATGAGCAAGCTCGTGATGCGCGGCATGATGAAGGCGCGCGGTGGACGCATCGTGAATGTGACATCGGTTGTTGGCTCGTCCGGAAATCCGGGACAGGCGAACTATGCTGCAGCCAAGGCGGGTGTCGCTGGTATGACACGAGCACTGGCCCGCGAACTGGGTAGCCGCAACATCACAGTGAATTGTGTCGCTCCGGGCTTCATTGACACCGATATGACACGGGCACTTGGCGAAGCGCAGCGCGAAGCGCTGCTTGGGCAGATTGCCCTTGGTCGTCTTGGGCGTCCGGAAGAAATTGCGGCCACGGTGGCGTTTCTCGTTTCACCGGCGGCGAGCTACATCACCGGCATAACGCTGCACGCCAACGGCGGTATGTATATGGCTTGAGCGGTTCTTTGCTGTCCAGGCAGAGAAATGCTTTTTGATAGAATAGGGCGCTTATTCGCGCCCTCAAATCAGGGAAGGAGAGTTGTAAATGGAGAACATCGAACAGCGCGTCAAAAAAATCGTTGCAGAGCAACTCGGCGTTAACGAGGCCGATATCAAGAACGATTCTTCGTTTGTTGACGACCTCGGCGCTGACTCGCTGGATACCGTGGAACTGGTGATGGCGCTCGAAGAGGAATTCGAGTGCGAGATCCCCGATGAAGAGGCGGAAAAAATCACTTCTGTTCAGCAGGCGATCGACTACGTTACGAACCACAAGAAGTAAGCTCCCGACCCTCAGTCCCGGCCTGCGCTTCGCATCGTGCGGGGCGTGGTGCCTGCGTTATCCTGAGATTCGGGAATCCCCCTTTTTTGCTTTTCGCTGGAGCGCATCTTGAGTCGTCGTGTCGTCATCACTGGTCTCGGAATCATCAGTCCGGTTGGAAATTCCGTTGCTACGGCGTGGGACAACATCGTCAACGGGCGGTCCGGTATTGCGGGCATAACGCGTTTCGATGCCTCCTCACTGCCGGTCCGGATTGCCGGCGAGGTGAAGAATTTTGACGTAGCAAGCTACCTCTCCCCGAAAGAGGCGCGCCGCTATGATGCTTTCATTCATTACGGCTTAGTTGCCGCTATGGATGCCATGAAGGACGCAGGCATCGACCCGCAACCTGCCGATGCCGAAAACATCGGTGTGTGCATCGGTTCGGGGATTGGCGGTCTGCCAATGATTGAGGAAACCCACAGGGCGGTCTTGGAGGGTGGCCCTCGCAAGATCTCGCCGTTCTTTATTGCGGGTTCGATCATCAATGATGTGTCCGGTCTTTTCTCGATTCTCTACGGCCTCAAGGGGCCGAATTTTTCCATCGTAAGTGCCTGTGCTACTGGTAATCACGCAATTGGCGAAGCGCAGCGCCTGATTGAATACGGCGATGCGGATGTCATGGTTGCGGGTGGCACCGAGGGTTGTGTCTCCCTGTTGGGGGTCGGTGGTTTCTGTGGTGCGCGTGCACTGTCCGAGCGCAATGATGATCCGGCTGCGGCGAGTCGCCCGTGGGACCGTGATCGCGATGGTTTCGTGCTTGGTGAAGGTGCGGGCGTACTAGTGCTTGAAGAGCTTGAACATGCACGTAAGCGTGGTGCCCGCATCTATGCCGAATTGGGTGGCTATGGCATGAGTGCCGACGCGAACCACATCACCGCTCCAAGTGAGACGGGCGAGGGCGCGGCGCGCAGCATGAGTAATGCTCTGCGTAATGGACATGCTGCCCATGATGAGATCGACTACATTAATGCCCATGGTACTTCAACCGGGCTTGGCGATATTGCGGAAACGAAGGCGGTGAAGCGCTGTTTCGGCGATCTTGCCACGCGCCTTGCTGTGAGTTCCACCAAATCGATGACCGGCCATTTGCTTGGTGCAGCCGGCGGCGTGGAAGCAGTGTTCACTACACTTGCGGTACAAAACCAGATTGCTCCGCCGACGATCAATCTGCATAATCTAGGCGAGGGTTGCGATCTTGACTACGTGCCGAATCAGGCACGTGAGATGAACATCCGCGTGGCGCTGTCTAACTCGTTTGGCTTCGGTGGTACTAACAGCACCCTGGTGATCCGCCGATTCGCGGATTGATCCGGGCATGAGGCTCGCTGGCGACATTTCGCTGCGAGCCTCATTTCCTCTCGTCGCCGTTCTGGTGGCGCTTCACTTGGTGGCGGGTCTGCTGCCGTGGTTATCGAATTTGGATGTCGTGCCTGCGTTGACTGTCGACGCTTGTGTCATTGTGTCTGCGCTCCAGTCGGTCCTTAGCCAGTGGAGGCTGCGCAGTGTCGTGCTCAGGCTTCATGATGCAGGTCAGGCTGAACTCGTGACGGGTGATGAGGTTCGGCCTGTCCTTATCGAGCCACTTTCGCAGGTATTTGCCGGTGTGCTGATCGTGGTGCACTGGACAGACATATCCAGCGGGCGCCGTCGCTGCGCATGCCTCCTCCATTTGGCGATGCCCCGGGATGCTTGGCACTTGCTCGCATGCTGGTTGCGCTGGCGCCTGGATGTGCGTCGTTCCTGAACCGATCTCGCAGAGTCCTTTGTCCCGGGCAAGACGCTCAGTCCTGATCGCTCCAGCGCTGGACCGAGTTCGGGAAGGATCGATTGGTGAGCACTGTTGGTCGAGCCTTAGGTAGCGTGACAGGATAGTCCCGCGAAAAGTGCAGGCCGCGGCTTTCCTTGCGCGAGAGTGCACTGCGGACGATCAGTTCTGCACTGACCACCAGATTTCGCAATTCGATGAGATCGTTGCTCACCCGGAAGTTGGCGTAATACTCGTCAATCTCACGCTTGAGCAGTGCTATGCGATGCCGAGCACGTTCAAGCCGTTTGGTTGTACGAACGATGCCGACGTAGTCCCACATGAAGCGGCGGAGTTCGTCCCAATTGTGGGCGATGACGACTTCTTCATCGGCATCGGTGACCTGACTTTCATCCCATGCAGGTACTCCATGCGGCATCGGGCGGACATGTGCATTGATGTCCTTCGCCGCGGCTTCGCTGAAAACCACGCATTCGAGCAGCGAGTTACTTGCCAGACGATTGGCGCCATGCAAGCCTGTGCCCGCATTTTCGCCAATTGCATAGAGCCCAGGCAGATCCGTACGGCCGCGCAGGTCGACAAAAATACCACCGCAGGTGTAATGCGCTGCAGGTACCACCGGGATTGGCTCCCGCATGATGTCGATACCGAGTTCAAGGCAGGTCGCGTGGATCGTCGGAAAGTGGGACTTGATGAATTCAGGTGATCGGTGGCTGATGTCCAGATAAACGCAATCAAGGCCGTGCCGCTTCATTTCGAAGTCGATTGCGCGGGCGACGATATCGCGCGGGGCAAGCTCCGCGCGCTCGTCATGTTCTGGCATGAAGCGTGTGCCATCAGGTAGTTTCAGGAGACCACCCTCTCCTCGCACCGCCTCCGAGATCAGAAAGGACTTAGCGTTCGGATGGTAGAGGCAAGTCGGGTGAAACTGGATGAATTCCATGTTTGCAACACGGCAGCCTGCCCGCCAAGCTATGGCGATGCCATCACCCGTCGCTGTATCGGGATTGGTCGTGTAGAGGTAGACCTTGCCGGCCCCCCCCGTGGCCAGCACTGTACTGCGAGCGACGAACCTGTGGACGCAGCCCTTGGCGATGTCGAGGATATAGGCCCCTTGGCAACCGGCCTCGGGATTGCCGCGCTTGTGACCCACGATCAGATCGACGGCGATGTGGTTTTCGAAGATCTGGATATTCGGATGCTCGCGTACCTTTTGCGTCAGCGTGTGCTGGACTGCAGCACCCGTTGCATCCGCAACGTGGACGATGCGCCGATGGCTGTGTCCACCTTCCCGCGTTAGATGCATGTGATGCGGCCCATCTTCCGCTGGAGTGAACGGCACGCCCTGTTCCGCGAGCCACTGAATGGCATCACGCCCATGCTCGACAACGAACTGCGTGGCCGAGGCATCACACAGGCCGGCGCCCGCGATGTGAGTGTCGCGTACGTGGGCTTGCACTGAATCCATGGGGTCGACTACAGCTGCAATTCCGCCCTGCGCCCAAGCGCTTGCGCTGTCTTCCAACTGGCGTTTGGTGACGAGGGCTACGGAGTGCCGATCTGCAAGGCGCAAGGCGACTGACTGTCCGGCAAGGCCGCTGCCGAGGATGAGTACGTCAAACTGGAGCACGGTCTGGAGCGGGCCTGGGCCCGTGATCTGAAAGCAAGGGGGGAAAAAATATATCACGGACCGTTCGACGAGACCTCTGCATCGATTGCCGTGGCTCAAGAATGACCCTGCCGAGAGCTGAACTAATTTGAGTGGGTCAAGTCCCATTAGCCACGAAGACGGGCGTCCGATGGGTCCGGGAGCCTGGGATATACTTCTGCGCACTACCTCACCCACTCGCGCGCGAAGTATTCGCCCACCCCTACGGCCCAATGAGCGATCGTCAGGTTGACCAGCAGCTCGTCGAACGTGCGCAACAAGGCGATAAGCAGGCCTTTGGACTGCTTGTATCGAAGTACCAGCGCAAGTTGATACGGCTATTGTCGCGGATGATCCGCGATCCGGCTGAAGTTGAGGATGTTACTCAGGAAGCATTCATCAAGGCGTATCGCGCATTGCCGTCATTTCGCGGCGACAGCGCGTTCTACACTTGGCTTTATCGGATCGGGATCAACACAGCGAAGAACTATCTGATGTCGCATGGGCGCAGGGCACCCACGACTTCGGACATCCTGTCGGAGGACGCTGAAGGGTTTGAAGAGGCAGATCTGCTCCGCGATATCGATACGCCGGAGCGATTGTTGTTGTCGAAGCAGATCGGAGAGACGGTTAACTCAGCCATGGAAGCGCTGCCCGAGGAGCTGAGGACCGCGATCGTATTGCGCGAAATTGAAGGCCTTAGCTACGAAGAAATCGCAGCGGCGATGGATTGCCCGATCGGAACGGTTCGGTCGCGCATTTTCCGCGCACGCGAGGCGATTGCCGAGCGTTTAAGGCCTTTGTTGGATACAAGTCCGGATAAAAGGTGGTAGAGGCATGAAGGAGCAGATTTCTGCGCTGATGGACGGCGAGCTCGCGCCCCCCGAGCAAACCTCCGTTCTCGACGCCATGAAACTCGACGGGTCCGCGCGGGCAGATTGGCAGGCGTACTGGCTGGTGGGTGATGCGCTTCGAGGTTGCTGCGCTCCGACCAGGGATCTCACCGCTTCGGTGATGGAAGCGCTCGATGCCGAGCCAACAGTAATGTCTGGCCTCAATCGCGTTGAAGCCCGGAACGACCCCTGGTGGTCGCGTGCGATGCCGATCGCGGCGGGCATCATGGGGGTGGCAGTCGTGACATGGGCGGGTTTGGGACTCAAGCCTGCGGATATGCCACCGGTCGGTGAAGTTGCACGTGCGTCGCAGACTTCCCAGCGGGCCGTTCCGCAGACTGCCGTGGCGCTGTCCGAGGCCGAAACGGATCGCGCGTACCTGCTCGCACATCACGGTTATGCGGGGACGCAGACGATGCCGGGCGTAGGCTATTACATGAGGACTGTTGCCGAGGCGTCGTCCGGGGACGCGGCTCGATGAACCGTTTGGCAGTTGTGTTCGCCGCCTTGCTGTGGGCGGGGAGCTGCTTTGCGGAAGGACAGGCGGATGCGCTGACATGGCTAACCAGAATGGCGGCCTCGTCACAACGCCTGGGTTATTCGGGGACATTCGTCTATCAGGCTGGCAAGCACAGCGAGACCTCGCGGATCGTTCATCTATCCGATGCGAGTGGCGAGTATGAGCGCCTCGAAGCGTTGGATGGAACGCCGCGGGAGGTCGTGCGCGCCAACGGAGAGGTCAGCTTCTATCTGCCCAAGGAGCGGACACTGATCACCGATCGGGTGATCGTTCGGCGCTTTCCTGCATGGGGCGGGATATCTCCATCAGTACTCGCAGAGAACTACCGGATAAAGCTCGGTGGTATGGATCGAGTAGCGGGGCTCGATGCTCGGATGGTGATGCTTGAGCCGCGCGATGCGTTTCGTTTCGGCCATGTGTTCTGGGTCGATCCAGCAAGTGGCTTGATGCTCAAGTCGCGAATGACAAACATTAGTGGCGATCCCGTCGAGCAGTTTGCGTTTTCCGACGTCAGCATCGGAGGCGAGATCGAGCGGGGCAAACTGCGCTCGCGCTATTCGCAGGACGCAGCGAACTGGCGGGTCATCAATGCACGGGGCGAGGCGCTACGTGCTGAGGATTCGAACTGGCGCTTTCAAGCCACATTGCCCGGATTTCACGAAATCAGCATGGTGCGCCGGTTGCTCCAGCGCGACGGCGTCGAAGCCCTCCATGTTGTGTTCTCGGATGGATTGGCGACACTATCGGTCTTCGTCGAACCGCTTGCTGGCCGGAAGGAGCCGCCACCTGCCGGCCCTAGCGCAGCGGGGCCAACGCAGATCTATAAACGAATCGTGGCGGGCAAATATCTTGTGACCGCGCTCGGCGAGGTGCCTGCGGCGGCAGTCAAGCAGATCGCTGACGGTGTGGAGATGGCTGGAAAATGAGCGTACGCGAGGCGGTCGTTGTGCGGATCCGTGGCAGAGAGGCGCTGGTCAAGCTCGGTGCCGAGGCTGGCTGTGGCCGTTGCGACAGTCCGGGAGGCTGTCGTTCAGGCCTCCTTTCGGAACTATTCGGTAAGCGCTGTTCCACCTACCGCGTACCGGCATTGGTTGGTCTGCAAGTCGGCTCGATCGTACAGGTTCGCCTCCCCGAGCATGGCGTGCTGATTGCTGCCCTGTGTGTCTATGGCATGCCGTTGGCGGGCCTTCTGACAAGCACAGTCCTGGCTGATTATCTGGCCGCGAGTGACGTCGTTGTCGTCCTTGCGGCTGTTGCTGGCCTCGTTGTCGGGTTCGTGCTCGGCCTTCTCATTTCCCTGCGGTACAAGACAAAGCTTGTCCTGGCGGTCGAGATCGTTGAATCCAGGGCTATTGGGAGCCAGCAGTGAATCCATGCGAGTGCCGCGCAGCCGCGCGGTGGATCCTGTGGTTCGCCTACGCGTTGCTGCCCATCGCAGCCTGGGCTCGCGACTTGCCTGAATTTGCCGAGATGGTCGAGCGCTACGCTCCAGCTGTTGTAAATATCAGCAGCACGCTCGCGGTGAAATCGCGCAAGGCCGATATCGATTCGCATGATTCGATGAATGAGTTTTTCCGCAAGCACATGCCGCGTCGTCCCCCGATACCGCGGGAGGAAGACGAGGAGTCGCTCGGATCTGGCTTCATCATTTCTGCAGACGGGTATGTGCTGACCAATGCACACGTGGTCGACTCCGCCGAAGAGATCGTGGTGCGTCTTGTTGATAAGCGCGAATTCCGTGCTCGACTTATCGGAACGGATAAGCGGACCGATGTTGCACTCCTGAAAATCGAGGCTGCCAACCTGCCGCGCGTGACCATTGGCGATCCTGGGCGGCTGCGGGTCGGCGACTGGGTGGTGGCGATTGGATCGCCCTTTGGTTTTGAGCAGAGCGTGACTGCAGGCATTGTCAGTGCCAAAGGGCGCTCGCTGCCGGATGAATCGCTGGTGCCCTTCATTCAGACCGACGCCGCGATCAATCCGGGAAACTCGGGTGGGCCGCTGTTCAATCTCAAAGGTGAGGTTGTCGGGATCAACTCGCAGATCTATAGCGAGACAGGTGGCTTCATGGGGTTGTCGTTTGCCATTCCGATCGATGTCGCGATCGATGTGCAAAACCAGATCCGGACTGTAGGTCGAGTCACGCGCGGTCGGATTGGTGTGCTGATTCAAGAAGTGACACGTGATGTGGCCGACAGCTTCGCCCTCAAGGCGCCGCAAGGGGCACTGGTCAGCGCGGTCGAGCCGGACAGTCCGGCAGCTAGGGCGGGCCTGCTTGTGGGGGATGTGATACTCCGGTTTGAAGGCAAGGCCGTTTCCAGTTCGGCTGATTTGCCGCGCATCGTGGGCGCTTTCAAGCCCGGTGTACGTGCAAACGTACAGGTGTGGCGACGGGGGGGCTCGCGTGATGTGGCATTGACGGTTGCTGAACTTCCCGATGAGAAGGATGACAGTGTGCGCACTGCCGTCGTGCGGCGCGCCGAACCCTCCGGCAACCGGCTCGGACTGGTAGTGATGCCATTGGCCAGCGAGCAGCGTCGGCACTACCGCAGTGATGGTGGAGTGGCCATCAAGGATGTGCGCGGGCTTGCTGCGCGCGCTCAGCTGCGCCCAGGTGATGTAGTGGTCTCGGGTACGCAAAAAGGCAGCACATCGGATTTTCGCTCAGTTGAGCAGTTCAACCGCTTTGCCGGCAGCGTCGAGCGGGGCGAGAGCATTTCGCTTCTGGTCCGCCGAGGGGATACGCAAAGCTTTGTCAGTTTGCGCGTGCCGGATTGATAAATGATTGGGTGGGCGTCGCACCATTCTTGTTGGGTGAAGGTTTGCCGCCTAGCCTTTACGAATACGGAAAGCTCTCAAAGTCCGGCTATTGTCGCCGGCTTGCGGTCTGCCCGCTGTAACGGAGGCGACCACGCTCAAGTGTTTGGTTATAATAAACGGTTACCTCAACGTACGAATTCCTACAAAGGGTGCGTCAAGCACCCTTTTTCGTGTCATGCAGCGGATACGCAACTTTTCGATCATCGCCCATATCGACCACGGTAAGTCGACCTTAGCCGACCGGCTCATTCAGCGTTGCGGCGGCCTGTCCGACCGCGAAATGGAGGCTCAGGTTCTTGACTCGATGGACCTTGAGCGCGAGCGCGGAATCACGATCAAGGCTCAGACCGCCGCGCTGCACTATAAGGCGCGTGACGGCGAGATCTACAACCTGAACCTGATCGACACGCCAGGACACGTCGACTTTTCGTATGAGGTCAGCCGCTCGTTGGCTGCCTGCGAAGGGGCGCTGTTGGTTGTCGATGCATCACAGGGGGTCGAGGCGCAGACAGTCGCAAACTGCTATACGGCCATCGAGCAGGGTGTGGAAGTCGTGCCCGTGCTGAACAAAATGGATCTTCCATCGGCAGACCCCGATACCGCGCGCCAGGAAATCGAAGATGTAATCGGTATCGATGCGATCGATGCGATTCCGTGTTCGGCAAAGACCGGTTTGGGGATCGACGAGATCCTTGAAGCGATCATCGCAAAAGTGCCGGCGCCGCGCGGTGATGAGAGCAAACCGCTCAAGGCCCTGATCATCGATTCGTGGTTCGACAACTATGTCGGCGTCGTGATGCTGGTGCGCGTGGTCGACGGCGTGATGAGACCGAAGGACAAGTTGCTCTTCATGAGTACCAGCGCGCAACACTTGTGCGAGCAGGTGGGTGTGTTTTCGCCCAAGTCGGTGTCACGTGAGGCGCTGAAGGCGGGCGAGGTGGGCTTTGTCATCGCTGGCATCAAGGAGCTTCAGTCCGCGCAGGTCGGGGATACGATTACCCTGGCAACGCGGCCGGCAGTTGAGCCGCTCGAAGGCTTCAAGGAAATAAAGCCGCAGGTGTTTGCTGGCCTGTATCCAGTCGAAGCGAGCGAATACGACCAGCTTCGTGATTCGCTCGAGAAGCTCAAACTCAACGACGCTTCGCTCCAGTACGAACCGGAAGTGTCGCAAGCGCTTGGTTTCGGCTTCCGTTGTGGTTTCCTTGGCTTGCTGCACATGGAGATTGTCCAGGAGCGGCTGGAGCGCGAATTTGATATGGACCTCATCACGACGGCCCCGACCGTTGTCTATGAGGTCGTACTCAACAGCGGCGAAATTATCCGCATCGAGAATCCTTCCAAGCTGCCCGATCTGGGCAAGATTGCGGAGATTCGCGAACCCATCATTACCGCAACCATCTTCGTGCCGCAGGATTATCTCGGCCCAGTCATCACCCTGTGCAACCAGAAGCGTGGTAATCAGGTCGACATGCATTACCACGGTCGCCAAGTCAAGCTAGTCTATGACATGCCGATGGCCGAAGTGGTCATGGATTTCTTCGACAAACTCAAGTCTGTGTCGCGTGGCTATGCCTCGCTCGACTACGACTTCAAGGAGTATCGCGCGGCCGATGTGGTCAAGCTGGATCTGTTGGTTTCCAGCGAGAAGGTCGATGCCCTCTCGGTTATCGTTCATCGCGCCACCGCGCAATATCGTGGTCGCGAACTCGCGTCCAAACTGCGCGAGCTGATTCCAAGACAGATGTTCGACGTGGCAGTACAGGCGGCCATCGGTTCGCAGATCATCGCTCGCGAGACGATTAAGGCGCTGCGTAAGAATGTTCTGGCCAAGTGCTATGGCGGCGACATCACGCGGAAGAAAAAGCTGCTGGAGAAGCAGAAGGAAGGCAAGCGCCGCATGAAACAGGTCGGCAATGTGGAAATTCCGCAGGAAGCCTTTCTTGCTGTCTTGCGCGTCGACGACGGCAAGTAAGCGGTCCGTCATCCACCCAGGCCAGGAGAAATCGTGGATTTCGCGTTGATTCTGTTTGTCTTGTCGCTGCTCACGGGCGTGTTGTGGGTAGCCGACCGTTTCGTTTTTCGCAAGAAGCGGCCTACGGGGAGCCCCGAACCGGTCTGGGTCGAATGGGGTGCCGGTTTCTTCCCGATTCTGGTGACGATCTTTCTCTTGCGTTCGTTTGTCGTCGAGCCGTTCCGCATTCCATCCGGGTCAATGATTCCCACGCTGTTGGTCGGGGATTTCATTCTGGTGAACAAATACTCGTATGGAATACGTCTCCCGGTGATCGATAAGAAGATCATCGAGATCGATTCGCCCAAACGGGGTGATGCGGTCGTTTTCCGCTATCCGCTGAACCCCTCCCAAGACTACATCAAGCGTGTGGTGGGCTTGCCTGGGGACACGGTGGAATACATCAATAAGCGGATTCGCGTGAATGGCGAAGAGATGCCGACGAAGCAGATCGAGGATTACCTCCACGTGGATAAACTGCAGTATTCCAACCAGTTCGTTGAAACACTTGGTGGTGTAGAGCACCGGATGCTCAACGACCCCGATGCGCCCACCTATGTCCCCCAGCGCTTGCCTTTCGAGGGGCAAGAGAACTGTGACTATACTAGCGACGGCTTTCGCTGCAAGGTTCCGGCCGGCCATTACTTCATGATGGGCGATAACCGTGACCAGAGTTCCGACTCGCGGGTCTGGGGTTTTGTTCCAGACGACAATTTGCGTGGGCGAGCCTTCTTCATCTGGTTCAACTTCAGTGATCTGAAGCGGATCGGGCGTTTCCACTAAAAACAAGGCAGGAGATTGCGATGCGCGTGCATCAACGCGGTATCTCGCTGATCAGTACGCTGATCCTTGGAGTGATCATTGTTGGTTGCATTATCTTGGCGATGCGCTGTGTGCCTGTGTACAACGAGTACTTTTCGGTCAAGTCGGCCTTCAGCAAGATTGCATCGGGTACGGATGCTGAATCTCCTGAAACCATCCGCAGCGCATTCCAACATCAGGCTGATGTCGATGACATATCGAGCATCGACAAGAGCGATCTAGAAATCGTGAAGGAAAATGGACTCTATGTGGTATCGGCGCAATGGGAGCGTCGTGTGCCGCTGGTCGCAAATGTGTCGTTGGTGTTCGATTTTGAAGCATCCAGCCGTACTTCCGGGGCGGCCAATCAGTAATGATGGTTTCCGATGGTTGGTGAAAGTCTCCAGCGAGCGCTCGGGCATCGGTTTCGCACCAGTGCACTGCTCGAACAGGCGCTGACGCATCGTAGCTACGGGACGCCTCACAATGAGCGACTCGAATTCGTCGGCGACAGCATCCTCAACTGTTCGATTGCCTGTGCATTGTTCGAACGGTTTCCAGAGCTCGACGAAGGGTCTCTCTCGCGCTTGCGTGCGGGTCTAGTCAAACAGGATGCACTGTTTGGTCTTGCCTCCGGGCTTGATGTCGGGCAGGTGCTGAAGCTTGGCGAAGGAGAACTACGCAGCGGTGGCCACAGGCGCCCTTCGATTCTGGCTGATGCGCTCGAAGCGCTGTTTGGCGCGGTCTTCCTTGATGCGGGCTTCGAGGCCGCCAATGCAGTCATCCTGAATCTCTATGCTCCGTTGATTGCGCAAATCGACCCTCAACGGGCCGGGAAGGATCCAAAGACTGCTTTGCAGGAGTGGCTGCAGGCACGCCGCCATCCTCTTCCCCAGTACGAGATGGTCGCGATTCGTGGTGAGGCACACGCTCAGGATTTTGAAGTCGCCTGTCACGTTGCAGGGCTCGGCTTTGTGACCCACGGGCGCGGTGCGAGTCGTCGAGCGGCTGAGCAGCAGGCCGCCGCGGCCGCAATCGAAAGGATTCAGACGCTATGAACGAGGATAAGCAGTCTGGCGGATACCGTACCGGTTTCCTCGCAATCGTCGGGCGACCGAACGTCGGTAAGTCGACCTTGCTCAATCGTTTGGTCGGGCAGAAGGTCAGTATCGTGTCGCGCAAGGCGCAGACGACGCGCCACCGGGTAAACGGTGTGCTGACGGTAGATAACGCACAGTATGTGTTCGTTGATACGCCCGGCTTCCAGACAAAGCATTCAAGCGCGATGAATCGCGCGATGAATCGAAGCGTCACGCAAGCATTGAGTGATGTCGACGCCGTGCTCTTGGTTGTTGAGGCGGGGCCTTTGAAAGCGGAAGACCGGGAGGTGCTGAAGCTGCTGCCGGCCTCTGCGCCAGTCGTGCTCGTGGTCAACAAGATCGATCGCTTTGCTGACAAGGCGCAGCTACTGCCCTTGCTTGGGAGTCTCGCGGCTGAGCGGGATTTCGCGGCGATTGTGCCGCTTTCGGCTGAATCCGGCTCGAACGCACCGGAACTGCTCAAGGCTTGCCTGCCGTTGCTTCCAGAACAGCCACCGATCTTCGATGAGGACGACATTACCGATCGTAGCGAGCGGTTCCTGGCTTCCGAGTTCATTCGCGAGAAGCTCTTTCGGCTGCTTGGCGAAGAATTGCCGTATGGCCTTGCGGTTGAAATCGAAAAGTTCGAAGTGGAAGGTCCTGTGCGGCGGATCTTCGCCGCCATCATCGTCGATCGTGATAGCCACAAGGCAATGGTCATCGGCAAGGGGGGGCTGAAGCTCAAGCGGATAGCCTCGGAAGCGCGTGTGGAGCTTGAGAAACTCTTCGATGGCCCGGTCTATCTGGAGATCTGGGTGAAGGTGAAGAGCGGTTGGGCTGACGACGAGCGAGCGCTGAAGAGTCTCGGCTTCGAGTAAGTGGCCTTCCTTCCGTGAGCGGAAAGCGGATCGAGCAGGCACCGGCGTTTCTCTTGCATTCCCATCCTTGGCGGGAGACGAGTCTCGTACTCGATCTCTTCTCGCGCGAGTACGGTCGCTTACCGCTTGTTGCGAAGGGAGCGCGCCGGCCGCACTCTCAATTGCGTGGTGTATTGATGAGCTTCCAGCCGTTGCTCGTTTCCTGGAGCGGCCGCGGTGAGGTTCGTACCCTAACCGCGGCTGAATGGGCGGGCGGTCAGGCCCTGCTGACCGGAGCGGCCATGATGTGCGGCTACTACGCGAACGAACTGATCACACGACTCCTCCCGCGAGACGATTCGCACCCCGCGCTATTTGACGCATATGCCTTGCTGCTGCAGGCCCTTGCAAGAGGAGCCTCCCAGGATGTTTCGTTACGCCGGTTCGAGCTGGCATTGCTGCGTGAGCTTGGCTATGCGCCAACACTGGACCACGATGAACACGGCGACCCGTTGCGACCAGAGTCGCACTACCTCTTTATAATCGAGCGCGGTCCCGTGCTTGCTGACGACACATCGCATGGCGACATCCCGAGGCTGACGGGGCGGGCGCTGCTCGATCTCGCTGGCGATGATCTATCCAACACCGACACGCTGATTCAGGCAAAGAATCTGATGCGGCGGCTGATTGCCCATGTGCTGGGCAACCAGCCGCTCGAATCGCGGCGGATCTTCATGGAGTTGCATGAACTGTGATTGAGCTCGGTATCAATATCGACCATGTTGCAACCATCCGGCAGGCACGGCGCACCTATGAACCCGATCCGGTATGGGCGGCCGTTGAGGCGCACTTGGGTGGCGCGGACGGCATCACGGTACACTTGCGTGAAGATCGGCGTCATATCCAGGACGAAGACGTTCGACACCTACGGAATCTCACACAGATAAAGCTGAACCTTGAAATGGCCGCGACCGACGAGATGGTCGACATCGCCTGCAAGCTCAAGCCAGAAATGGCCATGCTGGTGCCCGAAGGCCGCCAGGAGGTCACGACCGAAGGCGGCTTGGATATCGTTGCCAATGAAGCACGGATTCGCGAAGCGGTGGCTAAGCTCGCCGATGCAGGAATCCAGAGCAGCGTCTTTATCGATGCTGAGATTGACCAAGTGACGGCCGCTGCTCGCGTTGGTGCGCGTGTTTGCGAAATTCACACTGGCCCGTATGCCCATGCGTTCCATAATCGCGGCCGCGATGCCCGCAGTCCCGCCGTGCTGGCCGAGATCCAGAAGGTACGGGAGGCGGGCAGGGCAATCGTCGATCTTGGCATGCGTTTCAACGCCGGTCATGCTCTCAACTATTTCAACGTGCAGCCGATTGCCGCGCTCGAAGGCGTTCGCGAATTGCATATTGGCCATGCCATTATCAGTCGTGCGGTATTCGTTGGACTGCGCGAAGCTACGCGCGAGATGAAGCGTCTGATGCGCGAAGCGGCCGACGCTCCGCATCACTACGGTCGCTGAGCGAAACGTGATCGCGGGGATCGGTACCGATATCCTGGCGATTGCGCGGGTGCGTGCATCGCTCGAACGGCATGGAGCGGCGTTTGCGCAGCGGATTCTCGCAGCGTCTGAGTTGGCTGAATATGCTGATGCACGCGATCAGGCTCGTTTTCTGGCCAAGCGCTTTGCCGCCAAGGAGGCTTTTTCCAAAGCCTTTGGCACTGGGCTGCGGCCCCCCGTAACGCTGCATGGCATCGCAGTCGCGCACGACGAACTCGGCAAGCCGATATACCGGTTCGACGAACGACTCGGAGCAGAAATGGCAAGACGTGGCTGGCGCAGCCATCTTTCCATTTCCGACGAGAAGGAAGCGGTCGTTGCCTTCGCCTTGATCGAGACCGCCTGAACCAGACCGCGCGTGGCGCGGTGCACGGAGATCGATTTATATGGCCAAAGAACTCCCGCTTGGTCCCGTCATCTGCGATGTCGCAGGCTCTACGCTGGCCGATGACGAGCGCGAGCGCCTGCAGCACCCGTTGGTCGGTGGGGTGATCCTATTTGCGCGGAACTATCAGGACCCCGCCCAACTTTCTGCGCTGACAACGGAAATTCACGCGCTGCGCACGCCGTCGCTCCCGATCACGGTTGATCACGAAGGAGGGCGTGTCCAGCGATTCCGTGACGGCTTTACCCGGATTCCCTCAATGGGAGCGCTTGGCCTCGCATACACCACTGATCCCGAAGCGACGATCAGGCTCGCAACACAGACGGGATTCGTGCTCGGAGGTGAACTGCGCACACGCGGCGTCGATCTATCCTTCGCGCCCGTGCTCGATCTTGACTATGGCCGAAGTGCGGTGGTCGGTGATCGTGCGTTCTCGGGGGATCCTGTGGTTGTTGCACGGCTTGCCGAAGCGTTGGTCGATGGTCTGAATGGCGCGGGCTGCGGGGCGGTTGGCAAGCATTTCCCGGGACACGGGTGGGCGGAGGTCGATTCCCATGTTGCAACCCCGGAGGACGAACGTTGCTTCGAGGCAATCTGGGCAAGTGACATCGCGCCCTATCGACATCTGATTGAGCGCCTTAGTGGTGTGATGCCAGCGCACGTGGTTTATCGAAATGTCGTCCCTAGCTCAGCGGGCTTTTCGGAGTTTTGGCTGCAGGATGTGCTACGTGGGCGTCTTGGCTTCAAAGGCGTGATTTTTTCCGACGACCTGACGATGGGGGGAGCGACGCGAGTTGGCGATATCGTTGCTCGGGTTATGGCTGCGCAAGCGGCGGGTTGTGACATGGTTTTGATCTGCAATCGGCCGGATCTCGCAGATGAGGTGCTAGCGCGATGGAGGCCTGATCTGACCGAAGCATGTCTTGGGCGGATTGCAGCATTCGGTGCTGATGCAACAGGGGCGATTCCGATCGAGGCTGCCGGTCTCGCTGCTGCACGCGATGCAGTGCGGTCCTTCGTTGCTACACTCGCTTGAAGTGGAAGCGCCACGAATGACTTTCGATGCTCGCGAATTCCTGCGTAATCTCACCGAATCGCCCGGTGTCTATCGAATGATTGGTGCCGACGATGAAGTGCTGTACGTGGGCAAGGCGAAGAATCTTAAGCGGCGTGTTTCCAGTTATTTCCAGAAAACGCTCACCAGCCCGCGTATTGCGATGATGGTCAGCCGTGTTGAACGGGTCGATATCACTGCAGTTCGATCGGAGACCGAGGCGCTGATTCTCGAGAACAACCTGATCAAGACCCTGCGACCTCGATACAACATCCTTTTTCGTGACGATAAGAGCTATCCGTACATCATGATGTCCGGTGGCCAGTTTCCTCGGATCGCGTATTACCGTGGGAACTTCGAGAAGGGCTCTCGCTACTTTGGGCCGTTTCCCAGCGGTTGGGCTGCGCGCGAGAGTATTACGCTATTACAGCGCATGTTTCGATTACGCACCTGCGAAGACTCGGTCTTCGCCAACCGCTCGCGTCCTTGCCTCCTCCATCAAATCAAGCGTTGCACTGCGCCGTGCGTGGGGCATGTTTCCCAAGATGAATATGCGAATGATGTGAAGATGGCGATGCTGTTTCTCGAAGGGCGCCACTCGGAAGTCACTGACGCACTCGGCCGCCGCATGCAGGAAGCATCCGAGCGTTTTGCGTTCGAAGAGGCGGCCGTATTTCGCGATCAGATTCGCGCGTTACAAACGGTGTTGCACAAGCAATTCGTGGACTCGGGGCGTGACGAGAACGTGGACGTGGTTGTTGCGATCGAGATTGCAGGTGTGATCTGCGTAAACCTCGCCATGGTGCGGGGCGGTCGTCACCTCGGCGATCGGCCCCAGTTTCCGCAGGCCGATGAGGGCGTTGGGGCTGCCGATGCGCTGCTGGCATTTGTCGAACAGCACTATGAGACGCATCCGGCACCGACGCGACTCGTTATTGACGGGGCGTCGGTTGAGATGGCTCGTGAAACCATTGAAGACGTACTCGAAGTACGCATGGCTGTCGTTGTGCCGCGGGGTGAAACCGAACGGGCCTGGGTTGAGATGGCCCTCGAAAACGCCCGGCTTGCGATCGAAACTCGTCTGCGCGAAGCCGGGCGCGCTGCGGATCAGCTTGATGCCCTCGGTGTGGCTCTGGCTCTACCGGAAGCGCCACGTCGCATCGAGTGTTTCGATATCAGCCATACGCAGGGCGAGGCTACGGTGGCGTCATGTGTTGTATGGGACGGTGGCGGAATGAAGAAGTCTGAATACCGGCGCTTCAATATCGCTGGTATCGAGCCGGGTGATGACTATGCTGCCATGCGCCAGGCACTGACTCGGCGTTACGAGAAGGTCGCCGCAGGTGAAGGTGTCAGGCCAGATCTAATCCTCATTGATGGTGGCAAAGGGCAGGTCGGTGTGGCGTACGAAGTCCTCACGGAACTGGGGCTTGAGTCGATTCCGATGGTCGGCGTGGCGAAGGGCGAGTCACGCAAGGCGGGGTTTGAGCAACTGGTGTTTCCGGATGCCGAGCGTGCGCCGCTCGTTCTTGGTGGCGAGCATGCAGGACTGCATCTTGTTCAGATCGTACGTGATGAGGCGCATCGCTTTGCCATTAACAGCATGCGTACGCGCCGTGCCAAGACCCGACTTACCTCCCGGCTTGAGGATATTCCAGGTGTTGGACCGACGCGCCGCAAGAAACTTGTCGAGACTTTCGGCGGTCTGCCGGGTGTGAAGGCTGCAACGATTGAAGATCTCTGCAGGGTCGATGGGATCAGCCGCAAGCTTGCCGAAACCATTTACGGTAAGCTTCATCACTGACATCGACCGTACCAAGCCCCTGATGCAGTTCAATATTCCAAATTCCCTGACCTGGGCCCGGATCGTGATGATTCCGCTTTTCGTCGGGGTCTACTACCTGCCGACTTCCTGGCTCAGTGATCTCGAAAAGAATATCGTCGCCTGCGCGCTCTTTGTCGTTGCTGCGATTACCGATTGGTTCGACGGTTATCTGGCGCGAAAGCTCGGGCAAACCTCAGCGTTTGGTGCGTTCCTGGATCCTGTCGCGGACAAGCTGATGGTCTGTGCGGCGCTGGTCATGCTGACGGAGCTGGATCGTGTCAGCGCACTGATTGCATTCATCATTGTTGGACGGGAAATCACGATATCTGCACTGCGCGAGTGGATGGCGCAGGTTGGTGCGTCGCGTAGCGTTGCGGTTTCGTTTATCGGAAAGCTCAAGACGACAGCTCAGATGGTCGCAATTCCGGTCCTGCTCTATCACGATAGACTCTTTGGCTTCAACGTGACGCCATTGGGAACATTCCTGCTCTGGGTGGCTGCAGTCTTGACGCTGTGGTCGATGGGGTATTACCTGCGGAGGGCTTCCGAAGCACTCGCAGGTAAAATTGACAGTTGACTCTTTCCAAGAGTCGGCTATAATCTCTGTCTCTGTTGCGGGAGTAGCTCAGTTGGTAGAGCGCAACCTTGCCAAGGTTGAGGTCGCGAGTTCGAGACTCGTCTCCCGCTCCAAGGAATGCCCAGGGGAAAGCCGGGCTTTCCCCTTTTGGTTGGAAAGTAAAAGCCGAGCGTTTGGTTCCGGTTTTTGCTCGATGGCGCGATAGCAAAGCGGTTATGCACCGGATTGCAAATCCGTGTAGGTCGGTTCGACTCCGGCTCGCGCCTCCAGATGTAATGCGGGAGTAGCTCAGTTGGTAGAGCGCAACCTTGCCAAGGTTGAGGTCGCGAGTTCGAGACTCGTCTCCCGCTCCAGAATGTAAGAAGAGGAAGGCCTAGGCCTTCCTCTTTTTTTGGTTTGCTCAAAAGCCATTCGACTCAGTTCAGCCGCTTTGGATCTGCTGGTACAGGCAAGATTTCAATGCCATCCTCCAGCAGATCAGCAACCTCGTCAGCGGTCGCAGTCCCCCTGATTCCGCGATCCTTGGCATCTCCGTGGTGAATTTTTCGCGCCTCGTCCGCGAAACGGTTGCCTACATCCTCAGCTTTTTCAGCAAGTTGGCGTAGAGATTCGACGAACCGTGTTGCCTGAGCCCGTGCAGAGCTTTTGCTGTGTACTGCAGGTTTGGCGCGACCCATGTTAACTGCGGGGGCAGCCGGTAAGCGACGAATGCGAGTGGAACTGCAAATCGGACACGCTATGAGCGAGGCCTTGAGCTGAGCATCCAATGCGTCGCTCGATGCGAACCAAGCTTCGAATTCATGGTCCTGTTCACAGGACAGATCCAGAACGATCACGAAATTATCTGAAAATCCAAAAACGCTAATCTACCCCAGGTGCGCGCTATTGAGCAGATGTGATTGGAATTGTCATCCTCAATAACCTGCTTCCGCCAATCGACAGGAGCGTCCGATGATCCGAATCAGGCCTACACGCGGGAAGTCGTTTGTGTTGTGGTGGATGGCGACGGGAGCGGTGCTTGGGTCGCCGGCATTTGCTGCAAACGAAGGGTTTATGGCTGATTCCCCTGTGACTCGCTTTACGAGCGAGCAGAAACAGCAGCAGCAGGACATGCTGGGCGATCTGTTGGCAAATGCCAACGGTGGCGAAAGGCGCAGCTGGCAGTCTTCCGACGGTCGGGTTGGTGGTGAAGGTGGCGTTCGTCGCACCTTTGAGCGTAACGGACAGCTTTGCAAGGATCTGAGCGTGCGGACCTGGTTCCGAACGATGAAGGCGACTAACGACTATCGACTCTGCAAGGGCGGGGACGGCCAATGGTATCCCGCCAACTGATCCCGTTCACGATGGCCGTTCTCCTTGTGCTACCAGCGGCAGCGGAAGATTTGCAACTACCGCAAACCCCAGAACACTTCCGCGAGCTGCTGGAGGAGTCGGCGTCACGGGATGAGCCCAAAGCCAAGGCGGGCCGCATCATGCGTATCACCCGCGTTTCGTCACTGGTGAGGGGCGCGCCGGTCGACCCAAATCCGACATTGCAAAGCGTTGCCGGAGGGGGCCCTACTGTCCAGCCCGTCCCGTTGGTCGGGAAAAATGTTCGTGAAGAGAGTGCGCGACAAAAGGATGAACGCCATACGCGCTACGAGATCTCGATCCGATGGAGTGATGGCAGCATCGGTGTCTTTGAGCAGGATAATGTAGATGGGCTTTTGGAGGGTGATTTCGTCGTGGTGCGAGGGCGCACGGTCGAGCACGATCGTTCGCGCTGACCGCGGGCAATGATTAGTGACGTGGTAATCAGCGTGCGTGTTCGGGCAGGACGATGTTGACCTTTAGTGCCTCGTAGTTGTCCTGCTTCTCAAGTTGCACGGAGATGTCTTCTGGATTGATCTGAACATATCTCGATATCACCTCAATCAGGTCTTTCTGCAGCGCTGGCAAAAAATCGGGAGATGAGATGCTGTCATCTGACCGCTGACGGGCAATGACGACGGTCAGGCGCTCGCGCGCAAGATCGGCGGACCTGACCTTCTTGGATCCGAAGAGATCAGAAAGCCAGGACATCTTAGGCCCCTCCCCCGAAAATACGCTTGAGGAGGCCCGGCTTTTCGTAGCTCACAAAGCGCAGTTCCCTTTCCTCGCCAAGGAAGCGCGCGACGACATCCAGATAGGCTTCCGCAACATCTGCGCCTTTCATGTGGACGACCGGCATGCCCTGGTTCGATGCCTGCAGGACAATCTCGGATTCGGGAACTACGCCAAGGAGCGGTACGCGCAGCAGCTCCTGCACGTCCTTGTACGACAGCATTTCACCTTCCTCGACCCGCTTGGGTGAGTAGCGGCTCACGAGCAAGTGTTCCTTGACGGGCTCCCGTCCTTCCTTGGCACGGCGGCTCTTGCTCTGAAGGATACCGAGAATGCGATCGGAGTCGCGGATCGAAGAGACTTCCGGGTTCGTGACGACGATTGCCTCATCTGCAAAGGTCAATGCCAGGACTGCGCCCCGCTCGATGCCTGCGGGTGAGTCGCAAACTACATACTCGAAGCCCATGTGTTCGAGATCACGCAACACCTTTTCGACACCCTCTTCAGTAAGGGCGTCCTTGTCGCGGGTCTGGGAGGCGGGCAGCACGAAGAGATTCTCGCAGTGCTTGTCCTTGATTAGTGCCTGGTGCAGGTTCGCCTCTCCGTTGACCACATTGATCAGGTCGTAAACCACTCGGCGTTCGCAACCCATGATCAGATCAAGATTGCGCAGGCCGACGTCAAAGTCGATGACTGCGGTCTTGAAACCGCGCAGCGCGAGACCGGTGCAAACTGCGGCCGAGGTCGTTGTCTTTCCGACACCGCCCTTGCCTGAAGTCACCACGACTGTTTTCACGTTCTCCCTTTCAATTCTCTGTCGATATTTCGTGTCGTGCCGGTCGCTCATTAGAGCGGGTCAAGGCGCAACTGATGGCTGTCTCCCTCGCCGACCAGCCGGACCTGCGCAGGTTTTCCGGCTACCGCTTCCGGAAGACCTTTTTCGAATGTCCTGAACACACCTGCGATCGAAACGAGTTCAGCGCCGAGTGAGGTGGTGAAGATCCTTGCGTCCTGCTTGCCGCATGCGCCAGCGATTGCGCGCCCCCGAAGTGGCCCGTAACAGTGGATGCTGCCATCGGCAATGATCTCCGCGCCGTTGCTGATGCCGCCGACCACCACCAAGTCGGAATCGCGCGCATAGACCTGCTGGCCTGAACGCAGCGGCCGGTCGATGATGACTGTGCCAGTAGGTCGGACCGTCGTAGATTCAAGCGCTGATGCGGGGGGCGGTGTAGCGGAGAGTTCGGGATTGGCCTGCGGTAGTTCGATCGATTTCAGGCTCGCTTCGCCTTCGAGTACCGCGAGCCCAATCTTTCGTGCGCCATCCACAAGCGCAGGCGGCAAGTGGCGAACAGCGACGGGCTGCAATCTGTAGCGGCGTAGCAGACTCGTCAGGCCGGCCCAGTCGACGCGATCTGGAGTGGATTCGAGTTGCGAAAAGTCGAGGATGGCGGGTTCGCCCGAGAAGAAATCCGGTATCCCGCCAAGTAGGGCATGCATTGCGTCAGCAAGTCTTACCGCATTCGCATCTCGAATGACTGCCGTCGTCGCGGAAAATGCACCGCCTTTGAATTCAATCGCCTTGGCGGCGCCGCGAGAGCCCTGCATGCCTATCATCAATCCATTAAATCTTGGGAGTCTACAGGGGGAGTGAAGGTCGGACAAGCGAGTGCGGACGGGTCGGGTCGTGCCTGGAATAGCATCGGCCCCGGAGCCTGTCCGCGACGCAGGTGGCTTCAATGCATGTGTCGAAGGGAGTCATCAAAAAGGGCTTCGATTGCAGCTGGGTCGAAGTGGTATTCGTGATTCGAAAGATCGTCGCGGACCACGATTTCGCCGTTTTCGTCAATCAGGCTTGCAAGCTCTTCCCGGCCAAGTGCGCGCAAAGTTGCTCGCACGCGCTCCCAATCGGGTGGGAAATCGTGTGTGACGGGGCGTGGCTCGAAAACTCTAAGGGTTTCCTCATGGAAAAGGCGCATCAGCAATGCTTTGGCGTCCAGACTCAGAAGTTCGCCGTCCGTGACTGTGGCAGCAAGCTGTTGCACGCGATTCCATCCGTCTTCATCTTTCTGCGCAGCGCCGGGCAGTCGTTGTAGAAAGAGTCCTGCGGCAGCTTCTTCGTCGGCAGCAAGAAACAAAAAGGCTGGTGTCTGCTCGGACTGTTCAAGGAAATGCTCGAACGCGGCGGCAATGGTCGTTCCCTCTACCGGGACGAAGCTTTGATAAGGCTGTGCAGTACCGTCAATATCAAGCGAAAGAAGAAGGCGCCCGTCGCCGAGCAATTCGGCGATGCTGCCGCCGATGATCGGGCCTTCGGTCTTGGCATAGCCCCGCAGGTTAAGTGCAGCGGTGCAGTCTAGAACGAGCAGCTTTACGGCTCCATGCCCTGAAAGTTGGAATGTGATGCGGCCAGGGGACTTTAGGTTCGCGGCGATGATGGCCGTTACGGCACTCATTTCGCCCAGCAGTTTCGTCACGGCAGTCTCGTACTGGCGACCGCCCCGAATCCGGTTCCACGAATCGGTTAGGCGCACCACGGCGCCGCGGATGTCCAGATCCTCGAATAGAAATCGCTGAACTGCGTCCATTCCTTATCCCTTCAATTGCTCGGTGTAGCGGGCGGCGTCAAAACCAACTAGCAGGCCTTGTACCCCGGGAATCACGGGGCGACGGATCAGACTTGGCTTGTCGCGCATCAATGCGATTGCCTTGGCAGTATTCAAATTTGCACGTTGTTCGTCCAAAAGTGTGCGCCAAGTTGTGCCCTTGGTATTCAGTAATTTTTCCCAACCGACCTCGGCGATCCAAGCCTCCAGCGTGTCAGCATTTATGCCGTTTTTCTTGTAATCATGAAATTCGTACTGGAGCCCTTCGTGCTCCAACCAATCAAAGGCCTTTTTCATGGCACTGCAGTTCTTGATTCCGTAGATCTTCAACATGAAATGAATTCAGAAAATGCCAAAACCGGCAATTCGTGCCGGCGCAATCAAAAGCTACGTCTGGTTTTTCAATTTCAAACTAGCAGCCGGGAGGAATTGCGTAAAAACCACGCTAATACCTTACGTCGACTTTGCGGGTGCTTGTGCAGCGCGGTTGTGCGAAGCATAATCGGCCGCGCAAGGTTTCAAGTCGTTGTACTGCGCGTTACCCGGGCTGGCCCAGCAGTTGGGCCGGTTGCCACGTTCGCTAGCTACGCACTTGCTTGAAATCCCGCGAAGGGCTTCCGCCCATTTGTTCTAAACCGTTCTCAGGAATGCAATACATGGCAACCGGTACCGTTAAGTGGTTCAACGATTCTAAAGGCTTCGGCTTCATCACCCCCGATGGCGGTGGCGACGATCTGTTTGCACACTTCTCCGCGATTCAGGCAAAGGGTTTCCGTACCCTGGCTGAAAATCAGCGTGTAACTTTCGACGTTGTCGAAGGTCCGAAGGGCAAGCAGGCCGCGAACATTCGCCCAATGGAATGATTTGTCGCATAAGCGACAATTGGAAAAGCCCGGCACCGCCGGGCTTTTTTATTTTCATATATCGGTTTTCAATTACTTCTTGACTGCTTTGGCAAAAGCTGCGGCCAGAGCGCCAGTCGGGGCCGATTTTTCTTCACGGCGACCGGTTCCGCGTATTCCCGGGCGTGGTGTGGGTTCACTCTTGCGCGAGGGTGTGGCGTCATCGGACAGGCGCATTGTCAGGGCGATGCGCTTGCGGGTGAGATCGACCTCCAAGACCTTGACCTTTACGATATCGCCAGCTTTCACCACTTCCGCAGGATCCTTCACGAAGCGTGTCGACAGCGCGGAGACATGGACAAGTCCATCCTGGTGGACTCCGATGTCGACGAAGGCACCAAAGTTCGTCACATTTGTCACGACGCCTTCGAGAAGCATTCCCGGGTTGAGGTCCTTCAGATTCTCGACGCCATCTTTGAATGATGCCGTCTTGAACTCCGGCCGTGGGTCGCGGCCAGGCTTGTCGAGCTCCCTGAGGATGTCTCGGACGGTCGGTAGGCCGAACTTGTCATCGGTGTAGCGGGAGGCGTCGAGGGTGCGAATCGCATTGGAGTCGCCAACGAGCGTTTGAATTCCTCGCTTGATGTCGGCAAGAATGCGTTCAACTACGGGATAGGCCTCCGGGTGTACAGCAGATGCGTCGAGCGGATTGTCTCCATTCATCACGCGCAGGAAGCCGGCACACTGTTCAAAGGTCTTTTCGCCCAGACGCGGTACAGCGCGTAGCGCACTTCGGTTCGAGAATGCGCCGTGGGCGTCGCGATGAGTCACGATGTTGTTGGCGAGCGTTGTGTTGAGGCCGGAAATTCGCGTAAGTAGCGCAGCTGAGGCGGTATTCACGTCTACGCCGACGGCGTTCACACAGTCCTCGACGACGGCATCGAGTGAACGCGCAAGCCTCGATTGATTGACGTCGTGCTGGTACTGGCCGACGCCGATCGATTTCGGATCGATCTTGACCAGCTCAGCGAGCGGATCCTGCAAGCGACGAGCGATCGATACCGCACCGCGCAGGCTGACATCGAGCTGCGGAAACTCGCGTGCAGCGAGTTCGGAAGCCGAGTACACCGAAGCGCCTGCTTCGGATACGACAATCTTGGTCAGCCGAAGGTCCGGCATGAGCTTGATGAGATCGCCAGCAAGCTTGTCGGTCTCCCGGCTCGCCGTGCCATTACCGATGGCTACGAGTTGCACGCCATACTTCTTGGTCAGCTGGGCGATCGTGGCGAGTGAGCCATCCCAGTCGCGCCGTGGCTCGTGCGGATAGATGGTCGCTGTGTCGAGCAACTTGCCGGTGGCATCGACCACAGCAACCTTCACACCCGTACGCAGGCCCGGGTCTAACCCCATCGTCGCGCGTGGGCCGGCCGGTGCAGCAAGCAACAAGTCCTTGAGATTCTTGGCGAAGACGCGAATCGCCTCCTCTTCGGCTTTCTCGCGCAAGGCGCCAAGCAGATCGAGTTCAAGATGCAGCGATAGCTTTACGTTCCAAGTCCAGCGTGCGGTTTCGACCAGCCAGCGGTCAGCTGGACGTCCCATATCGCGGATGCCGGCCAGGGTCATGATCCGGCGTTCGCACGGATTCGGTTCGGCGCTGCGGCTGCCGTCCTCGGGATCCGTGTCTAACAGGAGTTTGATCCGGAGTGCGTCCTCGTTGCGCCCGCGGAATAGTGCAAGCGCACGGTGAGAGGGGATGTCTTTGAGTGCTTCGCGGTACGAAAAATAGTCGCGAAACTTAGATGCTGCGGTCTCGTTGTCCTTGCCATCGACGACGATGGACTGAACGATGCCATGCGTCTCCACATACTCGCGCAGCGCCCCCACCAATTCGGCGTTCTCGGCAAAGCGCTCCATCAGGATCTGGCGTGCGCCATCGAGCACCGCCTTGGAGTCTGCAAAGCCGGCGTCGGGGTTGAGGAAGCACGCTGCCTCGGCCTCTGGCACCAGAGTGGGGTCTGCCAGGAGTGCATCGGCCAGAGGCTGTATGCCAGCCTCACGGGCGATCTGCGCCTTGGTGCGACGTTTTTGCTTGTAAGGTAGGTAGAGATCTTCAAGCCGCTGTTTGGTCTCCGCTGCCTCGAATTCCGCGCGCAGCACAGAGGTGAGCTTGCCTTGCTCCTCGACGTTGGCGATCACGGCTGCCCGGCGATCCTCAAGCTCGCGGAGATACCCCAGGCGCTCTTCGAGGGTGCGTAGTTGTGTGTCGTCGAGGCCTCCCGTGGCTTCCTTCCGATAGCGAGCAACGAAGGGGACCGTGGCGCCACCATCGAGCAGTTCAACAGCTGCGATGACTTGGCGAGGCTGAACGCCGATCTCGGCGGCGATGCGGGATTCGATTGGAGGAAGCATGCGGAAACAGCAGAGAGAACCGGAAAGGCGCGGACTATGCAGGAAGCGCGGTCGCCATTCAAGCGGCGTGAGCCTGGCTTGTGCCTTGCAGCATGCGATGCGTCGCTGCCTGGGGGCTGTTCGGCGGCTGCTTAGTTCGCATGCGCTAGAATCGAATCCCCCGCTGGTCTTTCAACTCCAATGCTGCCCTGCCTCCCGAAGTACCGAATTCTCCGTCGTCTGCTTGTTTCGTCGCTCGTTGCCGTTCTGCTGGCAGGGGTGTCGACATTTGCCAGTGCCACCACCACACCGAAGCAGAAGAGCGCGTCCTCCGCGACCCAATCCCAGGCAGCAAGTGGGGGCCGTTCGACCAACAAATCGGCGAAGAAGGCGCCCGCGAAGACAGGCGGTTCGCACGCGAGCAGTTCGAAATCGGCGAAACCCAGAGCCTGCTATGACACAGTCGTGCGAAAAGGTAAGAAGCAGCGGGTTCGGGTTGCCTGTGGTGAGCCGGCAGAGCCGGTGTTGTCGAAGAGTCCGATCAACGCCAAGTCGCTCGAACAGTCCGGTCAGCCACTCGACAACTCTCCGGTCAAGGCGCGCTCGGCGCCGATCCGCGCCTATGCAGTCGATGGCACGACGTTTTTCCACAACGGCAGGAAATTTCGAATCGAGGGGTTGGACCTGGAGTCGGGCGCGGAGTTGACTCACGAACACGCCGCTCAGCGGCTGCAGAAGATTCTCGATTCGGGTGCAGTGACGACCGAGGCAATCGGGCCTGACGACAGTGGCGCCATGCGAGCGATCGTTCGTGTGGGTGGGCGGGACGTTGCTGAACTCATGAAGCAGCGTCCCTGATATCTGGCTGCGAAAGGGCCAACTTTCCCCCTGGCAGCGCTAGCGATTGAGCATTCCCGCCAGTTCCATACGGTAGCGGCGAACCAAGCCGTCGTCATCCGCGACGTTGAACATGTTTACCAGTGTCTTGCGCGCGACTTCGTCGCCGAATGTACGGTCGCGGCGCACAATTTCGAGCAAATTTTGGAATGCCGGCTCGTAGCGTCCGTCGTTGGCATGCAGTAGCGCGAGTTCAAGGCGGGCCTGCAGATCATCCGGATGCATCTCGATACGCGCTTCCAATGAAGCAGCGTCGGTTTGTGGCGGTGCATTTTGGAGTAGCGCCAGACGCGCCTTGAGCTGGTCGACTCGCTGCGGATCCTTTGGAAAGATCGGAAGTGATTCGAGGATGTGCGCGGCTTCATCAAGGATGTCCGCGTCAAGCAAGGTTTCGGCCAAATCGAGCTGGATGGCTTCGTTGGCAGGATCCAGGGCCATTGCTTCGGACAACAATCCCGCCGCGCGCTTGAGGTCGCCAGCAGTGCGCGTGACCCGCGCACTTTCGATAAGTTCGGCTGCAGGTGAGGGCAGCATTTGTTGCAGGAATTCGCGCAGTTGCGATTCGGGCAACGCGCCAGTGAATTCGTCTACGAGGCGGCGTTCAACAACGACCTTCACGCTGGGAATGCCGCGTACGCCAAACTGCTGCACAAGCCCTGGGTTGTCATCCGCGTTGACGCGCGCAAGGAGGAAGCGCCCGCCAAACTCTGCGGCCAGTTTCTCAAGGAGCGGACCGAGTGCTCGGCAGGGGCCGCACCACGGCGCCCAGAAGTCCACCAGAATCGGTACGTTGTCGGATGCGGCCATCACGCGAGTTTCGAAATTCTCTTCGGTGACGTCGTAGGCGAATTCGACTGAGTTGCTCATCGCATAGGCTCCTGCTGAAAACAGTGGGTTATCCGTCGACCTTGGGGGCGGAGGCACTTGATTCAAGCCCGTCGGGCAGGGTGGGTCGCCGCACGTCGGCGCTGGTCAACGAAAGCGGCCGCCCTGTGGCGGCCGCTGTTTCGGATTACAAAGGTTCAGAACGGTAGATCAAGTCCCGGCCAAGCCGAGTTGATCACCTGCCGGAAGCCGGCTTTGATCCGTTCGAGTGCGGTTTTATCATCTGCCTCGAAGCGCAGCACGACCACAGGGGTGGTGTTCGATGAACGCACGAGTCCGAAGCCGTCCGCATACTCGATGCGCAGCCCGTCGATCGTGATGCGTTCGATCTCGCCTTCGAAGTGCGCCTCCTGCTCGAGCTTTTCCACGAGTTGCAGCGGTTCGCCCTCGCGCATCTTGATGTTGAGTTCCGGCGTCGAAATTGCATTTGGCAGCGCCTTGAGCACCGCGTTGGCATCGGTGTTCTTTGCCAGAATTTCAAGCAGGCGTGCCCCGGTGTAGAGCCCGTCGTCGAAGCCATACCAGCGTTCCTTGAAGAACATGTGGCCGCTCATCTCGCCTGCAAGCGGAGCGCCTGTTTCCTTGAGCTTCGCCTTCACCAGTGCGTGGCCGGTGTTCCACATCACAGGCTCCCCGCCGTGTTCGCGTACCCACGAGGCGAGGTTTCGGGTGCATTTGACGTCGTAGATGATCTTGCCGCCCGGCACGCGCGCGAGCACGTCGGCTGCAAACAGCATGAGCTGGCGGTCAGGGTAGATGATCTCGCCGTCCTTCGTAACCACACCCAACCGATCGCCATCGCCATCGAAGGCCAGACCCAGTTCCGCGTCACTACTCTTCAGCGTGCTGATGACGTCATTGAGGTTTTCAGGCTTCGACGGATCCGGATGGTGGTTTGGGAAATTGCCGTCAACCTCGGAGAACAGTTCGACCACTTCGCAGCCGAGCCTGCGGAACAAATCTGGCCCCGTGTTGCCCGCTACGCCGTTGCCCGAGTCGAGTACGATTTTCATCGGTCGCGCCAGCTTCACGTCGGTCGCGATCCGTTCAATGTAGGCAGCGCGCACGTCTTCGTGACGCACCGAACCGGTTCCGGTAGCGAAGTCCTCCTCGAGGATGCGGCGGCGTAGGTCCTGGATCATCGGACCGTACAACGTCTGCCCGGCAAGCACCATCTTCAGCCCGTTATAGTCGGGCGGATTGTGGCTGCCGGTAATCGAGACACAGGAATCCGCGCCCAGATGGAAGGCGGCAAAGTATGTGATGGGCGTAGCCACTGTGCCGATGTCGATGACATCAATGCCGGTGCTGGCGATGCCGGCCGCCAGCGCGTCGGCAAAGGCTGGGCCGGAGAGGCGTCCGTCACGGCCGATGACGATCGTCTTCTGGCCACGCACGAGGGCCTCCGAACCTAGCGCCTGACCGATCTGGCGCACGATTTCTGTGGTCAGCGTCTTGTCGACGATGCCGCGGATGTCATATGCCTTGAAAATTTCCGGTGCGGGGGCAGACATCTGTGAGCTCCTTCTGATTGTGATCGGGGCGATTATACGGAGCGCAACATTGTGCGGACTGCGACACACGCCATGGCTGGCAGCAACCGGCAGGATATTTAATTGCCATATTCGAAAAAGTGGATCAGACGATGCGGCAGCCAGTCGAGATTCCCGGGGAAGCGGCCCGTAACAAAACCAACATGTCCGCCTGCCACAGTTAGATCCAGCACCACCGCGGGGGCTACCTCAGCTGGACCGGGATACACCGAGCCCGGAATGAACGGATCGTTGCGAGCGTTGAGTACCAGCGTCGGGACCACAATCGAGCGGAGCCAGGGCTTGGCTGAGGCGCGACGCCAGTAGTCCGCTGCGTTCTCAAAACCGTGCAATCTCGCGGTGACTTCGTCGTCGAACTGATAGAGATTCCTTGCGGCACGCACGCGTTGGCCGTCGTACACGCCAGGGAAGCGTTTCAGCTTCTGCAGAGCAGTCGACTTGAGTGTCCACAGGAAGTGGTGGGTATAGAGGCGGTTGAATCCCTGGGCAAGGTGATGGCCGCAGGCTGCCAGATCGAGCGGCGCGCAGACGGCCGCTGCCTTGCTGACGAATTCCGTTGCGCTGCGGTTCTGTTGCCCCAGCCAGCACAGCAGCGCATTACCACCAAGCGATACGCCGGATGCATACCTGGGCACGCTGGGGAATCGTGCGGCAAGCCGGCGGAGGATCCAGTCAATTTCGGTCGCATCGCCCGAGTGGTAGGCGCGCGGCAAAAGATTCGGTTCGCCGGAACAGCCACGGAAATGCGGAATGGCGCCATTCCAGCCGCGTGCATGGAGGATGCGTAGGAGCGCGCGTGCGTAGTGGCTTCGGCTCGAGCCTTCGAGACCATGAAAGAGCACCACGAGCGGTCGACCGGGGCGGAGCGGCAGCAAGTCAATATGGATGAAATCACCGTCAGGCGTATCCCAGCGCTCGCGCTCGATGCGCGGCATCGGCCCTTTGATCGAAAGCGGCCATATTGTTTGCGCATGGCTGTTCGACAGCCATGGCGGCGGTACGTATGGCTGTGACGCGCGGCTGAGCGATGTGCCGTCAAGCTGCGGCGGGGCTGATTCCGTGTGGTGAGCGCCAGATTCTTGTGTCGGGTTCATTCGCTCGGCAGTTGGTTCGTGTTGGTTTGACGCCGCAGTGTCTCGAAGGCGCGTGGCTCCCACGGGCCGCTGGCCAGGAACAGTACATGCGCGCTCCGCGCTTCTAGTGGTGCGCGCCGGCTTGCTTCGTGTAGTCGGGCGAAATCGCGCCGCAGGCGAGCGATCTGCTCCTCCAATTCGGTGATCGCGTTTTCCGTGAGCAGTCCATGCAGGAAACGTTCTTGTCGTACCGTGCGATGACATGGGTCGAGAAAGTCGGTACGCAATTCACTCGCGAAGTACTGGGCGATCGGTCCGTCCGGCAGCCAGTGGAATTCGCGATCGATGAGCAGCCGCACTCGGTTTTCAACGCCTAGTTCAATAAGGCCAAGTCCATCGAGTCGAGTGAGACTGCGCACCAGTTCGGACTCCGTCAGTGAATAGCGTTCAAGAATTGCCGTGGGCGGAATGTGGTTGAGTACGCAGACCGCGACGAGCAGCAGTCTGGTGTCTGTTACCAGTTCAGCTTCCTGTGCGCGGGTGAGCTGGCGCGGTCGTGATGTCATGGCTTCTGCCTCACGGGCCAGCTCGGTGAGGCTCAGCCCTGCCAGCGAGCAGATCCGCTCGAAGCGCTCCAGCGTGAAGCGGCCATTGGAGAACAACCGTTTTACGCTTGATTCGGCGACGCCCAGTGCTTGTGCGACGTCGGCATAGGTGAGCCCGCGGGTGCGCAGGGCTTGCTTGAGGGCGGTGAGAAACTTGCGGGATTCCTGCATCAGTATCGAATTACGCTACTTCGAGGATCGATTGTAGCAACAGTCTCGAAATTTGCATCGTGCCCTGGACACGCTAGGCAAACTGTCATTTCCCGAATGCAAGGACGATGTCATGCGAGAAATCTCTCGTCGCAAGGTTCCGTGGCTGTTGCTTCTCGTGCTCACGACGGCTCTCTGGGTAGCGGGCCCACTACATCTGCCTGTCGGCTATCACGATTTCGCGGACCATCGGCTATGGTTTGGTATCCCGAATGCTGCCGATGTTTTTTCAAACTTGGGATTCCTGCTGGCTGGGCAGTGGGGGTTGGCTGCGGTAGCGCGCCTGCCGGGTACTCCAGCGAGACTCTGGTGGCGGGTGTTTGCGTTGGCAGTGATTGCAGTCTGTGTCTGCTCTGCGTGGTACCACATTGCGCCCGGCGATGAGCGGCTCGTCTGGGACCGCCTGCCGATCGCGCTCGCTAGTGCAGCCATACTGGCTGCAGTGCTTTGCGAACGGGTGGTCACGAGCCCTGCAAGGGCCTACGTCTATGGTGTGCTGCTTGCGTTGGCAGCAATCGCATCCGTATTGGCGATTCCGTTACTCGATGGTGATCTTAGGCCCTACCTGTTGCTGCAGCTGGCCGTGCTGGTCGTGATTCCTGCACTGTGCTGGTCGGAGCGAGCTCCGCGCGTCGAGTTCCAAGGCTTCTTCGCCGCAAGCCTCTTGTACCTGCTGGCCAAGCTTGCCGAAGTCGCTGATGTGCGGATCCTCGAGGCGACGGGCTGGCTTAGTGGTCACTCTCTCAAGCATTGGCTGTCCGCATTGGCCTGCGCCATGGTGGTGGCGGTGATCTCACGGCGGACGCGTCCGGCACGCGTCCGAATCAGGCGAACAGCCGCGATCAGTCTCGGGATCCTGATGTGCGGTTGCGCTGCCGTGGTGTTGAAGCACCAGACTCCCTTCCTGCTGTAGCAGGAGGGGAGAGCTAATGGACGACGCGCGGTGCTTCTTCGCTGAAGACGCCCTCAATGTCCGGCGAAGGCGAAGCGTGGTGAACCACGAGTCGCCAGCCGAACGGACCGCGTGCGAAAACGTTGGTGGCGATCACCGGAGGGGTCATCTGATCTTCACCTTCGACGACGACATGTTGCAACACGCAGCGTACCGCCAGCATCGGCGTGGTCTGGGTGATGCCGTGGTGTAGGTTCATGCGCAGGCGCAGGCCGCTTTCGAACAGTTGCTTCCACGATTCGCGGATCGCATGGAGCCCGACAAGGCGGCTGCCGCCTGGGTGAATGCAGACCACGTCGTCGGTTTCGGACCAGACAGCCATCAGCGCATCCAGGTCGCCACGGTTGAAGGCATCGCAGAATGCAGCCTCGACATCCTCGGCAGTGGCGTAAAGAACTTGACTCATGAAGAAAGCCTAGCAGGAATAGGAGGGCTCACTGTATGCGCTCATCGCGTCAGCATTGGGCGTAGACGTTCGAGCGCTGCGGCCGGGGTGATCTGCTTGAGGCAATTTAGATGGCCAAGCGGGCATTCGCGTTTGAAGCATGGACTGCATTCAAGCTGTAGCCACATGACTTGGGCGTTCAGTGAAAGAGGGGGCGTGTAATTCGGACTCGACGAGCCGAAGATTGCCACTAGCGGCGTGCCGAGCGCAGCAGCGACGTGCATCAGGCCTGAATCGTTGGTGACTACCGCCTGTGCATGTGCGATCAGGTCGATTGCTTGGGCCAGATTTGTGCGGCCGCATAGATCTCTGACTGCACCAGGGGAGAGGCGGGTAATTTCTGCCGCGACAGGCATGTCTTTCTTCGAGCCGAGAATCCACACGGGGTGACCAAGCGCCGCGAGTTCACGGGCAAGCGCTGCATAGTGTGCCTCGGGCCAACGTTTGGCGGGGCCGAACTCGGCGCCGGGACAGAACACGACTGGCTGCGGATCGGCAGCCAGATTGAGCGCTGCAAGGGTCGCCGCGATATCCGTTGCACTGCGCTTGAGCTGAGGGTTGGGTAGTGGTCGTTCGAGTGGGAGCTTCGGTGTCTCGGCGAGCTTGGCGTAGCGCTCAACCTGTAGCGGCAGTGCCTTTTCGTCCAGTACGTGAGTACGGGTGAGCACCCCATAACGGCCCTCGCCGATAAAGCCGATGCGTGTGGGGATGCCCGCAAAGAGTGGAATCAGGGCTGACTTCCAGGAGTTCGGCAGCACATACGCCTCGTCATACTGGCCTGTGAGGCTGCGTGCGAAGCGCCAGCGGGCAACGGGCTTGAAGGCGCCGTGGCCGAAGGGGTTCGCAATGGTCTTGCGGATTTCCGGCATGGCGTCGAGTGCTGGAGCGACCCACGGTGGTGAAAGTGCGTCGATCACCACGTTCGGGCGACGCGAGGCCAGGCGCATGAAGAGCGGCTGGGCGGCGACGGCGTCGCCGATCCAGTTTGGCGCGACGATGAGAATGCGGACGGGATTCATGCTTCGTGCGAGTGGCGCCCGCCAAGGGCGTGGCCCTGAATGATAAATAGTTCGCGATCAGCCTGGGTCGACTTGCGGGAGCGCAGACGTAAACAACGAAGGGCGCACTGGGATGCGCCCTTCGTACGGATCGGATCGGTCGCTTGGAACTCAGTGGTGGCCGCTGGGCCGTTCACCCGCGAAACGGTACTGCGCACCGCAGTACGGACAATTTGCCTGACCGGTTTTCAGTACGTCCAGGAAAACGCGCGGATGGCGTGCCCAGAGCGGTGCGTCAGGCATCGGGCAATGCAGCGGCAGATCTTTGGCGGTGACCTCGATGGTCTGGGTCTTGTCCTTGTTCTCGGGCATGAATCTTCACTCCGGAAAAAGCATGTACCGGGACGGAGCCCGGGTGTGGAATCGATCAGATGTAAGCGAGCCAAGCCTTGTGCTCGGGCAGGCGACCGGCTACTAGGTCGAAGAAGCGCGCCTGGATCTTTGCAGTGATCGGGCCACGATGGCCTGCACCGATTTGACGGTTGTCCAGTTCGCGGATGGGCGTGACTTCGGCTGCAGTCCCAGTGAAGAAGGCCTCGTCGGCGATGTAAACATCGTCGCGTGTCAGTCGTTTGGTGACGACCTGGATACCCAAATCCTTTGCTAGCGAATGCACCGTGGAGCGGGTGATGCCGGTCAGCGCCGAAGCGATTTCCGGCTCGTAGATCACACCATCCTTCACGATGAAGAGGTTCTCGCCAGCGCCTTCGGCCACGAAGCCCTCGGTGTCGAGCAGCAACGCTTCGTCGTAACCGTCCTGCGTGGCTTCGAGGTTGGCGAGGATCGAGTTGGCGTAGGTCGAGGCCAGCTTGGCACGCGGCATCGTCACGTTGACATGATGGCGCGCGAAGGACGAGGTTTTGATGCGGATGCCGCGCTCCAGCCCGTCTTCACCCAGATACGCACCCCATGGCCAGGCGGCAATGGCCACGTGTACCGTGGCGCCGCGCGTCGAGATGCCCATTTTCTCCGAGCCATAGAAGGCGATCGGGCGCATGTAACAGGACTCGAGCTTGTTGGCGCGCACGACTTCCTTGTGTGCTTCGTTGATCGTTTCTCTGTCGAACGGCATTTTCATCTGATAGATGTGTGCCGAGTTGAAGAGGCGGTTCGTGTGTTCCTTTAGACGGAAGATTGCCGTGCCCTGATCGGTCTTGTACGCGCGGACGCCCTCGAAAACCGATACGCCGTAGTGCAGCGAATGGGTTAGAACGTGGGTTGTGGCTTCACGCCAGGGTACGAGCTTGCCGTCGTACCAGATGAAGCCATCACGATCAGCCATGGACATGGAAAATCCCCCTCGAAAGTGTCTCTGTTGCGCCGCCAGACGGCGAAACGCATATTTTAGCTGATTCCGCTGTGCATCCGGCGCGGAGGCGGTCGCACGGTAAAATGATTCGTTTGAGAATTATCGGAGCCTGCCAATGAGCTGGAGCGCGCACGTTACCGTGGCCGCGATGATCGAACGCGACGGGCGTTTTCTGCTTGTCGAGGAAGAAACACCCGACGGGCTACGGTTCAACCAGCCTGCTGGACATCTTGACAAAGGCGAATCACTCGTAGAGGCCTGTATCCGGGAGACCCTGGAGGAAACGGCGCATCATTTCCTACCTGAGCAGTTGATCGGCGTTTATCAATGGCCGCGACCAGGTGGTGAAATCACCTACGTGCGTTTTGCCTTCGCAGGCCGGCTCGACGGAGAGGAAAAGAGCCGCGCGTTGGACGACGGCATTGTTCGCGCCCTCTGGATGACGCGCGACGAGATCGCGGCGACGCAGGCACGCCACCGCAACCCGTTGGTACTGCGCTGCGTTGACGACTACCTAGCCGGCCAGCGCTTCCCGCTGGAACTGATCCGGCATTACGACTGAAGAACCAATATGGGCAACGGAATGAAAGTGGTCGTCGGCATGTCCGGCGGTGTGGACTCCTCTGTGGCAGCGTTGCTGCTCAAGCAGCAGGGCTACGAGGTCACCGGTCTCTTCATGAAGAACTGGGAGGATGATGACGATGACGAGTACTGCTCGACGCGGCAGGATCTGGTAGACGTCGCATCGGTCTGCGACGTGCTCGGCATCGAGCTTGAAGTCGTCAATTTCTCCAAGGAATACAAGGACCGCGTCTTCGCGGACTTCTTGCACGAATACCAAGCAGGCAGGACACCGAACCCGGATGTGCTCTGCAATAGCGAGATCAAGTTCAAGGCCTTCCTCGATCACGCGATGCAGCTTGGCGCCGATCAGATCGCCACCGGCCACTATGCGCAGGTTCGCGAATGGAACAACGATGGCCGTACCGAGTTTCAGCTCCTGAAGGCCGAGGACGGCACTAAGGACCAGAGCTACTTCCTATACCGGCTCAATCAGGAACAGCTTGCAAAGACGATCTTTCCGCTTGGGCACCTCTACAAGCGCGAGGTGCGCAAGATTGCCGAACAAGCCGGGCTGCATGTGTTCGCGAAGAAGGATTCCACGGGGATCTGCTTCATTGGCGAGCGGCCGTTCCGGGAATTCCTGATGCGCTACCTGCCGACGAAGCCAGGCGAGATTCGTTCGCTCGATGACGGGGCGGTGATCGGCGAGCACCAAGGCCTGATGTATCACACGATCGGGCAGCGTAAGGGTTTGCATATCGGCGGTATCAAGGGCAACGATCAGGCGGGTGACCATGAAGCGTGGTACGTCGCTGCCAAGGACATGCAGAAGAACGAACTGCTGGTGGTGCAGGGGCATGATCATCCATCGCTGCTCAAGGAGCGGCTCACCGCGATCGAGCTGAATTGGATCTCTGGGTGCGCGCCGAGTACGCACTGGGTCTACACGGCCAAGTCGCGTTATCGCACGCCGGATGCACCATGTGAAATCGACAGCCTCTCGGGGGATGGCTGCGAGATTGTCTTCGCCGCACCGCAATGGGCGCTCACCCCAGGGCAATCGGTGGTGGTTTACGAATCCCGTGTCTGTCTGGGCGGCGGCATCATCGCCTGACCCACGCTTTGCCGAACAGCGCAGGCGCTTGGTGCTTGCACTGTCCGTGTCGCTTCTGCTGCATGGGTGGTTTCTCATGCAGCAGGGATTCTGGTTGCGCGAACGGGCGCCTCCATTCCGCTTTTCGGTCGATATCCGGCGGCCGCCTCCTTCTATGCCGCAGGCGCCAACCGTTCCAGAAGTGGAATCCCAAGCCACCATTACGCCCGCGCCAATACTGGAGAGGGTTCTTGTGCGGCCTGTGATGCCACGGGCTGCACCGCGTCTGCAACGGCCTTCGTCCGTGCTGCAGGAATCTACGCCTTCCGTGCCGACAACTGCGCCTCCTGAGCCACCTGTGCCGTCCGGGAGAATGCTGGCTGCTGAAGCGCTCGCGTCGGTGCGAAGCCTGTCGCGCGACATGGCTGCGCAGGAGCGTCGCCTGGATCCTGCACGCGATCACATGAAAATGGCGCAGGATGAGCTGGTATCGGTCAATCCGGTGGCTGTTGCCTTGCAGCGACGTTTCGGTCGCCCAGTGGCGTTTCGCGAAGCATCGATCGAGCATCAGGCGGACGGCGGGACGCTTTACAGGCTGCGTACGGAGTTCGGGGCCGTATGCTTCAGAAGCATGCCGCCGCTTGTTGAGCTTGCAGCGCCGGGGCAAGGCGTGGGTCATACCCAGATGGTTCCCATGAACTGCCCCAAGTAGGACGCCCGTGGCGGACCTAGAATGGGGTGTCCCGTCAGTTGGCCACAAGGCTGGCAGATGGTCCTGCTTCGCGCATTCGCGCGGACTCTCCCCAGGAGCCCCATCAATGAACAATTTCACTTTCTATAACCCGGTACGCATTCATTTCGGTGAAGGCCAGATCAGGAAGGTGGCGGACGAGATTCCTGCCGATGCAACGGTGCTGATCACGTATGGAGGCGGTTCCGTGCTGAAGAATGGCGTGATGGACCAGGTCGATGCTGCGCTCGCGGGCCGCAAGGTGCTGAAGTTCGGCGGTATTGAGCCGAACCCGACCTACGAGACCTTGATGAAGGCCGTCGCACTGGTGCGCGAGCAGGGCGTGACCCATCTGTTGGCCATCGGGGGTGGTTCAGTGCTGGACGGCACCAAATTCATCGCTGCCGCCGTGCCCTTCCAAGGTGAGCCCTGGGATATTCTGGCCAAGGGGGCGAACGTCAGGTCGGCCTTGCCAATCGGGACGGTGCTGACGCTGCCCGCGACCGGTTCGGAATCGAATACGGCGGCTGTCGTTTCACGCCGTGAGACTGGCGACAAACTTGCCTTCCTGAGCCCGGAAGTCTTCCCGAAATTCGCTGTGCTTGATCCGATCACCACCTACACATTGCCGATTCGGCAGATCGGCAATGGCGTGGTCGATGCCTTCGTGCATGTCATGGAGCAGTACATGACGTACCCGGCCGATGCGAAGATCCAGGACCGCTTCGCCGAAGGCATCCTATTGACACTGATCGAGGAGGGGCCGAAGGCGCTTGCTACGCCGACCGACTATGGTGTGCGTGCCAATGTCATGTGGGCCGCAACAATGGCGCTCAACGGCCTCATCGGCACCGGCGTGCCGCAGGACTGGAGTACGCACGCCATCGGGCACGAGATCACCGCCATGCACGGACTCGACCATGCCCAGACGCTGGCTGTTGTGTTGCCCGCGATGCTGCAGGTTCGTCGCGAAACCAAGCGTGCCAAGCTGCTCCAGTACGCCGACCGGGTATGGAATCTGCGCGAAGGCGATGAGGACTGGCGCATTGATGGCGCAATTGCGAAGACGCGCGAGTTCTTTGAGTCTATGCAGGTGGGCACCCGTTTCTCGGCTTACGGTATTGCGGAGCCGGCCCTGGATGCGATGCTGGCAAAACTTGCTGAGCATGGGGGGGACGGCATCGGAGAGCGCGGCGACGTGACACTGGAAGTGTCGCGGCGGGTGCTCGAACTCGCCCGCTGATTTGCGATCCCGGGGGCTGACATGGCCTCGGGAGTCGAATGGGGTGACCTTGTGTTGGTGGGCGCTCTGGTGCCCACTCGGCCGCGTCAGGCCAAGTTTCCCCCAGAAGGGCTTTCTAAGCTTGGCCGAAGGCAGTTTTCAAGAGTCCGTGGACTTCGCCTTCGATCAGATCACGTTGCGGATCAAGCGGGGCGCCCAGTTCAAGCCGAACTTCCACGGCTTCGTCGGCGAGGCTGAGCACCCCCGATAGTGCGTCGCGCGAGAATACGATCCGATCTTCCTGCCACAGCCAATGGAACGCATGCTTGCGCCGCAGTTCTGCAGCAACGAATTCGGCCGCTGCGCGGGCTTCTGCGTGAGGGACGTGATGGGTACGCCGGATATGGATCTCAGTCATTTCTTGGAGTGTGCGCTGCTCGCACGTCTTCGGTAAAGCGCTGGGCCAACCGTCCTGATGCGAAGTTGACCGTTGCGAGTGTGGCCTGATTGCGGAGCGGTGCGTGCAGACGGGTTCCAGTTTTGTCGCAGCACGGTATATTTAGATGATGAGCACTCCCTCCCTAAGAATTGCGCTGGCCCAGATCAACTGCGTGCTGGGCGACTTTGAGACCAACAGCCGGTTGATTGTCGAGGCCGCGCGCGACGCTGCGGCAGCCGGTGCGCGGCTGGTGGTCACCCCTGAACTCGGTCTCTGCGGATATCCGCCAGAAGATTTGCTGCTGCGCCCGGATTTCTACCGTCAGGCACAACGTGCGCTCGACATCCTCTGTGCGGCGTTGCCGCGCGGGATTGCCGTCGTGGTGGGGCATCCGCTCGCCGAGAATGAGGACAGGCGTTACAACGCGGCGTCCGTGCTGCTTGATGGGGAGGTCGTCGCCATGTACCGCAAGCGGCGGCTACCGAACTATGAGGTGTTCGACGAAGAGCGCTATTTTGAATCTGGCGACGAGCCTTGCGTGTTCGAACTCGATGGCGTGCGCCTCGGGCTCAACATCTGTGCCGATGTCTGGGAAAGCGGCGCAGCCGAGGACGCGCGCGAAGCGGGGGCCGAACTGCTGTTGGCGATCAATGCGTCGCCGTATCACATGAACAAGCTGCAGGAGCGCCACAAGGTGCTGCGCGAGCGCATCGCCGGTACGCGCATTCCGGTTGTGTACTGCAATCTTGTCGGGGGACAGGACGAGCTGGTTTTCGATGGCGGTTCATTTGCACTTTCGAGTATGGGTGCGGTGCGCTACCAGGCTGAGTCGTTCGTGCCTGCGCTCGGCTGCGTCGAATTTGCCGACGGCGATATCCAGCCTGCGCATGTCGCGAAGCCGACCAGCATTGAGGACGATGTGTGGGCAGCACTGGTTTCCGGTGTGCGCGACTACGTGGGCAAGAATGGTTTCCCGGGAGTGCTGATCGGCCTTTCAGGTGGTATCGACTCGGCGCTGACGGTCTGTGTGGCGGTCGAAGCTCTTGGCGCCGATCGTGTGCGTGCGGTGATGATGCCGTCGCCCTATACGGCGCAGATGAGCCTTGATGACTCGCGCGCGTTGGTGAAGCGGCTTGGCGTGCGTTACGACGAAGTGCCGATCGCATCATTGATGCACACATTCGACGAAACGCTGGCACCGCTCTTTGCCGGAACTACGGCGGATGCGACTGAGGAAAACATCCAGGCGCGTATCCGCGGGGTGATCATGATGGCGCTGTCGAACAAGTACGGCGCCATCGTGCTCACCACCGGCAACAAATCCGAAATGGCGGTTGGCTACGCCACGCTCTATGGCGACATGGCGGGTGGTTTTGCGGTGATCAAGGATGTCTTCAAGACCTTCGTCTATCGGCTGTCGCGCTGGGTGAACCGCAATGGTGAGGTCATCCCCGACAACATCATCACACGGCCACCTTCGGCCGAGCTCAAGCCCGACCAACAGGATCAGGACAGCCTGCCGCCCTACGAAGTGCTGGATGCGATCCTGGAAGGATATATGGAGCAGGACCGCAGTCCGCGCGAGATCATCGCCGATGGCTATGCCGAACACGAGGTACGCCGTGTGGTTGGCATGATCAAGCGAAACGAGTACAAGCGCCGTCAGGCTCCGTTGGGCATCCGCGTGACGCGGCGCGCATTCGGCAAGGACTGGCGCTTCCCGATTACCGCCCGGTATCAGGACGAGTACTGAGCGTAGGGGGCGCGGCGGCTTTCAGCCGCCAGCACCGGGTTTCCGACCGGTGGCGGACACACGACGATTCCACCAAGGAGAGATCTGCATGAAGAAAATCGAAGCGATCATCAAGCCCTTCAAGCTGGACGAAGTCCGCGAGGGGCTGTCCGAAGTTGGCATTACCGGACTGACGGTGACCGAAGTGAAGGGTTTTGGCCGCCAGAAGGGTCACACCGAGCTGTATCGTGGCGCTGAATACGTCGTCGATTTCCTGCCCAAGGTAAAGATCGAGGTCGTTGTCGGCGACAACGTGGTGGAGCAGGCGATCGATGCCATCGTGAAGGCTGCTCGTACGGGCAAGATCGGAGACGGCAAGATCTTTATCTTTCCAGTCGAGCAGGTGGTTCGGATTCGAACTGGCGAGACCGATGAAGCAGCGATCTGAGCGCAGCATTGGTCTCGTTGCCGTGAAAAAGGAGTCAGCCGACTCCTTTTTTTGTGGTGGGCCCAGGCTTCTTTCTGGTTGCGTCAAAAGATGTACGAATAACTCACCTTAATGCGTTTCACTCGCCATCCCGCAAGATACATTTGCGCCTATGAGGACGAAGGGCAAACTCTGGCGGCTGGGCTTGTGGGGCGCGATCATGGCAGTCGCGCTGACGCTCTTTGGCTCCAGCTTTGCCCGTGCGCCGGCCAGCCAGAAAGCAGGCGGCGATTTCGTCGAGGTATGTACCCGCCACGGCAAGGTGCTGATCGACGTTTCCGGGAAGACCCCTGACCCGGTACCCACCAAACCATCTTCGGCTGAATCGGCCGATCACTGTCCCCTCTGCGTGTTGCGCGAGTCGCCGCCGGTTCCGGCCGCGCAGAATCCATTGCCACTAGAAGTGGTGGGAGCAAGTTTCGCCCCCCTGCTTTTCTTTAGCGCACCACGCCCGCTCTTCGTCTGGGCGTCGCCGCAACCCCGCGCGCCACCGCAGTCCGACTGACGATCCTTCTCCAATGAGAGGTGCCGGGAGCTTCAGGCTCCGGTGCCGAGCACCGTTGCGCATACGCGGGACGGTCCGTATTCGTAATCGCCAGTCGTTCAGTACTCAAATGACTCAATCATTCATTGCACGGAAAACCCTTGCAGGAAGCATCCTTGCTGCCCTGCCGCTGCTCGCTGCCGCCGACGAAGGTGCACCACAGCTCGGTGGAGTAACCACCATCACCGTCGTTGGCGCACGCCAGCCGCTTGGTCGGAGCGGAACGATTCCGCAGGATCGGATCGAACGCCGGCGCGGTGCGAGCAGCGACACCGCGTCATTGCTCGATGATGTGGCGGGCGTCTCGTTTTACGGTGCTGGCGGTGTGTCGAGCCTGCCGGTAATCCACGGATTCAACGATGACCGCGTGCGCGTCGAGGTCGATGGCATGGCCGCGACATCCGCTTGCGGTAACCACATGAATCCGCCGCTGTCCTACATCGATCCGTCGAAAGTTGCGAAAGTGTCGGTGTATGCCGGGATTTCGCCCGTTAGCCAAGGCGGTGACAGCATCGGCGGCACGATCAGTATCGAGTCGGCTGATCCGGAGTTCGCCGAAGCGGGGGAGCGCCTCATCGGAGCGAGCCTTGGCAGTTTCTATCGTTCCAATGGGGATGGCTTTGGTGCGAATCTGTCGGCGACTGCGGCCAACGACTGGTTCAGCGCGCGAATTGAGAGTGCCACCGCGCAATCGGGCAATTACAAGGCGGGCAACGGGCAGGAGGTGAAGTCGACAAGCTATTCGACGCAGAACACCGCATTGACGCTTGCGGGGCGTTCGGGTGACAGCCTCGTTGTCTTTGAAGCCGGCTTGCAGTACATCCCTTACGAGGCCTATCCCAATGCTCGGATGGATACCTCCGAGAACAAATCGTACTACTTCAATTTGAAGTACTCGGACAGTTTTTCGTGGGGTACGCTCGATGCGCGCACTTGGTACAAGCGTACGTTGCATGAAATGGACAAGCTTTCCGACAAGGGTGGCGCGATGCCCATGAACACCGACGGCAAGGACGTGGGGTATTCCATCAGCGTGAGGTTGCCGCTTTCCGATAATGACGTCCTGCGCGTTGGCAACGAATTCCACCGTTTCATGCTCGACGACTGGTGGCCGCCGGTTCCCGGTTCCTCGTCGATGGGCCCCGGCACCTATGAGAACATTCGTGACGGTCGCCGTGATCGGCTGGGCACCTATGCCGAATGGGAGCGGCAGTGGGCGCCTGCGTGGAAGACGTCCTTGGGTGCTCGCTACGACCGTGTCTCGATGGACACAGGTAATGTGCGGCCGTATTCCTTTGGCGGTATGAGTGCAGCAGATGCCGCAGCGGCAAACGCCTTCAACGCGCTTGACCACAAGCGTGTCGACGACAATGTCGACGTGACCGCGCTGGTGCGCTATGCGGCGAGTGCGACCTCGCGCTATGAGGCAGGTTATGCGCGCAAGTCGCGTTCACCGAACCTCTATGAACGCTATTCCTGGGGCAAGGGGCGCATGGCCATGCTGATGACCGGCTGGTTTGGTGATGCCAACGGGTATGTCGGCGACATCGATCTCAAGCCAGAGGTGGCGCACACGGTTAGCGCCACGGCTGACTGGCGCGGTGCCGGTGAGCACAAGTGGAAGCTGCGTGTGACGCCGTACTACAGCTATGTCGAAGATTTCATTGATGTTGAGCGCTGCGCGGTTTCTGTTGGCGCGTGTACAGCTGCGAATGTCACCGAGCGTGCAAATTTTGTATTCCTGAAGTTTGCCAATCACGATGCGCGGTTGTATGGCGTCGACCTGTCGGGCGAAGTGCCTCTGGCCGATGACACACGCTATGGCAGCGTCATGCTGAAGGGGTCGGCGGCCTACGTGCATGGAGAGGACGCTGATACGGGTGACAACCTTTACAACATCATGCCGCTGACCGCCAAATTTGCGCTTGAGCACGAATTGGGTAAGTGGAGCAATGTCGTCGAACTGCAACTCGTGCGCGGAAAACACGATGTGCAGTCCGTGCGTAATGAACTGCGCACGTCGGGATATGGGCTCTTGAACCTGCGTACGCGGTACCAGTGGGACAATGTGAGCCTTGATGCTGGTATCGAGAATGCGCTCGACAAGTACTATGAGCCGCCTCTCGGTGGCGCCTATATCGGCGAAAGTCCTGTCAAATGGGGGCAGGCTGTTGGTGGTAAGGGACGATCGTTCTACGTGGCCGTTGGGCTTTCGTTTTGAGTGTGTCTGCCGGGGCGCTCGCGCCCCGGTTCTGGGTGCCCGCCTTGTGGGAGGTAACGTTCTTTTTGGCTCCGTGACGTCCGAGAACCGTCCTTAGGCTGACCTTGGCGCGCGCAGGAGCACGAGCACTGCGCCATCGCCGCCGTCATGGGGTCGCGCCTGGCAGAACGCGAGAATCTCTTCACGTTGGGCAAGCCAGTTGCGCGACAGTTGCTTGAGTACAGCAATGCGACCGGGTGAACCATGGCCCTTGCCGTGGATCACGCGTACGCAGCGTTCTCCGCGTGTGAGCCGAGTAGCGAGGAACCTGCCGAGTTCGCTACGTGCATCGTCGCGCGTGAGCCCATGCAGATCGAGTTCTGCTTGCACGATCCACCGCCCGCGTCGCAGGTCCGTCAGCACACGGCGGGGGAGGCCGGAACGCAAGAATGCCGCTTCGTCTCCCATTTCAAGGCGGTCCTGGAACGATAGCGGTGCTTCGACGGATTCGCGCAGCACTTCGCGGTCATCGGCAGCACGTTGCAGTGGTTGCGGAGATGGGGCGGGGCGCTCGAGTTCCACCCGGCCCGTATTCTTGAGAGCGGAGGTTGGGCCGATTGCGTGTCGGAACAGTGCGCTGGGGTTGTTCGGCTCAGGTGCAGCATCCAGCCAGGCACCCATGTCGGGCGTTTCGGCCGCCTTGGGAGGTAATGTCGTACGGTGCTTCCCTACCAGCAGCAAGGCGGGGTCGACGCGCCCGTCGGAGGTGAGTCGCACTACGCCGCGCATCGCTTCTGCAAAGCTTTCGGGCTCCCGGATAGGCGACCCCGATGGTTCCTCCAGGGGTTCCGCCGATTTTGGGCGCGGCAATGGTTCGGGCTTCGGCCGTTGGATTTCCGCGCGATTAGGCGCTGGCAGCGCATGGACTCCCCGCATTTCGGCTCTGAAGTCGATTTCGGGGTGTGCTGCTGGGCGCCCGGCAACTATCGCCTTCTTGCGCGTCCGATGGGATGCCGGCAGATCAGCGGGCCTTGCCTTCAGCATCTTGAGGATGTCGAAGGGCCCTGTGCCGCTGGGTGAAGTACGGTCCTTGGCCACGATGAATCTTCTCTCCGGGGGGCTGCACCGTGGTGTGTGCCGCCGATCGAGGCTGTCGACGTTCAGTCGATCTTTTGCAGGTTGTCGAGGTAACGCTCGGCATCGAGCGCGGCCATGCAGCCGGTACCCGCGGAGGTCACGGCCTGCCGATAGATGTGGTCCTGCACGTCACCGGCGGCAAACACACCCGGGATGCTCGTTTGCGTGGCGTTGCCGTTGCGGCCACCCTGGGTGAAGAGATAGCCGGTTTCGTCCATTTCGAGCTGTCCCTTGAAGATTTCGGTGTTCGGCTTGTGACCGATGGCGATAAAGACGCCATCGACCTTGATGTCCTTCTTCTCCCCGGTCTTGATCATGGCGAGCCGCGCGCCGGTCACGCCGGTGTTGTCGCCGAGGATTTCGTCCAGTGTGGCATCAAGTTCGAGCACGATCTTGCCGATTCTTACCTTTTCCATCAGGTGATCGATCATGATCTTTTCTGCACGGAACTTGTCGCGGCGATGTACCAGTGTCACCTTTGAGCAGATATTTGCAAGGTACAGAGCCTCTTCGACCGCAGTGTTGCCGCCACCAATCACCGCGACTTCCTTGTTACGGTAGAAGAATCCATCGCACGTTGCACAGGCTGAAACGCCGCGGCCGGCGAAGTGTTCTTCCGAAGGCAGGCCAAGGTATTTTGCGGTTGCACCAGTTGCGATGATCAGTGAGTCGCAGGTATAGGTGCCGGAATCGCCGATCAGGGTGAAGGGGCGCTCACCGAGTTTCGCGGTATGAATATGGTCGAACAGGATCTCGGTATTGAAGCGGCGTGCGTGAGCTTCGAAACGGGCCATCAGGTCCGGGCCCTGCACGCCATCTACATCTGCAGGCCAGTTGTCGACTTCAGTTGTCGTCATCAACTGTCCGCCCTGAGCTAGACCAGTGATGAGCACAGGCTTGAGGTTCGCACGCGCGGCATACACAGCGGCGGAATAGCCGGCTGGGCCGGAGCCTAGAATGATGAGGTGCTCGTGTCTGGTGGGGTTGCTCATGGGTAGCCTTTCGGGAGTCAGTCCGCGGGATTATAGCGAGCGCCTGCAAGGCTTCCTTCCTATGGTTGTGACAGAAAATTCATTTGGTATTCCACAGCGGACAGCCCGTACTTGGCTACCGGCTGCGGTCAATATGAGATAATCCGCGCGGCACAAGGGCCTGAGACCGAAACAGGCTGCCGACAGTGACTACAGAAACGGAGAATCGTAATGAGCACGCCGCACACTGTTTCGATTACCGCGTTGCGGACTTTCCCAATTTTCCACGGCCTTGCCGAGGACAAACTCGCCTCCGTTGCCCGCTGCGCGATCATGCGTCGCGCGCCACGTGGCTCTACGGTGGTCAACGCGGGCGACCGCACCGATTTCGTCTACTTCGTGCTGACGGGTAGCCTGAAGGTGCTGGTCAGTGACGAGGATGGGCGCGAAGTTATCCTGACCATGATTGGCCAAGGGGAAATCTTTGGCGAAATGGGTGTGGTCGATGAAGAGCCGCGTTCGGCAACGGTTGTTGCGGTGACGCCAGCCGATCTCGTAACCATTTCCAAAGCCGATTTCCGTCGTATCCTGCAGGAGAATTTCGAGGTTTCGCTGCACCTCATGCGTAACTTGGCCCGGCGCCTGCGTGTGGCTGACCGCAAGATCGAAAGCCTTGCGCTGATGGACGTCTACGGTCGTGTCGCGCGTCTCCTGCTTGATATGGCAGCAGAAGAGGGCGGTGGCCGCATCGTTAGGCGCAAGATATCCAAACAGGATATCGCCAAGATGATTGGGGCTTCGCGCGAGATGGTCAGCCGTGTAATGAAAGATCTGCAGACCCAAGGCCTGATCAGTGAAACTGACGAAGGCATTGTGCTCTGCGAAAAGATCGAACAGCTCTGAGGCTTCTCCCCCCCTCCTGACTGTCTGTAAGGTGATTCCGGTCTGATGCGCTTCCCCGGTTGGTTCCCCCGCGCGCCCTCACAGCCGCTGCCCGAACGCATGTCGAGCCTGCTGCGCGAGGCGCGGTGGTTGCTGCTTGGCGTTTTCGGCCTCTATCTTGCGATGATCCTGTTCGGCTACGACAAGGCCGATCCTGGCTGGTCGCATGCAGTTCGCATCGAGCATGTGATGAACCCGGGCGGGCGCTTTGGCGCTTGGTCTGCCGACTTGGTGTTTTCACTGTTCGGCGCTTCC
>JAVBUM010000018.1:0-50394 GCA_031555325.1 Niveibacterium sp. | reverse complement strand
CCACAGGCTTTTATTAAAGCCTGTGCGGCGAATCAATTCCAGCATACGACATGCTGTTGGCATTGATTAAAAAGTCAAAACGATTCACCGATCACAGCTTTCCAATGAGGGTGTTCAAAGTGGCCACCATAGCCCTGCAAGGCATTCAGTACCGTCCTAGCGCCGTCACGGCGCATGTCTGGCTCACTCGCTTCCATTTTTTTTGCACCAGCCAGCAAGTCGGCAATAATCAGATGGAGCATGACATCCGCTCGGGGCTCCAGCTTGCAGTGCTCGACAGCATAGGAGACCTTTTTCCGAATCGTACCTGCCATGGCCAGATACTGGTCTTTTCCAAACTGATTCGCTTGGATGAGTGGTACCCCCCTCGTCATTGCCTGATTAATTTCCATCATGGCTTCCCGCAACAGAGCGTCCGTCATCCATCTCTTACCAGCATTGAGCGTCAACTTTCGTGACTGGCTGTCGCCATAGCCATGACGATCTCGACCTCCAACTGCGCCTTCAGCCTGAAAAGGAAGCGCCATAGTGAGCAAGAAACAACCAAGGACTGCGGGATAAGTTCTCTTCATCGGTCGATCCCAATTTTTCTAACCTTCAAGGGTGAATAGCCCCTGTTGGCACATGTTCGCTGGGCGACCTTAACGCTTTCTTAAGCAATTGACCTTGCGCTTACACCGTCGACCTCGATATCGAAGCTCTCTCTGGTTGTTGCGAAAGCCATGAGTGATGAGTGAAGGTGTGTCGATGCTGGACACCAGCTTCCGTTACAGCAACGGCGCAGCGGGGAGAAGCGATGAGCATCAGCAGCGTCAGCAACATGCTAGACGCTCGACACAAAGCTTAGGTGCCTATCCAGCGCGACTCTCCTATCGAGGCAGACGCGGACGGACACCCCTGTGCGGAAAGCGGTCTGTCGAGTGGATCAATCCAGCGGCATCAAGCCCAGGCCGGACAAACGTTCACCGCTCCGAACGCGCAGCCACGATCCCCTGCCGCGCCGCCCACAGCCCGACATCCTCCCGCCGGATCGCCGCAGCCATCAGCCCGGGGAACTGATCGGGCGAACACGCAAACGAGGGCACGCCCAACGCAGCAAGCTTCGCCGCGAGCTGGTGGTCGTAACACGGCGCACCTTCATCGCTGAGCGCGAGTAGCGTGATGAGCTGCACGCCAGATTGCACGAGTTCACTGGCACGCTGGAGCAGGTTCTTTTCGACGCCCCCTTCGTAGAGGTCGGAGATCAGCACCATGATCGTATTGCGCGGATCGCGCACCAGGCCTTGGCAATAGCCTACGGCACGGTTGATGTCGGTGCCCCCGCCGAGCTGCACGCCGAACAGCACCTCCACCGGATCGCTCAACTGCTCGGTGAGATCGACCACGGCAGTGTCAAAGACAACCATGTGGGTCTTCACCGCTGGCAGCGAGGCCATGACCGCGCCGAAGATGCTCGAATAAACGACCGAGGCGGCCATCGAGCCGCTCTGGTCGATGCACAGGATCACCTCGCGCTGCGTGCGGCGCGCCTTGCGGCCATAGCCGATAAGCGTCTCGGGGATGATGCTGCGGTGGCTCTCTTGCCAGTGGCGCAGATTGGCGCGGATGGTTCGGTTCCAGTCGATCTCGGCATGGCGCGGACGTCGATTGCGTTCGGCACGGTTGAGCGCCCCGGTCACGGCGCTGCGCATCGGCTCCTCGAGTTTCTTCATCAACGCATCGACCACTTTCCGGACAACAAGACGCGCGGTATCGCGTGTCTTTGCCGGGATGATGCCGCGCAGGGACATGAGGGTCGCGACGAGATGGACGTCCGGCTGCACGGCTTCGAGCATTTCCGGCTGAAACAGCATGCTTTTGAGATCGAGCCGCTCGAACGCATCCTTCTGCAAGACCTGCACAACCGAGGCGGGGAAGTACTGGCGGATGTCGCCAAGCCAGCGCGCGACACGCGGCGATGAGGCACCGCTGCCGCCGCGTAGTCCGCTCGCGCTGTCGGCGTCATAGAGCGCCGTGAGCGCTTCATCGATGCGAACGTCATCACCACTCAGCGTAGCGCCTCCAAAGGATTCCTGCGACGGCTGGCCGAGTACCAGCCGCCAGCGGCGCAGTCGATCATCGGGCATTGCTTCAGGAAGGTCCTGCCCTGCTTCCAACTCGATCATTGCGCAATCCCCAACAACTGCCGCATTAGCGGCAAGGCTCGCATGGCACGCTCGATATCCCAATCCGCTGCAATCTGCGAAGCCGTCGCTACACCTGCCGGACGCACTGCACGCTCGCCAAGCTGTCGGCGCTCCGGAGCACTGAAGGCTGAAAAAGCTCGCCGCAGGAGCGGCAATTCGCGGATGAAGTGCTCTCCGCCCAGTCCAGCCAGCCAGTTGTCGACTAGCTCCCATAGCTGTGCATCGTGCAGTAGCACCATCCCGCTACGGTTGAGGAACCCTTCCAGCCAAGCTGCGGCCGGCGCGGGGTCGTTCCCGGGCGAAAGTGCCCGGCTCATGCGTTGCGCGGTGACTGTTATGTCTTCGTTTTGATCGTCGAAAAGCAGGCGTGCCGCCAGACCGCTGATCAGACCGTGGCAACTTTCTGCCTCCGCGAGCCGCTTGAGCGCATGCTGCAAGGCTCGCTGCAAATCCTCCCTCGCCAGTATGCGCAAGGCTTGGGCAGTCGTGACGATGGCATCGCGCATGCCTGCGGCGGCTTCATCATCCAGCGCCGAGCAGGCGTCCGACAGGCCGATGGCTGCGCGCGGCACGAGACTGTCGAGCACGTGGACGACCATACCGGCATCGGTCTGCCGCACATTGCCGTACCTCGCTACATTGGCGAGTGGCGGAATCGCGGCAAGCAACTGCAGCACGTCGCTGGATACTGCAGCGAGGTTTTCAAGGGCATGTGTGACAGGCGCAATCGCCAATTGCAGATCGGCTAATAGAACACTGTTCACCAGCTCGGACAACTCCGGCAGCAGTTCCGCGCTGCGTGCTCGATCGACCGCGCGAGCCGCGGCCGCGTCTTCGACCGTGTTGCCCCAACGGCTGGCTTCGATCACGGAAATCGCAAGACTGGGCTCCCATTGCAGGTTCCACAGTTCATGGAAGCTGCCCTTGGCGGAGCGGCCAGTCTTGGCCAGCGTGCCCCAATCGATATCCAGCAAGGCGAGACGATGCAGCAGATGGCTGCGTGCGAGGTCATTGGCCTGTCGCAGATCCAGATCGAGGGTCTTCTGCGCTGCTTCAGGCTTGAGACGCAGGCTCTTCTGTTGCTGAGCGAGATCGCGTTGCAACGGTACGGCGGGCGCATGCTCGGGCGTGGTGCCGAGACGCTCGCCAACGATCAGGCGCTGCGCGATAAGTTGCATCGGCGCGTCATCGCCCATGCACACGACAGTGCGTAGGGCTTCGGTCAGTTCGTCCAGCCCCGGCTGAGGGCGTTCGCGCAAGGCAGCGAGCGCATCCGCCAATCGCACCGCTTCGATAATGTGTGCGGACGAACAGTCCAGCCCCTCTTCACGGAACAAAGCTGCAGCACGCGCCAGCCAAACGGTGCCGCGCTGGCCGGACGCAGCGTGCCACAAGTGCTCATACCAGCCCGGTGAGGCCACGCCTGCACCATATCCACTGGCAACGCTCAGGTTACGGTAGGACCACGGCACCCAGGTTGCCGCGACCTTCACCTTCGCCAGACCCTTGAGCAATTCGTTGTCTGCCTTTGCCGCTGGCATCTCGGCCAGCGCCGGTATATGCCAAGCACCGCAAACGACTGCGATACGCTGGAAGCCTTCCTTCTGCGCTTGCCGAAGGCACTTGCGCATATACGCTTCACGCAGTGCTTCGCGCCGTACGGCCTGCCCGTCCTGCCGACGCGCCAGACCTTCCTGTCGCACCGCAGTCATGGCTTCGCGGATCGCGGCGAACAGTTCGAGGCTGTCACCACGTTCCTCCACCATGTGGTTCCACCAGGACTCGCCATCGCCATAACCCGCTGCACGGCCGAGCCAGTCGAGCGGATCGCCCGCGTAATCCTCGTCTTCGATGGCCGGTTCGGCTTCGTCAACGTCGACCATCCCCGCTGCCGATTCGAGCGTCTGCTCAGGCTCAGTCTCTTGCGACGGTCGCGCGAGAGCAAACTGGTGCGTCATCGGCAAATCAATAAATCGTGCCGGTATGCCATTGGACTGAGCAAAGCGGAGCGCATTCCACTCCGGCGAAAACTCGGCGAAGGGGAAAAAGGACGCCTCTTTTGCGTCCTCCGGGTTGTAGACCAGCAGCGCAACGGGCGGTACGAGCCCTGCATCGCAAAGCAGAGACAGCATCTCTTCACCATCCGGCGGCCCTTCGATAAGCAAGCAGTCCGGCTGCAGCGCTTCGAGCGCGCGCAACAGGCTGCGGGCGCTGCCCGGTCCGTGGTGGCGGATACCAAAGAGATGGAAGGGGGAAACGGCGGCCACCGCTTACTCTTGCTCGCGGCAAGCGCGATACAGGTCCTTCCAGTCACTGCGTTCCTTCATGACTGTTTCCTGGTATTCGCGCCAGACCACGGCGTCCTGCATCGGATCCTTGACAATGGCGCCGACCAGGCTCGATGCCACATCAGCAGCCCGCAGCATGCCATCGCCAAAATGCGCGGCCATGGCCATACCAGAATTAATCACCGAAATCGCCTCGGCAGTCGACAGCGTGCCGCTCGGCACCTTGAGGCGTGTCTTACCATCCTCGGTCTGGCCGTTGCGCAGCTCACGGAAGATCTGGACCACCCGGCGCACTTCCTTCAGAGCGGGCGGCTCAGCCGGCAATTGCAGGGCACGCCCCATTTCGCCGACACGCTTGGCGACGATCGAAACCTCTTCTTCCTCGCTGGAAGGCACCGGCAGGATTACCGTGTTGAAGCGGCGCTTGAGTGCGCTCGACAGCTCATTGATGCCCTTGTCGCGGTTGTTCGCTGTAGCGATGACGTTAAAGCCGCTCACAGCCTGTGTTTCGATGCCCAGCTCAGGTACCGGCAGCGATTTCTCGGAGAGGATCGTGATCAGGGTATCCTGCACGTCCGCCGGTATGCGTGTCAGTTCTTCCACGCGCGCCGTCTTGCCAAGCTCCATGGCGCGCATCAGGGGGCTTGGAACGAGGGCGGACTTCGATGGTCCCTTGGAAAGCAGCTCGGCATAGTTCCAGCCATAGCGCAGTTGTTCCTCGCTGGTACCCGCCGTGCCCTGGATCAACATGGTCGAGTCGCCACTGATCCCCGCTGCCAGATGCTCCGACACCCAGGACTTCGCCGTACCCGGCACACCAAACAGCAGCAGCCCCCGATCGGTCGCCAGCGTCGCGATGGCGGTTTCGATGATACGGCGGCTGCCAATGTACTTGGCGCTTACCTCAAACCCGTTCTCCAGCTTTCCACCCAAAAGGTAGGTCGCCACCGCCCAGGGCGACATGACCCAGTTGGCCGGTCGCGCACGGGAGTCCGACTTGCGGATGGCGTCGAGTTCTTCGGCAAATTGTTCCTCGGCGTGCTGACGCAGGACTTGGCTTGTCTGGCTCATTAGGATTTCCGCTGACAGAGAGTGGAATGAAGGATCTTGCGTTGCTCGATGATGGCCAGCATCGCGGCCATCGCTTCGTCGAAATACCCGGCTTCGGGCTGACCCATGGGCCAGTTGCCAGCCGCTTCGTCGAGACATGACGACGGAATCAGACAGATGAATTCCGGCAATGCCCGGCGCAGGTTGTAGTCATATTTCCCAGCGCCAGTGAGCAGGATCTTGCGTTCCTTTCGCAGCACACTTTGCGCAAAGCCGGCAGAAAAGAACTGACCATGCGGCCTCGGTGAAGCCATGACCCGGAGCAGCACGTCGCCCAAGGAGAAGTGATGGCCTCCCGACTCGACCATGCCCAGCCAGGCCGACTCGCGCCTAGCCCATGGCAAGCAGTCGATCAGTGCATATTCATCGAGCGTAAGACCCTTGATCGTCGGCGCGGCCAGAAAGGCTTCTGCCCAATCCGCATTCTCGTCGCGCTGCATGGCTTCACCCCATCCGCGCAGCATGGCATCGCGCCAATCGGTGCCCTGCACCCACTTGATCAGCTCCTGCGGAGACATTCCGACGTACCCGGCCCACCATGACAGCGGCAAGGCCCTGGCGATCTGATAGAGCCACCACGCCCGCTCACCGAGCGACTCGCTCTTCGCGCGGGACTCCTCCAAGGCGTCCGCCTTCCAGTCTCTACCAAATTGCTCGGGTGCTTCGAGCGTCCACACCTGACGAAGCAGTTTGCGCTGCCGCGAGAGGCATTGCTGCATGCGTTCGGCCATGCGAGCGACAAAACGGCTTTCGGGTATGCCAGACAACAGGCGAGCCACAAGCTGTCGTACTTCCTTACTGCGATCCGTGAGCAGCGTTTCGAGAAAATCTTCGTCGTCGACAGACAATCCTTCGTGCAGCACCCCCAGGAACGCAACACGCTCACGAAGGTCGAACTGGACTGCATCGGTCTGGAACAGAACACGAGCTGCAGCGGGATCGCGCCTGCGCAATGTCGTAAGGTATTGCCTCCTCTGCTCCAGGGACCCGTCTTCCCACAGGGCCGGATCGGCTTCAGGGGCCTGCGCTCCGACAGCCCATTCCCACCCTTGCTGCTGTTGTGCCAGCCAGTCGCCGCGCACACCCAGTACAGGTAGAAAGGCTGGACGCAGGGACGCGAATTTCTGCCCCAATGTCAGCACGGCAGGAAGACAGCGCGACGGCAGAACGTAGCCTGCCCCCGCTAGCAATTGCGCCGCTTCCTCACGCAAAGCATCCGGCCCGCTGCCAATGATCTGTTGCAGGACGGATATGAGCTTTGCCGATTCGACCGAAGGCCGAGTTTCTGCCGGGCACGGCGGCGGCAGTGCCGCCCGGGCCCCGGGCGGTACGTAGCCTGAAGCGCCACAGGCCGCGAGTACTCCGGCGCAACGAAGCACATGTGCTTCTACCGCGGTATCTGGTGCACGGGCAGTGTCGACAAGGTCCTGAATTGGCGGTGGCAGATCCACCAGAGCCGGCGCGCACCGTTCCGTCCCGAGCATGAGTTCCTTCGCAAGTCGAGCAAGAGGGCTCATGCGCTTGTCACCTCCTCAAGCCAAACCACCCCGTTGCGCCAGGCGCTCAACGGACGCAGGGATTCACCGCTCCACTCTCCTGCAATCGCCAGCGGTGCGCCACCGGCCTCGGCCAGCAATTGCCATCCATCTTCCTCACGGATCGTGAGCGGAATGCGACGATCCGCAACCTGCAATCCCCACCCATCTGGATCGCGCACCGGCACGCCATCATCCAGTCGCAGCGGCAAGGGCGATTGCCAAGGGTTGGCGGCCGCGGCATGCGATAAAGCATCGAGAGCTGCCTCCAATCCGATTGGACGCAAAGCCAAAGTCGACTTGAGGCTTTGGTCACTCACGATGAGTGCCCGCAGTGGGGCACTGCCGGGGAAGTACGCCAGCGTCATTGATGCGCCAGCCCCCGTCACCCACGTCCGCTCGAAGCGACGGCTGCCGTGCGAATAGTCAAGCAGCAATGCAGAGCGCCCGGAAGTCTGTCCGCGCAGCCATACGCGACGCACAAATAGGCGATTGTCTTCGTCGCAGGCTTGCGCCTCGACGAGCCAGTCATCGGTCACTCGCTCTCCGCTGGCCAGTACAGAATCCCGGTCCGCATTCAGGCCCAGCGCGTGACGCACATCCGCCTGGACGGCCGACGGTAGGGACTGGATCCGGCCGAAGGCTTCAATCAACAAGTGCAAGCGCCCAAAGCCGCCGAGCACGTGTTCCGGCCACGCAGCCCCTTTGCCCACCTGATTGCCGATCTGACGCAGGCGATAGGCAAGTCCTGGCATCTGGGCATCGATCATGCGGGTGGTCATTGCATCGAGATCCGTAAGATCCGCTGGCATCTGCGCCAGCCCTTGCCTCAGACGATCGCCCAACCAGAGCGCCAGATCGCTCAGACCGTTTTCCATGCGTGACGCACGCACTGCTTCACGCTTGGCAGTAGCCGCTGGATCCGCTGAAGCAGCCTCCGCCTTCTGCTCCTGCTTTTCGGCTTGCTTTTCAGCACGCTGGCGACGCGAAGCAAGCCACTCTTCAACCCATGTCGGTGCCGCAGCAACCTCGGTGAAACGGCCTGGATGCTGTGCCAGCAATAGCAGCAGTGCCAACCCGTGCTTGCAGGGAAACTTCCGACTCGGGCAACTGCAGCGAAAAACTGGCCCGCTCTTGTCGACCTGCACCTGATAAGGCTTGCTGCCGCTACCCTGACATTCGCCCCACACGGCGATGTCATTGAACTCCAGTCGCGGCCACTTCGTCGGAATGACCAACCCCTTCGCGGCCTTTGCCGATGCATCATCGGGTGAAAGCTTCAGAACTTCGTTCGACCCAAGCTGCATCGTCTTATCACGGGGCAATGGAGGATCAGGCATTCTAACGAGCGGGTTTCTCAAAAATCCGTGAACGATTAGCCGCGCGGAATGTCGCAACTTGGAAGACAAAGGCCTTACCGGCACCGTTCCGCCAACTTCCGCACAACAACAAAGGATGATCATCCATGTATCCGATCCTCGTGCTGGGCGCCGGCAAGATCGGTGCGTCAATTGCCAAGCTGCTTCACCTATCCGGCGACTACCGCGTCACGGTGGCAGACCGCGATGCGGAAGCTCTTACCCGGGTCGCAGCACAGACCGGGCTCGTCACACGCCCAATCGACGTGAGTTCCCCAACCGGGCTTCACGATGCATTGGTCGGGCAGCGCTCAGTGCTGTCCGCCTGCTCCTTTGACGTGAATCCCGCCATCGCGGAAGCGGCACTGGCAGCCGAAGCCTCCTATTTCGACCTGACCGAAGACGTCGAGACGACTCGCCGTGTGCGCACGCACGCGCAGGCCGCGGCGCCGGGGCAGATCTTCATGCCTCAATGCGGGCTGGCGCCGGGCTTCATCAGCATCCTGGCGCATGCGATGAGCCGTCGTTTCGATCACCTCGACAGCATCAAGATGCGTGTCGGCGCCTTGCCCCAGTACCCGCACAATCACATGAAGTACAACCTGACCTGGTCGACCGATGGCGTCATCAACGAGTACTGCAATCCCTGCGAGGTAATCCACAAAGGTCGGCGGATGGAAGTACTGGCACTCGAAGGGCTCGAACGATTCTCACTCGATGGTCTGGAATACGAGGCCTTCAATACATCGGGTGGGCTCGGCACGCTGTGCGAAACGCTCGAAGGCCACATCAACGACCTGAACTACAAAACCGTGCGTTACCCCGGTCACCAGTACCTGATGGATTTCCTGATCAACGGACTGAAGATGGGGGACACAATTGAACGACGCCACCAGCTTCGCGAGATCATGGAGTCCGCACTGCCGATCACCAAGCAGGACGTCGTACTCGTATATTGCAGCGTATCCGGCTGGAAGGACGGGCACTATTGGCAGGAAACGGACGCACGCAAGATCTATCACCAGACGGTGTTCGGTGAACACTGGAGCTCGATCCAGCTCACGACTGCGGCAGCGGCCTGTGCGGCAGTCGACCTGCATCGCGAGGGACACCTACCTGCCCGCGGCTTTGTGCGCCAAGAACAAGTCGACCTCCAGCACTTTCTTTCCAACCGGTTCGGCCGCTGCTACTCCACCGAATCGCAACATGCAGAACGCGTAACCCTGTGAGCAAGACAATGAACGACCGACATCTGCCAGTGCCAGGCGGTATCTCTCCACCCGTACGCGGTTCGACCTATCCTGCCGCAATCATCGACGGCGAGGCGCGCTTTCCCGAAGGCGCGAGGACACGCCCGCTCACAAGTCCGATCGACGGAATGCCCCTCGGCACGCAACTGCTCGCGGATGAAAAGCTCGTCAATGAGGCCGTAGCGCGTGCCCGGGAAGCCTTCCTCGGATGGCGACTCGTACCGGCACCAAAGCGCGGTGAACTGGTGCGACGCATCGGTGAGGCGGTACGGGCAAACAAGCGGGAGCTTGCGCGCATCATCACGCTCGAAACCGGCAAGATCGTCGCCGAGGCCGAAGGTGAAGTACAAGAGTGGATCGATATCTGCGACTTCGCAGTGGGGCTGTCACGCCAGTTGCATGGGCTTACGATCGCAAGCGAGCGGCCCGAGCACCGGATGATGGAGCAGTGGCTGCCGCTCGGCCCAGTCGGCGTCATCACTGCGTTCAACTTCCCAGTGGCTGTGTGGGCATGGAACGCAATGATCGCACTTGTCTGTGGCGATGCCGTCGTGTGGAAGCCGTCGGAAAAGACGCCGCTATGTGCGCTTGCGGTGCAAACGCTCGTCGGACATGCAATCGCAGGCATGGAGGACGCCCCCTCAGGCATCGTGCAACTTGTCGTCGGCGAGGCCGACGCGGGTGACGCACTTGCACGCGATACGCGCCTACCCCTTGTGTCAGCAACGGGCTCCGTGCGCATGGGCAAGCGGGTGGCAGCCACGGTCGGCGCGCGACTCGGTCGCAGCCTGCTCGAACTCGGCGGCAATAACGCGATGATCATCACACCGAGCGCGCGCCTCGAACTAGCCTTGCCTGCCATCGTATTTGCGGCGGCAGGCACGACAGGCCAACGCTGCACGAGCCTGCGACGGCTCATCGTGCATGAATCGATACTGCCGGAACTGCGCCAGCGTCTGGTAAAGGCTTTCGAGAGCCTGCCCATCGGCGACCCACGCGTGCCCGGCACTCTCGTTGGACCGCTCATCGACGCGGCAGCGTTCAATGCGATGCAAGAAGCGCTCGAAAAAATCCGCGAACAGGGCGGTCAAGTGCTCTGTGGCGGCAGGCGTCAAACGGAACATCTGCCTCCGGGCGGTCACTATGTCGCACCAGCCATCGTGGAAGTCAGCGGCAACCTGCCCATCGTGCGGACAGAAACCTTTGCACCGATCCTCTACCTGATGTCCTACCGGGAACTTCCGGAAGCCATCACACTCAACAACGAAGTGCAGCAAGGCCTGTCTTCGGCGATTTTCACTGAACGCATGCAGGAAGCCGAGCACTTCATGTCCGCGGCCGGCTCGGACTGCGGCATCGCGAATGTGAACATCGGGACTTCAGGCGCAGAGATCGGCGGCGCATTCGGCGGCGACAAGGAAACCGGCGGTGGGCGCGAATCGGGCTCGGACGCTTGGAAGGCCTACATGCGACGCACCACGAACACCATCAATTTTGGCGATGCACTACCACTCGCGCAGGGTATCCGCTTCGATATCTGAACACTTCGTTTCGTCCCAGCCTCCCCCTTCCCGGCCGCCTGCGCGCGGCCGTTTTTCTTACCCGCTTGATTCAGGTCGGAGCGCACGCTGCCCACCACGATTTACTAAGGTGATGTGAGACCTCCAACATCGTTCCCACCCTTCACTCGGGCGCGCGTTCTCGCATCTGCACTGCACACAAGACTCTTAGGGGAGTAGCGATGGACAAGGCATTTGAGCACCACAGCGGAAAAAACTATGGCCTCTTCAGCCTGGGCAGACAGCGCACCACAAGCCTCAGCGCGAACGATATCGAAGGTGACACCATCGTCGCCCGCATCGAGGGCAACGTTAGTCTGTGCCTGCTTGGCGTGGACGCGCCGGAACTCGCTCTCCCGTTGCCCGGGAATGATGGAGCCTTTGTGCCGATCAACGACCCTGTGTGGGAAACCTTCCTCGCTGATCCGTTTGCAGCACATCTACCTCCGCTGCCGCTTGAACCCGCATTACGCGAGAACATTGTCGCGCGGATCGGAGAGGGTTGCGGTGCGAACCACCACCGCCATGCGCTGGCCGCCTCGCACGGACTGGCCGCCGAGATCGCTGCCGATCTCGCCGCCACCGGCAAGAAACTCGAAGATTTCCGCTTCCGCGTGCTTTTCGAGCGCGAAATGATGGATTCCTACGGTCGATTGCTAGGCTGGATCAGCATTGAGGACAAAGAGCGCCGCCCACCAACCTATAACCACCGGATGATGCTCAAAAGCCTCGCACTCCCCTACTACATCTGGCCCAATGTCTCGCCCTTCCGCCATGCACCCAACCTCCGCGCCGCAGTGCCACTACCAGGGACCATGGCACAATTGGCCGAGGACGATGGCAAGCTCGCACGCTCGCGCGCGTGGTTCCAAGCCAACCGGGAAGCAGGCGTCGGCGTGTTCGACACGGAAGATCCACTGCGCCTGCATCCGTTCGAGATGCGCTACCTTTCGCAACGCCGCCTGCCCGACCGCTGGATCATCGATCTGTCGAAGAATGACGACCGACTCCTGCATCCGCAGCACTATCACGAGATTGCCAACCCGGAAGACCGGCTGTTCGTGCCGGATGACTATCTGGAACTGTTCTTGGCAAAGGGATGGCAGGCGCAAGGGATTTGAAGCGCTCAGGAGCGTCTCCAAAGACCCGGCACGCTCCAACCGGCCTCCTAAGCGCGAAAGAACTCTGTTCACTTTCGAGTGGGTCCAATCGGTGAAATCCAGAGGACAGCGTTCGGCAAGACACAGCTCAGAGCACCATAGACTTGCGTCGTCTACCAAGGTATCCGAACCAACAGCAGCACCCCTGCCTCACGATTTCACATACGCCGCAGACAATCCCGGGTTGTATTGAGCGCTGGGACGGTCGACAATCCGCGCCTTTACCCAGCAAGCAGCAGCGCAGCAGTGTCCGAACATCCTGTTTCCCCACGCATCGCCATCATCGGCGCCGGCCCGGCCGGACTGATGGCTGCGGAAGTACTCGCTGCCGCTGGTCGGCAGGTCGAGGTCTACGACGCCATGCCCTCTGTCGGGCGTAAATTCCTCCTGGCCGGGATTGGCGGACTGAACATCACGCATTCCGAACCCCGCGAGCCTTTCCTCGATCGGTACGGTGCACGCCGGAAGGCGCTCGAAGCCACAATCAGCGCTTTCGATTCGCAAGCACTGCGCGAATGGGTACATGGGCTCGGAGTCGAAACCTTCGTCGGCACGTCGGGCCGCGTATTTCCGCGCGAGATGAAAGCCGCGCCGCTGCTGCGCGCTTGGCTCACCCGACTGCGAGGACTTGGGGTCGCCTTCAACATGCGCCACCGCTGGCTCGGATGGAGCACTTCTGGTGCGTTGCAGTTCGCCACCCCGAACGGCGATCGAAAAATCGCCACCGATGCAGTATTGCTTGCGCTCGGTGGCGCAAGCTGGCCAAGGCTGGGCTCGGATGGTGCTTGGGTACCATGGCTTGCGACACGCGGTGTCGAGATCGCTCCCTTCCAGCCAGCCAATTGCGGCTTCGAGGTTGCGTGGAGCACACACTTGCGCGAACACTTCGCCGGCCGACCACTCAAGTCGGTGACGTTGACCTTCACCGACGCGTCCGGCGTCAAGCAGCAGCGCACGGGTGAATGCCTGATCACCAAACATGGGCTCGAAGGCAGTCTGATCTATGCGCTCTCTGCACCATTGCGTAACACGCTGCTCGTCAATGGTCGGGTCGTAGTCACCCTGGACCTCGCTCCAGGCCGCGACGCGGAACGCGTGCTCGCGGAAGTCTCGCACCCACGTGGCGCCCGGTCGCTCGCCAGCCATCTCAAGAGCCGGGTCGGTCTCGATTCGTTGCGCACCACACTACTGCGTGAAGCCCTGACGCGGGAGCAGATGGACAACCCCCGATGCGTCACCCACGCGATCAAGGCGCTACCGCTCACGCTCACGGCCACACGGCCCATCGCGGAAGCGATCAGTTCGGCAGGTGGCATCCGCTTCGAATCCCTTGATGCCCATTACATGGTGCGTAGCCTTCCCGGTGTGTTCTGCGCAGGCGAGATGCTCGACTGGGAGGCTCCAACCGGCGGCTATCTACTGACCGCCTGCTTTGCTACCGGCCGTGCGGCGGGTTCCGGGATCGACCGCTGGCTGAATGCCAGGACACATGAAGGTGGCGGACGACCCCACCACAACCCTGGCTGAATGATGATTGGAAGTACGCGATCAAGAGGAAGCGCAACGCAACCCACGCCCTGTCCTACTGGTAGAAAAAGCGCACCACATGGAAGAAGACAGGCGCGGAAAAGCAAACCGAATCGATCCGGTCGAGCATGCCGCCGTGCCCTTCGATCATGTTGCCCCAGTCCTTGACGCCGCGATCACGCTTGATCGCGGACATGACGAGCCCGCCGAAAAAGCCCATTACGGTAATCAGCAGCGAGATCGCAGCGGCCTGACCAACCGAGAACGGCGTAATCCAGAACAGCGCGGCACCCAGGGCAGTGCTGCTCGCGATTCCACCGACCAGGCCTTCCAGGGTCTTCGAAGGCGACAGATTGGGTGCGATCTTGTGCCTCCCAAACATCTTGCCCCACACGTACTGGAGCACGTCACTCGACTGGACGACCAGGACAAGGAAGATGATCAACAGCAGGTGGCGATCCTCGTAGCCTGGGATATTCAGGGCGAGAAGTGCTGGCACGTAGGAAACGAAATACACACAGACCATCACGCCCCACTGCGCCTGCGCCGTACGGTCCATGAATCGTGTCGTATCGCGCCCGAAGCAGGCCAGGATCGGCAATAGGACGAACCCGTAGACGGGAACGAAGATCGAGAACAAACCGTACCAATTATTCCATACGAGTAAGTACTGCATCGGCAGAATCAAGAAGAAACTTGCCAGCAGTGCAAAATGATCGCCATACCGAGTGGGACTCAGTGTGATGAATTCGCGCAATGCATAAAACGAGACCATCCCGAACAGAACGACGATCCCGGTACGCCCACCGAGCAGCGCGACAGCAATCAGCGCAACCATCACCCACCATGCGTTGATGCGCGCGTTGAGGTTGTTCACCACCGAGTTGTCCGGACCAAGCTTCCAGCGCAGGAGCGCACCAATAAGGCTTGCCACGACCAGGACGATGCCAATGCCACAGAAAAGCAGGAACGTCGTGTGGCGTGCAGCCTCGGGCACGTGAGCGGAAATTTGAACAGAATGAGTCATGACAGCTTTGAAGCCAGATCGATTACGGATTGCCGCGCCCGTGCAAGGAACTCGCCTCTGTCCTCGTCGCCACGCTTTTTCAGTGCAACACCGAACGTAATCGTGCAGATCAACGGTATCGGGATGTGTCGCCCCTTGGGAAGCACACGGTTGAGGTTTTCGATTCGAGCCGGCACGAGTTCAGCTTGCGGGCATTCACAAGCGATACGATGGAGCCCGCTTTTGAACGGCAGCATGTCTTCGCCGAGATTGCGTGTTCCTTCCGGAAAGAAGATCAGTGAATCGCCTTGTTCGAGCGCGACCATGACAGGTGCGAGCGGGTCGGCGCCCTTCGCGCCGTTCCGCTCAATCAGCACGCCACGGAACACCTTGTTGATGAGGTAACGCCGCATCGGTGACGCATTCCAGTAATCGGCACCGGCAACTGGGCGCGTATGCCAACGCAGCCGCGCTGGCAGCAGCGCCCAAAGCAGAATGAAATCGAGGTGGCTTGAATGATTGGCGAAGTAGAGCCGCTGGGTGCCTCGTGGCTGTTCTAGCCAACGCGCCTGCGCGCCGGTGGTAAGCCTTGCAAGCCAGATCAGAAAGTAGGCAATTGTTCGGGAGATCATGGAGTGAGGAATTTTTGGTTACATCAGCAGAGCTAAAGCGCCAACGCAGAGAAGCAGCCAGCCTTGCAGGACCACTCCAACGATCACGAACAATGAGATGCGCCGCGCTCCCAGTGCGCGCGACATAAGATCACGCTGACCGGAAGAGCGGATCAGGCCAAGCTGGATTAGTGCGGTATCAAGGTCAGAGAGCACATCGTCTTCCACGTTGCAGGAGGTAAGCCTCGCGGACAGTGCATCGAATAGCCGCGCATCAAACCGGAGACGCAGCGCCCACCAGCTCACCCATACGCTCGCTAGCGCCCCAACTCCCAGCAAGGTACGCACCGATCCGAGATCTGACTGTGACGCCTCAAAGACGCACAGCGCCCCGAACAACCAGGAGAGATATTCCAGCGGTCCGACCGCATGCAGAAACGCCCCGGTGCTCGCTGCGAGCATCCCGGCAGACTGATCGGTTGCTTTCACGCGCGCCCCTTTGTCGCAAACTGCTCCAGACGCGCCAGAGCACCATCGTGAATGACCACCTGCGGTCGTGCGGAAGCCAGCACAGCCTGCGCCTCACGGATCGGCAGTCCGCAGTGCTTCATGAGCCACGCGAGTACCGCGCAAGCACTGCGTGAGACACCGAGCGCGCAGCAGACAAGCACGGGACCTGCACGGCGCGCTTGTTCGATCGCATCAGCCGCTTGATGCAACTGCTCGATATCGGGCACCACAAGATCAAGCATCGGAACGCTGTCGACGCCGCAACGCAGCCCGCGCGGCGCTAACTCCGCACAGAGATCAACGATTCGATGGGCCTGATGCGTGCCCCACGGCGCAAAGACTGGCAAGCGTCCGAGATATACCTCGGCATGCACATGCGCCTGCGATGGAATCCGGCGACCCCACAGCCATGCGTTGATCCGTGCGCCGACGAAATACGGGGCGAACAGCCCCCAGCTCCACCAGGGCAAGCGGCCATCGCGCTTTCCAAAATGCGCTCCTTCACCGAAGAGATAGACGCAGGCGATCAGCATCAGCGTAGCCCCCGACCAGACGAGCAACCACACCAGGAACGTCGGCGCTACCAAGCTAGCGACAGCCCAGCAAAAAAGTGAGCCCAGAGCGTAGCAGGATGCGAGCCGGCTCCGTCGGTGATCCTCCCGCCACTTGCCCCAGCGCCACCTCGCCCCATTCCCATCGACTGCAAACAGGCACAGCATTCCGGCCCATGCACCGGTAACGAGATCAACGAAGTGGTGCTGATAGGTCGTCAGCACGGACACGCCAATCAGCCCGAACCAGATATGAAGCAGCGTGCGGCCGACCTTGCCATCGACGTGCCGTGCATAGTGTTGCCACAACACGACAAGAAGACAGATATGCAGCGACGGGGCCTGGTTGTAGGGCCGATCGAAACCCATCAGCGCATCGAACATCACGCCGAACAATCCTTCGGACGCCGGTCGCTCGAAACTGAAGCGCAAGGGAAACAGCAGAAATCCCACCATACATACGGCTTGAGCCATCAAGAGCCGACGGACGTGACGCGAAAGTTCGGCACGCGATGCGCAGAGGAACAACGAAAGGCCGTATAACAGGTCGATCGACCAATAGGGCACGATTGTCCAGGCAAGAAACGGAAGATTCCGCTCCCAGGGCAACACATACACGCCAACGTCGGTCCGCTGTTCGGTAAGCCAGTTGGCCCAGCCATAGGTCGAGAAGAAGATTGCCGCAAGAACGGCGCACCATATGGCGGCCGCACCCCACGGCCGCTTTTCACGAGCGTTTTCCAACTCAAGCATCGCTACGCTGCGCCATGGAAACGGTAAAGATGCCCCACTCGTCAATCCGTTGGCCGAGCTTTTCAAAGCCAGCCGCTTCGACGAGTTGATCCATTTCGGCCTGGGTACGCCGGCGCATGACCCACGGCTTGCCATCGCGATGGCTTGGCAGCACACGAGCGATGAATTCGAGTTGCGGATGCCACGGCTGCCCGGTGTACAACAGGATCCCACCAGGCACGACTGCGGCACCCAGGCCGCCGAGCGAACGACGGATCATCGTGTTGTCAGGGAATAATTCATAAAGGCCCGAGACGACCGCAAGTGTTGGTCGCGGCTGCAAGCTTGCGAGCGAAGCGGCATCGAACGCATCGCCCTGAACAAAGCGGGCAAACCCCTGCATGCTCTTTTCGGCGATCAGGGCGTTGCCAGCCTCGACGTTGATTTCGCTGTAGTCACGCAGGAGCACCGAATCCGGCCGCTCACCCACGCGCTCGATAGCTTCCAGAACGTACCGCCCATGGCCTGCTGCAATGTCGACGATGTGAACCGGTTTGCCCAATTCACGCAGGCGGCGGATCGCCTCGCCGAGGAGTTCTTCGAGATGTGCCTTGCGCTTACGGATGCCTCGCCAACCAATCGACTCGATATAGTTGCGATCGAACAATCGACCGAGTGGGGTCAGCCCGCGCGCCTGATGCCGGTAGATGTAGTCAAGCGTGCTGCCAGAATCGAACCCCGTTCTGAAACCAAGGCGCACACCCTCGGACAACTTCCCGAGGGTTGCCATCGAAAGACGGGTTACCGCAAAACCAAGCGCCTTTGGCGACAAAGCCAGCAGTGGCTTGTTGAGCTTGCAGTGTTCTTCCCACGTGTAGCCACGCCTATCGGCATCGAGAAGAGAACGTACGCCGGGCGGCTCCTTGAAGCGAGTGCGGATGAAATCCGCGATTTTCCGCAGCGCAATCGCTCTTTCCTTCTCACCCAAGGTGTCGTGATAGAACCCAGGCAGGATGTGCTTTTCTTTGATTTTGCTGCCAAGGCGGTCAAAGAACGCGTGCTGCGGGCCGTGATGCACCACCCAGTCGGCGCCTGAGATCAGCAACTGCGTGGGAACGACGATCGCGCCAGCATCGGCAACGATGCGTTCGGCCGTCTCATAGAGTTCGAGCAGGATGTTCACCGAAATCGGCCGCGCTATTAGCGGATCGGCTTCGTAGGAAGCGATACGCTCGTGATCGTGGGTAAGGAACTTGGCCTTGACGTACGAATTGACGTAGAAATTACCGCGCAGCTTCTGTTGAAGGCGTAATCCGGACCGCGCAAACGGCACGTAGAGTTTGACCTTGAAGGCTGGCGAGGCGAGCGAGAGCGCGCGAATTTTCGGCGCATAGTCGTGCACCCAGGTGCTCGCGAGCACGGCGCCGACACTTTGCGCCACCACTGCAACGTCGCTGATCGGTACGCCACTGTTGCGAGCCGCAAACGCAACAAACTCGTCGACATCGCGAACTGAACGCGCAAGGCTGGGGCTATATCCGCGCTCTCCTGGCGATCGCCCATGCCCACGCGCATCCCACGCATAGAAATCGAACGCTTCTAGGCCCAGTTCATCAACGATGTGCTGCAAACGCCCGGAATGTTCGTGCCCGCGGTGGAACATCACCACGACGCCACACTTGCGTCCCACGCAGGCAGGCCAGAATCGATAAAAAAGGGAAGCACCGTCGCTAAGAGCGAATTGATTTTCAGATGGCTGACGAGTCATGAGTGGGAAGGGGAGGGGGAAGGGATTGGAGACCAGAGGGTTATCGGACTTCGTTCAATGCACAGCGCACGCGATTGACAATCGTGGCGCAGCACAAGAGTGCCATGGCAGGAAAAAGTAGGGTCATCCACCCCTGCTCCGGCATGCCCAGCCCTACGGCCAGGCCGAGGGCCCCAAAGACGAACGCGCGGTCACTTTTGCCGAACGGGCCGTCATAGCGACGCGAGGCACCAACGAGAAGCGCGACGCACCCTGTCATCTCGACTACGACGGAGAGCACGATAACCACGCCGACGGACAGGGCCCAGAAATGCGGCAGGAATGCAAACGGTAGATACAGGCAGGCATCCGACACCACATCGGCCAGCTCGTTGAGAAACGCACCAAGATCCGACTTCTGGCTGAACTCCCTCGCGAGCATGCCATCAATCGCATTGAATGCCATGCGGATGAACATCCAGACAGGAATCAACAGGAATGCCAAACGCACTTCGGGAAGGACCGAAACACCAATGCCGATGCACATGGAAACCGCGCAGGCCGTTAACGTGACCTGATTGGCAGTGACACCGTTGGCGTGAAGAAACCTTGTCAGAGGTCGCAGGAGTGCCTGAAACCGTGGCTTGAGTAGATAGATGCTCATCAAATTGGGCTCTGCCGCGATCCGGTAGCGAAGGCTGTTCTGCTTGAACCCTTCCCGGATCGTTGCCAGCAATTGCGAATCGCCGGACGCTAGCAACATTTCTGATGCCCACCATCCATTGGCGTCAATAGATAATCCTGACGGTTCAAATAATTGCGAGAAAAAGCGGGATGCTGCCAAGGAAGTCATACAACCGGTTAGAGACTTCTCTGAACCGCCGTACCCTGGCAGAGCGGTGCTGGGATATCAGGGTGTGGCCAAAATCTGGTCACAACGGGCGTGACAACGCCTTGCGGTCTTCTCCACACCGCCTCATTGGTCGGATCCGCTACCTGTTAATCACTTGACCGGCAGCGCCGCCGGTCAGCGATACCGCGGCTTTCCGGTTGACGCAAGCTTCAGGACAGAAGAAAGGGTTGTCTTCGGTAGAAGGCGAGTCCCGTGCTCAACCATACTCCCGCACATGCCGCAGCAACACCTCAAGAAATTCAGAGCCATAGAGCTCCAACTTCCGATCGCCCACGCCCGGCAATTCGTACATCGCCTCAAGGCTGATCGGTCGCTTTTCAAGCATTTGCTTGAGCGTTGCGTCACCAAACACGATGTAGGCAGGAACGTTCTGCTCTTCCGCGAGCCGGCGACGGCACTGGCGCAAGGCCGCCCATAAAGCACGCGCCTCGTCACTTTCGAATTCCATCTGGCGCTTGATGCTTGGCGCGCCGTGCTGCGCTTCGCGTACGCGCCTAAGCTGGATACGTTGCTCGCCACGCAACACTGGCCGGCAGGACTCCTGCAGTACGAGTCCACTGTGTTCGTTCACGCCGAGCAAACCGGCCGCCACACATTGGCGCAGCAGTGAACCCCACTGCGCATCTGACACGTCGCGCCCAAGGCCAAAAGTCGACAGGTGCTGGTGGCCGCGCTCGACGACCTTGGCCGTCTCGGCGCCACGCAGGATATCGATGACATGCCCCGCGCCGTAGCGCTGGCCGCTGCGATAAATGGCCGACAGCGCCTTCTGCACGGCCTCGGTCGCATCCCAGGTCTGCGGCGGGTTAAGGCACATATCGCAGTTACCACAAGGGCCGGACTCTTCTCCAAAATAGCGCAACAGCACTTGGCGCCGGCATTGTGGAGCCTCGCAATAGCCCAGCAGGGCTTCGAGCTTCTGGCGCTCGACACGCTTGATCTCATCAGGCGCCTGCGATTGCTCGATCATTTCGCGGTGCAGGATCAGATCCTGCAAACCATACGCCATCCATGCGTTGGACGGCAAACCATCGCGCCCCGCCCGGCCGGTTTCCTGATAGTAGGCTTCGAGTGATTTCGGTAAATCCAGATGTGCGACGAAGCGCACGTCGGGCTTGTCGATACCCATGCCGAAGGCAACCGTGGCAACCATGATGACGCCATCGCCGCGGATGAATTTGCTCTGGTGCTGCTCACGCACCGAGGCGTCGAGTCCGGCGTGGTACGGCAGTGCATTCAATCCCTCGCCACGCAGCCACTTGGCGGTTTCCTCCACTTTCTTGCGCGATAGGCAATAGACGATCCCCGAATCGCCTTCATGCGTGCTGCGGATGAAACGAAGGAGCTGACGCCGGGGGTTGTCCTTTTCAGTGACCGTATAACGGATATTCGGCCGGTCAAAGCTGGAGATGAATACCTTGGCATCCTGCAGCGCAAGGCGATCGACGATCTCCTGCCGCGTTGCGTGATCCGCGGTTGCGGTGAGCGCGATGCGCGGCACGTCCGGAAACCGTTCGTGCAGCACTGACAACTGGATGTACTCGGGCCGGAAGTCATGTCCCCACTGGGATACGCAGTGGGCCTCATCGATGGCGAAGAGCGCGATGTGCGCCTGCGACAAAAGTTGCTGGAAGCGCGACGTCATCAACCGCTCGGGTGCCACGTAGAGCAGGTCGAGTTCGCCTTCGAGCAGTTCGCGCTCTATGACTGCCGCATGTCCGATCTCAAGCGTGGAATTCAGATATGCCGCCCGGACGCCAGCCACCTTGAGCGCTTGCACCTGATCCTGCATTAGTGCAATCAATGGGGAGACCACCACGCCACAGCCTTCACGCAGCAGGGCCGGAATCTGATAGCAGAGCGATTTGCCGCCACCGGTCGGCATCAACACCAGAGCGTCCCCACCGCCCACGACCTGCTCGACGATCGCCTGCTGAGAGCCGCGGAAGGCGTTGTAGCCGAACACATGGCGCAGCGTCAGCAGCGCACGTTCGGCGACATCGGAGGATGAGATTTCGGTGGAGTCGGACAGCGCAGCGTTCATGCGGGCCGGATTATACCGGGCAGCCCCGCCCTGCTGGTCGGACATGGAACTCTCGCATTCCGATTGATTCCGCCGCAACACTCTCAAAACTCACCGCTTCTTGGGCGGATATCCGTCTTTGCTGCCGAACTCGCAACGATCCGGCCAGCATGGTGAGCACCCTGGCCGCCTTTGCAAATGCCCGCCAGCCCGCGAAGTACCAAAGAACAGCAACACCCGATGAAGGAACGGTTCTCCACCCAGGAGCCTGCTTATCAGACATCAAGCTCCGACCGCGCGCGGAACTCGTTAAGCGCTTCCGGGTTCGCCAGCGCCTCAACGTTCTTCACCACTTCGCCGTGCACCACGTTGCGAACGGCCAGTTCGACGATCTTGCCACTCTTGGTCCGAGGAATGTCGCGCACCTGGACGACCTTGGCGGGTACATGGCGAGGGCTCGCATTATCCCGGATCGCACGCTTGATTCGATCGATCAGCGCATCGTCCAGTTCGATGCCTTCCGCAAGCTTGACGAACAGCACCACGCGCACATCTGCATAGCTGCCCGGCGGCCAGTTTTGACCGATCACGAGCGCTTCGGCAACTTCTGGTAGGCGCTCGACTTGGCGGTAGATCTCGGCGGTTCCAATGCGAACGCCGCCAGGATTGAGTGTGGCGTCCGAACGTCCGTAGATGACGAGCCCGCCATGCTCGGTTTCCTCGCAGAAGTCACCGTGGCACCACACGCCGGGGAAGCGTTCGAAATATGCAGCGCGGTACTTTGTCCCATCCGGGTCATTCCAGAAGCCGATCGGCATGCAAGGGAAAGCCTTCGTGCAGACCAGTTCGCCTTTCTCACCAGTCACTGGCCTGCCTTCGTCGTCCCACACCTCAACCGCCATACCGAGCCCCTTGCACTGAATCTCACCACGCCACACTGGCGCGGTGGGGTTGCCAAGCACGAAGCAGGAAACGATATCGGTGCCGCCCGAAATCGAAGCCAGACACAGGTCTGGCTTGATAGCGTCATAGACGTAGTCGAACCCCTCGTCGACAAGCGGGCTGCCGGTCGACATCACGGCACGCAGGGCAAACAGATCGTGCGTGTCGCGCGGCCTCAGCCCGGCCTTGGCTGCCGCATCAAGGTACTTGGCCGAGGTACCGAAATGGGTACAACGCTCAGCGGCAGCGAAGTCCCACAGGATACGTCCGTCTGCCGCGAACGGCGAGCCGTCATAGAGCAGCAGCGCCGCGCCCGACGCAAGTCCAGAGACAAGCCAGTTCCACATCATCCAGCCCAGCGTGGTGAAGTAGAACAGCCGGTCGTCCTCGCGCACATCGGCATGGAACTGGTGTTCCTTCAAGTGCTGAAGCAGCACGCCGCCAGCCGAATGAACGATGCATTTCGGCACGCCCGTCGTACCCGACGAAAAGAGGATGTAGAGGGGGTGATCGAATGGCAAATCAACGAACGGGATCTCGCTGTCATGGCGATGCTGCGCGATGAAATCGGCCCACATCAGTCCATCACGGATCGGCGCAAGGTCATGCGCGGCATGCACGTAGGGCACCACCACAACCTGCTCGACCATGGGCAGCCTTGCAACGACCGCGGAAAGCTTGTCCATGCAATCGATGCGTTTGCCGTTGTAGAAATAGCCATCCACCGCAACCAGGACCTTCGGTTCGATCTGGCCGAAACGATCAAGTACGCCCTGCTCGCCAAAGTCAGGTGAGGCCGAACTCCAGATTGCGCCGATCGCGGTCGTGGCAAGCATCGCGACGATGCTTTCCGGCATGTTCGGCAGCCAGCCCGCCACGCGATCACCGGGCCGCACGCCAGCATCCTTGAGTGCAAGCGCAAAGTGTGCAACAGCACGATAAAGCTCGCCGTGCGTGAGCCGGTTCCGCACCTCACCCTCACCCCAGAACACCAGTGCATCGCCGTTGTCGCGACGACGCAGGAGGTTACGGGCAAAGTTGAGTTGCGCCTGCGGAAACCACTTCGCACCGGGCATTGCATCTTCGGACAGCACGAAACGGCCACGCTCGCCACGCACGTCGCAAAAATCCCAGATCGCACGCCAGAAAATCTCGCGCTCACTGACCGACCAATCATGCAGGGTACGGTAGTCCGTTCCTGCCGGTGCACCGAAACGCTCCGCCACGAAAGCCCGGAACGCCGTCAGGCGTGCCGCGGCCACACGTTCGGCAGAAGGTACCCACAAGGGCGTTGTCGAAGTCATGCTGCTTCCTCCCCCTTTTGTCGAAACGCTGAACGGCCGTCCCACAGCCGTCGGTTACCCAACGCTGTACCTCCCGCTGGAGATGGCGACGAATCCGATCGAGTATGAAGCAGCACTGACCACCACTCCGCCGCCGGCACGACAGACAGCCCTGTCGTGCCGTTATCGCAGGGGCTTTTGCGCCCAGCACCAAGCAGGCCATCAAGGCACCGTCTCATGCACCGCTCGGCTTTGAGCGGCAGATGACAATGTCGCAACGCATCATTTCCGCAACGGAGCAAAGTGATTGCCGCAAGCACGAGTAGCGCGGACTAAGGGCGCAAACCCTAGCGCCCCTGTCAACCTCCGATACGGGCAGTCAGCGCTCACGCCACCAGTTGTCGCAGAACCTCGGGCAATGCTACGGACTTGCCCGTATCGAGATCGAGCCAGACAATCTTGGCTTCGCCCGTGGCGTACAGCTTGCCTTCCTTGTCATCAATCAGTTCGTAGCGGGTCAACACGCTGCTACGTCCGGGTTCGCCCGCATAGAGCTTTACGCGCACAGTTGCGGGATAATTAAGGATTTGCAGGAAGGTACAGGAAGCTTGGACGATGACCGGCGCAAGTCGTCGGCCTGTGTCGCCAGTGAAGCGCTGCTGAGCGAACCACTCCACGCGGGCCTGTTCCATGTAGCGAAAGTAGACCGTGTTGTTGACGTGGCCGAGTGCATCCTGGTCGCCCCAACGGACCGGAATGTCACATTCGTGCAGAAGAATAAAATTCGGGATCGAGGTGTTTTGTTGCATCGCGATTCTCCAGTTCCTTAGCGAATCTTTGCCTATCGCAAATCCGCTCTGCAGCTGGTTAACCTACCATACGAACCAGTATTGATAACTAGCCGCCTCGGGCGGAAGAAGATCCACGAAGGGAGCAATTGAATGGAACGCGAGTCCATGGAATTCGATGTGCTGGTCGTTGGTGGCGGGCCGGCGGGCCTGTCCGCTGCGATCCGCATCAAGCAACTGGCACAGGAGAAAGGGCAGGACATCAACGTTTGCCTGATCGAAAAAGGTGCGGAGGTCGGCGCCCACATCCTGTCCGGAGCAGTGATGGACCCGCGCGCGATCACCGAGCTGTTTCCGGACTGGAAGGAACTCGGTGCCCCGCTTGAAACGGCCGTTACCGAAGATCTTGTGCTGTTCCTGTCGGAAACCGGCTCGTTTCATACGCCGAACTGGGCGCTTCCTCCGACGCTGCACAACGAGGGCAACTACATCATCAGCCTGGGACAGGTTTGCCGCTGGCTGGGCGAACAGGCCGAAGCGCTGGGCGTGGAGGTCTATGCGGGCTTCGCTGGAGCCGAAGTGCTCTATGACGAGCAGGGTCGGGTCAAGGGCGTGATCACGGGTGACATGGGCCTGAACCGCGAAGGCGAGCCCGGCCCAAATCACCAGCCAGGCATGGAGCTGCAGGCGAAGTACACGCTTTTTGCCGAGGGCTGTCGTGGGCACCTGGGCAAGCAGATCGAAGCCAAATACGACCTGCGCCGCGATTCAGATCCTCAAACCTACGGTATTGGCATCAAGGAACTCTGGGAAGTCAAGCCCGAGAACTTCAAGAAGGGGCTTGTGGTGCACTCGGCCGGCTGGCCGATGAAGCCGGACACCTACGGTGGCGGCTTCGTTTATCACTACGGCGAAAACCTAGTCTCGATCGGTCTGGTTGTGGGTCTGGGTTACACCAACCCGTTCCTCTCGCCGTTCGAGGAGATGCAGCGCTACAAGACACATCCCGAAATCCGCAAGTACCTCGAAGGCGGCAAGCGTATCGCCTACGGCGCTCGGGCGCTCGCGGCAGGCGGCATGCAAAGCATGCCCAAGCTGGTGTTCCCTGGCGGTGCGCTGATCGGCGACGATGCGGGCTTCCTCAACGCCGCACGGATCAAGGGTTCGCACGCAGCCATCAAGAGCGGCATGATGGCTGCCGAAGCGGCCGTCGACGCATTGATGGCCGGGCGTGCCCAAGACGAACTGACCGCATTCCCCGAAGCCTACAAGGCCTCGTGGCTGTACGATGAGCTCTATCGTGCCCGCAACTTCAAGCCCTACATGACAAAAGGCCTGTGGCTCGGATCGTTCCTCTACGGTATCGATCAGAAGCTCCTCGGCGGCAAGGCGCCTTGGACGCTGCGCAATACGGCCGATCACACCAAGCTCAAGAAAGCGTCCGAATGCGAGCCGATCGCTTATCCAAAACCTGATGGGGTGCTCACCTTCGATCGCCTCTCGTCGGTCTTCCTCTCGAACACCAACCATGAGGAGGACGAGCCCTGCCACCTGAGGCTCAAGGATCCAACCGTTCCGGTCCGTGTGAACCTCGCCGAGTACGATGCACCCGAACAGCGCTATTGCCCGGCCGGCGTGTACGAGATCGTGCGGGAGGAGTCCGGACCGCGCTTGCAGATCAACTCGCAGAATTGCGTGCACTGCAAGACCTGCGACATCAAGGATCCGACACAGAACATCGTGTGGGTGACGCCGCAGGGCGGTGAAGGGCCCATCTACGCACAAATGTGATACTTGCCAATGCCGCTGCGCTTTGCTGCGAACCTAAGCTTTCTATTCGGGGAACACCCGTTTCCCGATAGGTTCGGAGCCGCAGCGGCGGCTGGCTTCACGGGTGTCGAGTTCCTCGCACCTTACGATTTCCCGCCCGACAGGCTTGCCCGCATCCTGAGCGATGCAGGCCTGGAAAACGTACTGTTCAACCTGCCGCCGGGCGACTGGGCCGCTGGCGAGCGCGGCTTTGCCGCTCTGCCCGGCAGTGAGACACAGTTCCGCGATGGTGTGGCACTCGCCCTCCGCTACGCGAGCGAACTCGGTACCCGCCGATTGCACGCAATGGCAGGTATACCACCGCACCAAGCCGACCCTGCCATCTGCCGCACGACCTATATCGCAAACCTGAGCTTCGCGGCCGATGCCTGTGCTGCTCACGGCATCACGCTAACGATCGAACCGATCAACGGTTTTGACATGCCCGGCTATTTTCTCCACCGCTTTGAGCAAGCCCTTGCGGTGATCGAAGAGATCCGCGCACCGAACCTGCGCCTGCAATTCGACTGCTATCACGCGCATCGGCTCGGTGCGGATGCCCCCGCCCTCCTTGCCGAGGTGTTGCCATGGGTCGCCCACGTCCAGATTGCCGGGAGTCCGCAACGGCGTGAGCCAGACACGGGTGAATTGCCCTACGGCCCGATCTTCAGGCTGCTGGACGATGCGCGATACGCTGGCTGGATCGGATGCGAGTATTCCCCCGCGGGAACAACTGAGGCAGGGCTTGGATGGATGAAACGAATTCCATGAAATCCTCAGGAACTCAGTCGTCCTGTGCGTCAAGCCCCGGAAACAGCACATCGATAAAACCAAAGCGGCTGAAATCGCGGATTCGCATGGGATACAGAACGCCGTCGAGATGGTCGCATTCATGCTGCACGACGCGCGCGTGGAAACCGTCCGCGACTCGCTCGATCGGCTCGCCCTTCTCCGTGAAACCGCGATAGCGCAGCCTCAGGTAGCGCGGCACCACCCCACGCAGGCCGGGCACCGACAAGCAGCCCTCCCAGCCGTCGTCCTGTTCGGAGCCCAGGAATTCGATCTCAGGGTTGCAGAGCACGGTCAGTGGTACCGGCTCGACATCCGGGTAGCGCGGGTTCTGCATCACGCCAAAGATAACCACACGCAGGTCGACGCCAATCTGCGGCGCCGCGATTCCGGCTCCGCTGAGTGCGCGCATCGTATCGAACATGTCGGCGACCAGCACATCCAGTTCTGGCGTGCCAAAACACTCAACGGGTTGCGAGACACGCAGCAGGCGCTCATCGCCCATCTTGAGAACTTCGCGGATCATCCTCGTCTATCCTGCGTCGTCGGAGGGACTCAGGCTTCGCACACGTGTTCGAGGATTTCCCGGACACGTCCCATCGAAGTCTTCAACGTAGCCTCGATCGCGGCAAAGTGAATTTCCTGTGTGTTGTCACCACGTCCGGCTGCCCAGTTCGAAACCACGTTGAGGGCCGCATAAGGCAATTCAAGTTCACGCGCCAACGCCGCCTCAGGCATCCCGGTCATACCGACGACATCGACGCCGTCGCGCTCCAACCGGTTGATCTCCCCCGCTGTTTCGAGCCGTGGCCCCTGCGTAGCTCCGTAGACCGCGCCATCGACGACGGGTTCGCCCGCCGTACGAGCGGAGCCAAGAAGACGCTTGCGGAGCACATCATCGTAAGGATCGGTGAAGTCGATGTGGACCACGCGCTTGTCGACCTCATCGAAGTAGGTGCTCTCGCGCCCCCAGGTGTAGTCGACGATCTGGTTCGGCACGACCAGCGTCCCAGGCCCCAAATCCGACCGGATACCGCCCACCGAAGCGACCGACAGGATGCCGGTCGCACCAACCTGCTTGAGCGCCCAGATGTTGGCGCGGTAATTGACCTTGTGCGGAGGAATCGTGTGCCCATAACCGTGGCGCGCGATAAATACCACCCGCTGGCTGCACAAGCGCCCGAAGAGCAGGACACCAGAGGGTTCGCCATAGGGCGTGCGCGCTACCTCGCGCCGTTCTATGTTGAGGTTTGCAAGCTGGCTCAGGCCGCTGCCACCGATGATAGCTAGCATGTCCGAACTTCCGTCCTTGTTTGGATTCGGGGCCGCAGATGGTAGCACCGCATGGTGAAAATGAATGCTGTAGCACCATGCGCGCGTGCTAGAATCCGCGCCTTTTCAAAGAGTTGGACCCTTTCCCAATGAGCCGCGCCATCCGCAACATCGCCATCATCGCCCACGTCGATCATGGCAAGACGACCCTGGTCGACCAACTGCTTCGTCAGTCGGGCACCTTCCGTGAAAACCAGCAGGTCGCCGAGCGCGTCATGGACTCCAACGATATTGAGAAGGAACGTGGCATCACGATCCTGGCCAAGAACTGTGCGATCCAGTACGGCGAGACGCATATCAACATCGTCGACACCCCTGGACACGCGGATTTCGGCGGTGAGGTCGAGCGTGTCCTGTCGATGGTCGATGGCGTGCTGCTGCTCGTCGATGCAGTCGAAGGCCCCATGCCGCAGACGCGCTTCGTCACGCGCAAGGCTCTGGCGATGGGGCTCAAACCGATCGTGGTCGTTAACAAGGTCGACCGTCCAGGTGCGCGTCCGGACTGGGTCATCAACCACACGTTCGACCTTTTCGACAAGCTCGGCGCCACCGAAGAACAGCTCGACTTCCCGGTGGTCTATGCCTCGGGTCTCAACGGTTTCGCGATGCTGGACATCGACAAGCCGGGCACTGACATGAAACCCCTGTTCGACGCGATCCTCCAGCACGTACCGCAGCCGGATGTTGATGCCGATGCCCCACTGCAGTTGCAGATCTGCTCGCTCGACTATTCGACTTACGTCGGCCAGCTTGGCATTGGGCGGATCCGCCGTGGCCGCATCCGCCCGAACCAGGAGGTCGTGGTGGTCTATGGCGACGAGCACCGGGGCAAGGCAAAGGTCGGTCAGGTGCTCACGTTCAAGGGGCTCGAACGCAGCCCGGCCGATTCGGCCGAAGCCGGCGACATCGTGCTCGTCTCGGGCATCGATCAAGTCAATATCGGCGTGACAATCTGCGAACCGGATGCCGTCGATCCGATCAAGCCGATCGCCGTTGACGAACCGACGTTGACGATGAATTTCATGGTCAATTCTTCACCGCTGGCCGGCCGCGAAGGCAAATTCGTCACCAGCCGCCAGATCCGCGAGCGGCTGGAAAAAGAACTCCTCAAGAACGTTGCGCTGCGCGTGGCCTATACCGGCGACTCGGACGTGTTCGAAGTCTCGGGCCGCGGTGAACTGCACCTGACGATCCTGCTCGAGAACATGCGCCGCGAGGGTTATGAGATTGCAGTCGGCCGTCCGCGCGTGGTGTTCAAGGACGTCGATGGGGTCAAGTGCGAGCCGTACGAAATGCTGACGGTCGACGTGGAAGAAAACCACCAAGGCTCCGTCATGGAAGAACTTGGCCGCCGCCGGGGCGAGTTGCAGGACATGCAGCCGGACGGCAAGGGCCGCGTACGCCTTGAATACCGCATCCCTGCACGTGGCCTCATCGGCTTCCAGGGCGAATTCCTCACGCTCACGCGCGGCACGGGGCTGGCCAGTCACGTTTTCGACGACTACGGCCCGATGGCTGGCGCCATGGGCGAACGTCGCAATGGCGTACTGATCTCGCAAAACGACGGCGATGCCGTGGCTTACGCGCTGTTCAACCTGCAGGATCGTGGCCGCATGTTCGTGAGCCCCGGAGACAAGCTCTACGAGGGCATGATCATCGGTATCCATTCACGCGACAACGACCTCGTGGTCAACCCGGTCAAGGGCAAGCAACTGACGAACGTCCGCGCCTCAGGCAAGGATGAGGCCGTCGTTCTCACGCCGCCGATCCAGCTCACGCTGGAGTCGGCGATTGAGTTCATCGCCGATGACGAACTTGTCGAAATCACGCCGCAGTCGATCCGCCTGCGCAAGCGCCACCTGAAGGAACATGAGCGCCGCCGCGCTCTGCGCGACTCGGAAGCCTGAGTACATCAGGTGTCGTAGCTTGAACAAAGGGCCGCATCGCGGCCCTTTTTCCTGCCCCCCACATCAGGTGGGCAACTGTCTTCCGACGGTACCTGCTGCCTATGATTCGCGCATCAACGATAAACGGAGGAGAAAACATGCGAGGAAATCTCACTATTGGAACCCACGCACTGCTTCTGGCACTTCTGGCCAGTTGTGCTACCGCGGACAGGGTTACCACAAAATCTGTCCCAGAACTCCGCCCCGGAATGCCAGCCGGCTACCTCTCCACTGAAGCACGAATCGACAGCCTCGCCCTGCTCCCACCGCCACCCACAGCGGACTCACCCGCCTTCGTGCTCGATCAAGACTCGGCCCGCCACGCAGCCGCACTGCGCGACACACCGCGCTGGCAAATCGCAACCGCAGATGCAAATCTCAGGTTTCCCGCCGCAGCACAAGCATTCTCTTGCGCGCTCGGCGCTCCGATCACAGAAGAAGATACGCCAACGCTCCTTATGCTAATGCGCCGAAGCATGGTTGATGCGGGGCTTTCTACTTATGGAGCAAAGGATCAATACAAGCGTCAGCGTCCCTTCATTGCGAACAAGACGCCAACGTGCACGCCCGGCGAGGAAGCGATGCTGTCCAAGGATGGCTCATACCCGTCAGGGCACAGTGCTGCTGGTTGGGCTTGGGCACTGATCCTCGCCGAAATCTCGCCCGACCGTGCCAATCAAATATTTGCCCGCGGCCGCGCCTTCGGGCAAAGCCGAGTGGTGTGCAACGTACATTGGCAGAGCGATGTATCGGAAGGCCGCATTGTGGGTGCCGCAACCGTGGCAAGACTGCATGCAGATACGGCATTCAGGGCGGATCTTGCGGTGGCAAAGCAGGAATTTGCCGCACTGCGTGCAAGAGGTGCAAAACCGGTTACCGACTGTGACGTAGAAAAGCGCGAATTGGCGAAGCCTTGACGACCCCATGTTCAGAAGGGAATCAATTCGGTCACACCCGCATTGCCGGATCATTACGAAACTTGGCGAGCGATGTTTCCAGGCCTTAGATGGGCTGGAGGGATTGCGGCTGTCGGTGCCGCCAGCTGGTTTTTTGCCGGATGCAACACCGCAATGCGGCAACGAAGACATTCAGAAAACGATCCGCTTGGCACTTTCGAAAACTTGCTGAAGGCACCACCGGTCACACACCATCGGTCACACTGGCGATGCTCGACCCAAAGGATCGCCCCAATCCTCTCGCAGCAACATTCACCGATGCACGCGAAGTCAGCTACATCAAGCGCGAGCGCTCTCGCAGCTGTCTGGCAACACTCAAGTTGGACGACAAGACCGATATCCCGACGGGCTACATTATCGGTCCAAACCAGAATGGCAGATGATGGTCGAGGGCTGCAAGCGCAGGATCGCAAAGCTCAGTATGGCCGCGTGGACAACGACGGCATCGTGAAGCCGCTGGGAGCACCCATTGGCGAGACACAGTTGACGGCAGCATTCGTCCAAGGTGTCGAGACGCTCGAATCCCCGGGGGCAGCACAGTGCAAAACAAGGCGCACGAGGAAGCACAATCTCAATGATCTCAGGCGCATCCTGCACGCCCAAGACCTGCAGCAAGATCCGCCTGGGCGTCGATCCACAGCAGCATCGGGGCAGCTCCTGACGAACGGGAGCCAACCGCCCCTCAATGCATTCAGCCGTGGATGGGAACGGTGCTGCGGCCCTTCTCCATCGCAGAAGCTGGATTACCGCTCCCTTTCCGCAAGCCAAGCCGCGAACTCGGCGCCGACCTCTGGGTGCTTGACGCCTAGCTCGACCATCGCCTTGAGGTAGCCAATCTTGTGGCCGCAGTCATAGCGCATACCCTTGAAACGATAGGCAAGCACGGCTTCGTCCCGCATCATCGACGCAATGGCATCGGTCAGCTGGAGTTCGCCGTGCGCACCTGGCGTGAGAGTGCGCAGGTGCTGCAGGATGTGCGGCGTGAGGATATATCGGCCGATCACCGCCAGCGTGGTCGGCGCGTCTCCAGGCTTCGGCTTTTCGACGATCCCCGTGCAACGCAGCACGTCAGCACCAGCACCTTCAGTGCTCACAATGCCATATTGCCCTGTCATTTCGGGTGGCACGTCCATCACGCCGAGCACCGAGCACCGGTGATAATTGTAGGCTTCGCACATCTGGCCGATCACCGGACCGTAACCACTACCATCGATCAGGTCATCGGCAAGAATCACTGCGAACGGTTCGTCCCCGATCACGGGCGCGGCGCAAAGCACCGCATGCCCAAGCCCGAGCGCCTCGGGTTGGCGCACGAAGATGCAGTTGACGCCCTTCGGGATCGTGTCCTGCACGATCTTGAGCATCTCCTTCTTGCCCCGCATTTCGAGTTCACTCTCTAGCTCGTAGGCCTTGTCGAAATGATCGGCAATCGCACGCTTGGTACGTCCCGTCACGAACACCATGTCGGTAATGCCTGCGTCCGCAGCCTCCTCCACTGCGTACTGGATGATCGGCTTGTCGACGATCGGTAGCATTTCCTTCGGGCAGACCTTGGTTGCTGGCAGGAAGCGGCTGCCGAGGCCGGCCACCGGGAATACCGCCTTGCGTACTTTCTTCATTCCGCACTCTCTGTGGTTTCGTCTTGCCCAAGAAGGGTCAGCAGCCCGGCTTCCTCAAGAATGGTGATGCCAAGTTGCCGTGCCTTTTCGAGCTTGCTCCCCGCTTCGACACCCGCTACGACGTAATGCGTTTTCTTCGATACCGAGCCGGCAACCTTCCCACCAGCCGCTTCGATGAGCACCGTAGCCACATCGCGCGTGAGCGTCGGCATGGTACCGGTGAGCACCAGCGTTTTTCCGGCCAGCACACCGCCGTTTTCAACCTGCGCCTTGGTTTCAGGCCAATGTATGCCTACCGCACGCAACTGCTCGATGACCTCCCGGTTGTGCGGCTCAGCAAAGAACCTCACTATGCTTTCCGCAACAATCGGCCCGACATCGGGAACCGATTGCAGCGCCGGCACGTCAGCGGCCATCAAGACATCGAGCGAACCAAAGGCCCGAGCAAGATCCTTGGCCGTCGCTTCCCCTACATTGCGAATACCAAGAGCATAAATAAAACGAGCCAGCGTGGTGCTCTTGCTCTTGCTAATGGCGTGGAGTACGTTGTTGGCGGATTTTTCCGCCATGCGGTCGAGGTTGGCAAGCGCGAGCATGCCGAGCCGATAAAGATCCGCCGGCGTATGCACGATTGACTGGTCGACGAGCTGGTCGACAAGCTTGTCACCAAGACCCTCGACATCCATCGCACGACGTGAGGCAAAGTGCAGCAATGCCTGCTTGCGCTGTGCTGCACAGTACAGCCCACCTGAGCAGCGATGGTCGGCCTCGCCTTCCTCGCGCACCACGGCCGAGCCACAGACCGGGCATTCCACTGGCATGACGAACTCGCGCACCTCAGCGGGTCGGCGCTCGGGCACCACAGCCACGATCTCGGGGATGACATCGCCCGCACGCCGAACGATCACGGTGTCACCAATGCGAACGTCCTTGCGCTTGACCTCGTCGTCGTTATGCAGTGTCGCGTTGGTGACCGTCACGCCACCGACGAACACTGGAATCAGCTTCGCCACTGGCGTGAGCTTCCCCGTGCGGCCAACCTGGATCTCGATATCGCGAACTGTCGTCAGTTGTTCCTGTGCAGGATACTTATGAGCCACAGCCCAACGCGGCTCGCGCGTGACGAAACCAAGCTGCCGCTGCAGGTCGAGCGAATCCACCTTGTAGACCACACCATCGATATCAAACGGCAATTCGTCGCGCAGAGCTGCGATGCGTCGATGGAAAGCAACAAGGCCTGTGGAACCCTCAACACGGTCCCGATGTTTATCAACCGGAAAACCGAAAACCTCGAAGGCATCGAGCACTTCGCTATGCGACCCTGGCATATCCCAGCCGACAACTTCGCCAAGTCCGTAAGCAAAGAAGGAAAGCGGACGCTTCGCAGTCAGTGCGGGATCGAGCTGGCGCAGGCTACCGGCGGCTGAGTTGCGCGGATTGACGAAGGTCTTCTCGCCCGCTGCACGCTGCCGTTCGTTGAGCCTCTCGAAGTCGGCGCGCTTCATATAGATCTCACCACGAATTTCGATAACGGCTGGTGGATTGTCGACGTGCAAGCGCAACGGAATTGCGCGGATCGTACGCAGGTTCTGCGTCACATCCTCCCCGTTCTCACCATCGCCGCGCGTGGCCCCTCTGACGAAGACCCCATGTTCGTAGCGCAGGCTGATCGCCAGCCCGTCAAACTTGAGTTCCGCAAGATAGGCGATCGGCGGATCCGATTCCACAAGCCCGAGCTCGCGCCGCACACGCGCATCGAACGCCTCAGCCCCACTTGCCTCGGTGTCGGTTTCAGTGCGGATGGAAAGCATCGGCACCGCGTGATGCACCGGAGGGAACTGCGACAGCGGCTGACCGCCGACGCGCTGGGTCGGCGAATCGGGCGTACGCAACTCGGGATGTGTAGCCTCGATTTCCTGCAATTGACGGAAGAGCTTGTCGTACTCGGCGTCTGGAATCGTCGGAGTATCGAGCACGTAATAGGCATGGTTATGGCGCGCGAGCTCGCCGCGCAGCGCAGCAGCGCGCTGGTTCGGAGTAACGGGATAGTCCATGTGATCTCAAGAAAAAAGGCGTTGCGCAAGGAAGCTTCCAGCCGGAACGCCACTCTCATCCATTTGTTGGTGGAATTCCTGAACCTGCCCGCGAATCAACGCAATCGCCTGCTCACCGATCTCGCGCCGGTTATCGTCAACGAGCCGGCCATCGAGTGCGTCAGCCATATGACGCGCAAACATGACCATACGATCGAAAACGTGTACATCATCGGCCACCCGAGGCACATCGATTGCGATGGTCAGCCCGGAAGATGCCATCTGCTTGAGAGACTCGGTCGAGAAGACAGCGACATCGCGATTGGACATCACGAATTCTGTATTGCCATCGTCATCGCGCGCATGGAAGCAACCATCCCGTTCAAGCTTCAAACCCGCGGCTTCGGCGAGACCGCGGATCTTGGTTCCAGCAAACGGTTGCTCGCTCGCGACGACGTTGAGCGCAATCTGTACATCCATCGCCGCGCAGAACTGATCTACACGCTCCGCGAGCTCAAGCGTTTCTTCCCGGCTCGGGATGTGCGGAACCGCGAGAAACTGGTCACACACCCGCTGGACGGCGGTGGTGAAGATGTCGTAATCACGCTCAGCAATCGCACCACGACGATCGGCCAGCTGCATCGCGACAGCAAAACGCGTGAAGCTGCCGGTTTCGTCGGTTTCCAGCTGCAGCCACTGGTGCGTTTCGTCGGACAGGCCATACCAGTGAATCGGGCGACTGATCTGCGACAGCGGACCACCAGCACCCGCCACCAGGGCTCCACCTTCCACGCCAGCGGGGGCCTCGATGCGGATCACGCAGTCGATGGCGCGTGCCTCGACCGGCAGCTCGGGATCCATCGCACGGCCGATCGGCGGCGCCGGAGGGATACGGCTCGACGCAGGCTCGATGCGTTCGCAGCCACTCTCCGAGAGCGGATCCGGGATCTCGGATGACGGCGCATCCCCTTCGAGCAGCACGTCACGATGATCGGAGCGGAAAGCCTTTTCGGCCGTACGGCGGTGCTTCCGCTCCTGCCATGTGTTGTAGCCAAGCACCAGCAAGACGCCTCCCGCGCCCAGAGCGATCAGACCGTACAGCAATTCGTTTTCTGGCATGAAATCCCTCAGTCTTAAGCTTCGGCCGGCTCAGCCAACCGCAGTGCTTCTTCGATATCTACCTCAACAACCCGCGATACGCCTTGCTCCTGCATCGTCACCCCGACGAGCTGCCTAGCCATCTCCATCGTGATCTTGGAGTGGCTGATGAACATGAACTGCGTGATCGCCGACATACGTTTGACCATGTTGCAGAAGCGCTCGGTGTTGGCATCGTCCAGCGGTGCGTCGACTTCGTCGAGAAGGCAAAAGGGCGCGGGATTGAGCTGGAAGAACGAGAACACCAGCGCAATCGCCGTAAGGGCCTTTTCGCCTCCCGACAACAAATGGATCGTACTGTTCTTCTTTCCAGGCGGGCGGGCAATGATCTGGATGCCGGCATCAAGAATCTCGTCCCCGGTCAGCACCAAGTGTGCCTCGCCTCCGCCGAATAGCTGCGGGAAGAGTTCGCTAAAGTGGCGATTGACCGTATTGTAAGTTTCCTGGAGTTGCTCCCGAGTCTCCTTGTCAATACGGCGAATCGCGCTTTCAAGGGTTTCGATCGCCTCCGTAAGATCAGTCGTTTGTGCATCGAGGTAGCCTTTGCGCTCTTCAGCAGCGGTCAGTTCCTCTACCGCCGCCAAGTTCACTGAGCCGAGTTCAGCCAATTCGCGCGACAGACGGTTGATCTCACGGGTAAGCGTGATGTCCTTGGGCGCGGTCGCAAGCCGTGCGAGCCACGCCTGCTCATCGAATTCGATCTCACCGAGCCTTTCTTCATACTGCTGCTGGCCGAGTTCGGCAGCCTGTTGCTTCAGCCGTGCCTCGTTGAGCGTTTCGTTCAACGGCCTGAGCGCCTGTTCCGCCGCATGCCGCATGTCATCAAGCTGGTGCAACTCCGTCGCCACGTGTTCGAGTGCATCGCGCCGCTCGGCAAGCGCATGCTCACGCGAGTCACGAAGCGACAGCGCCTGGTCAAGCAATTCGCGTACTGGCTCGTCCTCAAGCCCGGCACGCTCAGCCTCGGACGCATCCCGCTCACGTTCACTACGCGCGATCAGCTCCTCGGCCTGGGCGCGGATGCGCGCGTTTTCGTCAAGTTTGCCGCGGCATTCGCGTTCAGAGAAACTCGCTTCCTGCACTTCGCGCGCGGCCTGCTGCTCCTGGGCGCGCAACGCCCGAACGTTACTCTCTTGGTTCTGGGCAATTTCCTCGGCCGCTTCGAGCCGTTCGTGCAAGTGCTCAGCCAACTCTTCCTGGCGCGACTGTTCAGTGACCGCTGCCGCCAAATGCTCGCGCTCGGTCTGGATATGCAGGTCTATTTCGCCGATGTCGCGCCCGATCTGCGCAGCACGCTCGTCGAAACGCGCCCTTGCCTGACCCAGCTGGACCAGCGCCAATTGCTCGCGGTGGGCTGTCTGCTGCAGCACCTGGAGATCACGCCGGAGTTGTGCCGCACGCTCCTGAGCGTGCTGGGCCTGTGTTTCGGCCTCGCGCATCGCCGTGTGACACTGCTCTGCACGCGTTTCAAGTTCGCCGATGCGTAGATCGAGTTCCTCGATCTCGCGTTGGCGCTCCAGCACGCCGTGCGTTCCAGCATCAGGACGAATGAGCGATAGGCCGCAGCGCGTCAGCGCCCGGCCCTTGCGGTCAACCAGGCAAATGCCCTCGTTCAGCTCGGTGCTGCGCACAAGCCATTCGCGCACATCCTCAACCGCACGCGTGCCAGCAAGCCAAGCAGAGATCACGGCCCGCCATTCCTGCGAATCCACACTGACAAGATTGGCCAGCGCCACACCCGGCGCTCCGTTGCCCGCAACCGCGGACGGTCGATCTCCAGGCCAAGCGAAGGACACTGACCCTGGCACGTCGGATTCGCAGACCGGTGCGGCAAGATCCGCATTGGCCAACCGCAGCGCATTGAAACGCTCGCGCAATACACTCTCGACCGCAGTTTCCCAGCCAGGCTCAACACGCAGAATCTGCCACAGTGGCCGCGCTTCGTCGAAGCCGTGGCGACGCAGCCAATCAGCCATTGCACCGGGTGCTGCGGCCTGCTTCTGGATGCGTGAGAGAGCCTCGAAGCGGGCGCGTGTCTCCGTCAGTTCGCGGCTTGCCTGCCGTTCCACCTCCTGCGCGGCACGCAAGGCACCAACGAGCTGAGGCGCTTCAGCGTTAGCGTGATCAAGTTCCTCTTGAATGCGCGCAAGCTGCTCCTGGGCGAGCTCCGTGGCAGCCTCGGCGCGCGCAAGGGCTTCCAGATCGGGGGCTGCTAGCGCATGCCGCTCGCTTTCCAGCCGTGCACGGCGCTGGGCCAGCGAATCGAGGGCACGAAGGGCACTCGTCTTGCGGGTTTCCTCGACCTTGAGCTGTTGCTCGGCCGAACCCAACTCGTGGCGCAAAGAGCGCACGCTGGCCTGGGCGCCAGCCAGAGCGTCCTCCGCCGCAGGTAACCGAGAGGCAAGTTCCTCATGACGCGCCTCGGCTTGTTCGTGGCGCAGACTGGCTGCATCGAGCAGGCTATCCCACCGCTGGCGCTCGGAATCAGCCGACTCGCGCTGCTTTGCCCAGCGTTCCAGGTCAGCAGCCAATTGTTCGGCGCGTTTGGCGAGCATCTGTTTGCGCTCGGCCATCCGCATGATCTCGCCTTCAAGGCGTGTGACTTCCGAATTGGCTGCGTAGAGGTCCGCCTGCGCCTCGTGCACCGCGTCGGAACTCTTGTAATGGGCTTCGCGGGCGCGTTCGGCGAGGCTTTCTGCCTCAGTGAGCTTGGCATTTTCCGCTTCGATGCGTGCGAGGGTTTCAGCCGCTAGCGTGGCGGCCCGGCCCGCCTCCTCGCGGCCTTCATTGCGTCGCAAGAGCCAGAGCAGGATCTGCTGCTCGCGTAAGGTGTCGTTGATCGCGCGATAGCGCCGAGCGACCTCTGCCTGCCCCGAGAGGCGTTCGATCTGGCTACCGAGTTCGGCGCGGATGTCGTCAAGGCGCGCAAGGTTGTCGCGAGCGTCCGAAAGCCGCCCTTCAGTCTCCTTGCGCCGCTCCTTGTACTTGGTGACACCGGCAGCCTCTTCGAGGAAGCCACGCACTTCCTCCGGCCGCGCCTCGATGATCCGCGAGATCATCCCCTGCTCGATGATCGCGTAGGCGCGCGGGCCAAGGCCGGTGCCGAGGAACAGATCGATGACATCCTTGCGGCGCACCTGCAAGTTATTGATCCAGTAGCTCGAATCACCAGAACGGTCGAGCATCCGCTTGACGGAAATCTCAGCGTACTGCGACCACTGCCCGGCAGCCCGCCCTTCGTTGTTCTCGAAGATCAGCTCGACGGAAGCGCGGCTGACGGGTTTCCTGGTTGTCGAGCCATTGAAGATGACGTCCATCATCGATTCGCCACGCAAGGCACCCGCGCGGGACTCCCCAAGCACCCAGCGCACCGCGTCGATAATGTTGGACTTGCCGCAACCATTAGGCCCCACCACACCGACGAGCTGACCAGGAGTCAACACTATGGTCGGATCGACGAAGGACTTGAATCCGGCAAGTTTGAGTTTGGAAAGACGCACGGGCGGCAGCGTGGTAGGGATTGATGCCGTTGCCGGCAGGCACGGTTATTCGGGTCGGCCGGTATAATACCGAATTGCCGCCGCAGTATTGGGCCACGGCAATCCCGTACCGACCGAGCAGCGGACGGGCGTCATCGTTCGAGTCCCCGGAGCCTCAGTGAATCCCCATCTCAACTTGCTTCAACCCTACCCGTTCGAACGCCTGCGCGGACTCTTCATAGGCGCCGAAGCGCCTGCGAAGTTAACGCCCATCCGCCTGTCGATCGGCGAGCCACAGCACGCTACGCCCGAGTTCATCGAGGAAGCGCTGATCCAGAACTTCAAGGGGCTTGCTGCCTATCCGGCTACGCTTGGCGGCGAAGCGCTGCGCGACTCGATCGCCGACTGGCTGCTGCGTCGCTATGGCCTCGAGGCGATCGATCCGGGCCACGAGGTGCTGCCGGTCAATGGTTCGCGCGAAGCGCTGTTCGCGTTTGCGCAGACCATTGTCGATCCGACAAAACCGGGCGCCGCCATCGCCTGCCCGAATCCCTTCTACCAGATCTACGAAGGTGCCGCGCTGCTCGCTGGCGCCCAGCCGCTTTTTATCGACCAAACACCCGAAAACGGTTTCTCGCTCTCGCCCGACGCTCTCACGCCAGAACAATGGGCACGCGTGCAGCTGCTGTTCGTCTGCTCGCCCGGTAATCCAACCGGACGCGTACTCGATCTAGGCGAGTGGCGCACATTGTTCGAGTTATCCGATAAATACGGCTTTGTGATCGCCTCGGACGAGTGTTATTCCGAAATCTATTTCGACGAGAAGAACCCGCCGCTGGGTGCGCTGCAGGCCGCGCAACAACTGGGCCGCCGCGGTTATCCAAACCTTGTCATGTTCTCCAGCCTATCGAAGCGCTCGAACGTACCGGGCCTGCGCTCCGGATTCGTGGCGGGCGACCGCAAGCTGCTTTCGAGCTTTCTCCTCTATCGCACCTACCACGGTAGCGCGATGAGCCTGACGGTACAGGCTGCAAGTGTGGCCGCTTGGCGCGACGAAGCACATGTGCGCGAGAACCGCACGCTCTATCGTCGCAAGTTCGAACAGGTATTCCCCATACTCTCCCCCGCGCTTGGCGTCTCGATGCCCGACGCCGGGTTTTACTTCTGGGCGCGTACGCCGGTCGATGACCGCGAGTTCGCGCGCGCGCTGTACGAGGCAACGCATGTAACCGTGCTGCCCGGCCAGTTCCTTTCACGCGAGCACGGCACCGGCAATCCAGGTGCTGGCTTCGTGCGGATCGCACTCGTCGCAGGCATCGACGAATGCCTCGAAGCCGCTCACCGGATCAAGGGCTTTGTCGCCCAACGGTACGGTCTCCGCTGAGTCCGTGAATAGACCTCAACGCCCTCCGATCCCGACGCGGCCATGCTCGTCATACCGTTCTACAGCGGCATTGCCCGCTTCGGTTTCGGACCACTCGCGGTGATTCACGGCCTCTAAAGCACGAGGCCGCCCGGATACCAACCACCAATTTTCTTCAGGGGTCCCCCGATGCAAGACTTGCAGAACACTATTGAACAGGCTTGGGAAGCCCGCGCCGAAATCAACCCCGGCAACGTCAAGCCCGAACTACGCGACGCGATCGAGCAGACGATCGGCGAACTGGACGCCGGCCGCATCCGCGTGGCCGAAAAGATCGACGGCGCCTGGACCACGAACCAGTGGGTCAAGAAAGCCGTACTGCTGTCGTTCCGCGCCAACGACAACGTCATTTCCGATGATGGCGTCAACAAGTACTTCGACAAGGTGCCAACCAAGTTCGCCGACTGGACCGAGGCCGACTTCCGCACCGCCGGCTTCCGCGCGGTACCTGGTGCGGTCGCCCGCCGTGGTTCGTTCGCCGCCCGTAACACCGTGCTCATGCCCTCGTACCTCAACATCGGCGCCTATGTCGATGAAGGAACGATGGTCGACACCTGGGTCACGGTCGGCTCCTGCGCGCAAATTGGCAAGAACGTGCATCTGTCGGGTGGCGTCGGCATCGGCGGCGTACTGGAGCCGATGCAGGCCAATCCGACAATCATCGAGGACAACTGCTTCATCGGCGCCCGTTCGGAAATCGTCGAAGGCGTGATCGTCGAAGAAAACTCGGTCATCTCGATGGGCGTCTTTATCGGCCAGAGCACGAAGATCTATGACCGCGAAACCGGCGCTGTCACCTATGGCCGCGTCCCGGCAGGTTCCGTGGTCGTTTCTGGCAACTTGCCATCACCCGACGGCAAGTACAGCCTGTACTGCGCGGTGATCGTCAAGAAGGTCGACGCCAAGACCCGCGCCAAGACCAGCATCAACGACCTGTTGCGCGCTTGACCGAGCCGACCTCCAAGCCCTGAACAGACGCACAGGCAAGCCGCAACAAGAAAGAACCGCGCACATGATCCTCGACAAGCTGTTCCAGTTGATGGCCGAGAAGGCTGCTTCTGATATTTTCGTATCAGCGGGCGCCCCGATCCACATCAAGCTCCAGGGCACGGTGATGCCGGTGAACCAGCAGGTCATGGACCCAATGGTGATCCAGCGCATGGCGTACGAGATCATGACGCCGGAGCAGATCCAGACCTTCGAGCAGGCCAAGGAGATGAATCTCTCCTTCGGCCGACGCGACTTGGGCAACTTCCGGGTCAACATGTTCTGGCAGCGCGGCTCAATATCAATCGTGGTGCGCTTCATTCAGGGCGAAATCCCTGCGCTCGACTCACTCGGCCTGCCGCCCACTCTGCAGGACGTGATTCTCGAAAAGCGCGGCCTCGTCCTGGTAGTTGGCGCCACCGGCTCAGGAAAATCGACGACCATTGCGTCGATGCTCGATTACCGCAACAAGAACAAACCGGGGCACATCCTCACGCTGGAAGACCCGATCGAGTATCTGTTCCGACACAAGAAATCAATCGTCAACCAGCGCGAGGTCGGGCTCGACACGCATGACTGGCACATCGCGCTGAAAAACGCGATGCGCCAAGCCCCGGACTGCATCCTGATCGGCGAAATCCGCGATCGCGAAACCATGCAGGCAGCGATTGCCTATGCGCAGACGGGCCACCTCTGTGTGGCCACGCTCCACGCCAACAACGCCTATCATGCGCTGAATCGGATCGCGAACTTCTTCCCGCTGGAAAACCGCTCGCTGCTCTATCTCGACCTCTCAGTCGCGTTGAAATGCATCATTTCGCAGCGTCTGGTAAAGCGCGACGACGGCCTGCGCATCCCAGCGGTCGAAATCCTGATGAACACGCGCCACGTCGCCGACCTGATCGAAAAGGGCCTGTTCCCGGAGATCAAGGACGCAATGGAGCAATCGCTCGCGCCAGGGTCGCAGACCTTCGAACAGGACCTTTTCCGCCTGTATAAGGAAGGCACGATCGCGCTCGAAGAAGCGCTCGGCAACGCCGACTCGCCCACCAACCTGTCATGGCTGATCAACAATCAGCCCATCGACCAGGACCATTCCGAAACCCCTGCCGCCCAGCCGCCGCTGCTCGACTTCGACAACACCGATCCTGATGGTGCCTCGTTCAAGTCGTTCACCCTGCACATGGACGACGAAGAACCCGCTCGCCGATAACAAAGCTGTGCATCAAACTCCGACCCGTGCGCTGACCGAAGCGCTGATCCGCCGCCCTTCCGTCACGCCCCGGGACGAAGGCTGCCTTGAACTGATCTCCGAACGCTTGGCCCCTCTCGGGTTCCGCCTCGAACACATCGAAGCGGAAGGGGTAAGCAACCTCTGGGCACGTCGGGGGGCCGCCGGGCCGCTGGTCTGCTTTGCCGGCCACACCGACGTCGTACCGACCGGCCCTCGCCCTGAATGGCAGAGCGACCCATTCGAGCCGACTGAACTTGATGGCCACCTGTACGGACGCGGTGCAGCGGACATGAAGACCTCACTTGCCGCATTCGTTGTCGCCATTGAACAGTTCGTAGGCGAGCATCCTAACCACCCTGGCTCGATCGCTCTGTTGCTCACCTCCGACGAGGAAGGCATCGCCACCCATGGCACCCGGCTGGTGGTCGAGAAACTGGCCGGTCGCGGCGAAACGCTCGACTACTGCATCGTCGGTGAACCAACTTCGGTCGAACAGCTCGGCGACATGATCAAGAACGGCCGGCGCGGTTCGCTCAACGGAACGCTGACGGTCTACGGCGTACAGGGACACGTTGCCTACCCGCATCTCGCGCGCAACCCGGTCCATGAAGCCGCCGCAGCGCTTGCAGAACTCACGACAACGCATTGGGACGAAGGCGACGAATATTTCCCGCCCACGACCTTCCAGGTTTCCAACGTGCACGCCGGAGCAGGCGCGACAAACGTGATCCCGGGAAAGCTCGTCATCGTCTTTAATTTCCGCTTTTCGCCCAGAAGCCCGGCCAACGCGCTCAAGGCACAGGTTCATGAGTTGCTCGACCGTCACGGCCTTCATTACGAGATCGACTGGCAACTGTCTGGCAATCCGTTCATCACGCCACGCGGCCGACTCGTCAGCGCCCTTGAGAATGCAATCAACTCCGCTACCGGCATCACGCCGGAACTTTCCACCACCGGCGGCACTTCCGATGGCCGATTCATTGCTGCGATCTGCCCGGAAGTAGTCGAATTTGGCCCGGTAAATGCGACGATCCACAAGGTGAATGAACGCGTAGCCGTTGCCGCGATCGAACCACTGACAGCCATTTATCGTGGCACCCTCAAGAATCTGCTGATCGGCTGACACACTATGCCCCACCACGAGCACGACCACTGCGACAACGACGATTGCAGCCACGAATCGCACGATCACGCGCATGACCCGCGCGACGAACTGGTAACGGTGCGCGATCTGATCCGCTATGCCGTCAGCCGCTTCAACCGGGCACGGCTCTTCTTTGGCCATGGCAGTAGCGACGCCTACGACGAAGCGGTCTATCTGGTCCTGCACAGTCTCGCGTTGCCACTCGACCGGCTTGACCCATTCCTCGACGCCTGCATCCCATCTGACGAACGTGGCGCAGTGCTCGACGTGATCGACGCCCGCGTCGAGACGCGCAAACCGGCCGCCTATCTCACACAAGAAGCCTGGCTTGGCGACTGCCGCTTTTATGTTGACGAACGCGTAATCGTTCCACGCTCCTACTTTGCCGAGCTTCTTGAAGACGGCCTCGTACCCTGGATCGCCGACCCCGAAGGCGTAACTACCGCATTGGATCTGTGCACGGGCAGTGGTTGCCTCGCGATCCTGATGGCCGATGCTTTCCCCCATGCCAGCATTGACGCAGTCGACCTATCGGCCGACGCACTCGACGTTGCACGCATCAATGTTGCTGATTACGGCCTGGAAAGCCGCATCGAACTGTTTCGCTCCGATGTTTTCTCCGGCCTGAGCGACCGGCGCTATGACCTGATTCTGAGCAATCCGCCTTATGTAACGCAGGAGGCAATGGACCAGTTGCCGCCGGAATACCGGCAAGAACCCGAGATGGCCCTTGCCGCGGGCCAGGACGGGCTGGACGTTGTCCGTCGCATCATCGCGGAGGCGCCTGAGCACCTGAACCCGGGCGGATTGCTGGTCGTGGAGGTCGGACACAACCGCCACCTAGTAGATGCGGCATGGCCTGAATTGCCTCTCGTATGGCTATCAACGGAGGGTCACGACGAGGCCGTCTTCGCGATTCACCGGGAGGATCTCGTCGCCGCACGCTGACCCCCTCGCAGCAAAATTGTGACCGAGCCCTAAACCCGGGCCCCAGTCAGCCGATAGAGAAAAAAACAAACTGCGGGTTTCCGCAAAAAATCCCCAACCAGACCGCTTCAAACCCCAAATGAACTCCGACCGTCCGATCCTGCTCGTCGAAGACAATCCTGACGACGAAGCCCTCACTCTGCGCGCGTTCACCAAGAATCGTATCGCCAACCCTGTCGTGGTCGCACGCGATGGGGTCGAAGCGCTGGACTACCTGTTCGGCACCGGCCGCCATGCGGGTCGGGACACCAGCCTGATGCCCGGGGTCGTGCTGCTTGATCTCAAGCTGCCCAGGGTCGATGGGCTGGAGGTCCTGCGCAGGATCCGTGCGGACGTCCGAACGGCCCTCCTGCCTGTTGTCGTCCTCACCACATCGCGCGAACAGCAAGACATCCGCAGCGCCTACTCGCTCGGCGCAAACAGCTACATCCGAAAACCGGTCGACTTCGAGCGCTTCATCCACACCGTGGGACAACTGGGTATGTACTGGCTGTCACTCAACGAACCCCCCGAAGCCCTCGTCCAGCCCGCGTAACCGCGGCCCCGCAAGGGGGCGGCCTTCTCCTTTGTGCGGTCGTTCACATCCTGCACCCCGCCCCTTGCACTGCTCATACCTCGGTTGATGGCACGGACCCCACACGCCTTGCGCCTGAAAAATTGTCCTCGGCGCACATTCATGCCCATCCTTTCAGCCGCTGTAAACGCCACCGCTCATATTTTCTTTCTCAGCTGACGCGCTTCGTCACATACGAGGCCACCTTTTCCCGATTTGTCCGCCACAAAACCTAAAGCTTTTGTTGTCGGGATCGATAAGGACTAAACAGCGTCCGCCGCGCCGCTACGGGACGAAAGTTTCCGTTCGCATCCGTCGCAGGCACCCTTCCTTGAACGATCAGGGCAGCTCAGGCATGAGAAACAAGCACAGTAATTCCGGCTTCACGATCATCGAACTAATGATCGTGGTCGCAATCGTCGGCATCCTCGCCTCCATTGCGTTGCCCAGCTACAACGACTACATCCGTCGCGGGCAACTGGCTGAAGCCTTCAACCATCTGTCGGTCTACCAAGCCAAGATGGAGCAGTACTACCAAGACAACCGCAACTACGGCAGCGGTACAGCCTGCGCGTCAGATTCAGCCGCAAGCTCCTGGAACACCTTCAGTCCGGGTGGCTATTTCACATATGCCTGCTCGACCACAAACAAGACGCAGGGATACACGATCACCGCAACCGGAGCCGGCGGGCAGGTCACCGGCTACGACTACACGATCGACCAGGACGGCAACCGCAAGACAACCACGTTCAAGGGCTCTACGGTCACCGCCAGTTGCTGGCTCAGCCGCGGCACCAGTTGCTGACACGAGATGCCTGTGATGTCTCAACGCGGCTTCACTCTGATCGAGATGGTGGTCACCATCGCGGTGATGGCACTGCTCCTGTTCGCGGTCATTCCCAGCATTACGGACTGGATCGACAGCACGCGCATCCGCACGGCAACGCAAGCCTTGCAAGAAGGGATCGAAAGGGCACGTAACGAAGCCGTGCGGCGTAACGAAAGGGTTTCGTTCTGGCTTGTCGATTCGCTCGACAGCGGTTGCGCACTTTCTTCCAGCAGCATGAACTGGGTGGTCAGCATCGATTCGCCCGAGGGCAAATGCGATGCTGAACCCTCCACAACGACTGCTCCGCGCCTTGTCGTCATCCGGGATGCCGGCTCGGACGGCTCGAAACTCATGGTAACGGCTGTGCAGAGTGATGGCGCCACAGCCGGGACTACGGTCACTTTCAACGGCTTTGGGCGCCCCGTCCTCAATGCAGACGACCAAATCGGCCAGATCGATGTCACCGGAAAAACATCTGGCACCAACTACCGCGCGCTGAGGATCACGGTCTCCGAGGGTGGCCAGGTTCGCATATGCGACCCAAAGGTCAGCAGCGACACCGATCCGCGCAAGTGCTGAACGGAGCTCCAAACATGAAACGATTGAAAGCCCGACGCCGGGTTTCCGCCCACATGGCAGGCTTTGCGATCCTCGAAGTACTTGTGGCACTGCTGATCTTCATGTTCGGCGTGCTTGGCATGGTGGGTCTGCAAGGATCGATGACGCGGATCGAAACCGAATCCAAGATCCGTGCCGATGCCGCCAATCTTGCACGCGAAGCGATCAGTACGCTGTGGACGGCCGATCTTGGGAACTTGGCCAACTACAACGGTTCGGCGTGTGACGACGAACCTCGCTGCAAGGAGTGGCAAGACAAGGTCATGGCAGCACTGCCTGACGGCAGTGGATCACTGGATGTCGACTCAGGCACCGGAGACGTCACGATCACCATCCAATGGAAACTCCCGGACGGCCAGACCCATAAGTACGCCACCTCGACCACAATCTCCAAGAGAGAAGGTGTCTGACATGCGGTGCACGGGTACCCGTCGGAGCCGCTCGCAAGGCTTCACGCTGATTGAACTGATGGTGGGTCTCGCCCTGGGCTTGCTTACGATCCTCATCATCACCCAAGTCCTAGCAGTGTCACAGGGCAAGACGCGGACCATCGGCGCAGGTAACGAAGCACAGGTCAACGGCTCGCTTGCGATCTTCACGCTTACGCGCGACATCCAACAAGCAGGTTATGGACTGGCCGTTACTCAGGACGCCATAGGTTGCCCGGTCAAAGGTCAATTGGGCTCCGCGTCTGAATTCAATTTTCGGCTCTCTCCTATCGTCATCACCTCCGGCCTCTCTGCAAGCGCTCCCGACTCGATCACGATCCTTCGCAGCAACACGGCCGATTCGGCGCTTCCTATGCCACTAACGACCAATCACGTTCCCACCGATAACAAATTCATCGTGGCATCCGCGCTCGGAACCCATAGCGGAGACATGGTCGTCGCAGTACCAGACAGCCTCGTCTGGGAGACGGATGCGACCAACTGGTGGTGCTCAATGCTCAATGTGAAAGCCAGCACCACCAATCCGATCACGCCAACCAGCATTCCTCACGAATCCGGCGGATGGAATCAGGCATCCATCATGCCCGCGGGAACCCTCAGGGGTAGTGCACTTGCGACACAACCACGCAGCTATCTTCTAGACCTTGGCTCGCTCGTCCTGCATACCTATTCCGTTAGTGACGGTGGAAATCTTCAGATTGCTGACTTTTCGGCCAGCAGTGGAGCCATGGAAGACCCCACGGACATCTATTCACAAGTAGTAAACCTGAAGGCGCTCTATGGCAAGGACACAGACGGTGATGGCGTAGTTGACACCTATGACAACGTCACGCCGACGACAAATGCCGGATGGCTGCAGGTTCGTGCCGTGAGGCTTGCCGTGGTCACTCGCAGCACGAACTTCGAAAAGGAAGAGGTAACCAAATCCGCTCCACTATGGGATGTTGGCGCAAGCGTGACGATTTCCGGATTGGATACGGAAGACTGCAACGGAGAAAGCAAGTGTGTGGCTGTGCCCGTAGACCATCTGGATAGCTGGGGGCATTACCGCTACAAGATCTACGACACAACCGTGCCGCTTCGCAATGTGCTGTGGAACTCCTGAGATCCGGACATGCATAACTCATTTCACCGCAGAGTCCCTCGACACATTCACCAGAACGGCGTGTCCCTCATCTTCGCATTGCTGACCTTGGCTGTACTGATGCTCGGCACGCTCGCACTGGTGCGGGCGATCGATACTGGCAGCCTTGTCCTCGGCAACATTGGCTTCAAGAATGACGCCACCGCTGCGGCCGACCAAGCGACCCGAAGTGCCATTACTTGGCTCACCAGCAACGCAGACTCTCTGGACAACGACGCCGCCGCATCGGGCTACTACGCGACCAATCGCCAATTCGGCACCGATGGCACAACACCCCTTGGACCGCTGGATGTAACCACCCAGCAGTTCCCCACCTCGACGACGCGACAACTGGTCGACTGGGACGGCGACACATGCGCGAGCACATCCGCCGGAACCTTTAAAAGCTGCGTGCTGACGACCGCGGATGCCGGGACCATCAACGGTAATGCGGCGCGCTACATCATTTTCCGCCAGTGCTCCAAAGTCGGCGACTACAGTGCCAACATCAGTATTGTCTGCACCAGACCGGTAGGTGGCTCCGGTGGCGGCCCCGCCAAGAAAGGCGAACTCAATTACGCCGAGGCAATACGGCTCAGCGGAAGTGTCCCACCCTACTACCGCATCATCGTGCGCGTCAGAGGCGCACGCAACACGGTCAGCTTCACTGAAACGCTCGTTCACTTCTGACGAAGGCTTGCGATCATGCAAAAAACCAAGTTCCTCTTCCGCCGAAAAAAAATTGCGGAACTGATCGGCATTGCTTTGCCACTGGCCTTCATGGCGATTCCCGCCCAAGGTGACGACACCGACCTGACCAACGTACCTCTGACCATCCAGACTACGG
>JAVBUM010000005.1:0-10485 GCA_031555325.1 Niveibacterium sp. | reverse complement strand
TCGGCCGCGACAGCTTCGAGATCGAAGCGCACGAGCCGCTCGCCAACGGCGATGGGCTCAACTACATGCACAAGCGCGAAGTGGTTGGCCTGCAGGCCAACCGCGCGGAAAAAATCGGCGCGGGCGAGGAAGGCACGCTGTGGCGCGTGTGGCCGAACGAGCCGGTCGTGAGCCTTGTCGGGCTCAAGCCGGGGGTGGCGGTCAGCCGCAACCGCGACCATGCGTGGGAGCAGGCGCTACTCAAGAAGTCCGCCGAACGCCGAGTGCCGGTGTGGGCACAGTTTGCGGAAACGGATGACGGATTCGCATTGGCGCTCGGTGACGACGACGGTTTTTCGGCGAGCGCATCGGTGGTGTTCGAGAAGCAGCCGGCGCAGAACGCGGAGAAGGCCGAGGCCACGCTGCGCGAGCATCTGTCGAAGTTCGGCGCGAGCGACTTTGCGCTGCAGGAGCTCTCGCTGTCGTGTTCGCAACCGTGGTTCCTGCCCGCCTCGGTCATCAACGCGCTGCGCCGCGACGCGACCGAGATGCTGATGCAGGCCCGCCTCGACGGCTGGAAGCGTCCGCTACGCCGCGAGGCCGTGGAGCCGCCAGTCCAGTATCCGGAAGAAACCGTGAGTTTCCTCGCCAACGTCTACAACCAGGCCGCGCGCGACTTCTACGCGAAGCATGGCGTGAAGCTGATCGCCGCCGCCTACGAGGCGCATGAGGAAGCCGGCGAAGTGCCGCTGATGATCACCAAGCACTGCCTGCGCTTCTCGTTCAACCTGTGCCCCAAGCAGGCCAAGGGCATCAAGGGCGTGCAGGGTCAGGTGCGGGCCGAACCCATGACGCTGATAAATGGTAGCGAACGGCTCACGCTCAAATTCGACTGCAAACCATGCGAAATGCATGTCATTGGCAAGATGAAGAAATCGATCCTGCAGAGCCCGCCGCCGTCGGCCGTACCCGTGACGGCAAAGATCGAGTTCTACAAGCGGCGCCCAGCCACCGTCTGATCAACTCCGCCCGAACGCAAACCGCGATCCGCGCGGCCTCGCCAGCCAACGCATCACAGACTGCTCCACATAGAAGTGGAAGATCGCGCCGCAAATCACGCTGCACACCCACGCTGCAAGCATGCCAAGCGCCTGCACCTCCGGCACATCAGGGGCGAGATGGCTGAAGAACATGCTGGTGAGCAGCACAACCGGGAAGTGGATCAGGAACACACCGTAGGAGATCTTCCCCAGGAATTCCACGCCCGGCAGTGAAGCTCCACGGGACAACCATCCCAGTCGTACCGCATGGCCGAGCAACAACGCCACAGACAGCGCAATAGCGATACGAATGCGGAAATCGACAATCAGCGCCGCAACACCAACGAGCGCGAGGCAGGCGAGCCAGGTACGCGCATTAGGCTCGCGCGATGCCCACCAGGCACAGGTGCCAAACCCGTATGCACCAAAGAAATACAACGCGCTGTCATCCCAGTCGGGATTGAGATTGAAGTAGAACAGCGAAGCGAGCCCGACTGCCACCACAAGCCCTACACCTGCGCAGCGTCCGCCGACACGCGCCGCACACCACATCAAGGCCGCGAACAGCGCGAAAAGTTGCCAGTCGATCGCGACGTACCAGACACCCGCCGACAGCGCATCGAAATTGAGCAGATCCTGCATCAAAAAGACATGCGCGATGAACTGGAGCAGCTTCGGCGCATCGGGAATCGCGTCGTGCTGCATGCCGCGTCGAGCAAGCGCCGCCGCCGCCATCGCAAGCAACAGCATCACGATATATGGGACGGCGAGCCGCAGATAGCGCTGCCAGACCAGCGAAGGCAGCGACATCTGCGACCGCAGGCGACCATCGGGCGCCAGGCTCTTTGCTGCGAGAAAGCCCGCGAGGACAAGAAACACCTGCACCGCAAACCGGCCATTGCGCGACAACCAGGCAATCAGATCCGGCGCCAGACTCTGCGCCACATCGGACATCGGTCCGTAGAACGCAAGATGGTGCAGCACGATCAGCTGTGAAGCGACGGCGCGGAGGACATCGACCAAGGCGGAACGAGACTGGGAACGGCTCATCGAAAGGCGCTTGCAGCGTGCTCCCGGATGAGATCGCGCTGTCGTGTGACAAAAGGGACGGCGAGTTTACCTGCCTCGGACAGATTCACGACCGCTTTGTGATGCGAATAAGTCTCGCACCTGAGGCAGCACGTCATGCCTGGGTCTACCAAGAGCGCGGGAAATCACGGCGCCGGGAATCGAGTGGGCTCGATCCGTGTGCGCCGCGGACTCCGCGCCGTGGGAGAATCGCGTCCGCTCCATGCCTGATCGGAACCAACATGTCCCGCACCATTCCCAACGCCCTCACCATCGCCGGCATCGACCCCTCGGGCGGCGCTGGCATTTATGCCGACCTCAAGGCTTTCTCGGCACTCGGCGCCTACGGCTGTGGCGTTGTCGCTGCACTAACCGCACAGAACACGCAAGCTGTAACGGGCGTGCACACGCCACCGATCGATTTCCTGCGGCTGCAGATCGACACCTTGTTCGCCGACGTTCGCATCGATGCAACCAAGCTCGGCATGCTCGGCACCGCCGACATCGTCCGCGCCGTCGCCGAACGACTCGCACACTTCGAAGCAAAATACGTCGTACTCGATCCCGTGATGGTCGCCAAGAGCGGTGACCATCTGCTTGCACGGAACGCGGTGGCCATGCTGCGCGAAGCCATGCTACCGCTGTCCTTCATCATCACCCCCAACCTGCCGGAAGCCGGTGTGCTGCTCGACCAGCGCGCACCTGAGACAATCAAAGAGATGTACCGCGCCAGCGAACGCCTGCGTGGAATGCTGCCCACGTCCAGCGAACGCTGGGTCCTGCTCAAGGGCGGGCATCTACCCGGCGATGAACTGGTGGATCTATTGTTCGACGGCGACAAGATGATCGAGCTGCGCTCGCCGCGCATCGATACCAAGAACACGCACGGCACAGGCTGTTCGCTCTCGTCAGCGATTGCCGCGCTCCTGCCGCAGCACACCGGCACGTTCCACCCCGTCGAAACCGCCGTGCGTACGGCGCGCGACTGGCTGCTACGGGCGATTGCCGCCTCGGGCCAGCTCGATGTCGGCAAAGGGCATGGGCCAGTACATCACTTCCATGCGCTGTGGCGGTGACCCTGGGACCCACAGCCCGTCCTGCCCTGATGCATCCCTAACGAGCCGACGACGCTAACATTGGCGGTTTGTACCGATCAAACAAACCGCAATGCCCATCGAGAACCCCGCCGAGACCTACACGCGCCACGACGTCGAAAGCTGGTGCGTCCCAAGCGAAATCCGCAAGGGCACGCCATACGTGGCGCGTGTCTCGGGGCTGGTGATCACGCGGCAGCAGATAACGGCCCAGGTTCAGGGCACGGCCCGCTATCCGTATTCGGTCGAGATCGATTTCCATCGCGATTACGCGGGCAAGTGGTCCCCCTCGATGGAGTGTTCCTGCCCGGTCGGAGTCGGCTGCAAGCATGCGGCGGCGACACTGCTCGCGGCGCTGGGCGCACGCGACGATCCAGATCGGCTCAATCCGCAGGTGCTCGCTTGGGTCGAGGCCTTGCGGGGCGTTCAGGAAGCCGCTTCACGGCCTCAGCGCAGCACGAAATCGGAACACCTGTTCTACCTGCTCCAGTGGGATCCGCAGCAGCGCCAGTTAATGGTCAGTTTCCGCAAAGGACGGTTTGATGCCGACCACATGCCAGCGCGCTCAGCCACGGACTGGCAGAACATCGAACGCGCACTCGTCGCACCTCCGGCATTCACCGATGCCCACGATGCCGACGCGTTGCGCCTGCTCTGGGGCCAACGCCCGCGCGGCCGCGACTGGGCGCCAATCCCGATTACCGAACGCGCAACCGATGCAACACTGCGCGCTGTACTGGCCACGGGCCGTGTCTATTTCACTCGTGCCCGCGCACTCGCCACGCTACGCGAAGGCTCGGTGCGAGGAGCGCGACTGGCCTGGCAACTGGATTCCGCCGGCCGCCTGCAGGCAACGCTCGACGCTGGCAAGCCCGGACTGCTTGTGGTGCCGGGTTCGCCGGCCTGGTATGTCGATCCAGCCGATGCAACCGCCGGTCCGCTCGACAGCGATATCCCGCCGACAGTACTGCGCCACTTGCTATCGCTGCCGCCGCTCGGCCGCCGCGACCGCACGTTGATTGCCAGTGCGATGCGCGAACTGCTTCCTGGCCTGCCGACGCCGGCCGAGGATGCCGAAGCACGGTTGCGTGAAATCGGCGGCAAGCCGCAGTCCATGCTCACGCTCGGCACGCTGCCTGTATGGGCCGTACGCCGTTACCGCGACTACGGCAACCGCCACGACATCGGCGCGTTCGACTACGCATTGCCGCGCTTCCGCTATGGCGGCGAGATCGAGATCACGCCGGTGGACAAGCGCGAATTCATCGCTCTGCCCTCTGGCGAAACAGTCAGGCTGCACCGTGATGCAACCGCCGAGGCAGCCGCCCTGACAAGGCTTGGCGATACAGGCCTGGAGCCTGTCCCCGCACACGCCATTGAGCCACGTGACACCCGCGCAATGCCCGAAGCCGCCTGGGGACTGGCAAGCGAGGAAGACTGGCCCGATTTCGTCGGACGCAGCGCGAAGGCGCTGGCACTTGAAGGCTGGAGCGTCACCATCCCGGCCGGTTTCCGGCACCGGCATCTCGAAGTCGAAGCCTGGCATGCCGAGGTCGAAGACCGTGGCAACGGCTGGTTCGAACTCGACCTGGGTATCACCGTGGAAGGCCGCAGGCTGGCGCTGCCGCCGCTACTCGCGGAACTCTTCGCGCGCGATTCCCGCTGGCTCGACGCACAGCGGCTCGATCGCATCGACGACACCGAGATCGTCGAACTGCATCTGCCCGAAGGCGACCGTGTTCAGGTCACAGCCGAGCGTGTAAAACCACTCGCCCGCACGCTGATCGATCTCTTCGACCGCAAGCGCGACGGCCCGCTACGACTGCCAGCGCTCGACGCACAACGGCTCGTAGCTTTTGCCGAAGACCCACGCTGGGCATTTCGCGGCCCAGACGGCCTACGGACGCTTGCCGACACGCTGCGCAATGCGGGCCTTCCGAAAGCCCTCGACGCACCCAAGGGCTTCACGCTCGAACTGCGCCACTATCAACGCGAAGGCCTTGGCTGGCTGCAATATCTGCGCGAGCAGGGTCTCGCGGGTATCCTTGCCGACGACATGGGCCTGGGCAAGACAGCGCAAACGCTCGCGCACCTGCTGACGGAAAAGCGCGCCGGTCGCATGGACCGGCCATCGTTGATCGTGCTGCCAACCTCGCTCGTCTTCAACTGGCGACGCGAAGCCGCGCACTGCGCACCGGAGCTGCGCGTACTCGCCCTGCACGGCCCCACCCGTGCCACGCGCTTCGGCGAAATTGCCGATCACGATCTCGTACTGACCACCTATCCCCTGGTTTGGCGCGATGCCGAAGTGCTGCGCGCGCAGCCGTGGCACCTGCTGATCCTCGACGAAGCACAGACGGTGAAGAACGCCGCCAGCAAGGCTGCCGGCACCCTGCGCGAGCTGGAAGCTCACCACCGGCTGTGCCTCACCGGCACGCCGCTCGAAAACCACCTCGGTGAGCTCTGGGCACAGTTCGACTTCCTGCTGCCGGGCTTCCTCGGCCATTCGCGCGATTTCACGAAGCATTGGCGAACGCCGATCGAAAAGCATGGCGACACGCTACGACGCACGCTCCTCGCACGCCGGCTCAAGCCCTTCATCCTGCGCCGCCGCAAAGAGGAGGTGGCGACCGAGCTTCCGCCAAAATCGCTCGTCACGCGCTCAATCGCGTTCGACACAGCCCAGCGCGATCTGTACGAAACCGTGCGCGCAACCGTGGACGAAGCCGTGCAGCGGGAAATCGCGACCCGAGGCTTCCGCCGCAGCCAGATCGTAATCCTCGACGCACTGCTCAAACTGCGCCAAGTATGCTGCGATCCACGCCTGCTCGGCTCCAAGGGTGCGCAGCGAGTGAAGGAATCGGCCAAGCTTGAACTCCTGATGGAGATGCTGCCGGAACTCGTCGCCGAAGACCGTCGCGTACTCGTGTTCTCGCAATTCACCGGCATGCTTGATCTGATCGAAGCTGCGCTCCTGCATGCAAAGCTCAATTTCGTGCGGCTCGACGGCAGTACGCGCGACCGCGAAACGCAGGTCCGCCGCTTCCAGGATGGCGAAGTGCCGATCTTCCTGATCAGCTTGAAGGCCGGCGGCGTAGGTCTCAACCTAACCACTGCCGACACAGTCATCCACTTCGATCCGTGGTGGAACCCCGCGGCCGAGAATCAAGCCACCGACCGCGCGCACCGCATCGGACAGACAAAAAACGTGTTCGTCTATAAGCTGGTCGTTGCTGGCAGCATCGAAGAACGCATTGTTGCGCTGCAAGAGAAAAAAGCAGAACTGGCGGCAAGCATCCTCGGCGAGGACCAGAAGGGCGAGATCAAGTTCTCCGAGGACGACCTCGCAGCGTTGCTCGCCCCCTTACCGGAATGAGCACCACCGCACACCCGTTCGAAGGCGGCGCATTCTTGGGGCGCGCCAGCGACCGAAGGACTGTCCGGAGCACCTCCCAATGGCACCCCAAGGCAGGCCGATAAGCCCTCTTCTCTGCACCGCCACTGCCTTCGACGTATGCCTTGCGCCGCGCCTGGAGCGGGCACCCGCACGCCTCTCGCTACTCGCCGGCTGGGCTGGAAGAGGCAACCTGCCGCTTTTTGGCGCGGCCAATGGCTTGGCCGCGCTGGAACCCCGACTCGGCACGCTCATCACCGACGAATGGCCCGCCACGCAGGACGAATCGCTGCTCGATGAAGTCTCACAGTTGCTCGGCAGCCCGCCGCGCAAGATTATCGCGCCGCCTGCCGAAGCACAGCGGATCGCTGCTGCAACCACGCAGCGCTTCGAAGTCCAGCCCGTCGAATGGATTCGCCAGGGCTGCTACCGACTCGATCGTCTGTTGCGCTACCGGGGGCACGGCCACCTGCGCCGGGCAAGCTTCAACGACATCCCGCTGCTGCAGAACTGGGACGAAGCCATGGCACTTGAGGCAAAACTCGGCCAGACTGAGGCTGCTGCAATGCGGGGACTTACTCGTCACAATGTGCAGTTGGGCCGGCGGCGGCTCTGGGACAATGACGGTCCGCGTTGCACGCTGGGTTTCGCTCCGATCAGCAACGCCTTCCGTATCGTGCTGGTCTATACCCCACCAGTGCATCGCGGCCGGCACTACGCAAGCGCGGCGGTTTCCGCGATGTGTGCCGAACTGCTGGACATGCAGGGTGCGGACACCATCATCAGCCTGTACGCCGACCTCGACAACCCAGCGAGCAACCGTGTCTATCGCGGGATTGGCTTCATTCTGGAAGGGGAGCAACTGAGTATCGAGCTGGCACGATGCGAGCCTCACACCGCGTCGCGAAGCGCAATCCCACCTCACCCGGAGCTGCCTAGTGAGTGATGAGAGAGCCCAATTCCGTTGGTCGGACATCCTGGACAGCGCCATCGGGCATCAGTCCCAAACGACCCTGCTCGTCACGGTCACGCTGCTCATCGTGCTGACCGTCGGTGCGATCTGCCTTGGCGCGCTCGTCGCCTACGAGTTCGACGCCAGTGCTCGCAAGCTCGAAGTCGCGGCACGACAGCGGATGCTGACCCAGCAGATGGCGAAGGCCGCACTCGTGTTCTCATCCGCGCCTGACGGTGCAGCCCATGATGGCGCGCTCAACGAACTGCTCGACGCCAGCCAGCAGTTCGACCTCGCGCTGCAGGCGTTGAGCAAAGGGGGCGAGTCCTATACGAGCGAACACCGGAAACAGCTGATTGCGCCGCTGGAAGAAGAGGCACCGCGCGAATTGTTGATACGTCTCGAAGACACGTGGATGCGAGTGGCCGCCACAGCCGCACCGCGTGCCGAGCAGCTCACAACAGGACATGTGAATATGCTGATCGGCACGCTGGCCGCGCATGATGAAGAGCTGCTGGATCTGTCCGATCAACTTTTCACAAGCGTCGAGGCCACCACACGCGAACGACTGTTGCGCCTGCACCTTGCACAAGCCTTGTGCTTTCTCCTCGCGCTACTGTCGTCGCTTGCGCTGCTGTTCCTGGTCCTGCGTCAGCTCGTGATCGCCCGTCGCGGCGTACGTCAGCGGGAAGTGATGGAAACCGTAGCTGCTGGCATCTGCCTGGTAGACGCGACGGGCAGAATCATCGCCGCCAACTCGGCTGCAGCAACACTGTTTGGCCGCAGCATCGAATCGCTCGAAGGCGAGCCACTGCCGGCGCTCGATACCAACCACCGCATTGAGCAGGTCACGCCCGACGGGCGTCGTGTCCTCGCCCAGGTCACGCGCAAGCCGCTTCCCGCACCTTCGGTGCTTGACATCGTCACGCTGCAGGACATCACCGACCATATCGAACACGCCGAATTCCTGCACTCGCAGGCGCACCACGACGCCCTCACGGGGCTCCCCAACCGGCGACTGTTCGAGGACCGCATCGACGTGGCGATCGCGCAAGCCACTCGCGTGCGCCAGCGCGTCGGTATCGCGATGATCGATCTCGATAACTTCAAGCCGGTCAATGACACCTATGGCCACGCAATAGGCGACCTGGTGCTGCAGACCGTCGCCCAGCGGATCGCAGCCTGCGCCCGAGCAGGCGACACCGTGGCGCGGCTCGGGGGCGACGAATTCGTCTGCGTGTTCACCGGCATTGGCGGGCGCGAACATCTCGCCGCACTTGGCCAACGCCTGCTCGACAGCCTCGGAACACCGCTCGAACATGGCGGACAGTTCTTGCCGGTGGCAGCCAGTATCGGCCTTGCAACGTTTCCGGACGATGCCGAAGAACCCACCGACCTCATTGCCCGCGCGGATGCCTGTATGTACGCAGCCAAGCAGGCGGGCGGCAATTGCATGCGCTTCAACGACGAGTGAGTGCACTACCCTGAGCCTGCGACAACCTCCGCCACGATGCTCGCGGCAGACGTGTACGGCCGCGCTTCTTGCCGTACCCCCGCACCGCCTGCGAGGTTTCTTCACAACCTCTGAGCCGAGCTTGCGACAGGCACCGGCCGGGCCGGTAGACTCTGTTCTTCGTGCCTGCCGGAAGATGCCGCAAATGACCTCGCCGCTGCCCACCCTGTCACTTCTCGAAACCCGCATCCTCGGCGTGCTCGTCGAGAAGGAACACACCGTTCCGGACACCTACCCGCTTTCGCTCAACGCGCTGACCGCCGGGTGCAACCAGAAAAACAACCGCGACCCGGTTATCGATGTCAGCGACGCCGAAGTGCTCGCCGCCATCGAAACGCTGCGCGGCTTCACGCTGATCATCGAATCTTCGGGCAGCCGCGTAACACGCTATGCGCAAAACGTCGGCCGCGTCCTGCAGGTACCGTCGCAAGCGGTGGCAATCCTCACCGCCCTGATGCTGCGCGGCCCCCAGACGGTGGCCGAACTGCGCGCCAGCACCGAGCGCTTCCACCGCTTTACCGACACCTCCTCGGTCGAAGCCTTCCTCAACGAACTGGCCGAACGCAGCGCTGGCGCGCTCGTCGCCGAACTCCCACGCCAGCCCGGCACGCGGGAAAACCGCTGGACGCACCTACTCTCCGGGATGCCCGAGCTGCCCCCACCCTCGCTCGCCGCGGCGCCGATCCGCGCCGACTCCGGGCTCGCCAGCCGCATCGTCGCACTGGAAGAAGAAGTCACGGAGCTGCGTTCCGAACTCCGCGCACTGACCGAACGGTTCGACGCCCTCGGCCTCTGATGGACTGCCGCCCCGGCTGTGCCGCCTGCTGCATCGCGCCGTCGATTTCGTCGCCGATTCCAGGGATGCCGAGCGGCAAGCCGGCCGGGGTGAGATGCGTACAACTGGATGAATCAGACCGCTGCAAAATATTCGGCAGACCGGAGCGACCCTTGGTCTGCCGTTCATTGCAGCCGACGGCCGAAATGTGCGGTCCGACGAAAGCGCACGCGATTCAATGGCTCTCGAAATTGGAGGCCTTGACGGCTCCAACGCACCAGCAGACTGCAGCAGAGCTTATCTAGCCGTAGCCTCGCCCACAGTTCGGGCACGTAACGCCTCATAAGTCGGTCCTGCAGAATTCGTTTTCGGCTGTGGCGGCTACGACAACCTACCCTGGCAGACGATCTGTCCTCCGGTGTGTAGCCCTGCGATGCCGCGCAGTCCCCACGCTAGGCACAAAAAAACCGCCTTCAGGCCACGGCGTACCACCGCACGCATCAGCCAGCGCAAGTTGTAGCCGGCCGCGCAGAGCACCGCGTGCAGCGCGTCGCCCAACGCTCCGTGCAACCAGCAGCGATCCATCCGGTGATCGGCCTTCAGGTGCCCGATCGCCGGTTCCACTGCCTGACGCCGCTTGAGCCAGCGACGCTGGCGCAGACTCAGCGAC
>JAVBUM010000083.1:0-38195 GCA_031555325.1 Niveibacterium sp. | reverse complement strand
CGCTCGGCATGACAGTGCTTCCGGACAAAGCCGATGATTCTACCAAGCCTACACATATCGATCGGCCTCAATGCGGTCGCCCGATATAATTCTCCAATGAAAGACAGTTTGCTCGGCGGCCTTACACCTGCGGAATTTCTTAATACTTACTGGCAGAAGAATCCGCTACTCGTACTCAGCGCCCTACCCGGATTTGCCTGAATCTTCTCGAAGCAGGAACTGCTGGAGCTAGCCTGCTCGGACGACATCGAATCCCGATACGTTGCCCGGAGCATACGTGGCGCATGGATCCTGGAACGCGGGCCGCTCAAGCCTTCCCGATTCAGATCCAGACGGCCTTGGTCGGTACTCGTATCTGGAACAAACTTGGTATCCGAGGCTGCTGATGCACTCCTTCGCCGCTTCTGTTTTCTGCCATATACGCGACTGGACGACCTCATGGTCAGCTATGCAACTGCTGGCGGAGGTGTTGGCCCACATTTCGATTCCTATGATGTATTTCTTATTCAGGGTGCCGGCAAGCGCCGCTGGCAAATCAGCGCGCAGCGGAATCTGACGCTGGCCGAAGACGCTCCGCTGCGGGTTATAGAGAATTTCAGACCAACCCGCGAGTGGGTGCTCGAACCCGGCGACATGCTCTACCTGCCACCGCAATATGCGCACAACGGAATTGCCGAAGACGACGAATGCATGACCTATTCGATCGGCTTCCGCGCACCCACGTGCCAGGAAGTCGGTGAAGCATTCCTGTCGTATCTACAGGAGACTTTGTGCCTCCGAGGCCGGTATGACGACGCAGGGATCGCGCCAACATCAGACCCCTCTCGGATCGGTGACGACATGATCGACCGAATTGGACACATGCTCGAACGAATTCGCTGGAACAGAGAAAATGTAAGCGAATTTGTCGGAAGGTACATGAGCGAACCAAAACCACAGGTGTTTTTTAATCCGCCGAAATATCCAATTTCGTCCACCCAATTCGCCAAAGCCTGTGCCAGAAATGGCTTCAAACTGGATCTGCGGACTCAACTGCTCCATTACGGGAAACGCCTGTATCTCAATGGGGAAACGATCTACTGCAAGGCAGCCGAACGCCCGCTGCTGCGCCGCCTCGCAGCCGAACGCAGACTCACCGCAGACCTAGTCAACTCTGAACTCGCTCAAACGTTATACCCATGGTACTGCGACGGTTTCGGCTCGCCCGCCTAATTGCTACGCTGTATTGCAGTCTATTGCAACCCCTCAGGCATGGTATAATGAGGGGATCGGTTGAGGGGCCAACTTAACCGATCCAATAGAATTTAGATGTTTGTCTCTATCGATAAGGGAAACCTACCAATGAACAAGTCTCTCCTCGTTGCGGCCCTGCTGGCTCTGGCCGTGACCGCATGCGGCAAGAAAGAAGAAGCCCCCACTCCGACTCCGGCTCCGGAAGCCTCCGCGCCCGCCGCTGAAGCTCCGGCTGCTCCTGCCGCTGAAGCCCCGGCTGCTGACGCCTCGGCTCCGGCCGCAGAAGCCCCGGCCGCCGACGCTTCGGCCCCGGCTGCCGACGCTTCTCCCGCCCAGTAATCTCTCCCTCGTGGATTGACGAAACGCCCCGGCAGTCGGGTTGATCATCCGATTGCTGGCAAGAAAAACGCCCGTCATACGACGGGCGTTTTTCTTTATGGCGCTGGGACACAGCCTCACAACCCCAAGACCATCCGCCAAGGCTGCAATCGACCAAAGCACCTCACGGCCTCAATCTCTGCCAATACTATTGTGGGCACCAAGATTTGCCATCGCAGAGGGCGCCCCGGTGCCAGCATCCATCAGTGAGCTACCGCCACGATCCTTGCGAATTTGCGCTTACCCACCTGGAGGACGACACACTCTCCGGCGGTGAGCACCAACCCCTTGTCGGAGAGCTTTTCTCCGTCAATCCGGACTCCCCCTTGATCAATCATCCGTAGCGCCTCCGAAGTGCTGGCCGTGAGGCCTGCCTGGCGCAGGATCTGCGCAATTTGCATGCCGTCACCGACTACCAGCCTGACCTCCACAATGTCATCGGGAATCGCATTGCGCTGAAAGCGCGCTTCGAAATCCGCCAGCGCGTCCTCCGCTGCAGCGCGATCGTGGAAGCGCGTAATGATTTCCTGCGCAAGCTCGACCTTTACATCGCGCGGATTTCGCCCACTGGCAACAGCTTCCTTCAAGGCTGCGATATCGGTACTCGGGCGCGAAGACAACAGCTCGAAATAGCGCCACATGAGCGTGTCGGAAATCGACATCAGCTTGCCGAACTGCTCGCGCGGTGCCTCGGCGATGCCGACGTAATTGCCGAGCGACTTCGACATCTTGTTAACCCCATCCAACCCTTCGAGCAGCGGCATCATCAGGACGACCTGCGGAGCATGGCCATAATGCTTCTGCAACTCTCGCCCCATCAACAGGTTGAACTTCTGGTCTGTACCACCCAACTCTATATCCGACTTCATGGCTACTGAGTCATAACCCTGGCAAAGCGGATAGAGGAATTCGTGTATGGCGATCGGTTGGTTGGCGGCAAACCGCTTGGCAAAATCGTCACGCTCGAGCATGCGCGCCACGGTATGCAGCGCCGCAAGCTTGAGCATGCCAGCTGCACCCAGCGCGTCCATCCAAGCTGAGTTGAAGCAGATCTCAGTTTTTTCGGGATCCAGTATCTTGAAGACTTGCTCCCGGTAAGTCTGCGCGTTAGCGTCGATCTGCTCCTGCGTCAGAGGCGGACGTGTGGTGTTCTTACCGCTCGGATCACCAATACGACCCGTGAAATCGCCAATCAGGAACATCACATGGTGCCCGAGATCCTGAAATTGACGCATCTTGGTGAGCAGGACTGCGTGGCCAAGGTGCAGATCCGGCGCCGTGGGGTCGAAACCGGTCTTGACTCGCAGCGGCCGCCCTGTCTTAAGGCGCTCAACGAGTTCGGCCTCAATAAGGATCTCGTCGCTACCGCGCCGGATCAGCTCCAGTTGGTCCTCGATACTTGCCATAGCAGTTGATTTTCTTCGGAAAGCGGGAAGTTTTGCTAAAATCGGCCGGTTTTCTGCGCAAGCAAGACCATGAACCGATTGGAAAAAATGACTATTTTAGCGCGGCTGAGGGAACTGCGAGCGCAGAGCCCTGCTCTCTTCTGGAGCAGCATCGGTGCGGCAGGCATTTCGCTGTTCGGCATGGTGACTGCGGTGGCCGTTATTCCGGGCGCCGACGTCCCCGGAATCCGGCAACAGACCATCGTTGAACAACTAAGCGTCGCACCAGCAGTCGAACCGCTGCCCGATGACGCCGCCTTCTTCCGCGAAGATCGGATTCAGCGTGGTGACACCCTCGCCTCGCTCATGTCCCGCCTGGGCATCACCGATGACGAGGCAGCCGCTTTCGTTCGCGAAGCTGCCGAATCGACAGGTACCCTGCGCCGGCTCGTTCCGGGGCAGCTCGTTCACGCATCGACGACCGTGTTTGGCAGACTCCTGAGTCTTGAACTCCCGGGATCCACTGCCGACCGTACGCTGCTAATCGAACGGCGCGGCGACGGATTTGTGCAGCACGACACGGTCATCCGGTACGACGTCCGGGTTCAGGCCAAGGCTGCCGAGATCCGCTCGTCGCTGTTCGGAGCAACGGATGATGCCGGGCTGCCGGATTCGGTTGCGGTCGGGCTTGCAGAGATATTCGGTAGCGAGATCGACTTCCACCGCGACCTGCGCCGTGGCGACCATTTCCGAGTCGTCTATGAAGTACTTTCCAGCCGCGGCCTTCCGGTCAAGACCGGTCGCATCCTGGCCGCCGAGTTCATCAATGATGGTCAGCACCATACAGCCGTCTGGAACGACTTCAACAACGGCAAAGGCGCCTATTACACCGCCGCGGGCAAACCCTTGCGCAAGGGTTTCCTACGCTCGCCGCTCGAGTTCTCGCGTGTAACCTCCGGCATGGGCATGCGCTTCCACCCCATTCATGGCGCATGGCGGCAGCACAAAGGGGTGGACTATGGCGCCCCGACGGGCACACGAGTCCGCGCCACCGCAGACGGCAGCGTAGCGTTCGCTGGCAGCCAGAGTGGGTACGGCAACATCGTGGTACTTCGCCACAATGGCAATGTCGAGACGGCCTATGCACATCTTTCACGCATTGATGTCCGAGTCGGCCAGCGTGTTACGCAGGAGCAGACCATTGGCGCGGTCGGCATGACTGGTGCCGCCACGGGCCCGCACCTGCACTACGAGTTTCGCGTAGCTGGTGTTCACAAGAATCCGCTCTCCATCGCACTGCCCGATGCGCCCGCCCTCACCGGCCCATCCCTTGCCGCTTTCCACAAGCGAACCGAAACATGGCTGGCACAGCTACAGGAAGTCACACCGATTCGCGTGGCACGCGCGGAGTAACTGCCCAGACTTTCGCCGGACTCATGTCCGGCACCAGTCTGGACGGGGTAGACGCAATCATTGCGGACTTCTCCGCACAAGGGCCACAAGTGCTGGCCCAGTGGTTCGAGCCGTATCCCGACGATCTCCGTCGGGATCTGCTATCGCTCAACGAAGCCGGCCACGACGAACTTCGTCGCGCCGCCGAACTCTCAGTCGTGTTGGCGAAATGCTATGCGCAGGCCATTAACGCCGCCCTGAATGCGGCTGGCATTGCCCGAGAGGCCGTTCGCGCAATCGGTTGTCACGGCCAGACGGTGCGCCACCAGCCAGCCGCCGGATACAGCCTGCAGCTCAACCAGCCCTCGCTGCTTGCGGAGCTCACTGGCATTGCAGTAGTCGCAGACTTTCGCAATCGTGATATCGCAGCCGGTGGCCAAGGGGCACCACTGGTCCCCGCCTTCCATGACCATGCACTACGCTGCCTCGGCAGTCATCGCGTCGTACTCAATGTTGGTGGTATCGCAAACATCACCGACCTTGCACCGGACAAACCGACCCGCGGCTTCGACACCGGTCCCGGGAATATGCTCATGGATGCTTGGGCTACCAAATATCTCGGCACCCATCACGACGAAGGTGGCAACTGGGCGGCAAGCGGGCAGGTTCTGCCCGCTTTGCTCGCAAGGCTGATGAATCACACCTTCCTGGCGCAGCGGGCACCGAAGAGTTGTGGACGGGAAGAGTTCCACCTGGGCTGGGTTACTCCGCTCCTGGCAGGCAACGAAAATCCTGCCGATGTTCAGGCGACATTGCTGGAGTTCACCGCAACAAGCATCGTCGACGCCATCCGCCGTGAGTGCGGCCAGCCGGCCGAACTATTGGTCTGTGGGGGCGGCGTTCACAATCGCCGCCTGATGGATCGCCTGCAGACCCTCGCAGCGCCTGCCACGGTTTTTCCAACCGATGCTTGTGGCGTCTCTGCCGACTATCTTGAAGCACTGGCCTTCGCTTGGCTCGCAAGCCGGACACTCGCGGGTGAGCCCGGGAATCTGCCCGAAGTGACAGGCGCACGCGGCGCGCGCGTGCTCGGCGCCATCTACCCAGCGTGAATGGCTGACGCTGCTGCCCGCAGCAATGTGAGTTCCAGCAGGAGCCCTGCCATGTATCCGAGCCGCTCGACAGCAAATGAAACCGTTTCGGTTTCATTTGTGACGACGCATTGAAGCCCGACGTTCCGCGCAGGGATAATCGAGGCACACATTCAGCGAGGAACAGACGATGATCACTTCCGAACTGCGCGACAACCACATCGAAGCCAGTATCTTCGGCAAGCTTACAGTCGAAGATATCCACGAAATTGAACGCCGCATCGAAGCACAGATCGCCCGCAACGAGCCCGTCGCATTGCTCGTCGATCTCCGGGCCATGGCCGGCTTCACGCTGGACGCCATCATCGAAGACTATCGGTTCTCGAAGCGTCACGCCGCGGACAACGGCAAGGTCGCCTTGCTAACTGATAGCGACATGGACAGCTTGCTCGGCTGGTTCGAACAATCTTTGGTCAGCGCCGAAATTCGGCTGTTCGACGATGAGATTGCAGCCCGCGCTTGGTTGCTAGGCGAGGCCGAAACGACACCCGAAATCGGGGAATGAGAGTACCCCTCACGGAGAAAGACGCCATGAGCAGCCCTCCGCTGACCACTGCCGATTCACTGTTCCAACGTCTTGACGCACCGGGATTGTTCGTCTTCGACTGCCGGCACGACCTCATCCAGACTGAAAAGGGACGCGAGGCCTACGCAGCAGAGCACCTACCAGGGGCGCTCTTTCTCCACCTGGACGAAGATCTGTCCGGCACGAAAACCGGCAGCAATGGCCGACATCCCTTGCCCAAGCCGGAAGTCTTCATTGCTCGCATGGAAGCACTCGGCATTTCCGACCAGAGCGAAGTCGTCATCTACGACGATGCCAGCGGGATGTACGGAGCCCGACTCTGGTGGATGCTCCGTTGGATCGGCTTCGACGCTGTTTCAGTGCTGGACGGCGGGATACAGGCTTGGACCCGCGCTGGTTATCCGCTCACAACCGAGGCGCCACGCAAACGCCCGGTCGGGCACCTGACCCGACGGGAGTGCCTGCCAGTCGCCAGTGCGGCTGAATTGCTCGGAGCCCTCGGCAGCAACCAACTGCTCGTCGTAGACGCCCGTGGCGCAGACCGTTTCCGCGGCGAAAACGAAACGATGGACCCGGTCGGCGGCCATATCCCTGGAGCCATCAATCGACCGTTTCGTGACAACCTCGACGCCGAAGGCAGGTTCAAGCCTCCCGCACAATTGCGCAATGAGTGGCTCGCGATAATTACCCCTCAAGTCCCAACCAAAGTGGTTGCGCAGTGCGGTTCAGGTGTTACCGCCTGCCACAACATTCTGGCACTAGAAATCGCTGGGCTCGACGGCGCACGGCTATATCCTGGCTCCTGGAGCGAATGGTGTAGCGATCCCTCACGGCCAGTCGTCTGCGACGCTTGACCGTCGCGCCTTGCAACGTCTGCCACCCCTCGCCGCGCTTGAAGCCTTTGTTGCCGTCGTCAGTGAGGGCAGCTTTCTCGCTGCGGCGGAGCGGCTATCACTCACACCCTCGGCAATCAGCCATCGGATCCGTGCTCTCGAGAATGCCCTTGGAGTACGACTTTTCGAACGAAACCACCGCAGCGTGGCTCTCACTACCGAGGGCCGCGCATTCCACGCGGACATCGCAGCAGCACTGACTCGCATTGCCGACGCAGCCGCACGGTTATCCAGCGCGAAACGCGTGGTGCGACTTTCCGTGGCACCAGGATTCGGGCGCGCATGGCTCATCGAACGTACCGCCGAATACCAGAATCTGAAACCGGCGATCGATTTCGAGCTTTCGGTATCCACACGACTTGAACCGATAAGCTCCGGTGAAGCCGACCTCGCCATCCGCTTCCTCTCCTCACCACCGCATGGGCTCACAGCCTGGAAACTTTTCGACGAAAAAGTATTTCCGGTTTGTACGCAGGAATATTGCGAGCGCATCGATGGCCTCGTCCGTCCCGCCGACCTAACGCGGGCACGTCTCCTACGGCACCCACTGCTCCATTGGGCGGACTGGTTTGCCGCAGCGGGTCTCACGATGCAGGAACCGAACGAGGGGCCACGCTTCGAGGACGGAGCGCTAATGCTCGACGCCTGCCTTGCCGGGCTGGGTGTCGCGCTCGCGACATCCACCCTCGCCCGCAGCTATGTGCAAGCCGGTCGCCTGATCCGTCCATTCGATATCACGGTGGACGCAGGCGCCTTCTATTTGCTCGCAGCTGCAACCGCTCACGAAAAACCATGGATTGAAGCCTTTGCTCGTTGGCTGGCAGCGGCAACACGCGCCGCCTGACGGCACGAGATCTCCATGACGTTTGAACTTGCAGCCTCGCGGCATGAAAACGTTCGCCACCCCGCAACGTTTCGGCACTGCGCGCTTCAATGACAAGCGTATACACCTCGCTTTTTTCTGGACCGACACATGAAGGAGTTTCACTCGTCCCCCGCGAGTTCTCGTTTGAATCGGTTGCCCCGGACAGCAAGACTGCATCCACCGATATTTCCAACGCAAGGGCGATCGCAACAGCACAACCTGCCACGCCTCCCTCCTCTTGCAATCACGTCCCAAACGGACGTCTTCATCGGGTTCTGGCGAAAAGGCCCAACCTCCGCCAGATCCTATCCGACCCAATCTGTCGCATAGAGCGCGTATATCTGACACAAGCGAGGGAATCGGCATGGAACAAGGACAAGCATGGACATGGCTCGATGGTGAGTGGCTGCCGAGGGAAAAGGCACTTGTCACTGTCGGCACACACAGCCTTCACTATGGATTGGGCTGTTTCGAAGGCATCCGCACATACGTCGGAACAGGTGGACCGACCATCTTCAGGCTCGACGACCATCTGGAACGGCTTGCGCAATCGGCAAAGCTACTGGGGCTCGACCTACCCGTGGAGCACGATGTGATCCGCCGAGTCTGCATTGAAGCCACGACGCGGAATCATCTGGGTGACGGCTATATCCGTCCGCTGGTCTTCCTGGGTGACGAACGACTCGGCATGGACACAACCGGCCTATCGGTTCGAGTTGCGGTGCTTGCCTGGAACTGGGGCCGTTACCTGGGCATCAACGCGCTCGAACATGGCGCACGCGTAAAGATTTCTTCATGGGCACGACTGCATCCCAACGTGCAACCCTGCCGTGCCAAATCGGTGGCTGGCTACACCAATTCAATCCTCGCCGCACGAGAAGCACGGGCTGACGGCTATGACGAAGCAATCCTGCTCGACACCGAAGGATTCGTCGCGGAAGGACCGGGAGAGAATGTCTTCGTGGTTCGCCACGGTGAAATCCTGGAACCGGAGCTAACCGTAGCGCTCGATGGCATCACCCGTCGTACGGTCCATGCATTGGCCTCGGAGCAAGGGCTTTCGGTGCGAGCCTGCAGGCTGACCCGGGATGATCTATGCCTCGCGGACGAAGCCTTCTTTGTCGGCACGGCGGCCGAGATCACACCAATCGTCGAAGTCGATCGGCGGCGCGTTGGCGACGGCAAGCGCGGGCCACTCACCAAACGTTTGCAGGAAAGTTACTTCGCATGCGTACGGGGCGAGGCCGTCGCGCACGCTGACTGGCTCACCTCGACGGGGGCCTAGAGTTTTACATGCCAACGCCATTACAGAATTAGTCACAGCCCGCCTGGAAAGCACTGGCTACCTACCAGGCTCCGCACGGAGCAATACAGCCCTGCCAACGCCACGCCCCCAATGATCATGACGCCATCGGCCGCCACGGTAATCGGCGTGAGCGGCACTTTGACGGCCATTGGCACATCCCGTTGGCGCTGCAAGGTTATCAGGTAGGGTTTGGCGAAGCCGTCCACGACTGAGACGGCTTGCGCCTGGTAATAGTGTCCGGAGAGTCGCCGCTCGAGCACGAAACCGTCTCGCCGCTGGACAAAGCCCTCCGCAATCAGGCGCTGGTGTGCCGCTTCATCGAGCCCACTCGCTGCCACTCGCAGCGTGTAGATGCCCATGACCGCATTGCCCTCTCCCAGCGTAAAGGGCGAGAACGATGGTTGCACACGTGCGCGCTCAGGGCTTGCCAAGAGCGCACTGAGACCGGCATCGAACGGGAAGACGTAGTGGTAGCGATCACCAATCACAACCAGCGTGCTGTTGTCGGTCGCTCGATAGAAGCCCTGCAATCTCTCCTCCTCGAACGAATGGGAGCGATAGAGCGCCTGGGTAGCACAACCGGACTGGATAAGGAGAGCCGCAGCCAGGACAAGGCTTGCGACGGGTGAAAGCTGTTTCATGGTATCGATTCAGGGTGATCCGAGTGAACTAACGGCATCGACACGGCAAACCCGAATCTCTCCGCAGCCGTCACGTTGAATTCAACACGCTTCCCTGCATACCTTGATTCCAGCCATGCACACGCACTAAAGACCCACATCACAAACCAAGTCTGTGAGTCCTGTCGGGGGCATCAGAGCGCCCATCCGGCCTAGCCCACCCTTGACACCAAAAGTCTAACCAGGGTCGAACCAGAGGGTGGATCCATGACAATATATTGGCTTTGGCGCATTGGGGACGACCCCGCCTTGCACTTCGATCAACGTCAGGGACGGCCCTGTCACAGACAACAGGCACTGTCATGGCTTGGCTCATTCTGCTTCTCGCCGCCTTCTTCGAGATCGCCTGGGCGATCGGATTGAAGTACACCGAAGGCTTTACCCGTCCGTTACCTACCGTGCTAACCATCATTGCAATGGTACTCAGCGTGGTGCTGCTGGCGCATGCCGTACGCAGCATTCCAATCGGCAATGCCTATGCGGTGTGGACGGGAATCGGTGCAATCGGCACGGTCATTGGCGGCGTGGTGCTCTTTGGGGATGCGCTCACTCCGGCGCGCACGATCTGCCTGCTATTGATCCTGTCCGGGATTGTCGGGCTGAAGCTGCTCGACTGATCGACGCGGCTACCGCACAGGGCGCGCCACAAGGCAACGCGAGGGGGGCAATTCACGGCTCGGCTCGGCCTTGCCCCACAGGGTTTCGATTACCCGGCCGACCTTTGTGGTCTCGCCACTGCACCAGAACTCGGTGGTGACAGTCCCCTTCTCGGGTGATGCAAGCATATGCGCTTCACGCAGCCGTCGCTCGACTTGCCGGACGACCGCAGCACCAGTATCGATCACCTTCACGCCCGGCCCAACGATGGATTCCACAAGCGGTCGGAGGAATACGTAGTGTGTGCAACCCAACACAATCACGTCCGCACCAGCGGCAAGCAAGGGCTGCAAATGCGCTTCAAGCAGCGCCCGCGTGGCAGGTGTATCCAGTTCTCGACGCTCCACCGCCTCTACGAGCCCTACGCCAGGACGTGTGACGACCTTCACTCCGTGGCCGAAGTTGTCAAGCAGCGCGGCGAAACGCGCGCTCGCGAGCGTTCCCACCGTTGCCAGTACGCCCACCGTACCGCTGCGCGTCGCGGCGGTCGCTGGCTTCACCGCCGGTTCCATTGCAACGATCGGCAGGTCCGGCCACGCTTCGCGCAATGCAGGAGCTGCCGCCGCTGTCGCCGTGTTACAAGCGACCACGATAGCCTTGGCGCCATGTCCGCGAAGGAAGTCGACCAGCTCGAACGAGCGAGCACGAATCTCGCCTGCCGGACGTTCGCCATATGGCGCATGGCCTGAGTCGGCACAATAAATCAAGGATTCAGCTGGCAGATGCTTGCGGATTTCGCGCAGCACCGAAAGTCCGCCGACACCGGAATCAAAAACGCCAATCGGGTGAGAATCGCGTGCGCTCATGCGTGGATGAACGGACAGGGCCGAAAAACCTTGAATGATACCGGCGCATACCTCAGCCCGTCGCGCTGAGTCCCGAGTGTCGCGCCAATGCCCAAGCCACATGCTCGCGCACCAACGAAGACGCATCATCTGCGCGCGTGCGCAGCGCTGCCAGCACCATGGGCGTCGTCGGCGCATTACCAAGTGCCACTGCGATATTGCGAAGCCACCGCTCATGGCCGATTCGGTTGATTGGACTGCCGGCCATACGTTGTGCGAACTCCTCGGCCGACCATGCGAAAAGCTCGACAAGCGTCGCAGCATCCAGCCCATTGCGCGGCACGAAATCAGGCTCCCCGGAAAGTCGGGCAAAGCGGTTCCATGGACAAACAAGCTGGCAATCGTCACAACCGTAGATGCGGTTCCCCAGTAAGGGGCGCAAATCTTCCGGGATGGCCCCCTTAAGTTCGATCGTCAGGTACGAGATGCAGCGTCGCGCATCAACCTTGTAAGGCGCCGTGATAGCCCCGGTTGGACACGCCGACATGCACGCGGAACAACGACCGCAATGCGCACTTGTCGGCGCATCAGCCGGCAACGCCATGTCGATGAACAGTTCGCCAAGAAAGAACGCTGAACCAGCAGAGCGATCAAGCAATAGCGTGTGCTTGCCCCGCCAGCCTATCCCGGCACGTGTGGCAACCTCTACTTCCATGACCGGCGCGGAATCGACGAACACGCGATGCCCAAAGGCCCCAACCTCATCGGCGATCCGATCAGCCAGCTTCTGCAGCCGGGCACGCAGCACCTTGTGGTAGTCCCGTCCGAGGGCATAGCGGGAAATATATGCACGTTCGCCATCTGCGAGTTGCAGTCCTGCGTCATACGCCTCGGGCCGATAGTCCATGCGAACGCTCACGACTGATAACGTCCCGGGGACAAGTTCTGCAGGCCTTGCCCGCTTGAGCCCATGGCGGGCCATATAATCCATCTCACCGTGGCACCCGGCCGCGAGCCAGGCCTCAAGCGCCTCGCCCGCACCGCCGAGATCCACTCCGGCGATACCCACCGCCGAAAAACCGAGCTCCCGCCCCCAGGTTTTGATCCGCAGGGCGAGTGCTGCACCATCCGGAGAAGATTCGTGACTGAAATCAAGCATGCGCCCGATGATAGCCCGAGCTGCACGCTTCCTGACGAAACGGCCACGCGCGCGCTGGGCGCCTCGCTGACGCCAGCCATGGAGGCCGGGCTCACGGTCTACCTGCGTGGCGACTTAGGAGCCGGAAAAACGACGCTGGTACGGGGGCTGCTTGAGGGGCTGGGGCATTGTGGCGCCGTGCGCAGTCCCACGTACACGCTCATTGAACCTTACTCGGTTTCTAATTTAAACTTGTATCACTTTGATTTTTATCGGTTCACAGATCCTGAAGAATTCCTTGATGCAGGGCTGGAAGAGTACTTCACGGGTGGCGGTGTCTGTCTGGTTGAATGGCCCGATCTTGCAGCGCCGTTCGTACCTCCCGCAGACTTCGAAATCAGGCTTGAACCGGAGGGCGACGGGCGCCGTGCGAGCCTCGTCGCACTGACCCAAAGAGGGCGCACATGTCTGAGTCGGGCCCATCCGCTCCAAAAATGAAAAAAAGCAATCGCCGGAGCTTCCTCAAAACTGGCGGCGCGCTCATGACGCTGCTCGTGTCTCCCGTTGGTCTTGCCCAGGAAACCAGCATCCTCGCAGTACGCGTCTGGCCCGCCAAGGACTACACGCGCGTCACACTCGAAGGCCGCAGCACACTCAAGTACGCGCAGCAGATCGTCAAGAATCCGGAACGCTTGGTTGTCGACCTTGAGGGTGTCGAATTCAACAGCGTCCTGCAAAGCCTGCCCAGCAAGATCATCGCGTCCGACCCCTACATCAAACTGATCCGGGCCGGCCGCAACCGACCCGGAGTCGTGCGCTTGGTAATCGAGCTGAAGAATGAAGTAAAGCCACAGGTCTTCACCCTCGAACCCATCGGCCAGTATGGCTACCGCCTGGTGCTGGATCTTTACCCTGCCGAGCCGATGGACCCGTTGCTGGCCCTGATCGAAAAGCCGGATCCGATCGACGCTGCCACCGGCCAAGCGCCGCAAACGATTCCGTCCGATCCGCAGCCCTCACCCGCCACACCCGAGGACAGAAATCCGCCACAGGTAGCCAGCGTCGACGACGCGGGCAAACCCTCAGCTCAACCGGACAACAAACCCAGGAGTGCTAGCAACAGCAAGGCAAAGATGACACGCCTGCTCACGGTTGCAATCGACCCTGGCCACGGCGGCGAAGATCCGGGTGCGGTCGGCAAGGCTGGCACCTATGAAAAAAACGTCACGATCGCGATCGCGCGACGGCTCAAGGCCAAAATCGACGCCGACCCACTGATGCGCTCCATGCTTACGCGCGAGGACGACTACTTCGTTCCGCTTCAGCAGCGCGTTGCCAAAGCCCGCGCGGTGCGTGCGGATCTCTTCGTATCGATCCACGCCGACGCATTCGTGCGTCCTGACGCCAACGGAAGCTCCGTGTTCGTACTCTCGGAAAAAGGCGCATCGAGCACGGCCGCGCGCCTGCTCGCCCAGCATGAAAACGCGTCGGACCTTGTCGGTGGCGTGAATCTCGGCGTCAAGGATGCCGTACTCGCCAAAACCCTGCTCGACCTCTCGCAGACTGCAACGATGGCTGACAGCATGAAGCTCGCTAAAGCCGTCCTCGGCGAAGTCGGCGGCATCAACCGCCTGCACAAGGGCGAAGTCGAACAGGCTGGCTTCGCCGTCCTCAAGGCACCGGATATTCCCTCCATCCTCGTTGAAACCGCATTCATCTCTAACCCTGCAGAAGAACAACGGCTGAAGGATGATGCCTATCAGGACAAGATGGCCGAAGCCATCCTTCGAGGCATCAAGCGTTACTTCGCGAAGAATCCGCCGGCTCAACAACGCATGAAGATTGCGCTGGGCTGACCAGGACCAGGGCACTTCGGATTCGAGCGCCCTTTCCTCCCGCTCAACGCATCACAGCGGCTTGGCCAAAAAGGCAGATGCAGGGCGTCTCAGCCATGCAATCAGCCGCCATGATCGTCCGATTCACCATTCGCAGAAGCAAACGGGCGCGCTGGCTCGCAGTAGATCCGTGCTGCAGGCACCGAGATGAGCTCCTTCTCGGGGTAGCGCAAGGCAGTGAGATGGCCGCCAAAGACACAGCCCGTATCAATGCAGATCGTGTTATTGAGCCATTCGGGGCACGGTGTCGGCGTGTGTCCATACACCACCATCGCATGCCCGTGGTAATCCTCGGCCCAAGGCTGGCGCACCGGCAAGCCATACTCGTCGATCTCGCCTGTTGTCTGGCCGAAAAGACAGAATGCACGCACGGCCTTCGAATCCCGGCCATGCATCCTGGCCTTAAGTCCAGCATGGGCAACGACAAGCCTTCCCTCGTCGAAAACGTAATGACTCGCCAATCTGTCGAGAAATCGCTCAGTTTCCTTGCGGAACGCTGGCGTTTCAGCCTCCAGTTGCGCTAACGAAGCAGCAAGCCCATGCGCAACCTTTACGTTATGCCCAGACAATGCCCGCGCGAGCTTTGTATCGTGGTTGCCCGCCACGCAGAAGGCTATGCCGTCCGCGACTGCGCGCCTTGCAAGACGCACCACATTCGGTGTTGCTGGTCCGCGATCAACAAGGTCACCCACGAAGACGAGCCGCCGCCCCTCCGGATGATGGAGCGCGAAGTCTTCATCGCAACGTCCAATGCGATAGCCAAGCCGGTGAAGTAGCGTCGCGAGTTCATCGAAGCAGCCATGGACATCCCCGATGATGTCAAACGGCCCTGTCTCCTGCTTACGGTTGCTCTGCAGCGGTTCGCGCACGATTTCGACCGCATCGACTTCGGCTGCAGACTTGAGGACATGCACAAGCCGAACGCCCTCTTTTTCGAGCCCGTGCAATCCCTGCTGCATCTGGCTGCTCTGGCCACGCACCACAACTGACCCAACATTGCGCTCAAGGCGTTCGCGGTTGCGCGCAAGGCATAGCTCCTCAGGCAGGTCGAGGACAATCGCAATACAGAAACAGTGATGGCGCCGCGCCAGGTCGATGAGTGGCTTGCGGGAATCGCGCTGGACGTTGGTTGCATCAATCACCGTCAGCAGCCCATTGCGCAGGCGCTTGTCAGCGATGTAATGCAGCACATCGAACGCATCACTCGTCGCAGCCTGGTTATTGTCGTCGTCACTCACCCAGCCACGGCAAGTATCGGACGAGAGGATTTCCGTGGCGCGGAAGTGCCGGCGCGCAAACGAGGACTTGCCCGCCCCTGAGGGACCGATAAGAAGCACCAACGCAAATTCGGGAATTCCGAGCCTCATGCCTGCACACCACGCCTCTCACCAACGATCGGCCGCTCCATCAAAAGGGCAGGCGCCGCCGCACCGACGGAATATTCTGATCCTCGCTCGAGGAGGGTTCGTCGGCGCGAATCGGCTTGCGCGGCGCATTCTTCTCCTCCCGTGCAAACCGGACCCGCCCCTCCAGGACACAACCGCTCATACCAAGGTCGCAACGTGCGCCCAGTACCCGCTGGCAGACATTGTCAACGTCGTGGGGATCGCTCCATGAACTCACGATTGATTCTCCATGACACACAGTTGTCGGATGTGTGCAAAAGGCTTGGGATAACGCTGTGCCTCCAGCTTAACCGATGCTCAGTGACGGTTCCTGTGATCGCAGGCCCCTCCGCAGTTCGCCAGACCACAGATTAGTCGCTACCGTGCTGCTCAAGAAGGAAGGACAAGTCGCTGGGCAAGACCACCCCGACCGAGCTATGGTGCCATCCCTCGCATGCATACGAGTTCGGCAGGGGGTTACTCGTGTTCCGCACGTCAGCCAGCAACTCGAAATGCATAGTTCATTAGGTGAGCGCAGCCGATGAGGCGCGCTGGGAGCATTCTTTGAACAACAAATTGACCATCGCTCAGAACCAGGTAGCAGCATGAGCACAGAGATCCACTGGACGGACGAAACCGGCACAGCGCAGTCCGCGCCCTGGCGCTCCGAGAGCGCAGCGCCAGTACCCAGGCGCGTTCAGTTGGCGGACGACCGTATGCCCGCCGACCAAGCTTTCCGACTGGTAAGCGAAGGTTCGGCAGTGCTGTGGCAGGGCGATTTTCAGAACGCACGGCAATTGCTTCAGGCGCTCACCCGTCGTGTCATACGTAAGCCGAAAAAGCTTGGAGCCACACTCACTGAGCGTTTCAACCTGCATCGTATGGCTCAAGCACAGCGCGCGCGTAGCCTGGGTCTCCTGCTGATCCCCTTCGACACCGACTATCGGATTCCCCTGCGCCGAGCGCCTGACATACGGGCAGCGTGCGAAGAAGCCTATGGCCCCTCGACGGGCCCCTTCGTGGTCTCGTTGCGCGAAGTACTGGGGCTGATCGGCGCGCATGAATGGCGCAAGAATGGTGTGGAGATTCCCAAGCTCGGCGCACGCATCCATCCGCACTACGGTGTGTTCTCGCCCGTGCGGGGTGAATATGTCGACCTGGTGGCCACGGCCCCCCTGCCCAAGGCACTCGACCAGTACGGTATTGCGATCGATGTGGGCACCGGCACTGGCGTGCTTGCGGCCGTACTCGCCCGGCGTGGCGTGCGACGGATCATCGCCACGGATCAGGACGATCGTGCTCTGGCCTGCGCTGCGGACAACATACAACGCCTCGGCTTCGAAGGGCGCGTCGAGCTTCGGCGGGCCGACCTCTTCCCGGCCGAGCGCGCGGGTCTCGTCGTCTGCAATCCTCCGTGGTTGCCTGCCAAGCCCAGCTCGCCGCTGGAATATGCCGTCTACGACCCTGACAGCCGCATGCTTCGTGGCTTCCTGAACGGACTGGTGGCGCATCTTTCGCCAGGCGGCGAGGGCTGGTTGATCCTGTCCGACTTTGCCGAACGCCTGGGCCTGCGCAGCCGCATGCAACTGGAAACCTGGATCACCGACGCAGGACTCAAGGTGCTCGACCGCCTCGACATCCGGCCCCGCCACGGTAGGGCAGCGGATCCAGATGATCCCCTTCACGCCGCACGGAAGGCGGAAGTCACTTCGCTATGGCGGCTGGGCGTGAAATAGGAGATCGCTCTGGTACTGCGGTTTACCGAATCGCACACGCTTCATACGATCCGAACTACCGCAGGCATTCACACGACTGGCGACGGTCTTGCGCATTCATGCACATGTCCTCCGCTTTGGCTTGTTATTCCTCGGTTGCCCGATCAGATCCTGAAGGCAATCGAGCTACCACTTGCTGACGGGCGCACTTCCAAGCGTACGTCAATGCGTTCCTTGAGCTCGGCGACATGGCTGATGATTCCCACGAGGCGACCACCTTGCTGGAGGTCGATCAGGGTATTGATGGCGAAATCGAGACTCTCCGGGTCCAGCGTGCCAAAGCCTTCATCGACGAACAGTGTTTCGAGCTGGATGCCACCCGTACGCGACTGCACCACGTCGGCCAGCCCGAGTGCAAGTGAGAGCGCAGCAAGAAAACCTTCGCCACCAGAGAGCGTGTTAGCCGGACGAGCGCGACCGGTCTGGTGATCGAACACTTCCAGATCGAGTCCGCCAGCGGACCGCTTGTCTTCCGCCTCCATCACACGCTGCAGGTGGTAACGGCCACGACTCATGCGATGCAAGCGTAGTGATGCAGCTTCGAGCACTTCGTCGAGGAGCGTGGCCAGCACATAGCGCTGAAATGTCATTCTCATGGAATTGGCGCCGCCGGCCACTTCGGCAAGCCGGCCAATCACGCGGAAGCGTTGTTCGATGTCCTCGCGCTCGGCTGCGAGCTTTTCAAGACGATCGCGAGCGCGACCCATTTCGCCAAGGCGCGCTCGCAAGGCCTGCGCCTGCTCGGCAGCACGCGTAGCGGCAGTCTCCGCTTCGGTTGCACGCATTTCCAGAACACCAAGGTCCGGCGCGGTCACCCCTCTTGCCGCCTGTTTCGCACGGGCGTGACGTTCTCGAACAGCCGCCAACACTTCGTCGAACTTCGTAGCAGTCGCTTCGAGCACCGCAAGCTGGTCATCTGGGAGGCGCGCTGCAATACAGGCGTCCTGATCGCTGAATCCATGCGCAGCCAGTGCAGCAACGAATGCCTCACGCGCAACAGCCTGCTCTTCCTCAGCCAGCCGCACAGCGCCTGCGCGTTCGACATGCGCCGCTTCTGCGCCGTTGAGGGCAGCAAGCGCATTCGTGTGGCGAGCTTGCGCCTGTTCCTGCGCAAGCTTAAGTCGTTTCAGCGCTTCAGCCGCCTTGCCTTGTGCATTGCTAAGCGCTCCGGGTACGCGTAGGCCTTTGGGGACACAGTTTTCGAGTGCTCGGGCATCGGCGACCAGGCAAGCGGTCGTCTGCAAAAGCATGGCAAGCCGAGGCGCAGCCAATAACTGTTCCGCCTCGATTTCAGAGATGCGGTCACGGGCCGCCGCAAGTGCAGCCTGCCCTGCAGCAAGCGCTTTTTCGGCCGCCTCGGCCTGCTCGAGTTCCAACGCACACGCCTGTTGCAGCACTTCGAGTTCGGTCACACCCCTTACCGCTACATCGCCAAGATCCTGAGCAAGCAAGATGCAGCGCTGCCGTGCCTGAGCTGCTGCGAGTGTTGCATCCGCCCGGGCTTCCCGCGCCTCGCCAAGTGCGGATTCCTTCGTCTTCAGCATGTCACGCGCGGCTTCAAGGGTTTCGTCCGAGACATGATCGGCATCGACCGTCGCAGGCGCGGGATGATCCCGGCCACCGCATACCGGACAGGTCTCACCTGCAACGAGCGACGCAGCCAAGCGCGAAGCCTGCCCGGCAATCCAGCGGCGCTCCACTTCGACACATCTTGCGCGCGCCTGCTCCCAGCGGGCCGTAGCTACGATGCAGTGCGCGTCGGTTGAGGCGCACTCCTTTTCCGCCTGTTCCAGTGCGATCTGTGCCTGTCCAAGCTCGCGACGGCGGCGAAGCTGCGCGGCCTGATGCTCATCGCGCATGCGCAGGGCCGGAACCTGGACGGCCAGCGGCTGAAGGGCCCTTTGCTCCGTTTCCGCAGCACCTGCCCGCCGACGCAGCGCGTCGATTTCAGCCGCACGGCGATCCGCCGCATGCTGCACTGCACCCAGTTCGCGCTCCACCTTCGTCGCCTCGTTCACGGCCCGCTGCCACGCTAAACAGTTGCGCGCCGCGATTTCGAGTTCGCCGATACGCTGATGCGCAGCGACGCGCTCCGGCTCCCGCCCGCGCTCCTGATCACATGCAGCCATTGCCTCCGCTGCGGCGGTGCGCGCCTCAGCCAGTGCAGTAGCCGACTGTTCCAGAGCACGTGAGGCTTTGGCACATGCCTTATCCGCACGAAGGCTGCGCTGCTCTTCAGCCACCACTTGCAGCGCACGGCGCGCGAACGCAATGCACTCACGCCGGTGCTCCTGCTCAGGCACACGCTGCATCTGCGCGTTAAGCGCAGCATCGGCTTCACAGCATTCCTGGAGCACAGATTTTGCACGGCGACCAGCCTCAAGCGCGTCGCGTGCGGCCCGCGCACCCGTCAGCGCTTGCACCACCGAGACCTCGGCCAACCCAAGCTCCGTCGACTGTACGAGGAGCTGTTCACCAAGTGCGGGTTCACTCTCTGCATCGACTTGCTTGAGCACACCGATCCGTTCTTGCTCGATACGCTGCACATCATGCTTAAGCCCGCCGGCAGCACGCTTGAGTGCCTCTTCCACACGCCGGTACAGCTCAGTGCGGAACAGTCGCTCCATGATTTCTTCGCGCTTCTTCGAGTCAGCGGTCAACACTTCGCGGAAGCGCCCTTGCGGCAACACAATGACTTGCCGGAACTGTTCATCATCGAAGCCGATGAGTTCGCGCACCGCATCGCCCACCTTCTGTGGCTGCTGCGCCAGCGGTACCCATGAGCCGTCACGCCACTGGGAGAGCTCAGCAGTTGCGCTCACCTCGACGGTGCCGCTGCCCCGCAGCTTCGGGCGCAGCTGCACCGGAGCCCGTTCGATGCGATAGCGCGCATCTCCAAGCGAGAACTCAAACTCCACACGCGTCGGCTTATCCGGCGCCGCATGGTCCGAGCGCATCGCTCGTGCCTGACGCTCACCACCGGAGGTGTCACCGTACAGTGCGAAGCAAATCGCATCGAGTAGCGTCGTCTTCCCCGCTCCCGTAGGGCCGTGAATAAGAAAGAACGCACGTGAGCCGAGTCGAGAGAAGTCGACTGTCTCGCAACCTGAAAAGGGGCCGAATGCCTGCATGGTGATGGAAAGCGGCCTCATGTGTCGGCTCCCTCACGTGTAGCCATGGCTTCGAGAATGACGTCCAGCGCCTCGCGCCGTGCGGCATCGAGTTCTTCTGCCGCAACATCGCGCAGAAAGCTCGCAAAGAGTTCGGCAGTATCAAGCTGCCGCAGGGCCTGCCGAGTACGCACGCCCTCACCCACCTGCGAAAGCACCAAACGTTCGAGTGAAAGTGCATTGGGATACACCTCACGCAATCGGCTCATCGGATCAAGCAGTGCATCGGTGTCGGTGAGCCGTGCATGAATGTAGTCCACCGCATTCGGGTCGCGTATGCCCGCTTCGATCAGCCCCGTGAGCGTGCCTTCAAGAATACGCAGATCACGTAGCGAGTGCAGTCCATGCGCCTCGATCCGCACCAAACCCTGCGCGTCGATGTCCACGATCGATACCGACTTTCGGTGATCGACTTCCGAAAGCGAATACTTCATCAGCGAACCCGCATAGTGAAGCCGCCCACCCGCGAGGCTCTGGCTGCGATGCAGATGTCCGAGCGCAACGAAATCAAAGCCAGCAAACGCCTCAGCGTCCACCGCACCACTGCCTCCAACCGATAGCGGGCGCTCGGATTCACTACCCACGCCGCCCACGACAAACGCATGCGCTACAAGCACCTTGCGCCGCGCGGCATCGTCATCGGAGCGGATTGCGTCAAGTTGCAGACGCATCGCCGCAGCGTGATCGATCGGGCTTTCGATCCCCTGTTTCGCTCGCACCACAGCTGGCTCCGCATAGGGCAGTGCCCACACGTCGAGCGGGCCGTCCCGATCCTCGAAACGCACCTTCACAGGCAAGCCGGCGCGACCGGCAACATGGAACCCGCGTGCAGCAAGCAGCCGCGCACCGAAGCCAAGCCGCTCACCGCTGTCATGATTGCCCGCGATCATCGCTACCGGCGTAGCGAGATCGAGCACGATGCGCGAGAGCACGTCATCCAGCAGCGAAACTGCCTCAGGCGGCGGTACGGCGCGGTCGTAGACGTCACCGGCAATCAGGACAGCATCTGGCTTTGTGCGCTCAATGAGCGCGACAACCTGTTCGAGCAAATGCGCCTGATCCTCAATCAGGCTGCGCGCATTGAAGATGCGTCCGAGGTGCCAGTCAGCGGTGTGAAGGAATCGCATGATCGATACAGAATCGTGGATTGTCAGTGAGATCTGATGAGACGAGCCACATGAAGGCATCATGTGCCAGCCCTCAGCGTAGATCAGGTCGTGGATTTCGATTTCAGCACACGCGTGTCACTTCCTATAGCGCATCTCGACCGCATATGACCGACCTTGCACTGCCACCGGGGCCGGCGCATGAAGGGAACATTATTGTTCTCAGGATACTCCGAGCATTGCAGGCAGCCACGGCGAGTGCCGGTAGAAAACCGCACACCTATTGAGGGCAACGTCCCCAACATCACGATCCACGTCATGAAAAACGGCGACCGCCCGCGCGGAGCGCTGGTGCCCCAACTTGGGTATCACGCTCGGCCTCACATATACGCCGGCAGGTAGAACGGGGATATCCGACCGCGCACAACACGAAATCGCCAAGCAGCTCAGAGACTGAAGCCTACGTACCAATCATCTACAGAACGGGAATCGAGCGAAGAAGCCCGCGAGCGCAGGCAGCGCTGGAAATCACTGAAAGAAGAAACGCAAACGCAAAAAAGCCAGATCCGCTCTCGCTCGATCTGGCCTTCAAAATCCTGGTCGGGGTGAGAGGATTCGAACCTCCGGCCTCTACGTCCCGAACGTAGCGCTCTACCAGGCTAAGCTACACCCCGACATAAAACTAAAAGCAGTTGCTTCAGACTACTGAACCCGTTGCTGCTGGAACTCAGTATTCTCGCGCAACTGCAAAGTCCGACAATTGTAGCAGTGCATTTTTGAAAATGGAAGGGGGAAGGACGGACAAAGCGTCCTTTGCGAGCCTGGCTTCGATCTTTGCTTGATCACGAGTGCGAGCCAGCGCACCGGTAGCGCGAATCGCTTCCATAACTTCGGCAAAAAGTTCGCGACCACCTTCCTCGATAGCACGACGAACGAGCACAGCCTGTTCGGGCGTACCCTTTTCCATCACATGGATCAGCGGAAGTGTAGGTTTACCCTCGGCGAGATCGTCGCCGAGATGCTTACCCGTGTTCGATTCATCCCCGGAATAATCGAGCACGTCATCGATGAGCTGGAAGGCTGTTCCGATGTGGCGACCGAATTCCGCGAGCTTGTCCTGCCCCGCCTCGTCGAGACCGCCAAGGATTCCACCCAAGCGCGCTGCAGCTTCGAACAGCATTGCGGTTTTGTAGCGGATGACACGCAGGTAGTCGTCAACGCTGGCATCCGCATTGCGGACGTTAAGCAACTGCAGCACCTCACCTTCAGCGATGACGTTGGTCGCATCCGCCAACACACGCATGACACGCATGTCGTCCACTCCTACCATCATCTGAAAGGAGCGCGAATAGAGGAAATCGCCAACGAGCACTGCGGCCGCATTGCCGAACATGGAGTTCGCAGTCTGATTGCCACGTCGAAGGTCAGACTCGTCGACCACATCGTCGTGCAGCAGGGTGGCTGTATGAATAAATTCCACCACGGCGGCAAGTTCGTGATGATGTCTGCCGCGATAGCCAAGCGCATTGGCAGTGAAGAGCAGCAAAGCTGGCCGCAGCCGCTTTCCGCCAGCCCCGATGATGTATTCCGCCACTTGGCGAATCAACACGATCTCGGAGTGAAGGCGTTCGCGGATCACGCGATCGACCGCGGTCATGTCTGCCGCGATGGGCGCATATAGTTCTTGGGGCGACAGCATGGGAGCGATCTGAACAAAACGCGTAATGCTAGAAAGCGTCTGCGACAGCGTCAAGACAGATTCAACAGTTCACTGCAAAAAAGCCTGAAAAAACTTTGACTTAGCTCCCTAGCCAGGATAACCTAGCGGGCTTTCCAGTCGTTTGTATCAATAGATACGGAGTCCAACATGTACGCGGTCGTAAAAACCGGCGGCAAGCAGTATCGCGTGTCAGCCGGCCAAAAGATCAAGGTAGAACAGATACCTGCGGACGTTGGCGCTGAGATCACCCTGGACCAGGTTCTGATGGTCGGGGAAGGTGAGTCGGTCAAGATCGGCACGCCCATGGTCGCAGGTGCTGCAGTCAAGGCAACGGTACTCGCCCAGGGTCGCCACGAAAAGATTCAGATTTTCAAGATGCGCCGCCGCAAGCACTACCAAAAGCACCAGGGGCATCGCCAGAACTACACCGAGCTTCGTATCGAAGCGATCTCGGCGTAATCAGGAAGGAGCAGAGCAATGGCACACAAAAAGGCCGGCGGCAGTTCTCGTAACGGTCGCGATTCAGAGTCGAAACGCCTTGGCGTGAAGCGCTTTGGTGGTCAGGTCGTCGCGGCGGGCAACATTCTGGTTCGCCAGCGCGGCACAGAATACCACCCGGGCGAAAACGTCGGCATCGGCAAGGACCACACCCTGTTCGCGCTAGTAACGGGCACGGTGCAATTCACGGTCAAGGGCGCCCAAAAGCGTCGTACCGTGCAGGTGGTCCCTGTTCAGCAGTAATTTTCTGCTGAATTGATGGCAAGAAGCCCTATCCATGCGGTAGGGCTTTTTTGTTTGTACAGCTAGTTTATATGCAGGCCACTGTCGAGGTAGGCCTGATCGGCATCGCAAGTCGTTGCGAACCGCTCCCGCCCTACCGGAGGCATGAATGAAATTCTTTGACGAAGCGCGGATCGAGGTCTTTGCTGGCGATGGTGGTAACGGCATCGCAACTTTCCGGCGCGAAAAATTCATCCCGTTCGGCGGTCCGGATGGTGGCGACGGCGGCCGTGGCGGCCACGTGTTTGCGGTGGCTGACCGCAATATCAACACACTGATCGACTATCGCTACACGCGCAGCTTCCGTGCTGAACGTGGTGAGAATGGCGGCAGCAAGGATTGCTACGGCAAGGGTGGCGAAGACATTACGCTGCGCCTACCGGTAGGCACGATCGTCAAAGACCAGGAAACCGGCGAGGTAATTGCCGACCTCGATCGCGATGGTAAGCGGATCGTGCTGGCGCGAGGCGGTCGGGGCGGTCTGGGCAACATCCACTTCAAGTCGAGCACGAACCGTGCGCCGCGTAAGCGGACAATGGGCCAACCCGGCGAACGTTTCAGTCTGCATTTGGAATTGAAGGTGCTGGCCGATGTGGGCCTGCTCGGACTACCCAACGCAGGCAAGTCGACCTTCATCCGCGCGGTTTCCGCCGCACGACCGAAAGTTGCGGACTACCCCTTCACCACGCTGCACCCCAACCTTGGTGTCGTACGTACCGATGCGGGCCGTAGCTTCGTCATCGCGGACATTCCTGGGTTGATCGAAGGCGCTGCGGAAGGTGCGGGCCTGGGCCATCGCTTCCTGCGGCACCTCGCCCGCACACGCGTGCTGCTGCACTTGGTGGACATTGCGCCGTACGATCCTGAAGCCGATCCGGTACGTGATGCCAAAGCAATCGTGGCAGAGCTCGAAAAGTACGACCCTGAACTTGCCGCGAAACCACGCTGGCTGGTAATCAACAAGATCGATCTGCTCCCGGAAGATGAGCGCGAGCAAAAGATCAACGAATTCCTCGACGCCTATGGCAAGCCGGATCGCTGGTTTGCCATTGCGGCGATCTCGGGTGAGAACACGCAGGCACTGATCTACGCAGTGCAGGAATATCTTGATTCATTGCCCGCACCCTTGCCCGAACCCGAGGATGAACTCGACACTACGCCAGTGGGCTTGCCGCCCGAAGCTTTCATGAATGAAGGCGAGGACGATCTGAAAGCCAATGGCGAAATGGAAGACCAATCAGGAAACGACAGGTGAGCATGCGAGAGCAGATGCGAGAGGCGCGCCGGATGGTTGTAAAGGTCGGCAGCGCGCTGGTCACTGACAACGGCCGCGGGCTTGCCGTGGCTGCACTTGAAGAATGGGCACGGCAGATCGCTGCATTGCACGCCGAAGGCAGGCAGATCGTGATGGTCTCCTCCGGGGCGATCGCCGAGGGCCTCAAACGGCTTGGATGGACCACGCGCCCGTCCGAAACCCATGCGCTGCAGGCCGCTGCGGCCGTCGGCCAGATGGGGCTTGCACAGGCGTATGAGGCAGTATTCTCGGCCCACGGCCTGCGCACTGCGCAAATCCTGCTCACGCACGAGGACCTCACTGACCGGACGCGGTATCTCAATGCGCGATCAACGATCTCCACGTTGCTCGAACTGGGCGTTGTGCCAATCATCAATGAAAATGACACTGTCGTAACCGACGAAATCAAATTTGGTGACAATGACACGCTCGGCGCACTCGTTGCGAACCTCGTCGTAGCCGATGCGCTTGTCATTCTCACGGATCAGGTCGGCATGTTCACCGCCGACCCGCGGCGCGATCTCAACGCAACACTGATCACCGAGGCGCGCGCCGAAGACACCGCACTGGAGGCGATGGCCGGCGGAGCCGGCTCCGGCATCTCGCGCGGCGGCATGATCACCAAGGTGAAGGCAGCCCAGCGCGCGGCACGCAGCGGCGCACACACCTGCATTGCCTGGGGGCGAGAGCCCGATGCCTTGCTGCGATTGGCAAGAGGCGAGCAGATCGGCACCCTGCTCTTTGCCTCAAGCTCCCCACTTGCCGCTCGCAAACAGTGGCTTGCCGATCACCTGCAGCTGGCTGGTACGCTGCATCTCGACGAAGGAGCGGTTCGCGCGCTACGTTCCGGCAGCAGCCTGCTCCCAGTTGGGGTAGTCAGGGTCGAAGGCAGCTTCGACCGCGGCGATGCAGTCGCCTGCGTAGGCCCGGATGGCATGCCGCTCGCACGCGGCTTGGCAAATTATCCAAGCCGCGAGATCCAGCGTATCGCCCGTCATGCAAGCCACGAGATCGAGGCGATCCTCGGCTACGTCGACGAGCCCGAATTGATCCACCGCGACAATCTGGTCCTGCTCTGATACCGGATCACAGAAAGCTACGCCCTCGTGCCGTGCCGACAAGGCGCGGCACGACCACCTCCCAGCGCTCGCAGCGCAACGAATCGCGATACTTCGGGCCACCGTCTTCGGCGTAACGGACTTGCACGTCGGCGACCTCGCAACGCGTCACCTCCATATCCAGCGCAAACCTGCGCGACATGCGTCCGACCATTCGCCCCGCCGCATCGAGAAGAACGTGGCGTTCTCCGTCCCATGCGAGCCGCAATCGGGCCCCGGGTCCGAGGGCGGCGATCGCAGCGTGCACCGGGCTATCTGCCGCAAAGCGCCCCGCGAAACCCAGGTCCACTTCGTTCAGTTCGGGGTCCTTGTACAACGCATCCAGCGCCGGATCGCGAGTACACACAAAGTTCTGTTCAAACAATTCACCTGAGGCGTCTGCCAACACGGGATGCTTGTCTCCGAATTCGCACAGCGTCAGCGTCTGCCGAGCACGCGTCATGCCAACGTAATATAGCCTGCGTTCTTCCTCGCATACCTCAGGCCTTGCATCCCAACCTCCATCAAGCAGCGCCACGTGGTCGAATTCGCGCCCCTTGGCCGAATGAACCGTGCCCAAATACAGCCCCCTGCCCGGCCGACGCCGGATCTGCCACGCATAGTCGTAGAGCCAGTCGACCAGCGTCGCGGGCGCAAGCTGGCAGATGCCATATTCGCCTTCGAGCTGCGTCAGCGCCGTCACCAGGAACTCATACCCGACGTCGTCGAGCGCGAGCGTTGCGATGCAAGCGCGAGCTGCCGTGGCATCCAGCGTCCCGGCGTGTTTCCTTAGATGTTCGACAGCGCAGACGAAACCGCGCGAACGTGCCAGCGACAGCGCCGCCTGCCCCGCTCCAAGTTCGAACGCAATTCCATTCGCTTCGCAGAAAGCCCGCAGCGGCTGCAGAAAACGGTGGCTGCGAGACAGCACCGCGCAGCCCTGCAACCCAGTCCCATCCAGTTGCACCACACGCTGCAGTTCCTTCATCACCGCCTGCGCCTGCAGGTTGCCCGAACCGCCATCGGCGTGCGGCAAACGAAGCCGCATCACCCGCCCTTGCCGTACGGGATCGAGGCCGCTCCAACACCCCGCGGGTGGGTTATTGCGCCGGGCCGCGTCGATACAGATCGGATGGTCGGCCTTGAGGCGCCCTGGATTGGCGGCGATCAATCGGTTTGCCGCAGCAATGATCGCCGCTGTCGAACGGTAGTTCTCGACTAGATAATCAATGTGAGCAGCATATTCTTCGCAATACTGCTCGATATGTCGGGTGCTGCCCCCCCGCCACGCGTAAATGTTCTGGTCGTCGTCGCCAACAGCAAGGATGCACAACGGCTCGCCGCCCTCTCCGCGCCGCTTCGCCAGCGCGGACACCAGACGGTACTGCCGCTCGTCGATATCCTGATATTCATCGACGAGGATATAGCGGTAGCCGCTCAGCAAGCGCTCACGCAGGTCATCCTCGCCTTCGATCTGCGTCCGGCCTTCGAGCAGATCCGCAGCGCGGTCAAGCAGCGCATCCAACTCGCTCGTCCCGACGTTTTCGCGCCGGGCGAAGCTAGTGCCCGTCAGCCGCATAGCCATCGCGTGGTACGTGAGCACCGTAAGTCCGTAGGATTCTTTGCCGACCAGTGCGAGCAGGCGCTCGCGGATCTCGTTCGCCGCATGCCGGTTGTAGGCGAGCGCAATGATCGCCGTGGCCGGCACGCGTCGTACCCGCAGCAGATAGGCGATGCGATGCACGATGACGCGCGTCTTGCCAGAGCCGGGACCCGCCAGGATGAGCCGGTTGCGGTCTCCACTATCGGTGACGATTGCGCGCTGGACCTCGCTCAAGTTTCCAACGATCGCGCGCCAGGACGATTCACTCGTTGCCAGCGCGAGCACTTTGTCCTTGCCGGCGAAATACCTGCGCAGGAATGCCTGCTTGCCCCAAGCGAAATAGTCGAGCACCAATTGCAGGGCTGCAGCCATCTCGGTCAGCGCAACCTCGGCGTATTCGCGCATGACATGCACCTGGATGCGACGCTCACGGTAATGCTCATCCAGCTTGCCGAAGTCTTCCTTCAGGTACTGCCGTTTGGCCTTTTCCGGATTGATCTCAATGGTCATCGCGCGACGCATCACGGTCATCCCATGGTTGAGCGTCAACACTTCCTGCTGATGCAGGTAGAGCAGCACGTGCTCGATCGCCTTGCGACGCTGCTCGGGTCTGATCGAGCTGGCAAGCGTGATGTCACCGTCGATCAGGCGTTGCAGCTCGCCGAACGTGGTCTCGACGAGCAGATCCTTGCGTGCCTGGGTACCCTCCGGGATCTTCCTGATCAGAAACGGCAGAAGCACGGCCGCAAGCGCGCGCCGCGAATCACCAAGCCGTTCGACTTTCGCCCAGCTGTGGCCGCCTCGGATGCGCAGCTTCAGATAGTCGCGATTGAGCTGACGCAGCTCGAAGGCGCTGCGCTGCTGGCTTTCGCCATCGCGATCCTGTGCGAGGCTGCGCACCAGACGCAGGACATGCAGCGGCAGGAGGTCGTCAATGGCGCCTTCGTCGCGCAGGCGCGCAGTGAGCATGGGTAGGTTGATGTCCTGCCAGGCACCTTGATCCGCATCCGGAGCCTGCTCACGCAGCACAACAAAGAGATGCTGTTCAAGCGCCTGCGTGCGTGTCAGCCGATCCCTGGACGACCCGGCGGTGCCGTGGCGAAGGTAAAGGGTGATCTGCGTGTCATTGGCGAGCAGACCAAGAACTTCCATCTGTCGAAGCGCACAGCCCACTTCATCGCCCGTCTGGCTCGTGAGCTCCATCAGAGTGTCGGTATTGACCGCCTGGTCAGTTGGCGCCTTGTACAGATGATGCAGAATCGCTCGGAACACTTCCGTACGTTGCGCAGGCAGCGCAGCCTTCGCAAGCCGCGCCTCAGCTTCGTCCAGCCCTAATTCAAGCCGGGCCGGAAATATCTTCGTCGCATTCTCTTCCCGACGTAGGAACTGGGCGCGTTCGAGCCACGCGATCGCGGTCACGACCTTTGTTTCAGCACTACGATCATCAGCATCGAAACTCGTTTTGATCGAGTCGTCGAGCAGGATCTCGCCGGTCGTAATGACCAGCGGGTGGCCCCTTCGCCGCCCTGCCTCCTCACGCAGGCGCTTGAGGATTTCCTGGATATCGCGCTGCGACAGGCGCGAACGCTCGGTCATATCAAACTGCGTTTCGATATCCTCGGGCGCGTAAAGCAGCACGCATCGCGCATCGGCCTGGTCGCGCCCAGCGCGCCCGGCTTCCTGCAGGTAATTCTCTAGCGATCCCGGAATGTCGGCGTGCACGACAAGCCGTACGTCCGGCTTGTCGACGCCCATGCCAAATGCGTTGGTCGCGACAATCACGCGCAGCGCATTGCACTTGAATTCGTCCTGAATATCCTTCTTTTCGTGCGGCTGGAGGCCTGCATGAAAATAACGGCAGTCCCAGCCCTGGTTGCAGAGGAAACTCGAGAGTTCCTCTGCGTTCCTACGGCTAGCGACAAACACGACTGCACCGCCCTCGCGGTCCTTGAGCTCGTCCTGCAGCAATTGATGGGTACGCGACCATTTCTCGCCGCGCGCCGCCGGCAGCACCTCGAACTTCAGATTGTTGCGCCCAGGCTTGCCGATGAACTCGCGGAATTCGACACCCAGCTCGTCCCGAAAATGCTGGCGGATATCGTCGAGTACGTCCTGCTTGGCCGTGGCCGTAAAACAACCGATCGGCGCCACCGGCCCTTCGCCAGAAAATTCGCGGATGAAACGTGCGACGTATAGGTAGTCCGGACGGAAGTCGTTGCCCCACTTCGACAGGCAGTGCGCCTCATCGAAGATCCATGCGCCGATCTGGCGATGCGCGATGGCCCTTCGAAAGGTCTTGTTGCGGAACTGTTCGGGCGAAACCAGCAGCACGCCGACGTCGCCAAGCTGGATCTTCTCCAGCACATCGCCGCGTTCCGGCATAGTGAGCAAGCCATTGAGCGCCGCCGCGCACTGAACGTTGCGTTCGAGCAGGCCATCAACCTGATCCTTCATCAACGATTGCAGCGGCGAGACGATGATCGTCAGGCTGCCATTGCGGTGGTAGCGGTTGAGCGCTGGCAGCTGATAACACAGCGACTTACCACCGCCGGTCGCCATCACAGCCAACACCGATTCACCGCGCATCGCGGCCTGCACGATGTCATGCTGCGAAGTTCCACCGTCGGGGTCCGCTCGGAAGTCGTCGAAGCCAAAATAGCGCTTGAGTTCGCTGCGAGGATCGTGCGTAGTGCGGCAATAGCTGCAGGCAGGGTCACCGCACGGACGATCACGCAATTCGGCGATCAGCGCGCCAACGGCAGGAAACTGATGGCGTACCCAGGGTGCCAGCACCGAATTGCCACCCGATACGCGCAGCCAGGCGAGCGCATAGGCAATCGGCCAATGCAGATCGCGATCGGCGAGATCGTGCTCGATAAGCCTTTGCATGCGTACTGCGCAGACCTTGAGATCACGCACCAGCGACGGATCGGTTTCCCGTACCAACCGTGGCAACACCTCACCGACAAATTCGAGCCCCTTGGACTGTGACTTCGTCAAATACATGAACACATGACCAAGGCCGGGCTCCGCCTTCGGCGCAAGCAACGCCTGATAGACGAGCAACTCCTCCCGGTGCGAGGCACCGAGCGCCTCGAAAGCGGCATGCTGATCGCTGAATAGCGTGAGCGTCGTACGACAGTCGGCCAGCGGCGAGTTCAGGCTCGCGCGGATCAGCTTGTAGTCCTTGACGAGCCGGTGGTAAGGGTTTTGTGGAAACGCCAGCGGCGACAAGCGCAGCGTATCGACCGGCGGCAGAGCCAGCAACGCAAGTGCGGGCGCCGCATCGCGCAGGATCGGCAGATCGTGTTCAATCAGGTTATGGCCAAGCAGAAAGCTCGCGCCATGACCGAAATCGTCAAGCTGAACCAGCGCCTCTAAGGGTGACGCCCCCACACCCTTTTCTATCGAATCGCCACTATCGGCACGCAGGGCACCCAGCTTGATGATGCGTTCGGGTCGCCCGTCTACTGACGGAACAACTTCCAGATCGAGAACGAGGCAATTGGGCCGAACTTCCCGCGCCATGCTTCTCCCTGCAACGGCAGCAAACCTGTAAATGTAACCGTACCAAGGCAATGATGCGCACGCTGGGCAGCAATAGCTTCCCACCATGTTTTCTTGCGCAGCGCAACAAACAGCACTTGCAGCCGTACCACACGCTGCCGTTTCAATTGTCAGCCTGGCTTTCCACCCGTAGATTGGCGACCCCTGATCGATAACGGATAACAACGCAGTGAGCACAAAGGCGGCACCTCAGCATCGCATTCTGATCGTCGGCGGAGGCGCTGGCGGACTCGAACTGGCAGTAAAGCTCGGAGATGCATTATGCAAACCCGGCCGTGCAAGCGTCACGCTCATCGATCGTGGCCGTACCCACGTATGGAAGCCGCTTCTGCATCAGGTCGCAGCGGGCACGCTCGACAGTCACGCGGACGAGGTGGAATACTTGGCGCTGGCCCGGCGGCATCACTTCCGCTATCGCCAAGGCGAGTTCTGCAGACTCGATCGCACGAAAAAGGAGATCCATCTCGCGCCCATCACCAACTCGCAGGGCGAAGAACTCCTCCCGGGCAGCATCCTGAACTACGACACCTTGATCCTTGCGCTGGGCAGTCAGACCAATGACTTTGGCACGCTGGGCGCAAAGCAGCACGCGGTTCTGCTCGATTCGCCGGCCGCGGCGCTGACATTGCATGACCGCATCATCGACGCCTCCATCCGCGCGCAGGCGACACCCAATTCACCCGGACAGGGACGCTTCACCGTCGCCATCATCGGCGGCGGCGCCACCGGTGTGGAACTCGCTGCCGAACTGCACATGACCGCGCGAATCATGACGAGCTATGGGTTGGAAAACCTGAATCCGGAGCGCGACATCAAGATCTCGATCGTCGATGCCGCGCCGCGCGTCCTGCCGCAATTGCCGGAAAAAGTTTCCGCCGCGGTAGCGCTCGAATTGCGCAAGCTTGACATCGACATCCATACAAACGAGAAGGTGGTCGAAGTCACACCGCTGGGCGTGCAAATGGGCAGTGGAAAATTCATCCCAAGCGGCATCACCGTATGGGCGGCAGGTATCAAGGGAGCAGACTTCCTGAAGAATCTGGACGGACTGGAAGCAAACCGCATTAATCAGATTGTGGTGGCGCGCACATTGCAGACAGCGACTGATCCGGCAATCTTCGCCCTTGGCGATTGCGCCGCCTGCCCACTTGATGACAGCGGCAAGGGCCTCGTCCCGCCGCGCGCACAGGCGGCCCATCAGCAGGCGCTGCTTCTGGCCAGATCGATCCCGCGCATCCTGGAAGGCAGGCCGCCACTCGAATTCGGCTATCGGGACTATGGTTCGCTCGTGTCGCTCGGCGCGTACAGCACCGTCGGCAGTTTGATGGGACGTATCACCAGCGGCAGCGTCTTCATCGAAGGCCTGTTCGCAAAGTGGATGTACTGGTCGCTCTACAAGAAGCACCAGATCGCGATCAACGGGATGTTCCGCACCTGGCTCGCGACCTGGGTTGAGGCAATCGACCGCATTCGCAATCCCCGCATCAAGTTGCACTAAAACGAAAACGGCCCGTCCGGAGACGGGCCGTCGTACAGGGAAGTGACCGCTTACTTCAGCTTGACGATTTCGCCTTTGAGCGCGACACCAGCGACCATCGCACCGGCGTGGCACTCATACTCGGTCCCGCTCGAGAACTCGTCCTTTTTGTAGTAGCTGCGCACGTTCACAACGGCGTCGCCGCCCAGGCTCTTGGCCTTCTCCGCGAACTGGATCAGTGCCGAGGCCATCGCCCACTTGCACGCGTCTTCATCGGCCTTACCGAAGGCATTCGTCTTCTTGTTGGTGACGAACTCGCCGAGTTGCTGACCGACGGCCGGCGTCTTGTGTTTGCCGAAGTAGAACTTCACGCCTGCGAACTTGGCCTGCTCGGGCCCATTGACCACGTCATCGATCGGCAGCTTGTATTCCGTGTCGCGCGCGTGCGCGGACATTGCGGCAAATACGGTACAGGCGATCAGGAGGAACTTGGTTTTGTTCATTGTGATTCCAGTCAGAGTTTCCGGAAGATCAGCGAGGTGTTGATCCCGCCGAAGGCAAAGTTGTTGCTCATTGCATATTCGCAGTCGAGCTGGCGTCGGTCGCCCGCGATGTAGTCGAGATCACCGCAACGCGGGTCGACGTTCTCCAGATTCAGCGTGGGCGCGAACCAGCCCTCCCGCTGCATCTCGATTGTGTACCACGCTTCGAGCGCTCCGCAGGCGCCGAGCGTGTGGCCCATATAGCTCTTGAGCGAGCTGATCGGCATGCTGCTGCCGAACACTTCCTGAGTGGCCCGCGTCTCGGCGATGTCCCCCTGCTCCGTCGCCGTGCCGTGTCCATTCACATAGCCGATCGCCTCGGGAGCGAGGCCGGCGTTGGCCAGCGCAAGCCGCATGGCCTTCGCCATCGTGCCCGCCTGCGGCTGGGTCACATGGGCGCCGTCGCTATTGGTGCCGAAGCCCACGATCTCGGCGTGAATTCGCGCGCCGCGCGCCACCGCATGGTCCCAGTCCTCAAGGATCAGCGTGCCAGCGCCTTCACCGAGGACCAGCCCGTCGCGTGCAGCATCGTAAGGGCGCGGCGAAAGCTCGGGCGTGTCATTGCAGGTAGATGTCGCGAACAGTGTGTCGAACACTGCTGCCTCAGACACACAGAGTTCCTCGGCGCCCCCCCCCACCATCACCGTCGCACGGCCGTCGCGGATTGCCTCGTAGGCGTAGCCCACACCCTGGCTTCCGGAAGTGCAGGCGCTCGAAGTCGTATAGACGCGCCCCGTCAGGCCGAAGTACACACCGATGTTCACCGCGGTCGTGTGCGACATCATTTTGATGTAGCTGTTGGCGTTGACGCCTTCGGTGTTTCGGTTGCTCATCATGCGGCCGAAATCGCAGATCGCAGACGGCGTACCGGCCGAGGAACCGTAGGCGACACCGGTGCTGCCATCGATAAGGCAGCTCGCCCCGAGCAAGCCGGCGTCAGCGAGTGCCATCTCGGTGGCCCGCACCGCCATCAGCGCCACGCTACCCATGCTGCGTGTGCGCTTGCGTTCGTAACCAGTGGGCGGCAGGTCGAACGTAGCGACTGGCGCGCCGAGTCGCGTATGCAGACCTTCGTAGCCTTCCCACGCGACGATACGCTGCACCGCGTTTCGCATCGCGAGCAGGCGATCACGCGCACTCCCCCAGTCGCCGCCGAGCGGCGAGAGTCCAGCCATACCGGTGACTGCAACCCGTCTCATACCAGGCCTCCATTGACGGAAATGACTTGGCGGGTGATATAAGCCGCATCCGGCGAAACGAGAAACGCCACCGTTGCAGCGACCTCATCGGCAGTACCCACTCGCCGCATCGGAATCATTGCCATCGCCTCCTCGCGAACTTCCCGCGTCAGCATCTCAGTGTTGATAAGACCGGGTGCAACGCAATTAACTGTGATCCTGCGCTTCGCGAGTTCAATCGCCAGCGCTTTTGTGGCGCCGATGATGCCCGCCTTCGCGGCGCTGTAGTTGACCTGGCCACGGTTGCCGGCGATGCCGGATACCGACGAGAGCGTGACGATGCGCGCGGGCCTGCGCGCCTGCACCATTGGGAGGACGATCGGGTGCAGCACATTGTAAAAGCCATCCAGGTTGGTCCGGATCACGCCGTCCCATTCCTCGTCGGTCAGCGCGGGAAACGCATTGTCGGCGTGAATGCCCGCATTGCAGATGACCCCGTAATACACGCCGTGCGCAGCGATATCAGCTTCGAGCGCTTCGCGCGCCGCGACGCGGTCAGAAACATCGAACTGGAGCACGCGGGCCGCGCGTCCTAGCCCCGCGATTTCCTGCACCGCAGACTCTGCCTCGCTGCGGCGGCTGCGGCAGTGCAGGACAATGTCGTAGCCGTCGCGGGCCAGCCGCAGCGCGATTGCGCGGCCAATACCTCTGCTTGCCCCGGTCACAAGGACTGTCTGGTTCATGCTTTGTCGTGGTCCAACATCTCGTGGACCGATTCAGGTTGATAGACGGATAGCGTGGCTTCGGCGCATGGCGCACCATCCACAGTGATGTTGCATTCGAAGGCAGCCAAGCCGGAGGACGCCTGCAATTCGCGCCGAGCCTCAATCACGAGCACGTCGCCGGGGCGAAACCACGAGCAGTGGCACTGGTAGCGCCGCGTGCCGAGCAGAAAACCCGGCTTGATCGCCTCACCGCGCTGGCGCGCTTCCCACCCAGCAAACGCCGCGATGGTCTGGGCCATGTATTCGATGCCCACCCAAGCACCCACGCCCTCCGCCCCGCAAAACATGCTCCCAGCATGAATCGTGAGGCCACACCGGATCTCGTCCTCCCCGATATCGATCACACGATCGAGAAGCGACATGCGTCCAGCATGGGGAACGAGTTCGATGATGGGCGGAAAGGCTTTAGTCATGGCGCGAGAAAACGAGTGCTGCGTTGTTGCCGCCGAACGCAAACGAGGTCGACAGAGCGTAACGTAGCGGCTTTGCCGCGCGCTGCCCTGCGGCAACGATGGAGAGCACCGGCAATTCGGGATCCGGTATACCGTCCCAGACCTGCGGCGGCAGGCGGTATGCCTCATCGGTCAGCGCCAGCCAGCAAATGGCGGCTTCGATGGCGCCCGCAGCGCCCAGCGCGTGCCCCGTAAGCGGCTTGGTCGAGCTGCCGGGCACTACGGGGCAACGCTGCGCGAAAACCTGCGCTTCCATTGCGTCGTTCTGACGCGTCGCGGTGCCGTGGTAGTTCACATAGTCCAGCGCGTCGGCCTTGATGCCCGCCCGCGCAAGCGCTGAATCCACCGCGGCCAGGGCTCCACGCCCTGCCGGGTCGGGAGCAGAGATGTGGTGTGCGTCCGAGCTCTCTCCCCAGCCGTCGAGCCGCACCCCCGAAGGCGATCGGCTCACCACGAATAGCGCGGCGCCTTCTCCGATGTTGATCCCGTCGCGATTTGCGGAGAACGGGTTGCAGCGCGCAGTGGAGACTGCCGTCAGCGCGGAGAATCCCGCAACCGTGAAACCGCACAGGCTGTCGGCGCCGCCGGCAATCGCCAGATCGACGACGCCGCTGCGGACGAGCCGCGCCGCCGCGGCAAGCGCCTTCGCCCCGGAAGTGCATGCAGTCGAAATCGTGTAGGCCGGCCCTTTCGCCCCGACGAGGGAGGCGAGGAATTGCGCCGGCGCGCCGAGTTCCTGCTGTGCGTATTCGAATTCGGCAGGCCATTCGCCGGTCCGCATGCGCGCGGCAACCGCCGCTTCGCCCTCGGCGATCCCCGAGGTGCTGCTGCCGAGCACGACGGCGATCCGTTCCGGTGCAACGCCCGCGCTCGCCGCGCGGAAAGCCGACGCGATCTGCGCGTAGCACGCTGCGATCAGCGCATTGTTACGGCTTCGCTCGGCGCGGGGCCGGTCGGACAGATCGGGGAGCGGCGCGGTCACGCAACCGAGCGGCAGGACGCGGCCATTGCCATAACGATCGGTGTGCTCGAAACCCGGCGCGTGCCCGGCAAACAGGTTTTCGCGCACTTCGGCGACACCCGCACCAAGCGCACAGAGAATGCCGGGTTCGGAAAGAAAGATGTTCATTCGGGCTCCCGCGAATCGATTCGCAGACGATAGCCAAGCCGCTTCTGCTCGAGTTCCGCACGGCCGTTCCAGCGGTCCGCGCCAGCGTAACGGATCTCGATGACGAGCTTGCCGGATTCGAGCAGCCGCCGGACTCCGTCCTCATCGACGACTCGCCAGTCGTCCGGCAACGCCGCCTGCAGCACATCGGCCGGCGTATAAACGTACAGGAGATCGTTGAGCACCCATTCGGGCGGCAGGCCGCCCGGCATCGCCAGGCCAGCGCCCTGCGTCAGGGTGCGCCCGTCGTAGGAAAGCGTGAAGAGACGCACGCCGACGGCGGTCGCAATGACGTTCAGCCGATCGGACGAGATCTCGACCACGGAATCGAAACTGCGCGACTCATCCCCTCGTGAGAAGCTGACGCGCTGTTCCACCGTGCGATCGACGCCCAGCGCCGCAGGCTGGATTTTCAACAGCGGCAGCGCCAGCCAGCTTGCACAGGCGCCGAGCAGCAGACAGAAGGCAGCGGCCAACAAGCGTTTCAACGCGCGCTCCTCGTGTGACGAAAGCACGGCGCAAGCAGCCACACGAGCCCGTTGCCAACCAGGATCGTGAGGCCGAACGCGCGCAATGCCGGTGTCGAGGACAGGGCGAGCAGACCGAAGGAAATCATCGTGGCGATCGCAGCGAGCGAAACCGCGACGAAGGCGCGCGGCCGGCCGTGCAGTTCGTCGATGAACACGCCGTAATCGACGCCGGTGCCCAGCACTAGCAGCAGACCGAGCACCACGAGCAGTTGCACCGGGACGCCGGCCATTCCGAATATCGCGAGCGTCCCGCCCGCGGCCAGCGCCACCGGCAGCCACAGC
>JAVBUM010000064.1:0-35498 GCA_031555325.1 Niveibacterium sp. | reverse complement strand
GCGACAGTTCCTCCTTTCCACTGTGGATCCTGCCAGCGATAGAACAGCGAGAGATTGCCGGGTTTGTCGGCACGCTTTTCGACGGTCAGCGAGTCCTGACTCCACAGTTCAAAACTTGTATTGCTACGGCCATTTGTGACGACTTCGCGTACGGCAAGTAGTTGCTGATTACCGGGCACCCAGCCGGCAAATTCGACGTATCCGAGTTCAGGGGCATCGTCGGCAGGCGGTTGCACGTCGACTTCCCAGCGGGCCTGATTCTTCTTGAATATCCACATTTCGCGCCATGTATCCAGCGGCTGTACAGCCAGAGTCATGGCTTGGCCGTCGCGGCTTGTGGAAAGTGATGCTGGCCAGACGACGCTATAGGTGCAGCGGCTGAGCAGTGCTGGCTTAGCGGGATAGTTTTCGTCGATGACATGTATGCAGGTTTCCCCTGGCTGGCCAGCCGTGAGCGCGATACCAGGTTTGCCGGGGGTGGCTTGGCGAACCGTCTGGGCGAGCGTTTGCGGTTGTGCCGCCCAGCGCGAGGCGCCGACGCGGATTGCGGCTTCGTTGTAGGTGGCAATGTCACTATCGGCGAGTTCAGTTTTGTTGACGGATGCGAGTGCTTGGAGTGCGCGTTCACCTGCCTTATTGAATGCCATCTGCTTGTCACCGGGATTGCGGGCGTATTGATAGGCAAGGCTTGCCCAGATCCCCGCCTTGCGGATCCGCAGGCGATTCTTCAGCACGTCGGGCAAATCATCGCCACTGGCCTGATCGAGCACCTGACTGCGCCAGACGTCAAGGTTGAGGCGTTCCTGTGGCGTGAGCGTTGGTTTGACGCAGTCATGTTGGGTGAGGGCAAGCGCTGCTCGGGCCTTTTGTTCGCTGGCAGCGGGCAGGGCGAGCACGCGGCGAAAGGCTTCGCCGTCATAGCACAGCGTCACCTTGCCGTTGCGTTCGACGCTGTAGGTGGCAATGCCGTACGCATTGGCGACTTCGAGGTGTGCGACGGCGGTTTCCGCAGCTTTTCCGGTCTGGCGTGAGGCGCGGCGGGCGAGGCGGTCGGCCATGCCTCCCAGTGCATCGAAAATGTCCGCGTCGATCGTCTTGGCAGGCGCGGCCTTCAGGTACGCTGCGGCGTGACTAATTCCCATCGCTTCTGCGCCGGGCGTGTCCTTGAGGAAGTCGACGATGGCCTTGAGGCGGGGCGCGTCTTCAGGTTGCAGTGCATAGGTGCGCACTTGTGTGGCGCGGATGTAACCGGCGCGTTCGTGGCGATGGTCGTATACCTGCAGATAGTCGCCCTTCACGCCGCGCACCTCCAGACTGTCGCCCTGCCACAGCGTGGCGTGGCGGGCGGTGGTCTCAGTGGGTGCCGCACGTAGTGGAATCTGGTCTTGCGTCACGATGGCGAGGCTGAGCAGCACTTCAAGCATATTTATTCCTCTTCGCCGGTTTTTGCAGTTGGGATCGGGGTATTCGGGGCGGTGGTCTGCGGCAGGCGGCCGATCAGGTTTTCGCCAATGAAGCCACCGTTGGCGGAGGGCGGTGCGATGATCACTGAGATCTTGTCCGATAGCTTGTCGGCCAGACTCTTCTGGATCAGCAGTGGGTGCCTTGCCAGGAGCGCGCCGTCGCGCGCCATCTGTTCGCTGCTGATCTTGCCGAGCTGGTCTTGCCGGTAGGCTTCCGCATCGGCCAGCTTCTTGCGCGACTCAGCCTCGGCCTCGGCTTCGATGCGGCGGGACTGCGCTTCCGCTTCTGCCTGTTTCAGGCGGGCCACCTTCTCAGCTTCGGCTTCGAGCGCGCGTTGCTGGATCTGCTTTTCCTTGAACGGCAGGATGTGCTTCATCGCTTCGGCCTGCGCCCTAGCGGCGATGATCTGCTCTTCACCCGTGGCTTCGGCTTCCTTTTCGCGACGGACTTTCTCTGCTTGCGCCTCCAGTTCGCTCTGCTTGACCTGCTTGTCCTTCAGTTCGAGCGTGTAGCGCATCTGTTCGGTTGCAAGCTCTGCGGCCAGCAGTTTTTCCATGCCTGCCTTGTAGTCGGCGGGCAGTTCGATCTTGCCGATGGTCAGTAGCTTGAGCTTGACGCCGTCTGCGCCGAGGCGGGTTTTCAGTTCGTCGGAAATCTGAGCCTGGATTTCATCTCGTCTGGCGGAAAAGATCTCGCGCACCGTGTAGCGGGAAAGGGTCTTGTAGAGCACATCCTGAATCACCGGTTCGACGATCTCTCGGTCGATGTCATCGGGCAGGATCCGCGCCATGGCTTGCAGCGTGTCAGCGTCCAGGGCGTAGCGCACCGTTATGTCGACATCCAGCGACAAGCCTTCGACAGACTGGAACGAGCTACTGCCGGAATGTGGGTTCTCGGACGGACGATAGATCTGGTCGCGCAGTGAGTAGATACGTAGTTCCTGCAGACCGGGAATCAGCAGTACCGAACCTTCCCGGAATTCGGTGCTGGAGCCGGTCCATTGGTTGATGCGCAGGCCTGCCTCGCTGCGCCCCACCGTCTTTACCGGAGGATGTTGATACAGCGCGAAACTTCCGATCGCCATGACTGCTACAGCGATCAGGCTGCGTTTGTGCCGGCCCAGCCCTGCGAACAGTGCGCCGATGCCACTCGCACAGCGCGCCGCACTGGCGCTCACGCCAGCGACTAGCCTGTCCTTCGTGGTGCTGCGGGCCGTTTCGCTGGTTTTGTCTCCGGATACAGTGGCGGTAGTGTTTTCATCGTTGTCCAACATGGCTGTTTCTCCCTGAAACGAGCGATTGCGGTTGTGCATTTCGTGACGCCACTGTGCCGCGATCGCTGCGGAGCCTTCCATCCTGTCGGCATCCCGGTTTGGTAAGGGAAGAAACTGGCCGCACATGGGTGTTTCTGTGCCTTCCTGGGGTGTGAACAAACCTTCACGAGTCGCGTCAGCGTGTCGAAAGGGGCGATACTTCGACTTCTTCGGTCAGCGAGACAAGGCCATGTACAAGGTTGCGATCATCGAGGACGATCCACCGACAAGCGATCAGATCAAGGACTGGGTACTCGCGGCCTCTCCGGGCATTTCTGTTGCGCAGTGGTTCAACCGCGACGATGCAGAAAGTGCGATCGCTCGCGCGGACTACGACTTGGTGGTGCTCGACATTGAACTGGGGCGCGAGCGCAACGCTGGTGTGGCGATCATCAACGCCATCAACAAGAGCGGGCGCGGTACGCCAGTGCTCGTCGTGTCGGCCATGCCGGCGGCGATTTACCGCAGCATCATGAAGGCGCTCGATGCGTGGGATTACCTGCAGAAGACCACCTTCGAGGAGGCCGACTTTATTGAGACCTTCCTCGATATGTTGCGTGCAGCCAGAAGCCGCCGCGCCGCTTCAGCGGCCCAACCGCATGACAACGCCGAGCTGTCGCTCGATCCGTTGCGTCAAAGCGCACCGCTTTGGCGAGGCAAGCGCGTGAACGTGCCGCTGACTGCGCAGCGCATCCTTGCTGCGCTATATGAAAAGCGGGGCGAGGTGGTGTCGTATGACGAACTCTTTGATGCAGTGAAGAGCGGACGCAATCGCGAGAACATCCGCAAGCACATCAGCACGATCCGCGAGGCCTTCCGCGAACTCGATGACAATTTCAATCGCATAGAAAACGTGCCGATGCGAGGTTTCCGGTGGACTGAAAAATGATGCAAGTGTGCTTTGTAATGAGGCGTGCTGCGCTGCAATCAGGCGTACTCCTGTACTGGAGGTTGTGCAAACAACGATGAAGAGATTCATTCTCTGGCTTGCCTCCTTTCGTTTGCGCGTGTTGTTTCGTACGTCGTTCCTACTGTTGGCACTGTCCGTGGTAGCGCTGGCGGTCACATTACTGTTGGAGGAAAAGCAGCGTGACTTTCGCAATTACCAATCGAACCTTGCCAAGACCCAGGAACAGATCGTCGCCCGTCTGCGCCATCCGTCCGGCCAATTGGCCTTACTCAATCCGCCACAGGCGCAAAACGCGAAGAACAACCTGTATCCGGTGCTGCTGCCATTTTCAGCCATGGATTTCGATGATCAGAGCAAGGTCCGCAATGCCGTTGAAATGGCGGGCTGTCTGATTCAGTATCCACATCAAGGCAGTCTCTGTGTTGCGATCGGCAACAACCCATGGGCGGGCGGCTTCATTTACGCCGCGGGCACCTTCGTGAGTCGTAGCCTGGTTTCGCATGACATCGGGGATCGCTTTCTGGACGGTGCACATCGCATGCGCGTCGGTGTTGAGGTGCGTGGTCAGGCCTACCGATGGCTGGCGCCGTTCGAGGTGATGCCGAGCCGTCGCGGCGCGGCTGTCGAAGGCGTGCGCGGGCGTTTCACCGGCTATGTTGAACTGAACGGGCGGGACTACGAGGGGGCTCTGCCGGTCAAGGATTTCCGTGGATGGGTTTGGCAGAGCGCGCAATGTGTGGACGTGGCGCAGAGCGGGGACGACTGCCTCAGGACATCGTTCTTCTCGGTGCGCCTGCCAGTGGACGTGCTGATCGCCGATCTGCTCAAGACACGGAAAACCATGTGGCCACCACCCGATTTAGCGGATATCCATGTAGATGTCGAGGTGTTGTCGCCTGGTGAGGCATCGGTGCTCTTCGACAGCAGGGCGGCGGGCGCCGTGGCACCGTTTTCGCTGGAGGAACTGGGTGTCCTGTTGCAACCGGGCGAGGTGCTGCGTATCCGCAAGGAAAACGCCACGCAGGATCTGGCGCAGATCAGGAGCAAGGATAACCATCGAGAGCTGAGTTCGCCGCTGCTCGCCCACCTGATCCGCCGCCTGCCGGTGAAGGGCTACGACGCACCCGTGGATCTGACCGGCACGGTCGTTACGCCCTCCGGTAACTACACCGTATTGCTGCATGGCGATGCGGCGAGGGCCATCAACCGCACGCTAAGCGCGACGGCCACTCGCGTATCCTGGTTCGTTGTCGCCATGCTGGCTGCGATTACACTGGCCTGGCTTGTGATTGAAGTCGGTCTTGTCCGACGCATTGCCCAACTGACACGACGCGCGCGGAAATTGACGAAATCATCAGCGAAGGGGCCGGACGCGCTTGCTACCTATGATCTCTCGGACCTCAAGGGGAGTGATGAGCTTGGCCTTCTCGCTACGTGTCTCAACGATCTGCTGCGTCGGGTCAAGGAGGACGCTGGGCGCGAGAAAATCCGCGCCGAACAGGAAAAAGATCAATGGCATGCCGTTGGCCACGAGATCATGTCTCCGCTTCAGTCGTTGCTGGCGCTGCATGCCAATCCGGACGACCCCAGCCACCGCTATATTGCACGCATGCAGCAAGCGGTGCGCGTACTCTATGGCCATGCCAGCCCGAGTGAGGCATTCCAGTCCTCGACGCTGGCGCTGGAATCGATGGACATCAACGCATTCCTGACCAGTGTGGCGGCCAATGCGACGCATATCGGTATCGACAATGTCATCTACGTGCCGCTGCTATCAGCGGTGCCGGTATCCGCTGATGAGTATTCGCTTGAGGATGTCATAGGGCACTTGTTGCGCAATGCGGACCGCCATCGCGTGCCGGGTACCCCGATCACCTTGAAGCTCGAAGTTGACGGCAAGGCGGGGGATCCCGCTGCAATGGTCTCGATCCACAACGTCGGACCGGAAATCCCGTCCGAATGGAGCCGCAGGATCTTTGAGTATGGCGTCTCGGGCCTGCAGGACACCGGGGCAAACGGCCGCCGTGGGCAAGGTTTGTTCGTGGCCAAGACCTACATGGCGAAAATGGGCGGAACGCTTGGTGTCAGAAACGAAGCGGATGGCGTGAGTTTCATTCTTGGCCTGCAGCGAGCCGTGGCGCACTGATATCCGTTTGTTCCAGTGATACGTTTCGGAAGGATGCGGCGTGCCCTGTCGGTGGTTGCACCAATACTGCCAGAGGTGCTGTATCGACGGTTTCCGGAGATCAATAAAGGGAAAGCCATGAAACCACTGTCCAAGCGGGTGCTGTTCCTTGTTGCCTCCATAACTGTTCCGCCGATGGCTGAAGCGGCCGAGTCGCCAGAACAGTTCGTACGGCATGTCTACGCTGGCTATGGCTCGGGTGCCGAGCCGGTCAGTCTGCGGGACGATGGCGCAGTACGGATTCTGACGCCATCACTCAATGCTCTGCTCCAGAAGAATCGCGAGGTGTTGAACGGTCGGCGCGGATTGTTGGAAATCGATCCGCTTTGTCAGTGCGAGACTCATGCGCTGGCGTTGGATGACGTGCAGGCTCGGATGACCGGAGGCGATCGGGCTAAGGTGACGGCTTCGTTTGAAAATGCCGGTATGTCCCATCGGGTGCGTCTGGACTTGAGACGCGCTGGTCAAAGTTGGCGGATCGACGATATCTGGTCCGATGATCAACTGAGTCTTCGTGTGCGGATTGCTGGTGAAATTGCATCGCTGATCCCGCAGCGCTGAAACACACAAGTTGGAGCCGAGGCTCGGCGCCGAAACCGGTCGTAGGGGTGGCAAGAGAGCATTGAGTCCGCTCCGATGTGTGCCTGCGCATTCACCTTTTTCTTCCAAATTCTTTTCGAACGCAGGGCGCTCGAAGTTCGGAAAATTCCTCATTCACAAGCCTGTGACACGATGCCGCAGGAGCATGCAAACGAGGCAGTTTCCGGCCCTCCAACCACTGCTACCATCAATCGTTTTCCTCAGCAGGGCTTCGGAGTCCGCGTTCATGGAATGGTTCTTGATGGTATTCGGCCTTGCCTTCGGGTTGGCTTTTGGCGGCAGTTGGGTCGGTTCCCTGCTCGGTGCGATTGCCGGATACGTCATCGGGCTGTCAGTCAAGCTGCAACGCCTGCAGCGCGATGTGGCGGAGGTTCGCAAGCAGATCGAACAGTTCTCCGCGCGGTTCGACAAGGGGACTAATGTCGTCTGGCAGCGGCTGCAGGAGGTCGAGCGCGCAAGTCAGGTGGCTCCGGGATCGGCGCCTCTTGCTGACGCAACGGCTCCTGTAGGGGCTGTTGCGAGTGAGCCCGTATCCGGGGCGCTGGTTGTCGAGTCTGTCCATTCCAAGGGGGTTCTGGAGGTTGCGCCCGAGCCAGATGTGAGTGCGTTGGCTAGGGGGGGTGGGGCTCGGCCGATATCCAGGACATCGATTGCGGAGGCGGATATTGAATCGGTCGCCGACACGGTGATTCCTGATGCCGCAGTACAGCCTGTGATTGACGGGGCCAGTCAGGAGGCTGTTGTTGAGCCCATTACCGAGGTGGCGAGTCCCGAAGCGGCGGATGTTGCCCTCTCCGATAAACCGGCTATTGCTGCCCTCGATACGCCGACGGCGGATTCGCTCTTGAAGCCTGGCGTTGCAGAGAGCGGTATGCACGAGCGGGCGTCGCCGCCTACACCGGCCGTACCACTGGATCGAACCAAAGCCAAGGTTGTAGAGCCCGTGCGGCCCAAGCCAGTTACCGGGCCGTCGATCCTTACGCGTGCCTATGCCGCAGCGCGCGATTGGCTGTTCGGTGGTAATACAGTCCTGCGCGTAGGCGTTGTACTGCTTTTCCTCGGTTTGGCATTTCTGTTGCGCTACGCGTCTGAGCGTGTCGTCGTGCCAGTCGAGGTACGTTACATCGGCGTTGCGCTTGCTGCGATGGTTCTCCTCTGGGTGGGCTGGCGGCTGCGCCTGCGTCGCCCCGGCTATGCACTGATCGTCCAGGGGGCCGGCGTGGCGGTGCTGTACCTGACAACGTTTGCAGCCATGCGCTTGCACCCGCTACTGTCGCCGCAGATGGCATTCGCGCTGCTTGTGGTTGTGACCATCTGTTCCGCAATGCTTGCGGTCCTGCAGGATGCGCTCGGGCTTGCGGTGGTTGCCACGCTTGGCGGCTTCTGCACGCCGATCCTGACGTCAACTGGTGGGGGCAACCATGTTGGCTTGTTCAGCTACTTCACCCTGCTCAATGCTGGTATTTTCGCGATCGCGTGGTTCAAAGCTTGGCGCCAGCTCAATCTGGTCGGCTTCCTCGGTACTTTTTCCATCGGTACGGCATGGGGCCTGCGCTTCTACGCGCCGCAGCATTTCGCTAGCACAGAGCCGTTCCTGATCTTGTTCTTCCTCATGTATGTGGCGATCGGCCTGCTTTTCGCCCATCGCAAGCTGCGTGAAGCAGAGCAAATGCCAGAGAATGCTTCGCGCGATGCAATCCTGCGCTGGTCGGCACGCCAGACGGACAATGTGGATGGCACGATCCTCTTCGGGACGCCTCTGGTCGGTTTTGCGCTGCAGTGTGCCGTCGTCCGCCACATCGAGTTTGGCGTGGCCTTCAGTGCGCTGGCCCTTGGCTTGTTCTACATGGGACTTGCGCGTCTGCTGGTCAGCCGGATCGGCGGTCGGGCGCAGTTGCTCATCGAAACGAGTCTTGCGCTGGGTGTCATTTTTGGCACTCTTGCCATTCCCCTTGCGCTTGATGCCCGTTGGACCTCCGCCTCGTGGGCGGTGGAGGGCGCAGGACTCTACTGGCTTGGCTTGCGTCAGGGACGACGGCTTGCGCGCTGCTTTGCACTGTTCCTGCAGGCCAGCGCTGGGATCATCTACGTATCGCAACTAGGCATTGGAAGCCAGACGTTGGTCGAAGGCGTTCCGCTCGGTGCTCTTATGCTCGGTGCGGCAATGCTCGGAAGCTATCTGCAACTGCGCCGCTGGGATCCGGCGCAACTGGATGAGTGGGAGTGGTCATTCCGGCCAATCCTGGCCTGCGCTGGGCTCGGTTTCCTTTATCTGAAAGCCCCGCTTTGTTTTTGGGTACAGGGGACCACGATTGCGTGGGCGGTTGCCGGCCTCGTGACGATTGCGCTTGGGCTGCGATTGCCGTCACTGAGTTTCCGGGGCTGTGCGCTTCTGGTACAGGCCGCGGCTGGATTGCTTTATCTCTCCAGTCTGGGCCTGGGTATTGAGACATTGATCGAGGGTCGGCCGCTCGGCTCCCTGGTACTCGGTATGGCGCTACTGGGGAGCTATCTTCTGATGCGCGGTGGAAAAGCTGCGCAGCAGGCTGCATGGGAACAGTCATGCCGGCCTGTTCTTGCCTGCTCCGGCCTCGGTTTCCTGTATCTCATTGCACCAGTCTGCCTTGGTGTTCAAGGGACGACGATCGCGTGGGCCCTTGCCGGATTGGTGACCATCATTGCCGGCTTGCGGCTGAAGTCCGCGAGCTTCGTGGGGTGTGCATTTGGCGTGCAGTTGCTTGCAGGGGGGCTGTTCGTACTGAAAATGCCTGGAGCTGGCAATGCAGCCGTCGCGCTAGCAGGGGGTTTGCAGGCGCTGGTGTGCGCCGGTGTGCTTGGCCTGACCTTGATTGCCTGTGCCGCGCTCGCGGTGCGTGATCCCTACGTGAACAAGGATGATTCCAGGATCTCGGCTGGCCTCTCGACGGTGGTACTCATCGGACTCGTGTTGCTGAATCTCACGGTTCTCTTCGCGTTGCCCTGGCGCATCGCGAGTGCGGTCTGGGGTGGCAGCGGCTTGTTGGTACTTGCTCTGGGGCTGCGAATCAGGCACCGGGTGAGCTTCCTGTTCGGCTTTGCCTGGGTGCTTGTTGGCGGCCTGTCTTTTGTCGCCACCAGTCCTGGACTGTTCAGCGTCATTCCAACTGAAGGAATGGCACCCCTTGCGCATGCTGGATTCTGGACGCCCATGGCAATTTCGCTCGCCGCCATAGGCGGTGCCTGGCTCCTGCATCGAGCGTCGGTGCGTGGCGAGGTGCTTGCTTTTGGCGATCTCGCCAGGCTCTCCTCCGTACTGGTTGGTTGGGGGTGTATCTGGTGGGCGATCGCCGTGTTGGGCGAGATCGTCCGTTTCGTGCCCAGTGGCATCCGTGAGCACGCGGTCGTGCTCGCGGCGTCGGCAAGTGTTCTGTTGTGGGGCGAAATTGCGCGGCGCGAAGCATGGCGTACGTTTGCGCTGTGGTGCCTGGTTCTGGTCCCGACGGGTTTTCTTGCGCTTGCCAGTGCATGGAACGTTGTCTACCAGCCGTTTGTGCAACTGGGCTGGCTAGCTTGGCCGGGACTCGCCGCTGTGCATCTGCGGCTGGTGGCAAGCCTGCGGCAGACCTTGCCGGACGTGCTCGTGAGGGGCGCCCATGTCCTCGGCTGCTGGTTGATGCTGATCGTGCTCGCGCTGGGTGCGCGGCATGCTTTGCTGACACTCGCCGAACACGCCAATGCGTGGCGTTGGCTTGGTCTCGCAGCGATACCGAGTCTCTTCCTGGCGGCGATGGGCTCGAAGCGGCAGTGGCTGTGGCCGGTTGCCGCGTTTGCGCGCGAATACCGAGGCATTGCCGCGCTGCCAGTGGCTGTGGCCTTGCTGATCTGGTTCTACTTCGCCAACTTCTTGAGCAGTGGCGCGGCAGCGCCGCTACCGTACCTGCCACTCGTCAATCCGCTCGAAATTGGATTGCTAATCGTCGTCCTGGCGGTCTATCGATGGCTGCTTGATGGCTTGCCAATTCTTTGGCCAGAAGCCGCGCTGTCTTCCCGTCAACGTGAGGCCTTCGTGGGCATCCTGCTGTTTGCAGTTCTCACGATGACTGTTTGTCGCACCGTGCATCATTGGGGCGGCGTGGCCTTTGAGTCGGATGCGCTGCTGCGTTCGATGGCCGTGCAGGCCGCGCTCTCGATCCTTTGGGCGATGGTTGCGCTTGGTCTCATGACTGTGGGTCACGTTCGCGTGCGACGCGATGTTTGGGTGACGGGGGCTGCGCTGATTTCGGTTGTCGTGGTCAAGCTCTTTCTCGTTGAACTTGGCGATAGCGGCAGCCTCGGACGCATCTTCTCGTTCATTAGCGTCGGCGTGCTGATGCTGATCGTCGGCTACTTTGCGCCGCTGCCACCCAAGCGCCAGCTACAGACGGAAGCCATATGAGCAAGCTGTGGATATCGTTGGCAGCTGCGCTGCTCACCACCATCGCCTGTCATGCCATTGCGGCCGACAGACCGGATGATTTTGCCGCCAGTGTTCCGCTCGCCATCGCCGGCGTGGGGCCCTGGTATGCGATTGAACTACCCATGTCAGTGCGGCTCGCGGCGCGCCATGCGGATCTTCGTGACCTGCGTGTATTCAATGCTGATGGTGATGCGCTTTCCTATGGCCTGCGTATGGGGGCAACGGCATTGCGCGAGCAAGCGATGGAAGGCAGGGTGCGCGTTTTCCCGCTGCCGGGAGCGACCGATAGCAATGTGACGGACGGTATCCGTGTCATCCGTAACAAAGCCGGCACGATTGTTGAAGTCATCCCGGCCAAACAGGGTGTGGGCGCGCCGCAGCAGGTACGCGGCTGGTTGCTCGACCTGGGTCAGCCGGGTTTCGCGGTGCGGCGGCTACGGCTTGACTGGAATTCGCCTGTCGAGGGTTTCCTGCGTTTCAGCATTGAGGCGAGCGAGGATCTCAAACAGTGGCGCTACATCGGGGAAGAGCAGATTGCGCGGCTCAGGTTCAATGGCGAACGCATTGAGCGAAAAGATGTGGATTTGCCAGAGATCCGCGAAAGCTACCTGCGCCTGACCTGGCTTGACCCCGATGCCGCGGTCAGACTTGATGGTGCCAGTGTGAGCGGCACGCTCCTCGGCACTCGCGAGGAACCGCTTGTCTGGTCCGATCCGGAAAAGGGGAGGGCTGCACGCGAGAACGAATTCACCTGGAATCTGCCCTACGCACTTCCGCTTGAGCGGGTGCGGATTCCGCTGTCGCAGAACAGCCTTGCGCCCGTTGTGATCGAAGGCCGCTCCGATGCAAGGGAGCCTTGGCGGGAACTTGCGCGTGATGTGCTCTACCGCTTGCCGGTTGATGGGCGCGAAGTGTGGCATGAGGAGATCAGCCTGCCGAGCATGCGGGTGAGCGCACTGCGGTTGAGGATTGATCCACGCGGCAGTGGTCTCCAGGGGGGTGTTCCGCAACTGAGCTTTGCCCTGCGTACGACCGAAATCATTTTTCTGGCCCGCGGTAGCCAGCCTTTCCGGCTTGCCGTGGGAAATCTGTTGGCCGCTGACGCGAGTCTGCCGCTGAATACTCTGATTCCGGGATATGACGACGGCAAGAGGCGGGCGATGGGTGCCGCGGTGCTCGACGGTGCCATCCGGATTGTTTCGGCACCGCCGGCTCCTCGTATGACGCCGGACCCAGCGATGCCGCCTGTACGGTCGCAGCAGGACTGGAAGCGCTGGGGGCTGTGGGGCGTCCTTCTGCTGGGCGTCGCCCTCCTTGCAGGAATGGCAACGAGCTTGCTGCGTTCGCGAGCGCCCGAAAAGTGATCTGCCGCCCGATATACGCATTCGTCATGCAGTGGGGCTGAGACGAAAAAGGCCGCCTTGAGAGGCGGCCCTTGCAGAAAAACCGACCAACTTCAGGCGCTGGCGTACTCCTCCATCGGCACACAGGCGCAGAAAAGGTTGCGGTCGCCGTACACGTCGTCGATGCGATTCACGCTGGGCCAGAACTTATTGTCTGCAATCCAGTTCAGTGGGAATACGCCTTCGTTGCACGAATAGGGTCGCGTCCACTCGCTGCCGATCACGTCTGCTTGCGTATGCGGTGCATGCTTGAGCGGATTGTCGTCAGCCGGCCATTGACCGAGTTCCACCTTCCGGATTTCCTCGCGGATCTGCGTCATTGCGGCGATGAAACGGTCGAGTTCGCCCTTGGATTCCGACTCGGTCGGCTCGACCATGATCGTCCCGGCAACCGGAAAAGACATGGTTGGCGCGTGGAAACCGTAATCCATCAGTCGCTTGGCGATATCGACCTCGGTGAGGCCAGTCGCTGCCTTGATTGGACGGATGTCGAGAATGCACTCATGTGCGACGCGGCCGCGAGTGCCGCGATAGAGTACCGGGTAGTACGGTGCGAGCTTCGAGGCTACGTAATTGGCATTGAGGATCGCGTATTCGGTCGCCTGCCTGAGGCCTTTGCTACCCATCATGGTGATGTACATCCAGGAAATCACCAGGATGCTCGCGGAGCCGAATGGTGCAGCCGCAACGGCCCCTTGGCCGGCATTTGCGCGATCCGCGGAGCCCGTCGGCGAAACCGTGTGGTCGGCCATGAACGGAGCGAGATGCGCTGCGAGGCCGATCGGACCCATGCCAGGACCGCCGCCGCCGTGCGGGACGCAGAAGGTCTTGTGTAGGTTCATGTGGCTGACATCCGCGCCAATGGTCGCAGGTGAGGTCAGCCCTACCTGTGCGTTGAGGTTCGCGCCGTCCATGTAGACTTGGCCGCCGTTCGCATGTACGACTGCGCAGATCTCCTTTACGGCCTCCTCAAATACGCCGTGCGTTGATGGGTAGGTGATCATCAGTGCTGCGAGTCTGTCGCGGTGCTTTTCCGCCTTGGCGGTGAGGTCCCGCACGTCGACGTTGCCGTTTTCATCGCAGTCGACGACCACGACTTCCATGCCACACATCTGTGCGGTGGCCGGGTTCGTGCCGTGTGCGGACTTTGGAATCAGGCAGACGTTGCGATGCGATTCTCCGCGCGATTCGTGATAGCGGCGGATGGTGACGAGGCCTGCGTATTCGCCCTGAGCACCGGAGTTTGGCTGCATTGAGATCGCCGGAAAGCCGGTTACCGCACGCAGGTAATCCGCCAGCCCCTCGATCATTTCATGGCAACCGAGTGCTTGATCGCGTGGCACGAACGGATGCATGTCGCTGAACTCGGGCCAGGTGACCGGGATCATCTCGCTCGTGGCGTTGAGCTTCATCGTGCAGGAGCCGAGCGAAATCATCGAATGATCGAGCGCAAGGTCCCGGTTCTGCAGCTTTTTCAGGTACCTGAGCATCTCGTGCTCGGTATGGTGCCTATTGAACACCGGGTGCGTGAGGATCGCATCGGTGCGCATCAGACCTTGCGGTAACGCGGTGACTTCCGTATCGAGTGTGTCGATGTCGGACTCATCGAAAGTGCGTGCGAGCTCGCACGTATTCGCGATCCGATTGACGTCGGCGAAGACGTTGAGCAGCGCCAGTACTTCCGTGCGTGTGCTCTTCTCGTCGAAGCTCACGCCGAGCACGGCGGGCGACACATGCCGCAAGTTGAAGCCGGCTGCCAGCGCGGCGGCGCTGATCGCTGCGGTCTGCTCGCCTGTTGCGATATCGAAGGAGTCGAAGTACTGGCTGGCGAGCGTCCGGAATCCCGCTCGCTTGAGACCCGCCGCGAAAATGGCGGTGAGGCGATGGATGCGTGAGGCGATCGTCTTCAGGCCCTTTGGCCCGTGCCATACCGCATACATGCCGGCCATGTTGGCAAGCAGTACCTGTGAGGTGCAGATGTTCGAATTGGCTTTCTCGCGGCGGATGTGCTGTTCGCGGGTCTGCAGCGCCATGCGCAATGCATTCTTGCCGCGTGCGTCAACCGAGACGCCGATGATGCGGCCAGGGACCGCACGCTTATATTCGTCACGCGTGGCGAAGAAAGCGGCATGGGGGCCGCCGAAGCCCATCGGCACGCCGAAGCGCTGTGCGGAGCCGAGCGCGATATCCGCGCCCATCGCGCCGGGCGACTTCAGCAGCACCAGCGCCATCAGGTCTGCAGCGACGGCGACGATCGCACCTTTCGTCTTGAGCGCGGAGATGGTGTCAGTGAGGTCGCGCACTTCGCCATACTTGTCCGGGTATTGCAGCAGCGCGCCGAATACGTCGTGCTGCGCGGCGTCTTCGGCGGGGCCGATTACGAGTTCGAAACCGAAATACTTCGCACGAGTCTTTACGACATCGATCGTCTGCGGGAAGGCGGCGGCATCGACGAAATAGGCGTTCGACCTGGACTTCGAGGCACGGCGCGCCATTGTCATGGCTTCGGCGGCTGCGGTGGCTTCGTCGAGCAGCGAAGCATTGGCGAGATCAAGGCCGGTGAGGTCCATCACCATCTGCTGCCAGTTGAGCAGCGCTTCCAGCCGACCCTGTGCGATCTCGGCCTGATAGGGCGTGTAAGCGGTGTACCAGCCGGGGTTTTCCAGTAGGTTGCGCAGGATGACCTTCGGCACGATCGTGTCGTGGTAGCCGAGTCCGATCAGCGAGCGCTTGAGCACGTTCTTGCCAGCAATCGCGTGGAGCTTCGCGAGCGCCTCATGTTCGGGCATGGGGCCCGGGAGCGGGAGTGGCGTGGTCGAACGGATTGCGGCGGGAACGGTTTCCTCAATCAGCGCGTCGAGTGATGGCAAGCCAATTTCGGCGCACATCGCTGCGGTTTCAGCGGCATTGGGGCCGATGTGGCGGCTGATGAAATCGTCGCGCTGTTCGAGGGCAGAGAGTGGAAGGTTTTGCATGGATGGGACTCTGATACGGATACGGGCTTGCCGTCGATTACTCGCCCGTCATGCCCGCGGAGGGCGAGCATCCAGTGGGGGAGGTGGGGTTGTTTGCGGCCGACTGGATTCCCGCCTTCGCGGGAATGACGATGCTGAGGTTATGCGCGCCTTACGCGTCGGCGATCTTGTCGTAGGCTGCGGCGTCGAGCAGTGCGCCTACGTCGTCTGCGTTGGCTGGCTTCATCTTGAAGAGCCATGCGGCATATGCGTCGGCGTTGACTGACTCGGGCGCATCAACGATGTCCTGGTTCGTGGCAATCACTTCACCGGCGATCGGGGCGTAGATGTCGGATGCAGCCTTGACCGATTCGATGACTGCGCATGTTTCATTCTTGGCGAGCAGTCGGCCGATTTCCGGTAGTTCGAGGAACACGACGTCGCCGAGTGCGTTCTGGGCGTGGTCCGTGATGCCGATGGTGACCGTGCCGTCCGGCTCTAGGCGGACCCATTCGTGCGATTCCGCATAGCGGAGGTTGGCCGGGGTGTTCATTTCGTTTTCTCCTGAGCGATGTTGATTGGTTGGAACTGGGATTATCGACTGCACCGGGGCGGATCTGCTCAAGCAATTGCTTTGCCGTTGCGGACGAAAGCAAGCTTGCCCACGCGTGCGCGCAGCAGCTTGCCGCGGATGTCTACCTCGACAATGTGTCCGGACTGGACGGCCGCCGGGATGCGTGCGAAGGCGATAGAGGCATTGAGCGTTGGTGCAAAGGAGCCGCTGGTGGTTTCGCCATCGCCATGAGGCGTGATAACGCGCATGTGGCTGCGCATCACGCCGCGGTCTTCGAGTCTGAGGCCGACGAATTGCATGGCGCCGTCCCACTTGGCCAGCGCTGCACGGCCAACGAAGTCGCGGGTCTCATCCTTGAAGTCGACCGTCCAGGCCAGTCCCGATTCGAGCGGGTTCTTCGTCTCGTCCATATCCGAACCGTAGAGGTTCATGCCGGCTTCCAGTCGCAGCGTGTCGCGCGCGCCGAGACCGATTGGCGCAACACCGGCGGCTTCGAGTGCCCGCCAAGCGTCAGCGGACTTTGTGGCGGGTAGGATCAGTTCGAATCCATCCTCGCCAGTGTAGCCGGTACGGCAGATCATGATGTCGCCCCAGCGGGTGGCCTGAAAGGGTTTTAGTGCTTCGCTTGCTGCCTGTGAGCCGGGTAAGGCAGCCCACATCTTTTCGCGTGCTTTTGGGCCTTGAACCGCAATGATCGCGAGATCCCGGCGTGAGGTGATCGAGACATTGGCCCCGGCCTTTGCGGCTTGGTTGCGCATCCAGGCGATGTCCTTGTCGGCGGTGCCGGCGTTGACCACGATGCGGTAATTGTCCGGCGCGAAAAAATAGGTGATCAAGTCGTCCACCACGCCACCGTCTTCTTGCAGCATGCAGGAGTACAACGCCTTGCCCAGGGTGGTGAGTTTCCTCACGTCGTTGGCGAGTAGCCGTGTGAGGTAGTTCTGCGCGCCAGCGCCGGTGAGATCGATCGGCAGCATGTGAGAGACATCGAACATGCCAGCGTCGTTGCGTACTCGATGGTGTTCCTCAAGTTGCGAACCATAGTGGATCGGCATGTCCCAGCCGGCAAAGTCGACGATCTTCGCGCCGGCGGCGAGGTGGAGGTCGTAAAGCGGGGTCTGCTTGCCCATATGAAGTCCCATTGCGGCCAAATGCTTCAGCCTAGTCCATGAACGAAAAAGGGCCCGGCACGTAGATCAAGCGTGCCGAGCCCCCATCTGTCCTTGGTACCTGAGAGATTGCACACCGGTTATCGGTGCGGCTGCCCCTTCGGTGGATGCGCAAACTCTGCGTCCCGACAAAAAACTTCTGGCACCACTGCGCAGCCTTGCCGTACATCTTTGTGTACTGCTGCGGTCGCTTGCCCTGCCAGAAGCGTTTCACTGCATTTTTGTCAGGGCTCGTTGTGCGAGCCGCATCGCTCTCCAGATTCTTTGGTCGCCGGTCCTCGATGCCTGAGCGGTTCCGGGTGTTACGCCTTCGGCGGCCCCGTGAGAGGCGCTCTCCCGAGCGACGGGCCGGACTCTACAGGATGGCCGGGGGCGGCGGCAACCAGTTGATAAGATTGGTCTGACAAGAAGATCTGGAGCTTTCTGTGATATCGACAAATACCTCCTATATTCCCCGCCGTGAAGCTGTCAGTGAGTGGCTCGATGTGCGTGGACTGCGCCTTCACGTGCGACGCTGGGCGAATCCAGGCGCGCCCAGACTCTTCCTGATCCATGGCTGGATGGACGTAGCTGCGAGTTTCCAGTTTGTGGTCGATGCGCTTTCCTGGGAATGGGAAGTGATTGCGCCCGACCTGCGCGGTTTCGGCGAAAGCGAATGGGATACCAGTGGCTATTTTTTTGCGCAATACATCGCCGACCTTGATGCATTGCTTGAACACTTTAGTCCCAACGAGCCAGTGCGGTTGGGCGGACATAGCCTGGGCGGGAACATCTGCTGCTTTTACGCAGGGGTCCGGCCACAGCGGGTGGCGGCGCTGGTTAACATCGACGCATTCGGGCTGCGAGACGCACCTTCCGATGAAGCGCCATTGCGGTTGGAAAAGTGGCTGTCGCAAATCCGCCAGTCCGAGCGTCCCCGGGCCCATCCGGACGCAAGCAGCCTGATCATGCACCTGCGTATGGAAAACCCAAACCTCGGGCGCGACCGTGCGAGCTTTCTTGCGATGTACCTGGGTGAAGAGAATGGGCTCGGCGGGGTCGTACGCGCAGCGGATCCGGCGCATCGCCATGTCAGCCCGCAGTTGTATCGCTTTGCCGAGATTGCGGCAGCATGGCGGCGCGTCACAGCGCCGGTGCTGATCCTGCGAGCGAGGGATACAGGGCTCTTGCAGCGTGTCGGCATCACAGAGGAGGAAATTGGCGAACGTTTTGCCCTGTTTGCCAATGTGCGTATCGAGATCATCGAGAACAGTGGCCACAATCTGCACTTGGAGCAACCGGACCGGGTTGCGGCACTGATCGAGGAGTTCTTGTGTCAACTCTGAAGATTCTCATCGCGCTAGACTCCATCAATGACCTACCGGAACCCAGACCTTCATTGCCACTCCACCACGTCTGACGGCCTGCTCGTACCCGCCGCGGTCGTTGCTCGTGCGGCTGCCAATGGCGTCGACTTGCTTGCGCTGACTGACCACGATGAACTTGGCGGGCTTGCCGAGGCCCGGGCGGCGGCCCTGGAGGCAGGTGTGGATTTCGTTAACGGTGTCGAAATCTCGGTCTCATGGGGGGATCACACGCTTCACGTGGTCGGTCTCGCGATCGATCCGTCGAATGTCGAGATTGTCGAGGGCTTGGCTTTGGTTCGGGCCGGCCGCGATCTCCGTGCGGTTCGTATGGGCGAGGCACTTGCCGCAATCGGGATTCGGGGCGCGTATGAAGGTGCCTTGAAGTACGTGGGTAATCCGGCGCTCGTCAGCCGTTCGCACTTCGCAAGGTATCTGGTCGAGATCGGCATCGCACGCGAAGTGAGGCAGGTATTCGACCACTATCTCGTACGTGGCAAGCCGGGGTATGTGGATCATGTCTGGGCCAGCCTTGAGGACGCGCTTCGCTGGATTCATCGTGCAGGAGGTGTCGCGGTGGTTGCGCACCCTGGGCGCTACCGACTGTCCAGGACTGCGCTGGATGAAGTTTTCCAATGTTTCAAAGACTTAGGCGGTGAGGCGATTGAGGTCGTTTCCGGTTCGCATGGTCGTGAGGCGGTACTGGAATATGCGCGAGTAGCGCGCCGCTACGGTTTCCTCGCGTCGCGAGCCTCCGACTTCCATGGCCCTGGCGAGAGCATGACGGATGTTGGTCGGGCTGACGTGCTGCCCGAAGATCTGATACCGGTTTGGTCCCGATTCTGATCTGTGGCCGCGTTGCGGAGATTCCCTACGACGGGGCGCAAAGTCGTGTAAAGCGTATCTTGCGACAAGACAGCTCCACCAACGCAGCCTAGAATCAGAGGTTTTCACGCTCGCCAAGCCCACCAGTGGCCCAGTTCTTCGCTCTGCATCCAGATAATCCGCAGCCGCGCCTGATACACCAGGCAGCGGAAATCGTACGCGACGGCGGTGTGATTGCCTTTCCTACCGATTCGGCGTATGCACTTGGCGGCCGTACCGGCAATGCCGATACGATCCAGAGAATCCGGCGCATTCGCGGAATCGACGACCGCCACCACCTGACGTTGATGGTGCGGGACCTCTCAGAAATCGCGCACTATGCGCGCGTCGACAATGCCCAGTACCGCCTTCTCAAGGCCGCGACGCCGGGACCTTACGTTTTCATTCTCGACGGCACGAAGGAGCTCCCACGCCGGGTGCTGCATGCCAAGCGCAAGACGATCGGCGTGCGGGTGCCTTCGCATCCGGTTGTGGCAGCACTGCTCGGGGAGCTCAATGAGCCGTTGTTGACGGCAACGCTGATGATGCCGGGCGACGACCTGCCTCTGTCGGATGCCGAACAGATCCGCGAATTGCTCGAGAAACAGGTCGACTTGGTCATCGAAGCAGGGGCTTGTGGCCCTGATGCAACAACAGTCATCGATCTTACGGGCCTGGTGCCCGAGGTCGTGCGCCGTGGCTTGGGTCCGCTCGCACCGCTCGGACTGGACTGAGCCCCCCTTTGATACACTGGGCTTTTTTACGTAGGCCTCAATGGCGGACTTCCTTCTGCTCGTGTTCGTCTGGGCCGTGCCGGTTGTGCTTGCGATCACGCTGCACGAGGCGGCTCACGGCTATGCAGCCCTACGTTTGGGTGACCCAACGGCATACCAGGCTGGCCGCATTAGTTTGAATCCGCTGCGTCATATCGATCCGGTCGGTACCGTTCTTGTTCCGGGTGTGATCTTGCTGCTCGGACATTTCTCGGGGTTCAGCTTCCCGCCGTTCGGCTGGGCAAAGGCGGTGCCGGTAAATTTCGGTCGGCTCAATCATCCGAAGCGCGATATGTTCTGGGTGGCCGCAGCCGGCCCTGGTGCGAATCTGCTGCAGGCGATCGTGTGGGCGCTGGTGTTGGGTACGGTTAGCGCGCCCGCGTCCAATGCGGGCGATCTCGTGTTCAATCTGGCGCTTGCGGGAATGACGGTGAACTTGGCATTGATGCTGCTTAACCTGATTCCGATTCCGCCGCTCGATGGTGGCCGTATTGCGGTTAGCCTGCTCCCGCATCGATTGGCTTGGCAATGGGCGCGCATCGAGCCCTATGGTTTCTTCATACTGATCGGACTGCTCTATCTGGGCGTGCTCGACAAGGTTCTCTGGCCGCTGATTCCGAAGTTGATGCAAATCCTGGTGCGAGTCTTTTCTGGAGCTTGATCGCAATGTATGTGGATCGCGTCCTGTCTGGAATGCGCCCGACCGGCCGGCTGCACCTCGGACACTATCATGGTGTCCTGAAGAACTGGATCAAGCTGCAAGTCGAGTATCCGTGCCTGTTCTTTGTGGCCGACTGGCATGCACTGACGACGAATTACGATGAGCCAAAACTGATCAGCGAATGCGTATGGGACATGGTGATCGACTGGATTGCGGCAGGCGTCGATCCCAACCAAGCGACGCTGTTCTTGCAGTCGCGTGTGCTTGAGCACAGCGAACTGCACTTGCTGCTTTCAATGACGACGCCGCTGGGTTGGCTTGAACGCGTACCTAGCTACAAGGATCTGCAGGAGCGCATGTCGCACAAGGATCTCGCGACCTACGGTTTCCTCGGATACCCCTTGCTGCAGAGTGCGGACATACTCATCTACCGCGCGAATATCGTGCCAGTGGGTGAGGATCAGGTTCCCCATGTGGAACTCACGCGTGAAGTTGCACGCCGTTTCAACCACCTGTTTGGCCGCGAACCAGGCTACGAAGAGCGTGCGCGAGAGGCAATTCGGAAGCTCGGCAGCAAGCGTGCGCGGTTGTACGAGGAGTTGCGTACGCGCTTCCAGCAGGAAGGGGACGAGGAGGCTCTCGCGCAGGCTCAGGTCGTGATCGACGATACGCAGAGCCTTTCGCATGGTGACCGCGAGCGTCTGTATGGATATCTGGAAGGTGGCGGCAAGATGATCTTGGTTGAGCCTGAGGCTCACCTGACGAATGCCGGACATCTTTGCGGACTCGATGGACAGAAGATGTCCAATTCTGCAAACAACGTGATCTACCTGCGCGAAGAGCCGGCTTCGATTACTCGGAAGATCCGCACGATGACGACTGATCCGGCGCGCGTTCGCCGTACCGATCCGGGCGATCCTACCAACTGCCCGGTGTGGCAGTTTCATCTCGTGTATTCGGACAATGGCACGCGCGAATGGGTGACCAAAGGCTGCCGCTCGGCCGGTATTGGTTGCCTCGAATGCAAGCAGCCAGTGATCGATGCCGTGATTGCCGAGCAGGGGCGAATGAACGAGCGTGTGCAACCTTATATCGATGACCCGGCGCTTGTGCGTAACATAGTCGCCGACGGTTGCGAGCGTGCTCGCAAGCTTGCACAGGAAACCATGCGTGATGTACGGGAGGCGATGGGGCTCGACTATGCGTAAGGGGGTTCGGCCCGAGTGAGCACAGGTGCCCGATTGCATGGGTGTGGTGTCGAACCTCCCTTCGGGAATGGCCGCAAGCCGACTCATGGGGTGCGAGATGAGTGACGGCGCCGACCTTCCGCTCGACCTGCGACCGCAGGATATTGCCGAACCGCATCCGCTTGCACGGATCTATGGGGAAGATCTGTTCGAATTGCCGCGGGACCTCTATATTCCGCCCGAGGCGCTGCAAATCATCCTTGAGGCTTTCGAAGGGCCGCTGGATCTTCTTCTCTATCTGATCCGCAAGGCCAACATTGATGTGCTCGACATCCCAATGGCGCCGCTGACTGTGCAATACCTGCGCTACGTCGAAGCAATGCGCCGGCACAATCTCGAGCTGGCTGCGGAATATTTGTTGATGGCGGCTGTGCTGCTGGAGATCAAATCGCGCATGTTGTTGCCGCGTCCGGCCCATGTGGCGGAAGATGAAGTCGACCCGCGCGCCGAATTGGTCCGGCGGTTGCTTGAGTATGAGCAGATGAAGCTTGCCGCCCACAAACTGGATGCGATGCCCCGTGTCGAGCGCGACTACGAGTGGGTGACGGTGTGGGTTGCAGAGAAAATCATCGAGCGCTTGCCTGAAGTGAGCTTACACGACCTGCAAGCTGCTTGGCTTGGCTTGATGAAGAAGGCGAAACTTACACGCCATCACATGATTCAGCGCGAAGAGTTGTCGGTGCGGGAGCATATGACGCAAATATTGCGCAAGCTCTCGGGGGGTAGCTTTCAGCGCTTCACGTCGCTGTTCGATACGACAGCTGGAGTGCCTGTCATGGTTGTTAGCTTTCTTGCTGTGCTTGAACTCGTGAAGGAAAGATTGGTCGTTGTCAGCCAAGTTGAACCGTTGGAACCGATATATGTCCGACTCAACGATTCCACTCTCTGAACCGAACAAGGCTACAATTAGAGCTTCCGAAGGAAATTCGGGTGGCACGACCGCGGTCGCCATGAGCGACAATGCGATCGATTTCGAGTTCGCCATGCGTGTGCTCGAAGCAGCGCTCCTCGCGGCGGCCGAACCGCTCGCAATGCAGGATCTGCGGCGTCTGTTCGGTGATGAACTTGAAACAGATTTGCTCCGACGCTTGCTCGAAGTCTTGCGTGAGCGCTGGGGTGACCGGGGTGCAGAACTCGTGCAACTCGCCTCGGGTTGGCGTTTCCGTACGCGTGCCGAATACCAGTTGTATCTCGACCGCTTGCGTGAACAGAAACCGCCGCGCTATTCGCGCGCCGTGCTCGAAACACTGGCCATCATCGCTTATCGGCAGCCAGTAACGCGCGGCGACATTGAAGAAATACGCGGCGTTGCCGTTTCTCCGAACATACTGAAAACGCTCGAATCGCGGGGCTGGGTCGACATCGTCGGCCATCGCGACACCCCGGGGCGGCCAGGGCTCTACGCCACCACGCGCCGATTCCTGGATGAACTGGGCCTTCGCAGTCTTACCGAGCTGCCGCCCTTGGCTGAAATTGAAAAGGTGATGGATCTTGTCGACACCGCAACGCAAGCCGCGCCCGCCGCGGCGGAACAAGAACAATAATCTGCCGGGCGGCCGCCGCGGACGGGGCGTCAATGCCCAAGTCCAGGAGTTTGAGCCTGTACGGCTGCACAAGGTGCTGGCCGATGCTGGCTACGGCTCGCGTCGCGAGCTTGAGGAATGGATTGTCGCTGGTCGCGTTAGCGTGAATGGAATGCCAGCTGGCGTTGGGCAGAAGGTTGGCCCAGGTGATCGCGTGAAGATCAACGGCAAGCTGGTGAATCTACGCTTCACCGAGCGTGCGCCGCGTGTGCTCATGTATCACAAGCCCGAAGGCGAAATCGTCTCGCGCGACGATCCCGAGGGGCGTCCATCCGTTTTTGAGCGCCTGCCAGTGTTGCGCAAAGGGCGTTGGATTGCGATTGGCCGCCTAGACTTCAACACATCCGGATTGCTGTTGTTTACCAACAATGGCGAACTCGCCAACCGGATGATGCATCCGCGTTACGAACTCGAAAGGGAATACGCCGTCCGCGTGATTGGCGAGTTGACCGATGAGCAGGTCGAAGCTCTGAAGAATGGTATTGCGCTGGAGGATGGTGAGGCGCGTTTCTCGTCAGTCCTCGATGGTGGTGGTGAAGGCAGCAATCATTGGTACCGCGTCACCATTTCAGAGGGGCGCAACCGAGAGGTGCGCCGGATGTTCGAGGCAATTGGTCTTACGGTGAGCCGCCTCATGCGTGTGCGTTACGGTCCGGTGCAACTGCCGCGCCAGCTCAAGCGGGGGGGCTGGGCCGAAATGCAGGAGGTTGATGTTCGAGCTCTCTCGGCCTCAATTCCCGAGGATGTCGTGCGCGAACTGGAAGAGCGTCCGCACGGTGTGCTAGCGATGGGTGACGAAGAGGATGGCTATTTTGATGCCGAGCAGGAGGCTGAAGACGCTGAGGCTTGGGCTAAGGCGAACGCAATGCCGCTGCCGGTGGCGCGGCCTGAATCCGCTGGCGGTCGAGGTCGGAGCGTGAGGCCGACGCGTGGGCCGAGGCCGGCGCCAGCAGGCGTCCGTGGTCCGCGTGCTGCCACTAAGAAGGCGAATCAAGTGACGACCGCTGATGGCAACCGTACCCCGGGCGGGGCCAAACCAGCGGGCAAGCGTCGAGGACCAAAGAAACCTGCGAATGTGGCTGCGCCTGCTAGTGAGGCTCAGGGGCAGGGGAAGCCTGTCGAGGCTCAATCCGACGGTGCAAAGCCCCCGGCTCGTCGTCGTCGACCGAAAAAACCTGCAGCTACTCCTCAGGAAGCCTGAGCGGAAACAGGTATTTACATTTACGATCGGTGCTAGGTCTGATAAACTTCTTTTGTTTATCCGGTTTGGCACCGTAATGGGTGTTCGTATCGATTCAATTGAATTGTGGGCGTTTCGCCCATTTTTTGTTTGTGGCGCATGGAACTGAAGAAGCTGATTGAGCAGATCGTCGAGGGATTGGGTTTCGAGCTCGTGGAGCTTGAGCTGTCTACTCGCGGCCGTTTGATGCGAGTGTTCATCGACCAGCCCGAGGGTATTGACGTCGAAGATTGTGCAACGGTCAGCAACCAGCTTACGCGCGTATTCGAAGTTGAGAATATCGATTACGACCGCCTTGAAGTGTCGTCGCCTGGGCTTGATCGTCCACTGACGAAGTTGGCGCATTTCGAGCGTTTTGTTGGCGAGGAAGTGCAGCTGAAAGTGCGGATTCCCGTGGGCAACCAGCGCAACTTCAAAGGCTTCCTGAAGGGCGTGGACGACGGACAGGTGATGTTGACTACGGAGGCCGGCGAGCACCGCTTCGGCTTCGATGACATCGAGCGGGCGCGTCTGGTGCCGAAGGTCTGAGATTACGGAAAAGGGTTGAATGCAATGAGCCGCGAGGTTTTGCTGCTTGTCGATGCGCTGTCGCGTGAAAAGAACGTCATGAAAGAGATCGTCTTTCAGGCGCTCGAGTCCGCGCTCGCTTCGGCAACAAAAAAGCGTGTCCACGACGACGCCGATGTGCGCGTTGCGATCGACCGCGAAACGGGCGACTACGAAGCCTTCCGCCGCTGGCTCGTGATGCCGGACGCCGAGGTCACCAATGATGAAGCCGAAATGGGCATCATCGACGCGCGCGAACAATTCGCGGACATTCAGGTCGGCGAATATGTCGAAGAGCCGCTTGAGCCTGTCGACTTTGGCCGTATCGGTGCCCAAGCTGCCAAGCAGGTGATCCTGCAAAGAATTCGCGATGCGGAGCGTGAGCAGATCCTCAACGACTTCCTTGAGCGTCAGGAATTCCTTGTAACAGGCAGTATCAAGCGCATGGAGCGCGGCAATGCGATCGTCGAAGTCGGACGACTCGAAGCTGTGTTGCCGAAGGATCAGATGGTTCCAAAGGAGAACCTTCGCGTCGGTGATCGCGTGCGCGCCTATCTGTTGCGCATCGACCGCGGCGCGCGCGGCCCGCAGCTGGTCCTCTCACGTACCGCTCCCGAATTCGTGATCAAGCTCTTCGAGCTCGAAGTGCCCGAGATGGAAGATGGGCTGCTTGAAATCAAGGCCTGCGCACGTGATCCGGGGCTACGCTCGAAAATTGCGGTGAAGGCCAATGATTCACGCATCGATCCGATCGGGACATGCGTTGGTTTGCGTGGTTCGCGCGTTACCGCAGTGCGTAACGAACTTGGCGGCGAGAACATCGACATCGTGCTCTGGTCGCAGGATCCGGCCGAATTCGTCATCAAGGCACTCGCGCCAGCCGAGGTTTCGTCGATCGTGGTTGACGAAGAGTCGCATGCCATGGATGTGGTGGTCGACGAGAGCAACCTCGCGATTGCGATCGGGCGTGGCGGCCAGAACGTGAAGCTTGCTTCTGAGCTCACCGCGTGGCAGATAAACCTGATGACACTGGAAGAAAGCGCGCAGAAGTCCGAGGAAGAGCGCGGTCGTCTGCGGGCGCTCTTCACAGCAAGACTGGATGTCGACGACGAAGTCGCGGATATCCTTATTGACGAGGGGTTCACCTCGCTGGAAGAAATTGCTTACGTTCCGTTGGCCGAGATGTTGGAAATCGAGGCTTTCGACGAGGATACGGTCAACGAATTGCGCACTCGCGCACGTAACGTGCTACTGACCGAGGCAATTGTCAGCGAAGAGGCTCTTGAGCAGACGTCCGAAGACCTTCTTGGCTTGGAAGGTATGGATAAGTCGCTAGCCGCGAAGCTTTCGCGGGCTGGCGTGAAAACGCGCGACGAACTCGCCGACCTTGCGGTCGACGAGCTGATGGATATCGCGGAAATCGACGAACCGCGTGCCAAGGACCTGATCACCAAGGCCCGCGCCCACTGGTTCGAGTAAGACGGAGGTTGTATCGGTATGGCAGAAATGAGCGTGGCGCAGTTCGCCAGCGAACTTAGGATGCCCGCATCCGTTTTGCTCGAACAGTTGCAGAAGGCCGGTGTCAGCAAGGCTGGCGAGAGCGATTCTCTGAGTGAGGCGGACAAGTCTCGGTTACTCGACTATTTGCGGCGTGCGCATGGCGGGGAGGTCGCGCCTAAATCGAAGATCACCCTGACACGCAAGCAGACATCGGAGATCAAGGCTGCTGACTCGACGGGCAAGGCCCGCACGATCCAGGTTGAGGTGCGCAAGAAGCGCGTGTTTGTGAAACGCGATCCGGCCGAGCAGGCTGCGGAAGCTGGACACGAGCAGGGGCCGGAAGAAGAGCTGGCGCAGATGGAAGTTATGCCGGAAATGCTGGAGTCGGCGACCGTGGATGCTGCTTCCGCTCCAGTTGAGACAGCTCTTGAATCGGAGCCCGTCGTTGAAGTGGTGCAGGAGCCGGTTATTACGCCGGAACCCGAACCCGAACCCGAACCTGAGCCCGAGCTCGTGGTAACTGCGGAGCCAGAGCCCGAAGTTCAACCCGAACCCGAACCCGAACCCGAACCCGAAATTCTGCCCGAGCCCGTCGTGGTCGCTACATCCGAAGAGATGCCAGTCGCCGAACCAGAAGTTTCACCGGTTGAGGCCAAGCCTGCGCCGCGTTCGATTCTCGACATGCTGAGCCCGGAAGAGCGTGCTTCGCGCGAGCGCGAAGCACGTCGTGCAGCCGAGCTTGCCCGTATCCAGGCTGAAGAATTGCGTGCCAAGCAGGCGCGTGAGGCGCGCCGTAAGGCCGACGAGGAAGAGGCGCGTACTCGAGCAGCCGAAAAAGTGCGCCAAGAGGCCGAGGCCGCTGCACGTCAGGCCGCAGCACCTGCTGCCGCGCCCAAGACGGGCACTCTGCACAAGCCAGTGAAGACCGAAGGCAAGGACGAGAAGAAAGCTCCTCCGCCGAAGAAGACCGAACGTTCGGGCGGCGCAGCTGACGATGCGAGCAAGCGTCGCCAGATCAAGACCCGTGGCGATGCTGGTGGCGGTGCTGCTGGCTGGCGTGGTGCGCGCGGCGGCCGCCATGGCGGCCGTGGGGACCCGCGCGGCGGCGAATCGTCCTTCCAGGCGCCATCGGAGCCGATCGTACGAGAAGTCTCCGTGCCTGAAACCATCTCGGTTGCCGATCTCGCCCACAAGATGGCGATTAAGGCTACTGAAGTCATCAAGGCGATGATGAAGATGGGCACGATGGTCACGATCAACCAGGTGCTGGATCAGGAAACGGCGATGATCATCGTCGAGGAAATGGGCCACCGCGCGATCGCCGCCAAGCTCGATGATCCCGAATCCTTCCTGGACGATGAAAGCCAGAAGGACGTCGTGCTTGAGCCGCGCGCTCCGGTCGTGACCGTCATGGGTCACGTCGACCACGGCAAAACTTCGCTGCTCGACTACATCCGCCGTGCAAAGGTTGCCGCGGGAGAAGCGGGCGGTATCACGCAGCATATTGGTGCATATCACGTTGAAACGGAGCGTGGTGTCATTACGTTCCTCGATACCCCTGGTCACGAGGCCTTTACAGCCATGCGTGCACGCGGAGCGAAGGCGACCGACATCGTCATCCTGGTGGTTGCGGCTGATGATGGTGTCATGCCTCAGACCAAGGAGGCTATCCACCACGCGAAGGCCGCTGGCGTACCGATCGTGGTGGCGATCAACAAGATCGACAAGCCGGATGCAAATCCGGACCGTGTGAAGCAGGAACTCGTCGCCGAGGGTGTTGTGCCGGAAGAGTATGGCGGTGACTCACCGTTCGTGCCGGTTTCTGCGAAGCAAGGCACTGGTATCGACGAATTGCTCGAAAACGTGCTGCTGCAGGCGGAAGTGCTGGAGCTGACTGCGCCGATCGAAGCGCCGGCCAAGGGCATCATCATCGAAGCTCGTCTCGACAAAGGGCGCGGTCCAGTGGCGACGATGCTGGTCCAGAGCGGCACATTGCGTCGTGGTGACACGCTGCTGGCGGGGGCAACCTTCGGCAAGATCCGTGCGCTGCTTGATGAGAATGGTCGCCCGATCGCTGAAGCGGGGCCGTCGATTCCAGTCGAAATCCTGGGGCTATCCGATGTTCCGGCTGCCGGCGATGACACAATGGCGTTGACCGACGAACGTAAAGCTCGGGAAATCGCGCTATTCCGCCAAGGCAAGTTCCGCGACGTGAAGCTCGCCAAACAGCAGGCCGCAAAACTTGAGAACATGTTCGAGCAGATGCGCGAAGGCGAAGTCAAGACGCTGCCGCTCATCATCAAGGCCGATGTGCAGGGCTCGCAGGAAGCTCTTGTGCACGCGCTGCAGAAGCTTTCGACGGATGAAGTCCGCGTGCAGATCATCCATGGTGCAGTCGGCGCGATCTCAGAATCCGATGTCAACTTGGCGCAAGCCTCAAAGGCGGTCATCATCGGCTTCAATACGCGTGCCGACGCGAATGCTCGCAAGCTGGCCGAGAGTTTCGATGTGGATATCCGCTACTACAACATCATCTACGACGCAGTGGATGAGGTGAAGCAGGCGCTGTCCGGCATGCTCGCTCCGGAGCGCCGCGAGCATATCCTCGGTACCGTGGAGATTCGTCAGGTCTTCAATATCTCGAAGGTCGGTGCGGTCGCTGGTTGCTACGTACTCGACGGTCTGGTTCGTCGGAACTCGCTGGTGCGTGTGCTGCGGAATCATGTCGTGGTCCATCAGGGCGAGCTCGAATCGCTTAAGCGTTTCAAGGATGACGTAAAGGAAGTGAAGTTCGGCTTCGAATGCGGTCTTCAGATCAGGAACTTCAACGACATTCAGGAAGGCGATCAGCTTGAGGTTTACGAGATCCAGGAGATCGCGCGGACGCTTTGACAGGGACCATATACGGTCCATGAGCGACGGGCCCCCGCGTGGGGCCCGTTGTGTTTGTGCTGCAGTTTTTTGGGGTGGGAGAAGGAAATGCCCAAGAATTACTCGCGCAGTGACCGCGTCTCCGAGCAGATCCGCCGTGAGCTAGCCGAGCTGATCCGCATGGAGGTCAAGGATCCGCGTGTTGGTTTTGTCACGCTGACGTCGGTAGAGGTAAGTCCTGACTATGCACACGCAAAGGTGTATTTCACGACGATCGAAGGAGAGGGGGCGGTTCCAGAGCTGGCTCTGGGATTGCGCCGTGCAAGCGGTTTTTTGCGTCGCGAACTTGGTCGCAGGATTCGTATCCATACGATTCCGGAGCTGCACTGGGTGTATGACCGCTCAATCGAGCATGGCGCGACGTTATCTGCGCTGATTGATGAGGCGGTAAAGAGCGACGAGGAGCATCACACGGAAGCGCTCGATGCAAATGCACCGAAGGGCGAATGAAGGGCCGCGGCGGAAGCGACAACGGATCGACGGGGTGGTGTTGCTCGACAAGCCTTCGGGCATGAGTTCGAATGCTGCGCTGCAAAAGGTTCGTTGGCTATACAACGCTGCGAAGGGGGGGCATACAGGGACGCTCGATCCACTTGCAAGCGGTCTGTTGCCCCTTTGCCTTGGAGAGGCAACCAAATTCAGCCAAATGCTGCTTGATGCAGACAAGATGTATGTTGCGAGGCTAAAGCTTGGCGTTAGGACTGACACCGGCGATGCCGAAGGTGCAGTCATCGAAGTCCGTCCAGTCCGTGTCGATGGCGCCGCGATCGATGCGATTCTGCCGCGATTCCGGGGACACCTTCGTCAGGTGCCACCGATGTATTCGGCACTTAAGCGCGACGGCAAGCCCTTGTATGAATACGCTCGCGAAGGCGTTGTGCTGGAGCGCGAGGCCCGCGATGTAGTGATCCATAGCCTCGAGCGAGGACCGCTAGAAGACAATCAATTCGAGATTGAGGTGGTGTGCTCAAAAGGCACCTATATCAGGACACTCGCCGAAGACATCGGAGAGGCGCTTGGATGTGGTGCACACCTTATTGCATTGCGCCGAACGCGCATCGGCATTTTTGATATCTCCGATGCAGTATCACTCGCAGCGCTTGAGTCTCCCGCGTGCCGAGCGGAGATGCTGCGCGCGGTTGATCTCTTGGCCTCGCACCTGCCGGTATGCGAACTCGAAGGCGAGCCCCTACGCTTGTTTTCCCACGGTCAGGAGATCGCACAACCTTCCCTGGATTTTGGCGAATACCGCGTCTTCGGAGGAAACCGATTTCTTGGATTGGGTGTGGTGACCGACCGAAAGAGGCTAGCTCCGCTCCGATTAGTGGTTCCGGATCCAGGTGCTTGATGTGATTGACAAAAGTCGCCATAATGCGCGGCTCGACTGAAAGTTGATATTGGATAATTGAGATGGCTATCGCTACCGAACAAAAAGCGCAGATCGTCGCTGACTTCCAGCGCGCCAAGGGCGACACCGGTTCCCCCGAAGTCCAGATCGCGCTGCTGACTGCCCGCATCAATGACCTGACGGGCCACTTCAAGAGCCACACGAAGGATCACCATTCGCGGCGCGGTCTGCTCAAGCTGGTCAGCCAGCGTCGCAAACTGCTCGACTACCTAAAGGGCAAGGAAGTCGATCGTTATCGCAGCGTCATCGAACGCCTCGGTCTGCGCAAGTAATTCGCGGACGAGCCGCTGTGGAATGCGTTGCTGCACACTGCGGACCGATACCTTGAAGCGATGCCGGCGGGCCCTTGGGGTTGCGCCGGCATTGTCCATCTAAAGCGCCACTGCGCTCCGACCACGCTGGAGAGCCGAGTTTCCTGCGCCCCTGTCTTGATCGTGTTGCGCTGTCGGTCTACTGAAAGGATTTCCCCTTGCCTACTCCGATCAAAAAGTCGTTTGCCTACGGCGCCCACACCGTCACTCTCGAAACCGGCGAGATTGCGCGTCAGGCGCATGGCGCTGTCATGGTGTCGGTGGACGACACTGTGGTACTTGCTACCGTTGTGGCTGCCAAGAGCCCGAAGCCCGGCCAGGATTTTTTCCCTCTGACGGTCGATTACCTTGAGAAGTTCTATGCCGCAGGCCGCATCCCTGGCGGCTTCTTCAAGCGTGAAGGTCGTCCAACCGAAAAGGAAACGCTGACCTCGCGCCTGATCGACCGCCCGATCCGTCCGCTCTTCCCGGATGGCTTCTACAACGAAGTCCAGGTCGTTGTGACCGTCATGTCACTGAATCCGGAAATCGATGCCGACATTCCTGCGATGATCGGTGCGTCGGCAGCGCTCGCTCTTTCCGGCGTGCCGTTCAATGGTCCGATCGGCGCCTGTCGTGTGGGTTTTGTTGACGGCGCATACGTGCTCAACCCGACCGTTAGCCAGACCGAGAAGAGCCAGATGAATCTGGTCGTCGCGGGTACCGAAGCGGGCGTGATGATGGTCGAGTCGGAAGCGAATGAGCTCTCCGAAGATGTGATGCTTGGTGCGGTCGTTTATGGTCACCAGCAGATGCAGGCTGTAATCCAGGCCATCAATGAGCTGACCGAAGTTGCAGGCAAGCCCGAATGGGCATGGACGCCGGCCGCCAAGAACGAGGCTCTGCACACACGCGTCTCCGAACTGGCGCTGGCGGGTCTTGAAGAGGCCTTTAGTCTTACCGTCAAGCAACAGCGCTCGGACAAGCTCAAGGAGGTGACCGCAGCAACAGTCGCCGCGCTCGTTAATGGCGAGGGAGCGCCGACTGAAGCTGAAGTCAAAGATGTGCTTTTCGCGCTTGAGGCGAGCATTGTTCGCAACCGGATCCTGAATGGGGAACCGCGTATTGACGGCCGCGACACGCGCACTGTTCGTCCGATCACCATTCGTACCGGCGTGCTGCCGCGGACTCATGGTTCTGCTCTGTTTACGCGCGGGGAAACGCAGGCGCTCGTGGTTTCGACGCTGGGCACGGGGCGCGATGAGCAAATCATCGACGCGATCGCAGGCGAGTACAAGGAGCGCTTCATGCTCCACTACAACATGCCGCCGTATGCGACAGGAGAAACTGGACGTGTTGGTGCGCCTAAGCGCCGCGAAGTTGGCCACGGCCGTCTGGCCAAGCGTGCGCTGGCTGCCGTGCTGCCCGACAATAAGGAATTCAGCTACACCATTCGCGTCGTCTCCGAGATTACCGAATCGAATGGTTCGTCCTCAATGGCTTCGGTTTGCGGTGGTTCGCTCTCGATGATGGATGCGGGCGTACCGCTGAAAAACCACGTCGCGGGTATTGCCATGGGGCTCATCAAGGATGGTAATCGGTTTGCGGTGCTGACCGACATCCTCGGCGACGAGGACCATCTTGGTGACATGGACTTCAAGGTTGCGGGTACCGATGCAGGTGTCACGGCGTTGCAGATGGATCTGAAAATCGATTCGATCTCTCCTGCCATCATGAAGAAGGCTCTGGAGCAAGCACGTGAAGGCCGCATGCACATCCTTGGTCTGATGAAGGATGCAATGGGGGGGCACCGCACGGAATTGTCGGAGTATGCCCCGCGCTTGCTGACCATGAAGATCACTCCGGAGAAAATTCGCGATGTGATCGGCAAGGGGGGGGCGGTAATACGCGCGCTGACCGAAGAAACGGGCACGGTAATCGACATTCAGGACGACGGCATCATAACCATTGCGTCGGTCGATGGCGCGAAGGCGGAACTTGCCAAGAAGCGTATCGAAGCAATTGCTGCTGAGGTCGAAGTAGGCAAGATCTACGAAGGTCCTGTGGTCAAGATCCTCGAATTCGGCGCAATTGTGAACATCATGCCGGGCCGCGATGGCCTGCTTCACGTCTCGCAGATCGCGAACAAGCGCGTCGAGAACGTATCGGACTACCTGAAGGAAGGGCAGGTCATCCGCGTGAAGGTCATCGAGACCGACGAAAAAGGCAAGATCCGACTGAGTCTCAAGGCCGCTCAGGAAGCCGAAGCGCAGCAGCAGTAAGGTTGGCAAAGCGAAAAAAGCCCGCGATTGTTCTGCGGGCTTTTTCGTTTTGTAGCCGTTGGTTCCATTTGAATCGCTACACTTTCAGCTTTGAGTCTGCAAGCCCGCCCAATGTCAGAGCTTCACGTTACTTCGCTTGATCCACAAATCGCATCGCTCAAGCTTCCGCCTCATTCCATTGAGGCTGAGCAGTCGTTGATCGGCGGACTGCTGCTCGATAATCAGGCGTGGGATCGCATTGCGGACCTCGTCAACGAGACCGATTTCTATCGCGATGATCACCGTCGGATCTTCCGCCAGATCGCCAATCTGATCGAACAGGGCAAACCTGCAGATGTTGTGACGGTCTTCGAGCAGCTCGACAAAGAGGGTTCGGCGTCCCACGTCGGAGGGCTTGCGTATCTTGCAGAGATCGCCAATAACACTCCGTCAGCGGCCAATATTCGTCGCTATGCCGAGATCATTCGGGAACGCTGCATTCTCCGCAAGCTAGTGACTGTCGGTGACGAAATCGCGGCTAGCGCGCTGACGCCGGCGGGTAAGGATGCAAAAGACCTCCTTGATCAAGCTGAGGCTAAGATTTTCGAGATTGCCGAGGCTGGGGCACGACAGCAGTCCGGTTTCATCCCGATCCAACCAGTGCTAGGCCAAGTCGTAGATCGAATCCAGGAGCTGTACGATCGTGACGATCAGTCCGAGATTACCGGGGTCCCGTATGGCTTGATCGATCTTGACGAAATGACGGCTGGCCTTCATGGATCGGACATGATTGTTGTAGCTGGACGTCCGGGTATGGGCAAGACCACGTTCGCGCTCAATGTTGCGGAGAATGTGGCGCTGAATACTGGTCTGCCAGTAGCAATCTTCTCGATGGAAATGCCGGCCACACAGCTTGCGATGCGCTTTATTGCATCGGTTGGTCGGCTGGATCAGCACAGACTGCGAACGGGTAAACTCACAGACGACGATTGGCAGAACCTAACTGTTGCGCTCGGGAAGTTACATGAAGCCCCAATCTTTATCGATGAGACGCCAGGCCTTAACCCAACCGACCTACGGGCACGTTGTCGTCGTCTGTATCGTCAATGCGGCAAGCTAGGCCTGATCGTAATTGATTACCTCCAGTTGATGGTCTCTCTGAAGGAAACCGATAACCGAGCTCAGGAGTTGTCGGATATCTCCCGATCGATCAAATCGCTCGCCAAGGAGCTGAACGTGCCGATCTTTGCCCTTTCTCAGTTGAATCGGAGTTTGGAGCAACGGCCGAACAAACGACCGGTGATGTCAGATTTGCGGGAATCGGGAGCGATTGAACAGGATGCTGACATCATCATGTTTATCTATCGCGACGAGATCTATAACCCGGACTCGCCAGACAAGGGGACTGCCGAACTGATTGTCGGCAAGCACCGGAATGGATCCACCGGATCTGTGCGCTTAACATTCAGGGGCGAAAGTACGCGTTTCGAGAACTTCGTATCTATTCCCGGCGGCTATTGATGACTGACGTGCCCCGCCATGGGGTGCTTTACTTCATACAAGAACGCGTTGAGAGCTATAGGCTCTTTGCTGATCTGAGTCGAGTTGCAGAAAAATTTCATGTTTAATCAATGGCTTGATCCTAATTCTGCTTCTAAACCAAGCCCTCAGAATCGAAAGGAGTTGACGCCACGAATTCTGATTGGCAGAATCTCGCCTCTCTGCTGACGGGGTTTGGAGACAAACAAGGCGGCAGGGGAGTGTCAGGCAGGGTTGGTCGGGAAGAATGACTGACTTGGTTTTGCGGGTTTCAGCGCATGTACGACAGTTCAAGCGGCGGAAACA
>JAVBUM010000075.1:0-22029 GCA_031555325.1 Niveibacterium sp. | reverse complement strand
CCCGGCTCGCCAGCGAGCGTGGCGAAGAAGCGATCGAGTTCGGATTGCGTACTCGCGCACAGGCCCGAGAGCATCATCGCGGCGATGCGAGGGAAGGTCAGCGTGCGATGGCGTGTGAAAGCGCTGGGCCGCAGTCGGTGTGCAGCAATCAGCTCAGGATCGTGGAGTGCAGCGCTGAACTCAGAGAGCAACGCACGGGCGTCGGAGATTCGAGTTCATAGCGTTGATTTATCAATGACTTACAGCGCAGATTGTACACGGGTGACGAAGCGTCCACAAGCGCTTCAGTGCTTAACTTCGGAGCATTGGGGTGGGAGCGCTTGGGCAAGTATCGCAGGTGGTGTTGCGAGCAAGCCTGTCGCAATCAGCAACGTGCGGAGCTGGGAAAAGCGGAGTTCTGGTGGCATCGGGTCTTGGACAGCAGCGTGTTCGTCCCGGTTTTGGACCAGGGCCGGCAAGTCTGAAAACCCATTACATTTCTTGAGACGGAGCGTTTGTCGAATCAGATATTTCTGTACGGCACATCTGAATTTTCAGAAGTTTTCAGATGAATCCCTGAGTGACCTATTGCAGCGCTCAATGCGTCTTGTGTCGTTGGCAGTTCTGCGGCGACTCGCGCGATGAATGACGAGCGCAATCACGCCATGCTTTTCGATATCACGGCAGAGCGTGCCTGAGGTGGCATTCAATATGCTGATGCTTACTTCGAAGATGTCGTTTGAGGCGTGGCTGCGGTGGTGGCGTGTCTGCTCCAGACAAATGCGGCGAGCACTGGTGTCTGTAGTGGGCGATAGAGGCTGTGGCGTCGGAGTGAGTGGTATGACGAATTCATTCGTCTGCACTCCTGGCCCTGTTGCGGTGGCCGCGTTCTATCCAGCAAGGGTAAACATTCAAGCGGAATTGACAGCCTCACCGAGCGACTCGATCGATATGGATCGGTTGAGCAGTGCAATCACCTTGTTGGCGGGAGCGGGGCGACTGATCAAATAGCCCTGCAGCACATCGCAGCCGAGTTCTTCGAGCATGCGTGCCTGAGGTTGGGTCTCGACACCTTCTGCGACGACCTCCAGATCGAGCGCACGCGCAAGCTCGATCACTGCGCGCATGATGTCCTTGGCCCGTGGGCGTACCCCGAGGTCTGCGACAAAGCTCTTGTCGATCTTGAGCTGTCGTACCGGCAGATCGCGCAATGTGGCCAGGCACGAATGGCCGGTACCGAAATCGTCGATGGCCGCGTGGATGCCGAGCTGTGAGAGGCGGTTGATGGCTTCGCGTGCGAAGGCGGGGTCGGACATTGCGGTCGATTCGGTGATTTCGATCGATAGGCCGGACGGGCGGACGCCATGGCGGAAGGCTGCCCGGGTAATCTTTTCCACCAGCTCGCGTTGGCGGAACTGCTGTGGGGAAACATTGACTGCCACACAGATATGCAGGCCTTGGCGTTGCCATGCCACGGCCTGGCGGCAGGCGGTTTCGATCAGCCAATCACCGATCGGATTGATGAGCCCGAGACGTTCGGCGACCGGTATGAAGGTCCCCGGCAGTCGCAGACCATCGACCGGATGGTGCCAGCGAATCAGCGCTTCGGCGGCAGTGATGGTTCCTGTCCGAAGATCAAGTTTCGGTTGGTAGTACAGCTCGAACTCATCGTTATCCAGCGCGTGGCGCAAGTCGCGCTGCAATGCGACCAGATCCTGTTGGCCGCGCTCCATCTGGGAGGAGTAGCACCGCCAGGTTGCGCGGCCTGACTGCTTGGATTCGTACATGGCTGTGTCGGCCGCGACGAGGATACGGTTCTCATCGCCATCTTCCGGAAACATCGCGATACCGACTGAAGCCGAGATCGCAATCTCGTGACCACTGTGGAATATCGGCTCCGAGATGGCCTCGACCACGCGTTGTGCGGCATTGAGTGCAACCGAACGCTGGTCGAGTTTCTGCATCATGAGAATGAATTCGTCCCCGCCGAAGCGCGCGATCGTATCGACCGACCGGACCTGGCCGCGCAGGCGGCGTGCGACTTCGCAGAGCACCGCGTCGCCGACGTGATGACCGAGGTTGTCATTGACGGGCTTAAAGCCGTCGAGGTCGATCAGGAGGACCGCTACCTGGCTGCGGGACCGGCGTGCGGCATCGAACGCCTCTTCCATACGTTCCTTGAGCAGGGTGCGGTTTGGCAGGCCGGTCAGAGGGTCGTGGCGGGCAAGCCACGAAAGGTTGCGGTTGGCTACTTCGAGGCGACTGAGCAGCGCGGCGATCCGGTGTTCGGCGCGCGCGCCGGTGTAGGCGATGAAATGTGTGATCCCGATCACCAGTAGGCAGATGAGCGCAAGCCCCCCGGCGACTAGCATTGGGTCGAAGTGTTTGGTCGACAATAGCGAATCGACGGCAAGGCTGACGCTTCCCGGGGTAAGCCGCATTGCCTCGATACCAAAGCATGGACCTGCCGGCGCAACTAAACCGATCCCCAGTGAAGCGCCGATTCGCTTCCCCTGGTACAGGCCGAAATCGGGTGTCCGCAGTTTGCTGACCAGCGCGACAGCTGCGGTCACGATGATCACGCATATCAGTGCAGAGGCGCTGATCAGTACAGGCTTGAAGCCTAGCGCTGGCGCCATCTGCATCGAGGACGTGCCCATGTATTGGGATAGCGCAATGCCCAGACCGGCGACGCTTCCCGCGCGCAGAATCTGTACCCGGCTCGGAGCTACGCTGCAGGCGCGTCGTACGCCGATACTGGTTGCCGCGATTGCGAGCAGCCACGAAACCAGGGTCGGTTGGAATGCATAGCCGATCGGCACGTCCCAGCGGAACGCGATCATGCTGATGAACTGGAGTGCCCAGATGCTTGTGCCAGTGACGCAACTGATGCCAAAGAGCCACGCCACGCGTTTCCAGTGCGCCAGCTCATCGCTGGCGATGCGGCGTGCAAGACCAATCGTCGAATACGTGGTGATCGCTGCGACAAAAACGGCAATCGCGATAATGGCGGGATCGTATCGCCCCGTCATGCCCGCATCCGCTCGGTTAGCTGCATCGCCAGTTTTCCTGCCCAGTGAATCATTGCCACTCCCTCGGTTCACCGTCCAACGGCTACCGGGTCATGGTCTTGACCAGTGCTCCTCCACGTTTCGTGACGTTTTTCTCCTGCCAATACTTTTGCTGCTTAGGCCGTCCTCACCTCATTCGGATTGTGCTTTCCGCGTGCGAACGCTTCGATGTTTTCGAAAGTGGTGTGCGCGATCGCTACCAGTGCCTCGCGCGTCAGGAAACCTTGGTGCGATGTGATCAGTGCGTTCGGAAAGCTCATCAGCCGGGCGAGCGTGTCATCCTGCAGCGGACGGTCGGAAAGATCCTCGAAGAACACGCCTTCTTCCTGTTCGTAGACATCGAGCCCGACGCCACCCACCTGACCGCTCTTGAGTGCTTCGATCAGCGCGCTGGTATCCACCAGCCCACCGCGGCTGGTATTGGCGATGACCACGCCATGTTTCATCGTCGCTAGGGAGTTCGCATTGATAATGTGGCGGCTCTGTTCGGTCAGTGGCAGGTGTAGCGAGACGACGTCGGACTCGCGCAGCAGACAGTCGAGCGAGGCGTACTCGAAGCCGATGTCTTCAGCGATCCTAGGGTTCTGGTAGGGGTCATAGGCGAGCAGCTTGCAGCCGAAGCCTTTGGCGATCCGCAGCGCGGCCTGCCCGATGCGCCCGGCCCCGAGTGCCCCATACGTGCGGCCATGGAGGTTGAAGCCTTCGAGTCCGTCGAGCGAGAAGTTTTGCTCGCGCACGCGGTTGAATGCACGATGGGTCTTGCGCACCAGCGTGAGGATCAAAGCAAAGGTGTGTTCTGCAACGGCTTCCGGGGAATATGCCGGCACGCGTGCCACAGTGACGCCAAGCCGGTTGGCTGCAGCGATGTCGATGCCATTGAAACCGGCCGCGCGCAGGGCAACCATGCGGATATTCATTCCGACCAGATGTTCGAGCACGTGCTCGGTGAGGCGGCAATTCACGAAGGGGCAGACAACATCGAACCCGCGTGCAAGTTCGACGGTTTTGTCGTGCAGGCGCTCTTCGAAGAATTCAAGTATGTGGCCGCGTCCGGCGGCGGCTTCCTGGAGTGCACGAACATCATAGGGGTGGGCATCGAAAACCGCGATTCGCATCTCGGACTCCTTCCTGGGTAGGGCGCAGACTCAGGCGATGGGCCGCTCGACGATCACATATCGTTTGCGGACGCGCTCGACAACTTCAAAGTTGCCTTGGAAGCCGCCTGGGATCACGCCGGCATCGCCCGCCCCGAACTCGCGTATGAGGCCGTCTTGGTCGGCGATGCGCAAGCGACCTTCGAGCACATGGAAGAATTCTTCCTTCCATGTGGGAAAGGCGATCTGCCAGGCGCCGGGCTCGCATTGCCACTCGCCGGCGCTGCACAGCCCGTCGTTGCTCGTGTGGCGTTCCCAGGTCAGACGGTCGGGATTGCCGCGAATCAGGCGGTCGGGGCGCGGGTGGTCGAGGATCGGCGCGGGTGCGGGGTCTGCAAAGTGGATCAGGGGTTTCATAGCAAGGGTTTCAGGAGAAAGCTCTGATAGGCTTGCATGCTCGCAACCCTTGACGCAAGCCTCGATGCAGGACGACGACATCTTCGACCCGCCACCGGAGCCGCCCGAGATGCCACACGATGGCGAGTGCTGCGAATCCGGTTGTGGCGACCAGTGTGTGTGGACACACTACGGCACGGCGCGTGCGAATTTCGAGCTGAAGATGCAGCAGTGGCGTGCGCGGCATCCAGACGATGCCAGCTTTCCCTGATCCCTGCCGTCCTTTACGCGCGCATCCGCGCGTCCAGCTCGTCAATCAACTCGGCCCAGTCCGCGTCGCGCCGGAGTTCCTCGAATAGGAATGCCGCTTGGGCGGGTGTCCAGAATGGAGCCTCGCAAAGCTGGATTTCGGCGGGCAGCGGTGCTTTTTCGGCGATGAACTGCTCGATCCCGGCCGTGTCGGACGGCAGGCCGAGTTGTGCGAACAGCTGACTAAAGGAATGCAGCGGGAGTTCCATCGTCGTTGTCCTTAAAGTGCAAGATCGGGGGCGTAAACTCACGGGACTTCTGCTCAGGCTGCCGGATCGGCGATGAGTTCAGACATTCCGCGCATCGAAAGGTAGTCGACATGGAAGCCCGCCTCAATGAAGTTGAAGCCAAGCTCGCGCTGGCCGAGGATCTGCTGGAGGAACTCAATCGCACGGTGTTTCGCCAGCAGCAACAAATCGATCAGCTTTCCCTGCAGCTCCGCGCGCTCGCGCAAGCCGTGCAGGGTGCTGCGGCAACGGCGGAACGCCGCGACCCGCGCGAGGAGATCCCGCCGCACTACTGATCGCGCAGGGGCTGTAGCGGTGGTGCCGGGATACGCTCGGTTTCGCCAGGCACCATGGGGAAGCGGCCCGCTTCCCAGTCCGCAGCGGCTCGCTCAATGCGTGCGCGGTCCGTGGCGACGAAGTTCCACCATAGGTGACGCGGGCCATCCAGCGGTGCACCACCAAGCAGCATGACACGCGAATCCGATATGGCGGCGAGGCGGACTTGGCTGCGGGGCTCGATAACCGCGAGCGATCCGGCGTTCACCGGCGCGCCGTCGATGTCCACGGTTCCGCTGGCGCAGTAGACGGCACGTTCGGCGATTTCGTCGGGTAGCGTGAGCGCGGTGCCTGCGGAGAGTTCGGCGGCTGCGTAGAAGGTTTCCGACGGGAGTTCGACCGGAGAGCGGCGTTCGCACCAGGTTCCGATCAGCAACCGTATTCGCGCGCCACCGGCCTCCCATTCCGGTAGGGCCTCGGCTGGCGTATGGCGGAACTGCGGTTCGTCGTCTTCATGCGCGGCCGGCAGCGCGACCCACATCTGGATGCCCTCGACGGGTATGCCACGTTCGCGGATGTCGCCCGGCACGCGTTCGGAATGCACCACACCGCGCCCCGCCGACATCCAGTTGACCGCGCCTGGCGCGATGCGTTGGACCATGCCAATGCTGTCGCGATGCATCATCGCACCGGAAAAAAGATAGGTGATGGTGCCAAGACCGATATGCGGATGGGGTCGTACATCCCCCTCGGTGGTGCCGGCAGCGAATTGTGCCGGACCCATGTGGTCGAGGAATACGAACGGACCGACGCTGCGCTGGCGCGCTGCCGGCAGGAGCCGGCGTACGGTAAAGCCGATGTCCTTCTCATGCCCTTGCAGAATCTGTGCAATCGCAGCCATCGAAACCTCCACGGGGTTGGCGTGACGCTGGATGGGGGACAGAACGGGTCAAGCGATGCGGCTGGCGTCTTAGACCAGGGAAGGGCCGGAGACGATCGCGACGGCTTCCTTTTCGGACAGTCGTACTGATGAAGACCAGATTACGTGGGTCGTGAGCCAGGTCAGCAGGTCTTCGCGCCCTTCGCCGGAAAACGAAACAAAGCAGCACCCGATCTGGCCGCCATGCTCGCCGGGAACATGGTTCATGACCCGGGCGATGCCGCGAATCTTGTCGGGAATGCCTTCGAGCTGCAACTCAAAATCAAAATCGCGCTGAACCGAATCGTGTGCCTCCCCCGGGAAGCCGAAACCCTCGAGCGAAAGGTCGATCAAGGGATGCCGCGTTCCGTCCATCACGATCCAGAAACATGTTGTTCCGTCGCGCCTCGCGAGGAAGCGCTGTCGTTTTCGGCGCTCCTGCCAGCCGCAATCTGCTTTCTTGTCTTCGTCGCCCATTTCTTTGCTGGCTCCATGTAGAGGGCGCTCCTGCCACCTCAAGCGACTCAACCACCGCCATTGGTATCGGCCGGTACTGGCGCGCCTGTAGGGTTGCCCCTGTTCTTCTTGTCCCGCGTGTGTTTTCGACGACGACCACCGGGTATGAATTCTCGAAAGCACGCCAGTGCGTCGAAAAGGTGGTTCTCGTTATGCTGGGCGTGACGATCTGCTATCTGCGGGATGGTAGAGATAACCCTGATATTCGAAGTCGATACCTTCGAGCAGCGGGTTCTCGAGCCATAGCCGCTTGCGCGAGCCGAGCTTCGTAAACGCGAGGCTGGCGCCGTATTTCCATTGCCAGAGTGCGGTGAGCGAACCGTCGCGCCATGCCATCTGAAGGCCTCGTTCGATCCGGTCGGCGGCGGTTCGGTTGCTTGAATGGGTAAAGAAAAGTCGCAGCAGCGGATAGACCAGTTCGAAGCTCTCATCAAAGTCGAGGTCTGGGATCGCACCGTGTCTGCGGTACTCCTCGTACAACTGATTGGCGCTGCGGCTGAGCAGGTCGAAGCGGCGCGTCGCCACCAAGCGGAAAAGGCATTCGTAGTCCGAAACTGTTGATACGGTGAAGCCGTTGTGGCGCAGGATCCTGACATCGACCCAGTCGGCGCACTGGCCGTGTGTCCAGCGCCGGAGTGCATCCAGTCCCGTCTCGGCATCCCTGGCTACGGCGTCCTTGATCGCTACGGAAAGGAAGCAGATGCGATGTCCTGTGATGCCGAGATCCACCGGAAAGTGCACCCAGGCGATTGCGGGATCGCGTGCGAAGCTCGACTCATAGCTGGTGACGATGAAGAAGTTTGGATAGACGTTCTTGCGCAGTGCATCCATCGCGCAGTGGTGGTCCATCGTGGGGCTAGGAACGAGCCGGTAGTCACCGTCGGTTGTGCGTGTGTGTTCGAGTGCCAGCCGGAGTAACTCGGTGTTGTAGTCGACGCGTTTGTCATCGGAGCCCTCTGGGGTGCGGTAGGTCACGACGAGCGGTTTGGTCGCGGCTGAAGCACCGGCTTGGCGGTCAGGTCTGGAAAATGCCGACATCAGTCGGCGGGCAAACCCGTTGGTGGAGGAAAATCCCGTGAAGCCTTGCATGCGGCCAGTATATGCAGCCGCTGCAGGGACGATTCAGCGCGCGTCAACAGCGGTGATCATCGGTGGTCGGGGTGTGCGGGAACGCCCACGATCAAGCGCCACCTCGAACAGAAAATGCTGGTGTGTGCCGCTGGCGGTGGGCGATGCGAAAAGCCATTGATGTAACGCGATGTAAAGCGGCGTCAACCTCGGTGGAGGCGATGCGTTATTCGCTCCTGTCGCCTCTGAAAGCAGGCACGTAACAGGAGATGAAGATGGGCAGTCTGCTCAACGAGTCCTTCGCCGAATTTCTGGACTCTCTCAAGAAAACCGGTGTGGTCATCACCAACGAAGTCGAGCTGCGCGAACGTCTGGCTGAAGCCCAGCGCTGGCGCTATGCGTTCATGACGCTGGCCGCCAATGGCAAGTCGATCGGTATCGAATTCATCGACCAAGGTGCGCGCGAGAACGGCGAGCGGATCCTGGAAGCCTTCGACCACTACGCATTTCCGGCAGATTCGGCCCGCCGTTTTGCGGCCCGCCTCGCCAGCAACTGATCACGCCAGTCTGCCGGCCTGTCCCCCAGCCGGTATGACGCAATCGTGCTCTGCAATGTACCAGCCCTTGTGACTGGGCCAGGCTTGATGCGTTTCCAGCGGTTCAGTATTTTTTCTTGACGAGGACCATTGCCTTTTCTTCCTGCTTCATCTCGAAGCGGGCGAGGAGGCTCGATCCGATGAGTATCGGAGCACTATCGTTGCTGTCGCGTATGCTGACTGGCACGTCATAGATGGTCACCTCGCCAATCCGCATCTGCGGCAGGCGTATCAGCCATGCACGGACATTTCCGCTTGCGGTCAGCGCGTAGCCGGGGCGGCCGCGTGTAAATTCGATGTCGAGTGAGCGGGCTTGGGTGGCGTTCATCGATAGATGGGTAGCGCCTGTATCGACCATGCCATTGATGATACGGCCATTGATGGTCAGGGATGAGAAGTAGTGCCCACGGGGATCGGGCGACAGAAATACCGATCCACCGCCTTCGCGCGATCCGCCACCTGCACTCCGATAGCCCTCGCCGAGGGCGAGCCGACGTTGCTTCCCATCAACCTCGACTACGCCGCCATCGGCATCGACGCGCAGCAGTTTCACGCCATCGCTTTGCTCGCCCACGGCAAGCGTCCTGCGCCCGCCATCAATGTGAACGATCGCCTTGCTGCCCATGGTGGCAAGCAACACGATCTGTTGCTCAGCCGATGTAGCACCCGCGATCGATGCCAAGGCTGCCAAAACTGCTCGTTTCATGCTCCGCTTGTCTCCGGGATCATGCCGTGCCAAGGCCGTCCTTGGCACGTCTGAGCCATTCGCGGTTCAGGGATCGGGCGTGGCTATGCCAGTGCTTTGCGTCGCTGACGATTTCTTCGTAGATGGCGCGGGCGCGTCTGCGATCTTCCTCGCTGCCTTGTACAACAAGCCAGTCTGCATAGCGGCATTTGGGTTCGGGATCTACCGCCACGACGAGTGCGGCTTCGAAGGCTTCGCGCGTGCCTGTGTCGCTACGTTCAGCCAGCACGCGCGCGTAGAGCAAAGCGGGTAGCGGCTGGCGAGCTGCTTCCGGGCGGACCTTGAATAGCCGTTCGAGTGTCGTGCCACTTTCCCTGTAGAGGCCGTTGTCGATTTCCGCATGAGCCAGTCCGAGCAACAGCGCTGGATCGTCCGCAAACGGTCCTTGTGCTGCTTCTCGGTAGTGCTGAAGAGCTTCACTTGCGGCTCCGGATTCGAGCAGCGCGTCAGCGAGCCGTAGGCGGTTGTCGACGGTAGCGGTGCGATTAAAGGCCTCGCGCGCATGGCGTAGGTCGCGGCCCGGATCAACGACCTCACGTATCGCCTTTCCCGCAACGTAGGCGCCACGGCTTGCCCGCAGTTCAGGCAGGTAGATCGCGAAGAAGTAGACCACGCTCCCCAATAGCGGGAAGGCAAACAGGATCATTAGCCAGTACAGTTCGCGACCTCGTCGAATCGCGTGGACCGCAAAAAAAATTGCGATCAGGATATGCAAGCCAACACCAAGCAATGGCATTACTGGAATCCTCTTCCTCAAACTAGGCGGCGATTATCTCAGGCGATTTTCGTAGGATCGCTTCCAAAAGTCAGAACAGCCTGGATGCGACGTTGATCATGACAGCCAGACTCGGTAGACCCGAAGATCGTTCATCAAACTCGTAGGTAGCGCTGATGAGGGGTTTGCCGGACGCAAAAGCACCATTGACCCAGGTCTCGAAGGGTTGGCGACATCACCAGTAACAATGCCACGGCAACCAAATGCCAGGCTGCGCGTTCATACAGAAGAGAGCCGTGGCGCTGAGACTGCGGCCGGAATCAGAGGAGGGCGCGCCATGCGACGCGCAACGAAGTTTGAGCGATTGGCACGTTTCTGGATTCTTGTGGCTGGTGCGCTGGCTGGGCTTTGCCTTGCAGGGGGGGCGATGGCAGAGGATCCCTTGGTGGATCCTCCCGGGCGTGTGGGCGTGCTGTCGTTGTTCGAGGGGGCGGTCGAAACTTGGTCGCCCGGCGACGAGGACTGGTCTGACGCCACGATCAACCTGCCGATCACAACCGGCAGTGCCGTGTCGACACCCGTAAGAGGCCGAGTCGAGATCTGGATTGGCAGCACTGCAATTCGAGTCGCGCCGGAATCCCAGGTCAATTTCCCCGAACTCAATGACGAGGGGATCACCGCCGAGGTTGTGGTCGGCTCGGCACGTGCGCGCCTTCGCGTGCTGGAGAGCGACGACCGCTTCGCTTTCGCGGTCGGTACGATCCGTTTTGAGGCGCGTGACGCTACTGACTTTCGCGTCGAGCGGGATCCTGACCGCGAAGTCGTGAGGCTCCATGTCTATTCGGGACGCGTGCAGATCATGGGCGCGGACGAAAACATCATGGTCAATGGTGGCCAGCAGGCGGAAGTGACGCTGCGGGAACGGCGCATCCTGTCTCTTGACGACTTGAAGCGCGACGATTTCGACGATTGGTTCGATGGGCGCGAACGCGGCACTGCCGAAGCTGAAGCGCTGCGCTATGTCTCACCTGAAATGACCGGTGTGGAGGCACTTGCAGGGCAGGGCTACTGGGCAACCGACGTGAGCTACGGCGCTATCTGGTACCCGACCGTCGTGGCCGGTGGCTGGGCGCCGTACCGATATGGGCGCTGGGGCTGGATCCAACCTTGGGGTTGGACCTGGATCGACGATGCGCGCTGGGGGTTCGTAACCTGTCACTATGGCCGCTGGGCGTTTGTTGGGGGTCGCTGGGGCTGGGTGCCTGGGCGGCGCATTCCGCGTCCGGTATGGGCGCCAGCGCTTGTTGGCTACCACCAGGGTGGTCCAGGCATGGGTTGGTTCCCACTCGGCCCGGGCGAACCCTATCGTCCGACGTATCGAGGCAGTGCGGGCTATGTACGGCATCTGAACATTACCCATGTCACCAATTCGAGACTGATCGGTCGACCAGAGGCCTTTCGCTATGCCAACCGACCCGAAGCCGTCACCATGGCGCCGCGTGGTGTATTTGGCGGTGCTCAGCATGTGCCTCAGGCGCGGATTGTTCCGGATCCGGCACAGCTTCGGCAGCTTCCGATAGCTGGTCGGCCTGACCTGCCGCCGCCGCCCCGACGTGCGGCGCCGCAATGGCGAGGCCCCACGCCTGCTGGCGCAACGGGCAGAACGCCCGTCGGTCCACGGCCAGCCTTCCAGGCACCGGACAGCCTACGGCAATTGAACAGGCCTATGCCGAGACCAGAAGCGCTGGATCCGGCTGCGCCCAGCGCGCGTCCAGCACAGCCCGATTTCGCACCGGGGCGGCCTGTGTTCGTTCCGCCACCTGCGCGCGCAATGCCGCCACAACGCGAGCCCTTGGCGAATCCGGACTTCGCTCCCGCCAACCCGCAGTTCATTCCGAACCGGCCGCAGCTACCGGGCGGAATGTCGCCCAGGCTGGATAATCGACCACCGCGGGATACGCCAGCGGTCGTGCCACCACAGCGAGGTGTCGACCCGAGGCGAGCAGGTGATGCAGATCACTTCCCGCCGTCGAGTGGTCGAGGTATTCAGGATCGTCAGCAGTTCCAGCATCGTCCGCAGCCGATGCGCCCGCCCATTAGTCCTGCCGTGATAGGCGGTGATCGACCCGGCGGTTTCCGCCCAGGGCCGCCACCAGGGGTGGTTCCCCGGGGTGAAATTCACGAAGCGCCACAGTTCCAACGAAGGCCAGAGATGCCCCAGGCGCCCCGCGGTGACTTTAGGCCGCCGATGCGTGGCGGCGATGCACGACCCCCGAGGGCCGCGCCGTTCGACCGAGGAGGTGACCGACGTTGAAGTGAGCCCGGCGCGGTGCCCGAGCTCCGGTGGGCTCAAGCCTTGCGCTTGCGGTCGCGCACGAACGGATGTCCTTCGCGACGTGTGGTTTCGAACAGATCAATCGCTTCGAACAGGTCCGCGAGCTTCTTGTAACCGTAGTTGCGAGAGTCGAACGACGCCTGATTGCCGATCAGGTTGCCGACGCGTCCAAGCGGTGCCCAACCCTGATCGTCTTCGGCCGCATGCACTGCGTTGCGCAACAGGTTGATCAGCCTGGCGTCGCCCTTCAGTGATTTGGCGTCCTTTGGCGCCACCGTTGCACTGCGAGCTTCATTGCCGTTGTCGTCGGTAGGTTGAGCTTCTTGTTCAAGGTACAGGAAGGTGGAGCACGCATTGACCAACGCTGCAGGCGTCTTCCGCTCGCCGAAGCCGATCACCTTCTTGCCGTCGGCCTGCAGGCGTACCGCAAGTGGGGTGAAGTCACTGTCAGATGAGGCAATCGCGAACACGTCGATATCACGACCGTACAGCGCGTCCATTACATCGATGGCCAAGGCGAGGTCGGTGGCGTTCTTGCCCTTCGTGTAGTCGATCTGGTGGATCGGCTGGATCGCGTGTTCGTTGAGCACGGCCTCCCACCCGCCAAGCCGATCGCTCTTCCAGTTGCCGTACGCACGGCGGATGCATACGGTGCCGTGGCGTGCGAGTTCGGAGAGGATCACGTCGATATAGACAGCTGGAGCGTTGTCGGCGTCAATGAACAGGGCTACCCGGGCGGCATCGTTTGCCATGGCGGACTCGCGAAGGACAGTTGGTCGGAAAACCCGAAGTATCGGCCTTTTGGCCCGCTCGATGCGAATGTCCCTACAGGAAGGCCGGCTTTTCTAGTGCGAATCCCTGTTTGATAAGCGCTTGGGTAAGAATGAAACGAAAAGGCGGGAGCAGGTCAGTTCAGACCACACCTGAGGGACGCCCAGTTCATCCGGCTCGATTGCCTGTCCAACTGGCGCCTGACAGCGCTGGGGGCATGGGCCAAACGGGCGCTGCAACCCCCCACCCACGTTGTGAGCGATGGGCTCACTGCCTTTGTCGCGGTCCGTGAGGCCCACGGTTCGCACGCAGCGATTCTGCACCGCACCGGCAAGGCCAGCGCACAGCACCCTCGCTTTCTCTGGGACAATACCGTACTGGGAACCTAAAAAGGCTTCAAGGCAGCCAAGTACGGCCAGCGTTATCTGCGCACTTACCCCCAACCCGAGCGCCTCCTGCGCACCGCTGAGATTCGATGCTAAGCAGAAATGAAAATGGCCCGGCGAACCGGGCCATTTTTCTCGAGCAGTCTGCGACTGCCAAGCCGTATTCTTATTCGATCGGCTTGATGTTCGAGGCTTGCTGACCCTTCGGGCCAGTTGTGACGTCGAAGCTCACGCGCTGGTTTTCGGCCAACGTGCGGAAACCCTTGGCCTGGATCGCGGAGAAATGCGCGAACAGATCGTCGCCGCCGCCATCCGGAGTAATGAAGCCGAAACCCTTGGAGTCATTGAACCACTTAACGGTACCAGTTGCCATGTGAGGTATGCCTTTCAAAAAATAAGTGCGGCGTGAACCGCGGAACCGAGAACCATCACACGTGAAATGACGAACTGATCAACCGCAAGCGGCACAGCATCTGCACAAAAACAACGCTGCTGCTGATTCCCGAACTATGCAGTATGAACATTGCTGAATATTTGTCAATACGTCGCTCATTGGCGTTTATCCCTACGCGATCAGGTGGGCACAAGATTCAAAGCAACAGCTTTCGGGCGCCGTCCAGATCGGGTTTTTGCGAACGCGCGAATTGGCGTGGAACCTCAATAACAAGCACAGCCCGCGATACCGGTTCCCCAATGCGTTGTGAGGTTACCAGCGCGAATTGGACGTTGCTGACCCGTTCAACGCTCTCGCCGACAACGAGGTGGTTGGTATTACTCAGTCGCATGGTGCAGAACTCGAACGAAATCAGATTACTCGCATGTGTTAGGACATCCACGAGACGCTCCAGTTGTCGTTCGAGCGCGTTTGCGCCGCTTCCAATGCGCTGAATTTCGCGGTTGTTCTTCTCAATCTCGGCTTCTACGTCCTGCAATGCGCCGTCGGATCCCGGGCCAAGGCCTGTGCCACGCCGTTCAAGCATCTGCCGCCGCGCGAGCAGCAAAGCCCGGTCGTCATCAAGTTGCTGGCGTGCCGATGATTCGATTTCGCCACGTGCGAGCGCGATGTTGGCAAGTTCCTCGAAGGCGCGTTTGCTTACGGCCCGGCGGAGCCTTGCTTCGTCCTCGGCGATGATCATCAGGCGATGGTCGCTGAAGTTCACCGTCGTCTGGAGAACGTCCTGGCGCAGAAGGCCATTGATGATTGCGGGACCGGTCACTTGGCGCTCGGACACGAGGGCGCTCAGCGCGCCGAACGCCGTGCCTGCGAGTGGGTTGTCCTCGAAATGGCGCAGCAATTCCGCCGAGCGCGAACAGGTGCGGAGGAGATCGGCCTCGGTCGCGAAAAATGCCGACAGTTGTGAATCGGAGCCCCAGGCGGTAGCGCCGGCCTGAATCGCGGGGGGGATCCTCGCTTCCATGTCGATGCAGTGTGACAGTGCGCTGCGTACGGCAGGTTCAAGCCGTGCTGCGTAGCCTGGACACAGTGCAATCCGCGGGTCGACAAGTTGCACGATGTGAGATATCGCTTCAAGCACCGAAGCGTCGGAAATCTTGCCTGATTCGGCAGGCAATCCCCGTTTCAGCCAGCGATCAAGCCATCCCATCGCGGCGCTCCAATCCAATGGGGCAAAACACCAATGATCTCGTGAACACGGGCCATGCGTGATTATTTAGTCGGTTGCCGCTGGCGATGTACACGGGATGTCGCTGGGTTTACCGGCCGGTCGTTTCCTTGCGGCCAGGATTACGCCGGCTCAGTCCGCGCGTTCCTGCTTGTGGACGAGCCGTTCCTTCAACTGTATGAATTTTCAGTTCAGTGGTGGTGGCCGTGCTCGCCGTGCACGTGGCGGTGCTCGATCTCCTCCGGCGTCGCCTCGCGCACATCGACTACCTTGATCGTGAAGCAAAGCGTCTTTCCGGCCATCGGATGGTTTCCGTCCAGCATCACGACAGGCCCCTTGATCTTGGTGACGCGGAAATAGAGCGGGTGGCCCGCGGCTGCATCAAAACGCTGTAGTGAGCCGCCGACCTTGACGCCCGGAGGGAACTCGCTCTTAGGAATCGATTGCACGAGCGACTCGTCGCGCTCGCCAAACGCGTCTTCGGGTGTTAGTTCAAGCGTGGTCGAAAAACCCGACGTCTGCCCATCGAGCGCTGCTTCGATCCGTGGAAAGATGTTTTCGTAGCCACCATGCAGATAGGCGGCGGGATTCTTGCCATCGTCCAGGACGAGGCCCTTGTCGTCGGTAACCTTGAGTTGCATGGTGACGACAGTGTTCTTGGTGATCTTCATTGGCGATCTGTGAATGGCGTGTTCAAAACAGGTGCCATTCTCGCTGATTACATGTTTGCTTGCGTCGAGGTTGGCCGAAAGGCCGGGGCGGGATGCCGGTCACGGCCATTGCCATGCCGATCGACTCACGCCCTCATCGGTGGTCTCGGCATCGCAATCCGCGCTCTTCGTGGCCAAGAGACTGTGGCGAGAGCCCACACTGCGGTCGGCTTTCTGCACGCAGGTGGGAGTGATCAGGTCCAGTTTGCGCCAAACGCTGTCGTCCAGCGCTTGAATCCTGCAGCGGCTATCAGTCCAGCGCCAAGTAACGACAGCGTTCCTGGAAACGGAACGGCGCGGGCTGCGAACACCATTCCCTTGATGGCGATGTCGCGGGCGTAAATTTCGGTCCAGCGTGGGGGGGTCGATCGGTCGGTGTCCACCGCCTCCAGGGTTGAATCGAAGGCGGACGTAATCATGTCGACGATGTAGTGCTCATGCACGGCATTGCCAAAAATCCAATGCATGACGTCGATATCTTCAGGTTCGTCGCCGTGGCTGTCAGGCTGTATGTATTGATGAATGCTGAAACCTGCGCCGGGCGTTACAACAGCGCTGGAAACGGCTTTTTCGAAGTCCCTCTCGTAGCGGGGGAGGGTGCTTGTGTCGAAGACGTAATTCCAGTTGGCATGGTGAGCATTGCGGGTCGTGCTTGCGCTGTTATAGCCGTCTCTGACGATGATATTGGCATTTGCTGTGCTGCACGCCAGGAGAATCGCCAAAGCACCGCTGAAAATCAACTGCCTCATTGTGGGGCTCCGAAATGACAAATGGTTTCGTTTCGGAGTAAAGCAAAAAACAGACCACAGGCATTAAGGCCTTGTGTTTATGGAACTCTGTCTCGAATATGAGTTCGGAATACGCATATGGCGTAATAAGCGTCGACGCTGTGTGCCGAAATTCACTGACGCGGAATGGTCGTTCGGTCCGTGATTCATTCGAATTTCATGAACGTGATGGATCGGGTGAAACGGTGTACCCGACGGCTTGCGCCAGGGCGTGGCGGGAACGGGGTGCTCGATTACTTGGAAAGTTCGAAGCGGGTGCCGCGGTAGTCGAGAACCGCGCTGGTGCGGCTGATGTGTTCGACCTTCAGATCGGGACTGGCCATTTCGCCTTCGTGGAGGACTTGCCCATTGAGCATCAGTAACCGGTTCGAGGGGATAGCCGAGTAGAGTGTTCCTTCGAAGCGTAGCGGTGGCAGCGAACGGCGAACGGTATCGGGCAGTTCGGTCAGCATGGGTACGGGTGTGTCGTGTGCCGACACGGGGGGTGATGGGGCCTGTGGTGACTGACCGATTCCGGGGGTCGGCTCGTGAGAGACGGCTTGGGGCGGAGGTGCAAGTGAGCTTGGCGTCGTGCCTGCAGGCGGCTCCGGTAGTGTCGGATATGGGGTGACGACTACCGGTGTGCCCTGGTTCGGTTCTGGTGACGGAGCCACCGTGGCAGGCGCGGGAGCGGGTGTGAGTGGAGCAGCTGGCAAAGGTGCAGGGGTTGGCGAGATTGCTGCCTGTGGCGGTGCGGCGGATGGGGGAGGACTGGCCGGTACGCCGATGATGTAGGCCCACAGCGTTGCCCCCGCAAGTACCAAACCGCCCCCGGCAATCATCCAGAGCCATGGCGCACCGCTTCGCGAGGCCGCATCTGGCCGGAGCAGCGGGTCGAGCGGCTGGTCGTGGAGACTCGGTGCCTTTTCGCTGGCACGTTCGCTTTCGGCGCGGCGCAGTGCGTCAAGAATGTAGGACATGGTCAGGGCGCCGTTTCGAGGCGAGGTTCTCTTACCCCGATCAGAGGATTCAATTTCATGAGTGTCAACGGGCCGGCTTTGCCGTCGGGTCGCAGGCCCTGAGCGAGCTGGAACGCAACGATCGCGGAGGCAAGGCCGGTCTCCTGCGGTTGATTGGCTGCCGCTGGCTGCTTGCCTGCAAGATCGGACAGATGAGCTGCCAGCGCATTGGCGCCTGGACCGGACTCGACGTCGCCGAGGCCTGCCCGATAGCCCTCAGGCGCACGCCACAATGTTGTGAACGTTCCGCGCCACAGCGGTGCGAGCGAGGCAAGGGTAACTGTATGGACGGTACCGTCGGAGGCGCGCAGCGTTGCGTTGTGTTCGCTGAGTCCGATGAGTGGCGCAGCAAAGGAACGGTTCGAGTTGTCGTACAGGGTGAGAACACCGGGCCGCCCGAGTTGGCGGATCCTCACAAGATTACTCGCGCTGTCACGGAAGCACTGAATATCGCCACCGGCGGGGGTGCGGCATGGCTCGGTATCGGAGAGGGTCACGTTCCATAACGCTCCGAGCTGGCGCAGCACCGCCGCTTCGCTTGAATCGGTACTGCCAAACAGTTCTTGAAGTTCCTCTGGCTTGATCCCGTGTGGCGTGCCCGGCATCGATGATGGCGAGGGCTTGGGTGGGGTCACCGTCACAGGTGCGTGGGTGGGCGAGGGGGACGGCGTAACCGGTGCTGAAGCTGCCTGAATGCTTGCCGGGGCGATCGGTGGTGATGTGGCGTCACGCTCCTGCAACCCGGCCAAGGCGACAAGGGCTGCTGCCAGTGCAGTGGCGCCAAGGCCCGCCACGATCCGCAGCCAGTTGCTTTTTGCGGGCGCGGTATCGAAGGTTTCTTGCGCGGCCGTGTCGACCACCCTTGCCGTCACCGTGCCCTTGCCCTCCGCGTAGGCGCCAAGCAGGGCGCGGTCGCACAGCAGATTGATCCGGCGCGCTACGCCACGGGCGTAATACATCACGCGACGCAGGGCGCGGCGATCGAAGGGCAAGGGCCCGCGCAGACCCGCCACCGAGAGTCGGTGGCGGATATAGCGTACGGTGTCTTCCGACGATAGGGCTTCCAGGTGATAGCGCGCGATCACGCGCTGCGCCAGCTGTTCCAGCCCGGGCCCCGCCACCATCGCGCGCAGTTCGGGCTGGCCGACGAGTACGATCTGGAGGAGCTTGCGTTCGTTGGTTTCCAGGTTGGTCAAGAGACGTAACTGTTCGAGTACCTCGGGCGACAGGCTTTGTGCCTCGTCGATCACAAGCACGCTGATGCGCCCCCGTGCGTGGTTGGCGAGTAGCCAGTCGTTAAGTGCGTCGACGCGGGACTTGAGCGTGCTGCCGGTATTGTTGCGCGGGATGTGGAACTCGTCGCAAACCGTTTCGAGCAGTTCGCCAGCTGTCAGCCGTGGGTTGAAGATATAAGCGACGTTGCAGTGCTCAGGAACCTGTTCGAGCATGCAGCGGCAGACTGTGGTCTTACCGGAGCCGATCTCGCCAGTCAGCAGCACGAAGCCGCCTCCGCCCTGGAGGCCGAACAGAAGGTGCGCGAGCGCCTCGCGGTGGCGTTCGCTCATATACAGGTAACGCGGATCCGGCGCGATCGAGAATGGCGCGCGGCTCAGTCCGAAATGGCGGGCGTAGAGCGGCAGACTGGCGTCGACGCGGTTGTCGGCGAGAGTGTCGGTATTGCCTGGCGGTCTCGTGAGTTGTGCTTCCAAACCGGTGCCTGTTCCATGCCGCACGTCTGCTTCGCCTGTATGTCCCGCTTTGCGCCGTGAGGCGGGAGCGACGAATCGGCGAGAGGGGTTACAAGACGAGTCATTGCTGAATTCTGGTGGGTCACTGCGCGCCAGGTTCGGAAGTGTAGCCTGCCTGCGCGACGTTCATACCGTCGTCTGGCTATGGTTTTCCGGGTGCGCACCGAGGCATCGTGGCGTGTCATGAAGGGCCGCCGTGTTGGCGCCGCCGCATCTTGCCCGCAGAGCAACGTGATCCGGAGCGTGAGCAGGTCTGGGTCCTGATCAGGCAGCGCGCCGCTTCGGGAGGGTTTGCGTACAGGTCGGATAGTTCGCGCAGCCCCAATAACTACCGCTCAGATAGTCCTGAATGATCATTTTGGTACCGCACTGCGGACAGGTTGGCGTGGACCAGTCGCCCGTAGTGGTGGCCTTCAGCAGGGGCCGGCGATCGCGTTCGGGCAAGCGCAGAAGCATGGCCAGGAACAGCCGGTCGTTGATGAGTGCGATGTGGTTCGCCTCGGCAAAGCGGCGTGCCTCATTCGTATAGTTGCCCTGCGACATGAGATAGCCCTTCTCGACCTTCTCTTGAATCATCAGCGTGTGTACCTCTTGCACCGCGGCCAGGTCTACCCTTCGGTCGCCCCATGCCCGGCAGCGCACCACTGCGGTGCAGCGCGCTACATGGTTGCGGCTCTGGTAGAGGCGAAGGCTGACGACACCTGTCTGCGTTGGTGTGATGGTCTCGGCGCGAATACGGCGTGCGCGGTAGAACCCGACACACAACTCTTCATAGTGCTTCCAGTCGAGCTGACCGAGTACCTCCAGCGTCCATTCGAGCGGCTCCTCGGCAGGTGTGCGCTCGCGAAGCCTGTCTGCTGGCACCGTGCGCGCCAAGGTGAGGGGTGGAATCCGTCCCTCGGCGTCGCACAACCCGTTCACTGACGCCGTTGGCCCTGTCGTTGCTCTGGCCTTTCTCGTTGCGGCTTGCGCCTGTGTTCGTTCCCGCTCCCGAGTATTCGTCTTTGCTTCCCTGTACCGCACGCTGGCGAGCGTGGCAAACGCACCCGCCAAGATGCACGCGAGGGTCAGGATGATCGGATGCACGGAAAACAGCACAACACTCTGCGTGGCGAGTGCTGGATATATCAGCAATCCAAAGACCGACCAGCCGATCGCGAGAGTGGCGGAAAACCGCCACGACCGCTCCCGCGCGACGTTCAAAAGGCCGCTTCGTGCGTGAAATTGATTCATCATAGAATTGTCCCGCCCGCCCCACATGCCAGACTGCCCAAAAGCTAACGGTCTGGGGTTGTGCTGCGTGATCCAGATCAGATTTTTTCCATTCAGATTGTTTCGCTGGGGCAGTCCTGCTCGGAAAACGGCTGGGGAACAAGGACAAGCGAGCAGCATGTCGCGGATTATGACAGATGGGACAGTCCTTGCGTCGCCTCAGTCCGGCACGTGTCTGCTGCGAAGCGCGTGCCATGCGGTGCGCGCCGTCAGATAGCCGATGAACAGGTTGGCGCCCACAAATATCGGAAGAGCGAGCGTCTGCGCAACGCCGAGACCCTGCAGCGCAAGCTTGAGCCCAACAACCGTCGTCGATGCAATGCCAAAGGTATAGGCCCAGTAAGACGGCGCGAAGGGCTGGGTGCCGAGCCAGCGCCACAGCCGCACTCCGAGCAGAAGCTGAAACAGGCCGTATCCCCAGAGCATCAGCACCCAGTGTTCGATTCCTTCTGGCGCGAGCATTAGCGCCGCCATCGCACAGACGACCGGTGGTGCGAACTGAATGCCGATCAAGGGGCGCTGCGGGGCCGGAATCGGAGCGCCTTGCCAGAGCCGCAGGAAGATCGTTGATTCGAGCGCAACCCAGGAGAACACGCCGGCGCCAAGGAAAAGCCAGCCCCAGTCTGCGTGGCCCAGCGCGCCTAGTGCGGCGGCACTGGTGAAATTGCCGGCGACGGTGGGCAGGTAGATCGCAGGCGTCGTCTGCGCAAGCTCGCGTCCGCCCTGCCAGAGCGCACCGGTATGCCACAGCGAGAACCCCATGTGCCATGCGATTCCGGCAAGCGCGAGCGCGCGGGCGGTTGTTTCGGAGTACGTCCGAACCGCCAGCACCATGAGCAACGTTGCGATAGCGAGCAACGCTGGCGTGCTGCCCTGGACAGGATGGCGAAACTCATCGGCGACTGTCAGCGGGTGTGCCCATGCTTGGATGAGATAGGCGATCAGCAGCCCGGCCCAGACTACGCCCGCAAGGAGGAGGACCGCCTCGCCGATTGCTATGGGAACGCGCCAGTAAAGATGTGCTAGGCGCCACGCCTGCCCCAGCCCCGAGAGGCCGAGCACCATGCCGAAGAGGGAAGCAGGAACCGTCGCGCGTGCCATGGTCGATGTTGGAATCGAGGTGGTTGCCGGAAGCGCCGAGTCGCGGAAGGGCCCACGGCCAAGTCCTGCATTCAAGCATGCCCGGCGAGACCGTGGCCGATGTCGGTGGAAATGCCCGTCCGTTGGTGCGTTCGATGTGTTGCAAATCCGGTAGAGGGTGGGCCGGGCGCCTTCTGAGCGCATGGTTGGCGCCCGAAGGTGCTTGGCTTGACTCACTCGACCACGGTTTCGGGCGATGAGTTTCGGGCCGGATAACTCTTGCATCGTCGTGCACGCCAAGGTGGGAATCCTGCTGGTCGCAGCTTCTTTTGAAACCGACCGGGCTCCCGCCTTGGTGGGTCCTGCCTGAGACAGCGGTCAAAGAATCGGCGCCAGCCAGCGTGCGGC
>JAVBUM010000013.1:0-26121 GCA_031555325.1 Niveibacterium sp. | reverse complement strand
GCAATTCTGTTCGGCGCTCAGAATCCCCCTCATCCCGGCGTGCTTTGGGGTTGGGCGAACAAGCGGTTGTGGCGCCAACGCTGGAAGTTGCTCTCGTGTCTGACGGCAGCATGCAGAGGTCCGGCGAATGGTTCAAAACGGAGCGGCTGTGTCGTGGCCGACCGCCTGAGCGTCTCGATTACTTGAGGCCCAGGACATCCTGCATGTCATAGGCGCCGGCACCGCGTCCGGCGAGGAACCGCGCCGCACGCAACGCACCGAGCGCATAAGGCATTCGGCTACCCGATTTATGTGTGATCTCGATCCGTTCGCCAATGCCAGCAAACAGTACCGTGTGATCCCCGACGATATCGCCGCCGCGAATCGTCGAGAAACCAATCTGACGGAGCGGACGCTCACCGGTCACGCCTTCACGACCGTACACCGCGTTGGTTTCAAGATCGATCCCCGCTGCACGCGCAACCACCTCGCCCATGCGCAGCGCAGTACCGGAGGGTGCATCAACCTTGTGATGGTGATGCGCCTCGATCACTTCAATGTCGTACCCCTCGGCAAGAATGCGCGCGGCGACATCGAGCAACTTGAACACCGCGTTCACGCCAACCGCCATGTTCGGCGCAAACACCAGCGAAATCTTCTCGGCGGCCGAGGCTATCGTCGCCTTGCCGGCAGCATCGAACCCCGTCGTACCGACAACAATCGATTTGCCCGCCATCACGGCAGCGGCGACATGCGTGAGCGTCGCCTCGGGCCGCGTAAAGTCAATCATGCAATCGGCAATCGCAAAGGCTGCGTCGATGTCAGAGCTGATCGCGATGCCTATCGCACTCCCGATCAACTCACCGACATCACGACCGATCAGGGGACTGTCCTCACGCTCAAGCGCCGCGACGAGCTCCACCGATTCGTCTCTCTGCGCCGCCTCGATCAACATGCGGCCCATGCGCCCCGAAGCGCCCGCGATAGCAAGCTTCACAGCCATTTCTTCCTCCCTTACCAGCTACTTCCTGTCGGCCGCAATATCGACCACGCGATTCTGGCGCTCTTCCTTGTCCGGTTCCGCCTCGATGTCGCCCGACCAGCGGTCAAGCTTCCCATCCTTGAAGAACACGCTGAACAGATGTCGCTCGTAGTCGGACTTGCGTCCCTGGCGGAATTCATACGGATAGTCCCAGCGATCGGCATGGAACGGATCGGTCAGCAGCGGCGTGCCGAGCACGAACCTGACCTGATCGGGAGTCATGCCCACTTTAAGCTTGCCGACCATTTCACCGGTGATCGCTGTGCCCTGTCGGATATCTATCCGATAAGGACGCAGGAACTCGCAGCCGGAAAGCAGGACCACTGCAAGGGACAACGAAAGGACTGCAAGACGACGGGAGAAAAGAGACATTTTGTGGCAGGCGCGCAAGGATTTGAATTTCAGAGTCGCGTTTCCAAAACTGGCGGCAGACTATATCATTTCCTTTGGCCCTCTTTTCTGCCCCGGCAATGAGCAATTCCCAGAACCTCAAGAGCATGGGCCTCAAGGCAACGCTGCCCAGGCTCAAGATCCTCGAACTTTTCCAGCACAGCGATCAGCGCCACATGACCGCTGAAGATGTCTATCGCCTGCTGATGAACGAGGGCATGGATATCGGGCTGGCCACCGTTTACCGCGTGCTGACCCAGTTCGAACAGGCCGGCCTGCTTGAACGTCACCACTTCGAATCCGCCAAGGCGGTTTTCGAGCTGAACCACGGCCAGCACCACGACCATCTTGTCTGTATGCAATGCGGGCGGGTTGAGGAATTCATCGACCCCGAAATCGAAGCCCGCCAGAACCGGATTGCAACCGAACGCGGCTTCAAGGTGCGCGAGCATGCCCTGCACCTCTATGTCGACTGTCTCAAAGAAGACTGCCCACATCGCAAGCTGAACCCGACGTCGGGTTTCGGGCATCACTCCTGACAGGCCGGACATAGAAAAAACGCAAACCCGCCACTCAGTTGGCGGGTCTTTTCGCCTGCGGCTCAAACGCCTCCTTGCTAGTGCCACGCAATGCGGGTGCGACAGCGCCCACTCCCCGTTCGGATGGCTTCAGGCCGATTTCTGAAAAAATCGACCCAAACTCAGTACCCGACGATCAGGCGTAGCCAAGCAACTCCGCTGCATGTGCGCGGGTGGTATCGGTGATATCCACTCCGCCAAGCATCCTCGCGATCTCGCTGATCCTGCCCTTACGATCAAGCGGCGTCACCGTCGAACGCACGCCGCTACCGCCGTCAGCCTTGCTGACGCGCCATTGCCAGTCCGCCTGGGCCGCGACCTGCGGAAGGTGAGTCACAACAAGCACTTGGCGCTCCGTGCCGAGCGCTTTCAGGTGCCTGCCAACAATTTCGGCGACACTTCCACCGATACCGACGTCGACTTCGTCAAAAATCAGCGTTGGCGTAGTTGCCGCGCGGCTCGCAATGACCTGGATTGCGAGACCGATACGTGACAGTTCGCCTCCGGACGCCACCTTGGCAAGTGCACGCAACGGCTGCTGCGGATTTGCCGTCACGAGGAATTCGACGCCCTCCAGCCCATGCCCCCCGCCTTGTTCCAGCGGTTCCAGCTTCACTTCGAAGCGACCGCCTCCCATTGCCAGTTCCTGCATGGCGGCAGAGACTTCCCGCCCGAGTTCCGCCGCAGCCCCGACACGCAGGCTCGAGAGCGCCATCGCCGCCTCGCGGAAAACGGCCTCCATGGCAGCTTCTGCCCGGGCCAACCCGTCGACGTCGGCGGCCCGCTCTATTGCTGCAAGCCTTTCTGCCCAACCTTGCTCCAGCACAGGAATTTGCTCCGGTGCGATACGGTACTTGCGCGCAAACTGAGTGACCGCCGCAATCCGACGCTCACACTCACCCAGCGCGTCAGGGTCGGTCTCGACCCGATCGCGATAGCGCCGCAATTCAGATGCGGCCTCGCTGAGCTGAATGCCCGCGTCGGCCAATAGCTGTGTGATCGGCGCGAGCGTCGCATCAAATCGCGCAAGATCGGCTAGCCTGTGTGCCAGTCGCTCCACCTGAGGCCCTAGAGCCGGTTCGTCCTCGTCGAGTGCTGCAAGCGCCGCGCCTGCGCCCTCGATCAGTCCGGCTGCATGCGATAAACGCTGATGATCGGCATTCGTCGCCAGCCACTCCTCAAGCCGAAACGTCAGCACACGTGCCTCACCGAGTTGCCATTCGAGCATCTCCCGCTCGCGCGCTGCCGATTCGCTTGCAGCCAGAGCCGCCTCACGTTCGCGCCGTGCAAGCTGCCATGCGCGATATTTATCGGTGACTTCGCGCGCAAGCTGTGTGGCACCAGCCTGAGCATCCAACAACTCGCGCTGCGCATCGGTACGCAATAGCGCGTGGTGGGCATGCTGGCCATGGATATCTGCCAGATGTTCGCCAAGTTCCTTCAACTGGGTGCCGGTCACAGGCGACCCATTGATATAAGCACGCGAACGGCCGCCGGACTCGACAATCCGACGCACCAGCAACTCTGGATCTACACCAAAATCGTTCGCCGCGAGCCACGCCCAAACCGGGCTTGCGGCAGCCGGATGGAACGTTGCGGACACCTCGGCGCGGTCGCAACCATTGCGTACAAGGGAACTCTCAGCCCGCGCACCAAGAATCAGGGACAAGGCATCGAGCAGGATTGACTTGCCTGCACCGGTCTCGCCAGTCAGCGTCCCGAAACCGTCGGCAAATTCAAGTTCAAGCCGATCAACAAGTACGAAGTCGCGAATCGCGAGGCGTCGCAGCACGGGAGCCCCCTCAGTTTGGCGTGGCGCTCCAGTGGAGCTTTTGGCGCAGGATGGAGAAATAGCTATAACCGGGGGGATGAAGCAGGCAGATCACGTCTTCCGAGCGCTTGATCCGCACCCGGTCGCCGGCATGCGCCTCAAAACGCGCCTGACCGTCAAAGTGCACCCTTGCGTCGTGGGGTGGCTGGATCACCAAATCAATCGTGCACGAGTCCGACACGGTCACCGGCCGATTCGAGAGCGCATGTGGGCACAAGGGAACCAGCGCGATTCCAGTGACACCAGGATGCAAGATCGGACCGTTGGCGGACATTGCGTAGGCGGTCGAGCCCGTGGGGGTCGAAACAATGACGCCGTCCGACCGTTGTGAATATACAAATTCCCCATCAATCTGGAGCTCGACTTCGATCAGACGGCCGGAATCGCCCTTGCTGAGTACGACATCGTTGACCGCCGTCGTCTGGAACATGCGGTCTCCCCCGCGCAGCACTTCAGCGTCAAGCAGCATGCGTTCGTCGCGGCTGAAGTTTCCACTGAGGATCTGTTCCATCTTGGCGAGCATGTCGTGACGTGGAATGTCAGTCAGGAAACCGAGCCGACCTTGATTAACGCCAGCAAGAGGCACCGCATGACTTGCAAGCCTTCGACCGGCATTCAGCAAGGTTCCATCACCACCAAGCACGACCGCGAGATCGGCATGAGAGCCGATCTCGTCGTAAGTTGCGACGCGGAATTCCGGGGATACCCCAGTCGAACTGGCCGTCGCCTGCTCGATAAGTACCTCGACACCATATTCGCGCAGGAAGCGCGCGAGCTGCAACACCGCACCCGCAACCTCGGGACTCTGGTACTTGCCGATCAGTGCAACCGTCTGGAAGTCTTTTTGCATGGCGCGAATTAAACCATAAGGGTGCTGCCAACCGCGGTCGCACAGCGGGGGGGATTTTGCCTAGAATCCCTCCGCATGGAAGCCCAGAAAGGAATGCAGGCGCTCGACCAACGGTCGCAGGTCCTGCTCAAGACGCTCGTCGAACGGTATATCGCCGAAGGGCAGCCTGTCGGCTCGCGCGCGTTGTCGAAGTCGTCTGGCCTCGAAGTCTCGCCAGCGACGATCCGCAATGTAATGGCCGATCTCGAAGAGCTCGGATTTATTGCCAGCCCGCATACCTCCTCCGGCCGAATTCCGACCGCACGCGGCTATCGGTTTTTTGTCGACAGCCTGCTCACGGTACGGCCAATCGAGCATACGCAGATCCAGGAGCTCAAAAGTCATCTTCTGCCTGATCAGCCGCAGAGGCTCATCAACGCAGCCTCACAGATTCTGTCCGACCTCACACGCTTTGCCGGCGTGGTCGTAGCGCCCCGCTCGGACGCGGCGAAGATTCGGCAGATCGAATTCGTAGGGCTTTCGGCGCGACGAATCCTGCTGATCATCGTGAGCGCCAAGGGCGATGTACAGAATCGCATTTTGTTTACCGAGCGCTCCTATAGCGCGGCCGAACTGCAGCGCGCGACAAACTTCCTCAACGAGCATTTCTCTGGCCTGGATTTCGATGAAATCCGCAAACGCTTGGTGGAGGAACTGGCGCAGCTACGCACCGACATGTCCGACCTGATGGCCGCCGCAATCGCCGCTGGCCAGGAGGCGCTGGCGGAAAATGACCAGAACTATGTCATCAGCGGCGAACGCAACCTGCTGGAGGTAGAGGATCTGTCCTCCAACATGGTGCGGCTGCGCGAGCTTTTTCGTCTGTTCGACAACCGGACGAACCTCTTGCAACTGCTCGACATTTCGCGCAAAGCCCAAGGCGTGCAAATCTATATCGGCGGCGAATCGGGGATTGCATCGCTCGACGAATGTACGGTTATCACGGCACCCTATTCAGTCGATGGGCAGGTCGTCGGTTCGGTTGGCGTGATCGGCCCGACTCGCATGGCGTATGAGCGCGTAATTCCGATCGTCGACATCACTGCGCGCCTCCTGAGTTCCGCGCTAACCCCCACAAACTGAGCGCCATGTCTCGATATTGCCCTGAACCGCCACGCGATCCGGCCGGCGTTCGCCGCGTCGGCGTACTGCTCGTCAATTTGGGAACGCCCGCCGCCCCCACCGCCGCAGCACTGCGGCCGTACCTTGCAGAATTCCTTTCTGATCCGCGCGTGGTCGAAATTCCCCGCCCGATCTGGCAACTGATCCTGCACGGTGTAATCTTGCGCACACGACCGGCGAAATCCGCCGCCAAGTACGCCTCGATCTGGGACCGCGAAGGGTCTCCCCTTGCGGTGCACACGGAGCGCCAAGCCAAGCTCCTCAAAGGCTATCTTGGGCAGTCAGGCCATAGCTTGGTTATCGACCACGCCATGCGTTATGGCAAACCCGCAGTCGGGGACAAACTCGACGCCCTGATGGCTGCAGGGTGCAACCGGGTGTTGATCCTACCGCTTTACCCACAATATGCCGGCAGCACGACCGGCTCAGTCGCCGACGCACTCGCCGCGTGGATGTGCAAGCACCGCTCACTGCCCGAGCTGCGACTAGGCGGCAGCTTTCACTCCGAACCCGCCTATATATCGGCGCTCGAAAAAAGCGTTCGCCTGCATTGGCAGAGACAAGGACGTGCCCAACGCCTCGTCATGAGCTTTCACGGCGTTCCGCGCTTTGTCACTGAGCGCGGCGACCCGTACGAAAGCGAATGCCGTGCGACGGCCAAGAAACTGGCTGACGCGTTGCGCCTGACTCCTGACGAGTACCTGATGACCTTTCAGTCACGTTTCGGTCGAGCCGAGTGGCTACAACCCTATACGCAGGCAAGCCTCATCGAACTTGCCAAGTCGGGCGTGAAATCGGTCGACATCATGTGTCCGGGATTCGTCTCCGACTGCCTCGAAACCCTTGAGGAAATCGGAATGGAATGCCGCGCCGACTTTCTTGCTGCCGGCGGGGAACGGTTCACTTACATTCCCGCACTCAACGAAAGCACTGACTGGATCCATTGCCTGCAAGGTCTGGTCGAACGCAAGGCTGGCGACTGGCTCGCCGCCGAGGCCCCGCGCACGCAGCAGCTGCATCCTGCACGAATGAACGAAATCGAATAGGGAGCAACCAATTGCATCTGATTGCCGTCTGGGCCCTCAATACAATCGCTGTGATGCTCGTACCAGAACTGGTAACCAGCATCCACGTAAGCAGTTGGGGAGCTGCTCTGGTCTTTGCCCTATTGCTCGGTCTCGTAAACACCTTCATCAAGCCGGTGCTACTGCTCATCACCCTACCCGTAAGTTTGCTTACACTTGGCCTTTTTGCTCTGGTTATCAACGCATTGGCGTTCTGGGCGGTATCGGGCCTCGTGCCAGGGATTCAGGTTCCGACCTTTGGCGCAGCATTCTGGGGAGCCCTGCTATATAGCGTTCTCTCGATTCTGATCGATATTGCGCTCGGCAAGCGAGAAGGACGATCGTAAAGTATTGCATTCCAATTGCTCGCACCGATTGGGCAAATCCCCTCAGGCATTCCGACGAGCACTGTCGGATGCACGGCGCCGCGCAGGCTTGCGGCGAACAGCACCTGGATCGAATTCTCCTTCGAGCTTCTTGAGGGCGTCCTTGCGCGCTTTGAGGGCCATCTTGAAGGCTCCATCCTCGCCATATTTCTTGACCGAGAACTTCACGCGCTTGCGGCGACCGTCCGGCAACGGCCACGATGCAACCCAGAACCAGCGCTGCTTTTCCTCAGGCATGTCGCGGGTCTCCGATGCACAATAACGGCACACACCGACAACACCTGAACGGTTGTTCTTTTTAACAATATTTGAATATTCCCGCATCGAAAAAGGCGGGTAGTTCTCGATGATTTCGTCGCGGTAGCTTTTGGCGGCATTAAACGATTTCTGCTTCCCGCCAAACACACCATCAGAGAAATGTTTGCGGTAAATAACTCCGCGCCTCTGGATGGTCACAAGCCAACCGTGGGTCCGGCTGACTTCGTTATCCACCCGGCTGATTCCATATACGCTTCCACGGGCCACGGTCTGTCCTCCATTCGCTTTGATAATCTGCGGATGAGCGGGAAATCGACCTGCTGCAAGGAAACTTTAGCTGGATTCCAGCCCGGATCAAGAACGTGTCCACACTCAAGAGGCGAATATGGAATGCTGCCGGGATCTGGGCCGAGTGGCTGGAGTAATTACGGACTAACGTGCGAAAACAATGCCGCGGCAGATAATTCAATCGCCAACGAGTTGTAGCTCGAAACCTGCCGAATTTGAATCACGGACTGTCTGGGCAGGGCCGCCGTACCGTGCCAGTTCGCGCTGGGCTGCGGCGAGTCTGCGAATGGCAATACTGGTAAGCCTTTGGCGAAAACGATCGAGGCATTCCTCGCTCGAAAGGTCGAGCGCTGCTGGATTTACCTCGAGGTAACTGACTGACGTAATGGTCGAGACAGACGCTGTCTGACGCTTATCTTGCTGATCAAGGAACGCACTCTCGCCAAAGACGTCTCCAGGCCCAAGTTCAGCGACCTTTCGACCGTTAACCGATACTTCAACCTGACCCTCTGCGATGATGCCAAAACGCGAATCCGAACTGCCTTCCTTGATCAAGGATATCCGGGCCTCAATGTGGCGCCACTGCGAAATCCTCAGCGCCTCCCAGATCTCGATATCGTCAAATTCTGTGAAGAACGGCAAACGCCGCAACTGTCCCCAGTGTGAATTGTCTTCTTCAAGATCCTTTTCATCGACGATCTTGAAACGCACACCGGAAAGATCCTTTGCAAACTCAACGCCATTCTTGTAACGCGAGTAAAGATCCTTTTCGAGCGCCTTCCGGATAATTGCATCCATCTGTTCTGGCACTGCGGGATTGAGGCCGCAGACCGAAGGTGGATCGGCATTGATGATCTTGTAGACGAGTTGCGCCGGATTCTTGGCACGGAAAGGCAAGCGCCCAGTCATCAGGTGGAAAAGCACCACACCAAGCGAATAAAGGTCAGTTTTCTGGTTGAGCGGGTACGACTTGATCTGTTCCGGGCTCATATAGGCGGGCGAGCCCACGCCCATGATGAAGGTCGAGTCAGTGTCACTCTGCTTCCTGACGTTCATCGCCAGACCGAAGTCGGTGATCTTCACGTTGTCCTGTTCATCGACCAGGATGTTCGCCGGCTTGATATCTCGATGGACAATACCGTTCTTGAAGGCGTGATCGAGCGCCATGCAGCACTTGAAGACGATGCTCACCGCACGATGCAACGGGAGCAACTTGTCGAATGAGCAGTAACGCTCAAGCGACTCCCCCGCGAAATACTCCATCACCACATAAGCCTGCTCTTCCTCGATCACTGTTTCGTGGATCTTGATGATGTGCGGGTGATCGAGCCGTTCGGCAACGGCCTGCTCGGCGCGCAGCAGTTTGAGGAGTCGTCGGTTCCACTTGGCCTCGTCCTTGGACCTGTCGCGGAACGACACGTGCTTGAGAGCAATCGGCTGAGGGTACTCGGGACTCTCCGCCAAATAGACGACTGCTGTCGCTCCGCGGCCCACCTCGCGAAGGATCTTGAACTTGCCGATTCGTGCTGGCTGCGCCGCCATGGATGCTCCTGTGATCCATTTAAGTTTATCGCCGGAATGGCATCGCAAAAAGTTCCGACGGTACTTGAAATTCGGGAATACGCCCCAACTCGCCTCAAAAGATGCATTCAGGAGCACTCACGCCATGCAGGAAAATCAACCGAACCCGAAAACCGAACCCGAGCTGACCGTCGATGAAACGACTCCCAGCGCAAACGAGGCCACGCCCGAATCGCCGTCGGATACCAAGGACACGGTCCCGGGACTCGAACACCAACTGCGCGAAGCCGAACTGAAGGCAGCCGAGCTGCACGACGCTTGGCTGCGCGCCAAAGCGGAGACCGAAAACGTCCGCCGCCGCTCGGCCGAGGAGGTCATCAAAGCCTCCAAATTCGCAATCGAGAAGTTCGCCTCCGAACTGCTCCCGGTGAAGGACAGTCTCGAACAGGCGCTCGCCGTCGAAGCGCCCACGCTTGACTCGATCCGCGAAGGCGTCGAACTGACTCTGCGTAACCTTGTGCGTGCCTTCGAAAAAGGCAACGTCACGGAAGTCAATCCAGCGGGTGAGAAATTCGATCCCAACCACCACCAAGCAATGAGCATGGTGCCGAGTGACCAACCGGCCAATACCGTGGTCCAGGTTTTCCAGAAGGGATATCTGCTCGAAGGGCGGGTGATTCGGCCCGCCCTTGTCGCGGTTTCCAGCGGCTCAGGGTCTTGAAAGCCCGTCCCGCCACCCCACATCGAGTACAGGCTTTCATAAATCCAGCGAATTCAAGGAACTGACAACATGGGCAAGATCATCGGTATCGACCTCGGCACCACCAACAGCTGCGTTTCCGTCATGGAAGGCGGTGTGCCCAAAGTCATCGAAAACTCTGAAGGCGCACGCACGACGCCCTCTATCGTCGCCTACATGGAAGAAGGCGAAGTGCTTGTCGGCGCGCCGGCGAAGCGCCAGGCGGTGACGAATGCGAAGAACACGCTCTACGCAATCAAGCGCCTGATCGGCCGTCGCTTCGAGGAAAAGGAAGTCCAGAAGGACATCAACCTGATGCCCTACACCATCCTCAAGGCCGACAACGGTGACGCCTGGGTCGACGTGCGTGGCAAGAAAATGGCCCCACCGCAGGTTTCTGCCGACGTTCTGCGCAAAATGAAGAAGACCGCTGAAGACTACCTCGGTGAGGAAGTCACCGAGGCGGTCATCACCGTGCCGGCCTACTTCAACGACAGCCAGCGCCAAGCCACCAAGGACGCGGGCCGTATCGCCGGCCTCGAGGTCAAGCGGATCATCAACGAACCGACCGCGGCCGCACTCGCCTTCGGTATGGACAAGGTTTCCGGCAAGGACAAGAAGGTCGCGGTATTCGACCTGGGCGGTGGTACGTTCGATATTTCGATCATCGATATCGCCGATATCGATGGCGACAAGCAGTTCGAAGTACTGGCCACCAATGGCGACACCTTCCTCGGCGGTGAAGACTTCGACCAACGCGTGATCGACTACATCGTTGAAGAGTTCAAGAAGCAAAACGGCGTGGATCTTTCCAAGGACGCAATCGCACTGCAGCGGATCAAATCTGCAGCCGAACGCGCCAAGATCGAACTATCGTCATCGCAGCAGACCGAAATCAACGAGCCGTACATCACAATGGCCAACGGTGTGCCGGCGCACCTGACGATGAAGATCACCCGCGCCAAGTTCGAATCGCTCGTCGAACAACTCGTTGACGCAACGATCGAACCGTGCCGCAAGGCACTCAAGGACGCAGGCCTGAAGGTCTCCGACATCGACGACGTGATCCTTGTCGGCGGTCAGACCCGCATGCCGAAGGTCCAGGAAAAGGTGAGAGAGTTCTTCGGCAAGGACGCCCGCCGTGACGTCAACCCGGACGAGGCCGTCGCCGTCGGCGCCGCGATCCAGGGTGGCGTGCTGCAAGGCGAAGTCAAGGACGTGCTGCTGCTCGACGTGTGCCCGCTGACGCTCGGTATCGAAACGCTGGGTGGCGTAATGACCCCGCTCATCAAGCGCAACACCACGATCCCGACCAAGGCGCAGCAGGTGTTCTCGACCGCTGACGACAACCAGACCGCGGTGACGATTCACGTACTGCAAGGCGAGCGCGAAGTGGCTTCGGCAAACAAGAGCCTGGGTCAGTTCAACCTCGGCGACATTCCGCCCGCTCCGCGCGGCATGCCGCAGATCGAGGTCACTTTCGATATCGATGCGAATGGCATTCTGCACGTGTCTGCGAAGGACAAGGCCACGAACAAGGAAGCCAAGATTACGATCAAGGCGAACTCCGGCCTTTCGGACGACGAGATCAACACGATGGTCAAGGATGCCGAGGCACATGCCGAAGAAGACCGCAAGGCCCGCGAGCTGGTCGACGCGCGCAACCAGTGCGATGCGCTGATCCACACCGCGAAAAAGGCAATCGCCGAGCACGGCGACAAGGTTTCGACCGACGAGAAGGCCAAGATCGAAGCTGCGATCAAGGATGCCGAGGAAGCGATCAAGGGCGACGATAAGGCCAATATCGAGGCCAAGGCCCAAGCACTCGCGATGGCCAGCCAAACCCTTGGCGAGAAGATGTACGCGCAGCAAGGTGACGCGGGTGCAGCCGGTAGTGCAAGCGCGGGCGCCTCGGAATCGAAGCCGGCCGATGACAACGTGGTCGACGCCGAATTCACCGAAGTGAAGGACAAGAAGTAAGTCTGGCGCGCTTTTTGAAACCGTTCATTTACTGAACCCCGGCCGGGCAAACGTGGCGTACGCCACCCTGCCCGGCCTTTTGCGCAATCGGGACGGCAAAGAACTGCTCCCCGGAACGGACCCGCAAGATGGCCAAAAGAGATTTTTACGAGGTACTCGGCGTCAATCGCGACGCGTCGGACGACGAGATCAAGAAGGCGTACCGGAAACTCGCGGCAAAGTACCACCCAGATCGAAATCCGAACGACAAAAGCGCCGAGGACAAATTCAAGGAAGCCAAAGAAGCCTATGAAGTGCTTACCGATGGCAACAAGCGCGCAGCGTATGACCGTTACGGACATGCTGGCGTCGATCCGTCCGCAGCTGGCGGCCCAGGCGGATTCGGTGCCGGCGGCGCCGGCTTCGAAGGCAGCTTCGCCGACGCGTTCGGCGGCATCTTCGATGAAATCTTCGGCGGTGGCCGCGGTGGTGGCGGTGGCGGGGGCGGACGTTCGAACGTCTATCGTGGGGCAGACCTGCGCTACAACCTCGAAATCACGCTAGAGGAAGCCGCTCGCGGCGCGGAAAAAACCATTCGCATCCCGGTGATGGAGGAATGCGAGATTTGCCACGGTTCGGGCGCCAAACCTGGCACGCAGCCCAAGACCTGCCCGACCTGCGGCGGCGCCGGTCAGGTACGCATGCAGCAAGGCTTCTTCTCGATCCAGCAAACCTGTCCGAAGTGCCATGGCTCCGGCCGCTTCGTCGCCGATCCATGTGGGACCTGTCATGGTTCCGGGCGCACCAAGAAACAGAAGACGCTGGAGGTGAAGATTCCCGTCGGCATCGACAACGGAATGCGCCTACGCCACGCGGGCTACGGCGAGCCCGGCGTCAATGGCGGCCCTTCCGGGGACCTCTACGTCGAGATCCACGTCAAGGAACACACAGTGTTCCAGCGCGATCACGATGATTTGCACTGCGAGATGCCGATCGGTTTTGCCGCAGCGGCACTCGGTGGGGAAATCGAAATTCCGACACTCGATGGCGCAGCCAAGCTCAAGATTCCAGGTGAAACACAAAGCGGCAAAGTATTCCGCCTGCGCGGGAAGGGCATCCGCAACGTGCGCTCGGGCCATCCGGGCGACCTGCTCTGTCATGTCGTGGTTGAAACACCAGTGAATCTGACGGACCGTCAACGCGAAATCCTGCGTGAATTCGATGAGATCACCGTGCAAGAAGCCGCGCGTCAGACGCCACGCGCCAAGAGCTGGATGGACAAGGTGCGGCAGTTCTTCACTGACTGACCCGTCCTGACCAGCCGGCAGAACGGACCCATGCGGGTCCGTTCTGCCTTGCGGATTGGGGTTTCCCCAGAAACGGCAGACCACCCACAGCCCGCACCATTGAACAGTCAGCCAGCGCGCAAGCGCCGCACCGCCTCAACAACGACAGCGATCCCGTTCTCCTCCGCAGCAGCAACAACCGCCTCGTCAGGCAGTGCCTCCCGCACACGATTGGCAATCACTGCCGTCACTACCCCTGCGCGCAGCCCAAGCGTCGCACACATCGTCAGGAGGGTGGCAGACTCCATTTCGTAGTTGAGCACCCGCAGCACCTGCCAGCGCTTCATGCTCCCCTTCCAGTCGCAGTCCAAAGTCCCGGAGTAGGTGTCGTAGCGCTCCTGTCCCGGATAGAACGTATCCGAGGACGCTGTGATGCCGACATGTGCACGTAAGCCTAGCGCTCGCGCAGCCTCGACCAGCGCAGTCGTGCACGCAAAGTCCGCAACCGCTGGATAGACCGCTGGGGCGAAATGGAGACTCGCGCCGTCGAGCCTGACCGAAGCGGTGGTAACGACGACATCGCCAACATCGATATGCGGTTGGATCGCCCCCGTGGTACCCACGCGCAGGAAAGTGCGCACGCCAAGTTGCGCCAGTTCCTCGACAACGATCGAAGTCGAGGGACCACCGATACCTGTCGAACAGACAACGACCGGACTGCCGTCGAGCCAGCCCAGCCAGGAATTAAACTCTCGGCGGCTCGCAAGTTGCCACGGCACATCCAACCGGCTCGCGATGCGTTCGCTACGGGCCGGGTCACCGGGCAGGATCGCAAGCGTCGCTCCGCCGAGCATGGTCTCGTCGAGTCCAAGATGAAAAACCTTCTTGCGCTCTTGCATGCTGCCCTCTCTCATACCCGCGGATCCATGCGGAAGGCTCCTGGCAACAGTTTGCCCGCGGTCGTCATCTCGGTTTCACCTTCGAGGTTACACAGCACGACCGCCAAGTCGGGTAGGCCGAGTTCGATCATCACCTGCCTGCAAGCACCGCAAGGCGCGATCGGCCCATCGGTGTCACCGATCACAGCGAGCGCCGCAAAATCACCTGGCCCGTAGCCGGCCGCGACAGCCGCAAACAATGCTGTACGTTCAGCACAGTTACACAAACCGTAGGCCGAGTTCTCCACGTTGCAACCATGGAATAAGCGTCCATCACGCGTCAGCAACGCTGCACCAACACTGAAACCGGAGTAAGGCGCATAGGCCTTGTCGCGCGCATCGACTGCTTCCTGCCTGAGCCGATCGAGATCCATCCCGAAGCCTCCGCTTGACGCCGCATCGGCGATGCCGAGATTCTGACGCAGGACGGCGAAAACCTATAATCGCGGGTTTCGACCTTCCGTCTGGACGACGCCTTCCCGGCATCGCACGCACCTTGGCTCAGAACAAACCCACCGTATCCACGGCATCCGCCGACCACACACCGATGATGCAGGCCTATCTCGCGCTCAAGGCCCAGCATCCAGACACCCTGCTCTTCTATCGCATGGGTGACTTCTATGAGCTGTTCTTCGACGACGCCGAACGCGCCGCAAAGCTGCTCGACATCACGTTGACCACGCGCGGCAAGTCGGCGGGTAAGCCGATCCAGATGGCGGGCGTACCGTTCCATGCGCTGGAGCCGTATCTCGCCAAGCTCGTGAAGATGGGGGAGTCGGCAGTCATCGCCGAGCAGGTTGGCGACCCCACGACAACCAAGGGGCCCATGGAGCGCGCAGTGAGCCGCATCGTCACGCCCGGCACGCTAACGGACTCCGCACTGCTCGACGACAAGGTCGATGCACCGCTTCTGGCTGTGAACCTGCATCGTGGCCGTCTGGGACTCGCTTGGCTGAATCTCGCCAACGGTGATTTCCGGCTGCTCGAATGCGCGCCTGAGCAGATTGGCACCCAACTGGAACGCCTACGCCCTGCCGAAGCGTTGTTACCCGAGGGATTCGCGCTTTCCGTGGTCGAAGCACGGGTTGCTGCGGTACGCCGACTAGCCGACTGGCAGTTCGACGCCGCCACCGCGCACAAGCTGCTGCCAGAGCATTTCGGTACGCGTGATCTTTCGGGCTTTGGGGCCGAAGGCATGGACGTCGCACTGGCCGCCGCCGCCGCCCTTTTCGACTACGCACGCGCTACGCAACGCCAGAATCTTGCTCACATTACGGGGCTGACCGTCGAGCAGGAATCCGAATACCTGCGCATGGACGCTGCTACACGACGCAATCTCGAACTCACCGAAACATTACGGGGTGAACCCGCTCCGACGCTGTTCTCCCTCCTCGACCTGTGCGAGACCTCGATGGGCTCGCGCTGGTTGCGCCACGCACTGCACCATCCGCTCACCGACCGCAACGCTGCGGCGCATCGTCATGCTGCAGTCGACGCGCTCCTTGCGGACCAGGGCTTGGCGGGCGAAGCACTCGCACGCGTCCTGCGCGGTCTGGCCGACGTTGAGCGGATCACCGCCCGCATCTCGCTGCGAAGCGCCCGTCCGCGCGACCTCGCAGCATTGCGCGACACACTGGCCCGGCTTCCCGAGCTCCGCACAGCAATTCCGCAGGGCGATGCGCCGCTGCTTGCAAGCATCACGCAGGATCTCGAAACGCCGGAAGCCCCCGCCGAACTGCTGCTGCGCGCGATTGCTCAAGACCCTGCGAGCAACGTCCGCGACGGTGGCGTGATCGCCGAAGGTTTCGACACCGAACTCGACGAGCTGCGCAACATCCAAGCCAACTGCGGAGCCTTCCTGATCGACCTCGAAGCCCGCGAGCGCGAGCGCACCGGTATCACGAGCCTGAAAGTCGAGTTCAACAAGGTCCACGGCTTCTACATCGAAGTCAGCCATGCCAACACAAGCAAGATCCCCGACGACTATCGTCGCCGCCAGACATTGAAGAATGCCGAGCGCTATATCACGCCCGAGCTAAAAGCCTTCGAGGACAAGGCGCTTTCGGCACAGGAGCGTGCCCTTGCGCGCGAAAAAGGCCTATGGGAAGAGATCCTCGAGCAACTCGCGGATGAAATCACGGCCTTCCTGCGCATCGCCCGCGCCATAGCGTTGCTTGATGGACTGAATGCCTTCGGCCGCGTCGCAGCCCGCTACGACTATCGTCGTCCAGTCTTCCGTCGTGATGCAGGCCTTTGCATCGAAGGCGGCCGCCATCCAGTCGTCGAGCGCCAGGTGGACAGTTTCATTGCAAACGACTGCGGGCTGTCCCCGACCCGCCGCATGCTGCTCGTCACCGGCCCCAACATGGGCGGCAAATCGACCTACATGCGCCAGATTGCTTTGATCGTACTGCTCGCCCACTGCGGCGCATTCGTGCCAGCACAGCGTGCCGAAATCGGACCGGTCGACGGCATCTTCACGCGCATCGGCGCCTCAGACGATCTTGCCTCCGGGCGTTCCACCTTCATGGTCGAGATGACCGAGGCCGCAGCGATCCTCAATGGCGCAACCGACAACAGCCTCGTGCTGATGGACGAGATCGGCCGCGGCACATCCACCTTCGACGGCATGGCCTTGGCATTCGCAATCGCGCGCCACCTGCTCGAACGTAACCGCTCGCTTGCACTCTTCTCGACGCACTACTTCGAACTCACGCGGCTGTCGGTCGAGCATCCGGAATGCGCAAACGTGCACTTGGGTGCAGTCGAACATGGCCACCGGATCGTCTTCCTCCACGCGGTTGAAGAAGGACCAGCAAGCCAGAGCTACGGGATCGAAGTCGCCGCACTCGCCGGCATTCCAGCACCCGTTGTGCGCGAAGCCCGCCGGCGGCTGCGTGCACTGGAGAATCGCGAAGCCTCGGGCGGCCCACAGGCCGACCTATTCGCCGCACTCGCACCGGAGTCCGAGGAAGCCCCACCGCATCCGGTCCTTGAAGCACTGGCTGGCGTCGACCCCGACACGCTCACACCACGCGAGGCACTTGAGCAACTCTACGCACTCAAGGCGCTTGTGAGATGAAACCCTGGCTCGCGCTCGCTTTTCTGTTGTTCACCTGCTCGCTCCACGCCGAGCCTTATTCGTTCGCGGCATTCGGAGATATGCCCTACGACCAGGACGAACGCACTGAGATGCCTGGGATGTTGCGCGAAATGGGCAATGCAGGCGCACGCTTCGCGGTACATCTGGGTGACTTCAAGAGTGGTACCGAGCCTTGCTCTGACGAGCTTTACGCTGATCGCAAGCAGCTTTTCGACAGTGCACCAATGCCGGTGATCTACGTACCAGGAGAAAACGACTGGCTTTCGTGCCGTCGCCGCACAACGGGCCAGCATGAGCCCACCGAGCGCCTCGCAATGCTGCGCGAGGTCTTCTTCAGCAAGGCTGCACTCTCGGCAAAAACTGGCCTGGAAATCGAACAGCAGAGTCAGGTCACCTTCAACTTCGGTGCGGCTGTCGAGCACTTGCGTTGGCGAATCGGCCCCGTGATGTACATGACGATCAATGTGCCTGGGAACAACAATAACTGGGGCAATGGTGCGATCGGCAGCCAGGAATACCAGGAGCGCATGGCCGCGGTACGCGGTTGGATCGAGCGCAGCTTCGCCCGTGCCCAGCGTGAAGAAATGAAGGGGATCGTCGTATTCGCACACGCCGATCCCGACTTCGAAGCCTGGGCCGAAGACAAGCCCACACGTGGCTTCGGCGAACTTCTCGGCGACCTACGCAATGCACTCGACACGTTTAAGGGCGAAGTCCTGTTCATCCATGGCGATACCCACGTGATGCGCTCGGATCGACCCCTCCTTGATGCCGACAGACAGCCGATTCGGCGCTTCCGCCGCATGGAGGTCTATGGATCTCCCATCCTCGGCTGGATCGAACTGAAGGTTGACCCGGACGGGGAGCGGCTGTTCCGCTTCTCGCTCCATCCTCTACATCCTGACAGCCAGCTTGATCCGCTTACTCCCGCGCAATGACTTACATCCCGACCAACCCCATCGAGGTCAGTGAAGAAGCTGGCCTCCGCTACCTGCATTTCGGCTCGGAGTGGATCCAGGGCGCCATGCGTGTCCGCCGTCCCTTCGCACTCGAACTCGAATACACACGCCTGATGACAGCGGGGCTCCTCTTCCGCACCGAGCCATGGCCAAAACGGGTCCTGATGATCGGGCTGGGCGCTGGCTCACTGGCCAAATACTTCCACCGCTTCGTCCCTCAGTGCAAAGTGACGGTGGTCGAAATCGATCCACGTGTCGTGCAGGTTGCTCGCGCCAGTTTCCGCCTGCCCGACGAGGATGCCCGATTGGCCATCGTCATTGGCGATGGCGCCGAGTACATCACGCGACGTTCGAGCTACTGGGACGCGATCCTGGTCGATGGCTTCGACCACAAGGCCAATGCGGGGGAACTCACGACCGAACCCTTTTACCTCAACTGCCGCGCTGCCCTCGCCCCGCGCGGGCTAGCCTCGTTCAATTTGTTTGGCCAGCGTCGTAGTTACAAGGCACAGCTACTAGGCCTGATGTCGGCATTCGAAGGCGAGGTGCTCGCCTTGCCGATGTGCGAGAGCGGCAATATCGTGGCTTTCGCGCACGGCGCCGAAGAGGTTTCAATCGATTCCCCAACCCTGCACGACCGGGCAGACACGCTGCGCACGGCAACGGGGCTCGATCTGCGCCAGTTGGCCAAGAGCCTGGACTTAACCAGCACGGGCATCTGCTTCTGAAACCGCTGCGTGCCGGAACACTTGATCGCCCCCGCAACCGATCGTCAATTCTTGTAATGATGCGATGTGCGGGTTCCGGGTTAGGCTAGTCGTTTTGAAGCAAGGCCCCCCATGATCCGACTGTTTTCCATTTGCCTCGTGCTTGCTGGTCTCTTTGGCGTTTCGTCCGTCCACGCTGAGGGCTTCATCACCCGACTGCTCGACAAGCGCGTTCCAGGTGGCGTTGCGGTGCTGCAACTTGGCAGCGGGGATGCGACGCCCACCGCGTCATATCAGGGAAAGCCAGTGATGGTCATTCGCGAGGAGGGCCGAGACTGGATCGCGATTGTCGGTATCCCCCTCAAGGCACGAGGCCCACAGCAGATCGAAGTACGCGAAGCAGCCAGCAAACGTGTGCTCCCGTTCGAAATCGGGGCCAAGCGCTATGCCGAGCAGCATATCCGCCTCAAGGACAAGCGTATGGTCACGCCTCCGCCCGAGGAAACAGCACGCATCGAGCGGGAAATGGAAATGCAGTCCCGCGCATACCAGACCTTCACGCCGGGAACACCGAGCAATGTGAAGTTCGACAAGCCGGTCGACGGCCCCCTGTCAAGCGCCTTCGGCCTGCGTCGTTTCTTCAACGGAGAGGAACGCAACCCACATTCGGGACTCGACTTTGCCGTGGCTGCAGGAACAGCTATCCAGGCTCCTGCCGCTGGCCGCGTGCTTCTGGTCGACAGCCTTTACTTCAACGGCAACACAGTGTTTCTCGACCATGGCCAAGGACTGATCTCGATGTTCTGCCATTTGTCGCGCATCGATGTAAAGGCAGGCGACGAGGTGCCACGCGGCGGCGTAATCGGTGCGGTTGGTGCGACCGGGCGTGCGACCGGGCCACACATGCACTGGAATGTGAGCCTGAACGACGTGCGGGTAGATCCTGCAATCTTCATCGGAGCATTCAAGCCGTAGGCGGCACCGCATATACAGTGCCATCCTCGACCACATTCAATCTGGCCGTTACGACACGAAGATCCCCCTGCCGGGGATTGGTCATGCAACCCAACAAGATATTCCAGCGCAATTGGGGCGTAGGGTCCTGCACAAGGACAAGGATCTCGTGATGCCGTGAACGCAAGAAGAGCGGCGCTCGTGGCCGCTCTCCTCTACATCCGTCGTACGACCAATACAATCGCACGGTTCGTTGTCTCAGACCGACACAGTCTCCGGCGCAGGCAACCACAAACACTTGCCCTTGTTCGCCTTGGCGATTCCCGCCAGCACCTCGTCATGCGCAGCAAGTTCCTCGGTACTCGCCCGCAGCACCTTGCCCGGTTTGCGTACACGATGGACGCCACTGCCCTCCTCGCCCTCAACGACGACGGGTTCGATGTCGAGATCCATGATCAGGCTGTCCTGACCACGCGTCATCGCCAGATAGACCTCGGCAAGCAGTTCCGAGTCGAGCAACGCGCCGTGCAATGTACGGTGACCGTTATCGATCTCGTGGCGGGCACAGAGCGCATCGAGTGAGGCCTTCTTGCCCGGGTTCTGCTCCTTGGCCATCTTCAACGTGTCGATCACGCCGGTGCAGAGCGCATCCAGCTTCGGGCGTCCAAGCCTGTCGAGTTCCATGTTGAGGAAGCCGACATCGAACTGGGCGTTGTGGATGATCAGTTCGGCGCCGGATACGAACTCCTCGAACTCGGCAACAATCTCACGGAACTTCGGTTTGTCGGCGACATCCTCATCGGTGATGCCATGGATCTCCATCGCACCCGGATCAATCAAGCGCTCGGGGTTGACGTAGACATGAAAGTGGCGACCCGAGAGCTTGCGGTTCAAGAGTTCGACACAGCCGATTTCGATGATCCGATCTCCGTTACGCCACTCGAGACCCGTTGTTTCGGTATCCAGCACAACCTGCCGCATTACTTCTCCCTGACCTGCTCGACACCGCGTCGGGCAAGCGCATCCGCGCGTTCATTTTCCGGATGGCCCGCGTGGCCCCGAACCCAGATCCATTCGATCTTGTGCTGGCTGGCAAGCCGGTCGAGCTCACGCCACAAGTCGTCATTCTTCACCGGCTTGTTGTCGGCCGTCTTCCAACCACGCCGCTTCCAGCCGTGGATCCACTCCGATATGCCTTTCTGCACATATTGCGAATCGGTGTGCACACGCGCGCTGACCGGCCGCTTCAGGTTGACCAGCGCCTGAATCACCGCGGTAAGTTCCATACGGTTGTTGGTAGTGGAGGGTTCGCCGCCAAATATCTCTTTTTCGTGCTGGCCGGTGCGCAGGATCGCCCCCCAGCCGCCGGGGCCTGGGTTTCCACTGCAGGCCCCATCGGTATAAATGTCTATTGTCGATTCGGTCATCGAAAGTCCGTTGTACGTTGTGTTGGCAGAGGTCGCTTCTGCACTACCGGCGCGAGCGCCTTGGCCTGTTTCCGGCCATTCCTCCACATGGGCGAAATCAGGCGCATTCCCTGAACACGCTTGATCGCCTTGACCACGTATGCGCCACCAGCAAACGGCCACCAGCGCTTGCCGGCCTGATCCATGAAACCCCAGCGGTCGATCCAGGTCTGCTGCATCACAGGCGGGATATAGGCACCAAAGCTGCCCCCTTCGACCTCGAAGGAAAGTAGCTGAAACCAGTCCTTAAGCCGCAGCGGACTAAGGAACTGGCCCTGCCAGGGAAACACACCATCCTTGCGTGCGAGTATCCGTCGTGCCCCCCAAAGGCTAACCGGGTTCATACCCGTGATCACCACTTGCCCTTCCGGGACGAGGACACGCTCCACTTCACGCAATACCTGATGGGGATGCGGCGAGAACTCGAGCACATGGGGCAGAACAATAAGGTCGATACTCTGGCTCTCCAGTGGCAGCGCGTACGGCGCAGCACACAAGCAGCCGCAACCGTGCTCATCGCAACAGAAGCGGAAACCGATGCGGTTCTCGCGCAGGTAATCGCGCTCGGGCAGGCCGATCTGGACAGCGCGAAAGCCGAAAACGTCGGCAACCAGCGTGTCGACGCGACCTTGCTCCCACTCGATCAGGTAGTGACCAAGCGGACTATCCAGCCAAGCGGCAAATTCGGGAATTGACATCAGGGCTCCGTTGCCGAAAATTGCCGGATGGAAATTCTTCCTCTTTCAGCCTTTTCGGACAACTACATCTGGGCACTCGTCGCAGACGGGAATTGTATCGTCGTCGACCCCGGCGATGCGGCGCCCGTCGAAAGTCTGTTATCCGAACGCAGCCTGCGGCTCACCGCGATTCTGATCACGCACCATCACGCCGACCACATTGGGGGCGTGCCGATGCTGGCCGCCCACCATGCGCCGCTCATTGTCGGACCAGACGACCCCCGCATCGCCAGCCTGACCCAGACCGTACATGAGGGTGACCAGATCCGGATCTCGCTTGGTGCGAAAGCGCTGGCTTTCGAGGTGATAGCGGTTCCCGGCCACACGACGAGCCATATCGCCTATTTCGGCGAAGAACTGCTCTTCTGTGGGGACACGCTCTTCTCCGCCGGCTGCGGACGCCTCTTTGAAGGGAGCCCCGCGCAGATGCACGCATCGCTCTCACGCCTCGCAGCGCTGCCTGCCGACACTCGTGTCTGCTGCGCCCACGAGTACACCCTCTCGAATCTGCGCTTCGCATGCGCCGTAGAGCCTGGGAATCCGGCGCTCATCGAACGCCGCCGTGAGTGCGAATCCTTGCGTGCCCAAGGCCGCCCAACCCTGCCTTCGACGCTAGCGCTGGAGATGGCCACAAACCCGTTCCTACGAAGCGAAGAAGCGGCGGTCGTTGCGGCTGCGACGGCCCGTGCGGGCCATGTGCCGAAGAGCCCAGTCGACACCTTCGCAATTCTGCGCGAGTGGAAAAATCATGCCTGATGCACCGGCAGGAAGATGGCATTTGGATTTTTTGAACGCCAAAATTGCCTAAGTAATTAAATTTGCGAATATTTTCCTGGCAATTTCTGCGCACTCAGCACCCATCCACTTTGACCCTGTGGCACTTGGGCGAATAAAATCCCGCCTTCCTCAGGTTTGGGCAAGACCATGAAGTCTATCGTGCGTCGCGCTGTTCTTCTGCTGTCGGCGACGATGGTATCGATCTTCTGCGCGCCCGGAGTCACCGCTGACGACCGCATCGTCGGAACGTTCAACGAGCAAGAGACAGCGCCTCCAGCCACACCCTCGGCACCCCCTGCAAACGCATCCGGGATGTCCGCTCTCTCACCTGGCGCTGCGGGGGCGGGTACAGCCGCAGTGTCACGGCTCGATCTCTCGGCACGCGCCGTGGATTCGGTTTCGACGCTGGATCTCACGACTGAACCACGCGATCTTTGGGAGCGGATGCGTCAGGGCTTCGCCATGCCGAACCTCAATTCGGATCTAGTCACTGATCGCCAACTCTGGTATCTGAGCCGTCCGACCGCGCTGAAATCCATGCTGGAGCGCGGCCGTAAGTACCTATATCACATCGTCGAAGAGCTGGAAAAACGCGGTATGCCGACCGAACTGGCACTGCTACCTCTCGTCGAAAGCGCCTACAACCCGATGGCTTACTCGTCGGCTAAGGCCTCCGGTCTCTGGCAGTTCATCCCGTCAACCGGCCGCGACTTCAACCTGACGCAGAACTGGTGGGTCGACCAGCGGCGAGACATTCTCGCCTCGACCGATGCAGCACTCACCTACCTGCAAGCGCTCTACGAAATGCATGGCGACTGGCAGCTTGCGCTGGCGTCCTACAACTGGGGCGAGAACGCCGTCTTGCGGGCGGTGAACAAGAACAAGGCGGCCGGTCTGCCGACCGACTTCTCAAACCTCACGGTGCCGCAAGAAACGCGTTATTACGTGCCAAAACTGCAGGCACTCAAGAACATCATTGCCAATCCACAGCTCTTTGGCATCGCACTCCCAGACATCCCAAACACGGCCTATTTCGCAACCGTGGAAGCACAGCCGGGCATGGATCTGGCCGCGGCGGCCAAGCTTGCGGAAATGCCCGTCAAGGATTTCATGGAACTCAATCCGTCGTTCAACCGCCCCGTTATCCCGGGTCAAGGAGAATTGACGTTGGTTCTACCAAAGGAGAAGGTTCCGACCTTCCTTGCCAACGTCGAAAGTGCCGAGCAACCCATGCTCTCCTGGCGCACCTACACCGTCGAACAGCGTGAGCGGGTCGAACAAGTGGCGGCACGCTTCGGTATCAGCGCAACCAAACTGCGTGAGGTCAACGGCCTCCCGCCGCGCGGCCTGCTTGCGCCGGGCTACACACTGCTGGTGCCGGCAAGCGAGAATGTCGCGCTCTCAGAGTCTGCTCCGGTGCTCGCCCCCCGACTGGCGAATGCAGCAATTCCTATGGCTCGAGTACGACTGACTCCCGCTACCAACGGCCGGAACCAAGCACAGGTTCGTGAACGCCAGCAGAACCGCAAGTCGGCAACAACCACGGCTGGCAAAGCCAAGTCCAAGTCCGCCGGACAAAGCGCGAAGGCAGCAAAGACAGCGCAACCTGTGGGACGCAGCGTCAAACCCGCCGAGCCAGGAAAGCGCCACCACCGCTAGCTGGCGCAATATTTTCACACCGCTTTGCCTGCCGGGGCCACGCAAGATCGCTGCACCCTAACTCGCCCCAGGCACTACGTGCCCGTTGTGTTTCGTCGCTTTCGGTCGTGGTCCCTGTAGTAGCCTGTTCCCTTTTCGTTGCATGTCTACAGGCATGCACAGCGCCAACAGGCGCCCAGGGGAAGCCAAGTCGACGACGGCTCAAAGCTCAAGCAACTCGTCCCGGCCGAAGAGCTCGAACAGGCTGCGGCACAACAATACGTGGAACTGCTTACCCAAGCCCGCACCAAGGGGCGTTGGCGCCGAAGGACAACCTACAGCCACGCCACCTGCTGTCTGTGAACATATCCGGACCCTGATTGCCAAGAACCAGTCACCCAACGGCGCGCCGGGCTGCTGGGCTCGGCCATGGGAGGCGGCCGTTACGCTGACGACTTTCGGGTTGGCAGAAACCTGCTGACGCTGAAGTTTTCGCGACAGGATGTTGGCGAAGCAAATATTGTAGGACTCGATATTGCGGCCCGGTCAGGCTACGATCCGCGCTTGGGCATCACATTGTGGAAAAAAATGAACGACAGTGCCGGCAGCTCTCCGCCGGCCTGGTTCTCGACACACCCGGCCGGGAAGGATCGGATCCGGGAAATTGAGCGGCGGCTTCCCGAAGTCATACCGCTTTTTGAGCAGTCAAAGAAAAACCGACAGAGAGGAGAGGGTCCCCATGATGAATGAAATTGCAGCTGCACCTTTGTTTTCCGCGGAGAACTATCGTATCGAGGAGAGTTTTGGCTTCCTGATCAATGCATTACGCGCCCGCCTGATGGCCGTGATGGATCGAGAATTGGCCGACTTGGGTATTACCAGCGCCCAGTGGGCTGTGCTCGTTCAGGTGGCCGATACGCCAGGCTGCACCGCAGCCGCACTTTGCAGACGCGTCCACTACGACACTGGGTCGATGACCCGAATGCTTGACCGGCTGGAAGAAAAGGGCCTGATCCGACGCGCTCGCAGCGACCACGATCGACGGGCCGCCTACCTATATCTGACCGAAACCGGGCAGGACGTCCACGCCCGCCTGCCTGCCCACGCGGCCCGCGTGCTCAACGCGCATTTTGAGGGCTTCACCAGGGAGGAAGTGCAAACGCTACGCAGCCTGCTCAACCGGATGCTGCAGAACACGGAAAAGCTAGCGAACGGCCGCTAGAAGCAAATCACCACAAATTAAGGAAGGCGCCCATTGGGCGCCTTCCTCAGACTGCTGACAAAGCCCCGGGAATCGGGGCTTTGTAGTATGGGTGCGGGCGTATGATATTGGCATGTTAAAACCCGCCTGCCCGATTCAAAGCGAACTGGAAATGGTGACGCTCGAGCAGTTGGTCCCGCAGGACCACCTGCTGCGCCTGATCGACCAGCACATCGCGTTCGATTTCATCCGCCGCGAGACCGAATCGTTGTACTGCGCGAACAACGGCCGGCCGGCGATCGACCCGGT
>JAVBUM010000103.1:0-13209 GCA_031555325.1 Niveibacterium sp. | reverse complement strand
CGACAAGACGCTGCTCGCCGGCACCACTGGCAACGAAACGCTCGATGCACACACAATGTCGCATGCCATGCTGATCTCCGGCGGAGACGGCAACGACACGCTGATCGGGGGCACCGGCAACGACCGCCTGATCGGTGGGGCAGGCAATGACCATCTGATCGGAACCGCAGGCAACAATGTGATGAGCGGGGGGGCCGGTAACGACGTGATGACCGGCGGCACCGGTGATAACACTTTCGTCTGGCATGCGGGCGATCAGGGTGATGCAGGCCACCCGGCGGTCGACACCATCACCGACTTCGGCCAGAACGGGAAGCATGACGTACTCGATCTGCGCGACCTGTTGCAGGGTGACAACCATGTCGGCAACGACAGTGGCAACCTCACGCAGTACCTGCACTTCGAGCAGCAGGGTACCGATGCGGTTATCCATATCAGCAGCAACGGTAGTTTCTCCGGCAGCAACACGGCCGTGGTGGAGGATCAGCAGATCGTGCTGCAGGGGGTCGACCTGACACAGGGCGGCACGCTGCATACCGACCAACAGATCATTTCCGACCTGCTGAGGAGTGGAAAACTGCATACCGACTGAGATTTCGCCAATCCATGAAACCGGTGCAGCACCCTCCGGGTGCTGCACCACTAATGACAAAGCCCCGCAAGTCGGGGCTTTGTTGCTGGTTCTGCGTCAGAAAAAATGATCGCCAAGCAGACCAACGCCCACCTTCAATTTGAGCTGATCTCGATAGAGCCGGATTGCTGCATATTCACTGCAAACGCATGTTCAATCTAGCCTTCTTGCTTTGATCTCATCAATCACGTGCGATGGCAGTGGCACGAATTCGAAAGGTTCTGCAAGGACAGTACGGCCTTGTGAATCCTATCGAGCAGCCGCGACAGGTTCGACCTTCACGCGCTATGTGACCCACAAGTGTCTAAAGAAGATCAGCCAATAGACCTCCTATGGGACATAGCCTGCGCAGAAACATCCAAACGCCAGAGGGCTTACGTCAAGCACTCTCCCAATGGGCGACCAAGACCTTCTTGGCTCTGCACTCTTATCCCCGCAAGCGTTCGGTCACTGCAGGTCCGGTTACGCCGACAACACCAAGCTCGCCGAGCATTTTCCACTCCGCATCCGAATGCACACGCTCAGCGATGACGACAATCCCAAGACCCCGTGCGACGTCGGCAATCGCTTTAACAAGACGTTGGTTGCCGGCGTTTTCCTCAATTCCCGCAACGAAGCTGCCGTCGATTTTCAGGTAGTCGATACGCTGCTCATAAAGCCGCGGAATGGCCGAGAAGTGGCGACCAAAGTGTTCGATACCCAGCTTCGTTCCATGCTGTGCAAGAACCGGCGCGATTGCTTCGAGTCCTGACAAACTCTGGTCCAGGCCGTGCTCGGAGACTTCAACCCACAGACGCTGAGCCGCTGCAGGCGATCCAGCGAGCAGACGCTGGAGGCCATTCCGGAAACCGGAATCCTGCAAAGAGATGGGCGAAAGATTGATCGCCGTCTCCCCGCTCGAATTCTGGAGGCGCAGTAGGGCGAGCTCGACTGCCAGCAGATCGAGCTGTGCGGTCATGTCCAATCGATCAGCAGCCGGCATGAACTGGCCAGCCGTCCACGGGGCTCCTCCGTCCGGAGCGTGCATGCGCATCATTGCCTCTTCATGCCAGATGCGACCGTCGACATGCGCGATCGGGAATGTCGCCAACGCAAAACCACGATTACGAATCGCTTCGGACAGAAGTGCGCGCCATTCATCCTGGGTGCGTGCGACAAGCGGCGCGTTGTAACCGCTGATCACTGCCTCTGTCTCTTCACCGCGCTCCGCTTTCATCAGCGCGGTATCCGCTCGCGACAGCACTGTTCCCATATCGTCTCCGCGCCGGAACAGCGTGACACCGACGAAACCAACCGGGCTTTCATCGGTATGACCGTGACCATGCAACAACTCAAGTGCCTGCGTTGCTTCCATGGCGAGCTGGCGCGCATGATCGGGCAATGCCCCAGGCATGAGCCAAGCGAAGTCCGCGCCGTTCAAACGTGCCAGGAAGTGGTCCCGCTCGTTCGCTGTCGCGCCACGTAGAGTCTCGGCAGTCAGCTCGATCAACTTGTCAGTACGTTCGCGCCCAAGCCTGCGATTGACCTCGCCCAGATGCGCAAGCCGAACGAGTGCCAATGCCCCTACAGGCGGAGCTGACTCATCGGAGAGTTCACTACGCAAGCGCCCGAGAAAAAAGCCGCGATTGGGCAACAACGTGAGTGCATCACGATTGGCTTCAGCACGTAGATCCTCGATGCGACTAGCCTGTTCGGAGAACATGGTGCGGATCCGCTCGACCATCAGGTTCAAAGCGCGAACCGCCGCGCGCAATTCGGTGACCCGGGGCTCAGGCATTGTGATGAATCGACGCTCACCAATTGCCTTTGCCTGCTCGACCATCTGGTCGACCGGACGCTTCAACCAACGCATTGCACCCGTGACCGCCAGCCCCCAGAGCAATGCAAGGCCAGCCGTTAATCCCGCCAATTGCAGCGTTCCTTTCCATAGCGCGTCGTACGCAAAACGCTTGTGGGCAACAACAGTCACTGTGCCAGTCTGCGCCCAGCCCTGCGACACGAGTGCAGCGCCTGGAGCGGATTCAAAGGTAACCAGATCCACGAACCACTCGGGTGCACTACTCGGCAGCGCCTGGCTGCTGCGTTCCACGATCACAGCACCGTCTGTATCTGCAAAACGGATCAATTCGTAGTGACCGGAGTCGAACAGCGCGGTCACGAAAAGCTCGGCGCTCGCCTTGTCATCCTTAGGTTGCTGCGACAACGTCAATGCTAGTGCTGCTGCACCATCAGCCCCCTGAGCAAGCAATTGCTGCTCAAGATAACCTCGCGCCGTGTAAAGGCTGACTGCGGCGGCGCCAACCAGCGCCAACACGCTACCAATGACGACCGTAATCCAGAGCTGACGCACTAGCGACATGTTGCTGCCCTTCTTTCCTTGTCATTGAGGGAGATAGCCCTCAGACCGCATCCTTACCAGCAGATCCGTCCAGCGCGAGATACGCTCGATCGGAGAGATATTGGCGCCCGCATAGACACCTTCGCTGTTGAAACTAAACACAGGCGCCAGATCCGGCCGCTGTGCAGCGGGTCGGATCTCGCCAAGAAGATTGTCGAGCACCAACGGTTCAGCAGTGGGTGTCGCGTAGTAACCAAGCACCATGTGCGCCTGAGTCACCGTGCTCGACGGACCGCCGATACGCGCACGAACGTAGATCAGGCGCAGCTTTCGCGGATCTACGCCCAGTTCGCGCAGGCTGAAGTACTTCGCAATCGTGAAGTCCTCGCAGTCGCCTGCACCTTGGCCGAGGGTTTCCAGCGGCGTGGCCCAATAGTCGGGCTGACCCCACGTAACGGAGTCTTCGGCAAAGCGAATTCGTCGATTGAAGTAGTCGTTCACACGTGTGAGCTGCTCTCGCTCCGCCGAACCTTGCAGTGATGCGATCAGTTGTCGCCAATCGCGCATTGCAGCTACACCCTTGGAGCCAAATCGTGCGGAAACCGCAGACTCCATTTGAGCTTCGTCTGCAATCGCCTCGACGACTCGGAACAAAATCAGTGCAGCCAAGCAGACAAGCACTGACTTCAAGAGTCGGCGGCAGCCTGGATCGGCATGGGTCAGTTGGGAGGGTTCGTATATCGACGTGTTCAAGGTCAGCGATTCCACCGTCAGAGGAAAGCGGCGTCAAGACTTTCGCACGATCTGAGGGAAAAACGCACAACCGATGATCAAGCTCGATAGGAACCATCCGATAAAAAAATCTGCACCGGCAGCCATAGGTCACAACTCCGTTGAGAAATAGGTTCTTGACTGAATCGTGGCGACCAATAATCGGTTAGTTGGTTTTTCTGTAAACGGACGTTGCCGTATAGGTGTCGTCCCCCCTGGGAATCAAACATGAAGCGCGAAATGAAGAAACTGGCTCTTGCCGTGGCGCTTGCTCTGCCCGGCGTTAGTGCTTTCGCTGGCGGAACTTTGCAACAGTCCGTCGAGAAGGCAATCCTGAACAACCCGGAAGTGGTAGCTCGCTACCACACCATGCGAGCGAGCGAGGAAGAGCAGAGTGCCTCGCGCGGCAACTGGCTTCCGAAGGTCAATGTGCAGGCCTACGCTGGCGCGGAACGCCAGTCATACCCCCAAGGCGCAGGCGGCACGGATGGAGATTGGTTCAGTCATCCAGGCGCCTCTGTGCAATTACGTCAGATCCTTTTTGATGGGTTTGCCACATCGAATGACGTCAAGCGCCTAGGCTACGCAAAGCTCGCGCGCTACTACGAGTTGCTCGGCACATCCGACGACACAGCACTCGCCACGACGCAGGCCTATCTTGACGTGCTGCGTTACCGCAAGCTGGTCGATCTTTCGCGTGACAATTGGGCGACCCACAAGGAAGTGTTCACCCAGATCGAAGACCGGACCAAGGCCGGCGTCGGCCGTCGTGCGGACCTCGAACAGGCCGCTGGCCGCCTTGCGCTGGCACAGTCGAATTGGCTGACCGAGAACTCCAATCTGCACGATGTCATGCAGCGCTACAAGCGCATCGTCGGCGAATTGCCGGCGAACGAGCTGGCTGACATTCCGGCCGTCGACACCCGCCTGCCCAAGGAGCGCAACCCGCTGCCGGCAATCGTTGCCGCCAACCCGAATTTCCGCGCCACTGTTGCCGGCCTGCGCTCGGCACGCCATGAGACCGACGTTCGCAAGGCCAACAACCTTCCGAGCTTCGAGCTTCAAGCGTCGCAAAACTGGGACCGGAACCGCGACGACACCTCGGGCAATTACAACGACTCGCAAGTGCGAGTGGTCATGAACTACAACATCTTCAATGGTGGTTCGGACCAGGCTCGCATCCGCCAGTCGCGCGAGCTGTACCACGCCGCCATCGATCTGCGTAACAAGACCTGCCGCGATATCTCGCAAACCGCCGCGATTGCGCTCAACGACGTCAAGTCGCTGACACAGCAACAGGAATATCTGTCGCAGCATGCACTCTCAACGGCAAAGGTCCGTGACGCGTATCGACAGCAGTTCGACATTGGCCAGCGTACCCTGCTTGACTTGCTTGATACGGAAAACGAACTGTTCGAATCTCGGCGTGCTGAAACCGCGGGCTTCTACGACCTGCAACTCTCCAAGTTCCGGGTACTGGCTGCATCACACGACCTGCTGCCGGCACTTCAGCTCGCTCCGCTCGCCAAGGAGGCGCCTGACGAAGACCGTCGTGACGGCCCCACCGAGGACTCCGCAGCCGATTGCGCACAGGACATCTACACCGCGCCAAGTCTCGATATGGACGCTGCCATGAAAGGCCGGACGACTGCTCGCCCGCTGCCCCAGGCGGTAGCGGCGGCGGCCCCTGTTGCATCAATCAAGTCGCCGACCGATTCGCTGTTCGACTACGGTCAGGCGAAGATCCAGACCAAAGCCACAGGAGACTTGGACAAGTTCGCGGAGCAATCGAAGCAATATGATGTCAGTGGCGTAAAGGTGGTCGGCCACACCGACCGCATTGGCTCGGCGACCTACAACCAGCGCCTGTCGGAACAGCGTGCCGCCGCTGTTCGCGACTACTTGGTCAGCAAGGGCATGGACGCGGGGAAATTCACAGCCGAGGGCAAGGGTCCGACCCAGCCGATAAGCAAGTGCGCGAAGACCGACAATGAGACGAGGAGTAACCAGGAGCTCGTCGAATGTCTACGTCCAGACCGCCGCGTTGAAGCGTATCTGTCCGGAACGCCCAAGCGCTGAAGTTCCCGCACTCAAGCAAAGAAAAAAGCCCGCCGGAAATCCGGCGGGCTTTTTTGCTTGAGAAGCAACTCAAGGCAAGTGCGCACCCATGATGCGGCGATAGAACTCGTGGAAATGTTGCATCCCGTCTTCCATTGGGCTCTGGTACGGACCCACTTCGTTGCGCCCTTCACGTAGCAACGCCATGCGCCCCCGATCCATGCGCTCACCGATCTCATCGTCCTCAATACAGGTTTCCATATAGGCAGCCTGTTCGGCTTCGACAAATTCGGGTTCGAATGCCGCAATCTCTTCGGGATAGTAAAACTCGACCACATTGGTAGTCTGATGCGCCGAGCGCGGAATCAAGCTCGAAACCACCAGCACATGCGGATACCACTCGACCATGACATTAGGATAAAATGTGAGCCAGATCGCGCCATGAGGCGGCATCTCGCCCTTGTAGTAATCGAGCACCGCCTTGTGCCACCTTGCATACGCCGGTGAACCAGACTTCTGGAGGCTCGTAATACCAACGCGCTGCACCGAATACCAGTCACCAAACTGCCAGGTCAGGTCATCACACGTAACAAAGTTCCCGAGTCCCGGATGAAACGGTACGACGTGGTAGTCCTCAAGATAAACCTCGATGAAGGTCTTCCAGTTGTAGTTGCACTCGTGCACCTTGACATCGCCGAGCACGTAACCAGAAAAATCGATCTGATCGGCGAGCAGCATTCCAGCAAGGTCAGCATTTGCCGAGCGTGGCCCCTTGAAGAGAAGCCCTTTCCATGATTCGAGCCGCTGACGGTCGAGCCGCATGCAGGGTTTTTCGGGAAAGTGCGGAGCGCCAATCAACTGCCCCTTCTGGTCATATGTCCACCGATGGATCGGGCAGACAATGTTGTCAGCCTTGCCGGATCCTTGCAGCATGACGGCCTGACGATGCCGGCAGATGTTCGACATCGACCAGCAACCCTCTTCATCACGAACGATCAGGCGTGCATGATCATCCCACTCTGTCGATCGATAGCCGGAAGACTCGGGCACCATCAGCTCATGCCCCACATAACCAGGACCCGCGTCAAAGATGAGGCGCTTCTCCCATTGGAAGACCTCTTCATCGAAGTACCAGGTAACGGGTAGCTGGGATACAGCCGGAGCGAGTTGAGTTCGAGTCGTGATATCCGACATCACCAACCCTCCTTCTTATCCAAGAGAAACGGAGACGAAAAAAGTTTTAAAGTATAATTAAAACAAAAACCTACGAAAAGGTCGCCAGGTCAGGCATGATACTGCGCCGCAGGTAGTCGGCCTTGGCGCATCCCGCGCAAACTTCATGCCAAGAATCAGCGAAAAACCGAAGTCATTCGAATCCGCGATGGCCGAGATTGAGGCCATCGTCTCCGCCATGGAATCGCCGGACCTCCCGCTCGAACAGGCAATCGCACAATATGAGCGCGGCACGAAGCTCCTGCGCTTCTGCGAAGAAACGCTGTCCGATGCGGAGCGCAAGATCCGTATTCTCGAAGACAGCGAACTCAAACCCTTCACCGACGACAGCGACGAGACCGCCACGTCATGAGCGACTTCAACCTCGACGCCTGGATGCGCGAACATCAGGCGCGCACTGAAACCGCGCTCGAACACCGCCTTCCCGCCGCACGCATTGCGCCATCGCGGCTGCACGAAGCCATGCGCTATGCCACGCTCGGAGGCGGGAAGCGCATACGCCCGTTGCTCGTCCATGCTGCAGGCGAATTGTCTGGAGCGTCGCACAAGGCGCTCGATACCGCGGCCTGCGCAGTCGAGTTGATCCACGCCTACTCACTGGTACACGACGACTTGCCTTGCATGGATGACGACATCCTGCGTCGCGGCAAGCCGACCGTCCATGTCGAATACGACGAAGCGACCGCGCTTCTGGTCGGAGATGCGTTGCAGACGCTCGCCTTCCAGCTTCTGGCCGAACCAGGGCTGCTGCTCGATTCGGCCCGCCAGCTTGTATTGATCGAACATCTGGCACGCGCATCAGGCTCTCGCGGGATGGCCGGAGGACAAGCGATCGACCTGGCTTCGGTGGGCAAGCAGATCGCCATCGAAGAACTCGAATTCATGCATCTGCACAAGACGGGCGCCCTGATCCGCGCATCGGTACTGATCGGTGCTTTCTGTGGCGAAGTCAAACCCGACCGTTTTGAAGCGCTCGACAGATTTGGTAAGGCGATCGGTCTTCTGTTTCAGGTCGTAGACGATATTCTCGACGCCGAGGCCGATACCGCGACACTCGGAAAAACTGCCGGCAAGGACGCTGCGAACAACAAACCCACTTATGTGAGCTTGCTCGGTGCCGGTGAAGCCCGCCTACTAGCCAAGGCCCTGAAGGCACAGGCGCATGACGCACTCACCGTGCTCGGTCCCGATGCCCGCCGCCTTGCCGAACTGACCGATTTCATTGCTGACCGCCCTTTCTAGGCAGCCCATTCAGGATTTTCAATGAGCAAGTATCCGCTGCTCGAGCGCATCGCCTCTCCTGCCGACCTGCGACAGTTCGATCGCAAGGACCTCAATCCACTAGCGAATGAACTCCGTGCCTTTCTGCTGGAGTCCGTGTCGCGCACCGGCGGCCATTTATCGTCAAACCTCGGCACGGTCGAACTCTCGATTGCGCTGCATTACGTATTCAATACGCCAGAAGATCGCATCGTCTGGGACGTTGGTCACCAGACGTACGGACATAAGGTCCTCACGGGCCGTCGCGAGGCAATGGCTGGATTGCGCCAGTACGGTGGTATCTCGGGCTTCCCGCGGCGTAGCGAAAGCGAATACGACACCTTTGGCACTGCGCATAGCTCGACATCGATTTCGGCCGCACTAGGCATGGCCGTTGCCGCTGGAGCGCAGAACACTGCACGCAAAGCCATCGCGGTGATCGGAGATGGCGCAATGAGCGCCGGCATGGCCTTCGAAGCGCTCAACAATGCCGGCGTGATCGATGCCAACCTGTTGGTGATCCTCAACGACAACGAGATGTCGATCTCGCCGCCTGTTGGCGCACTGACCAACATTCTCGCCAGGCTGCTGTCCGGCCGTACATTCAACGCTGCCCGTCGCGCGGGCGAAAAAGTACTGCGTATGTCACCGCCGATGCTCGAGTTCGCAAAGCGGGTCGAGGAGCACGTCAAGGGCTTCATCACGCCGGGCACACTCTTCGAGGAGTTCGGCTTCAACTACATCGGCCCGATCGACGGACACGATCTCGACACACTGATTCCCACGCTGCAGAACCTCAAGAAGTTGAGCGGACCGCTGTTCCTGCACGTCGTGACAAGAAAGGGACAGGGATACAAGCTGGCCGAGGCCGATCCGATCCTCTATCACGGTGTTTCGAAGTTTGATCACACGGCCGGCATCCAGTCGTCTGGCAAAGGTGGCGGCAAACCCACATACACGCAGGTATTCTCTGACTGGCTGTGCGACATGGCCGCAGCAGACAAGCGCCTCGTAGGTATCACGCCAGCCATGCGCGAAGGCTCCGGCCTGGTGCGCTTTGCCCAGGAATTCCCGGACCGCTACTTCGACGTCGGCATCGCCGAGCAACACGCGCTGACGTTCGCCGCCGGCATCGCATGCGAGGGCATGAAGCCCGTGGTCGCGATCTATTCAACCTTCCTTCAGCGCGCCTACGACCAACTCATTCATGACATCGCCCTGCAGAACCTTCCTGTGATGCTGGCAATCGATCGCGGTGGTCTTGTGGGCGCCGACGGTGCAACACACCATGGCGCGTTCGACCTCTCGTTTCTCGCCTGTATTCCAAACATGGTTGTGATGACCCCCGCTGACGAAGACGAGTGTCGCAAGATGTTGACGACCGCCTTCCATCACGACGGCCCAACTGCAATTCGCTACCCGCGTGGAGCCGGTTTGGGCGTGCCTCCAGAAGCTGGATTCGCCACCCTCCCGATCGGCCAAGGGGAAGTCCGTCGCAAGGGCAGCAGCGTCGCCTTACTTTCCTTTGGCAGCATGCTCGGCGCTGCACTCAAGGCTGGCGATGAGCTCGACGCCACTGTGGCCAACATGCGTTTCGTAAAACCACTCGATCGTGAGCTAGTCTTGGAACTAGCACGAACTCACAACCTCCTCGTGACGATCGAAGAAAACGCATCCATTGGTGGCGCCGGCTCCGAAGTGGCACGAATCCTCGAGGAGGCCGCTGTGGTGAAGCCATTCATGAGGCTGGGTCTACCAGACGAATTCATCGATCACGGAGATCAGGCTCAGTTGCTCAGCTCGATCGGCCTTGATGCAACCCATATCGTTGAACACGTCCGAGGAAGGCTGGCACTATCAGGCCAATAGTTGAGTAGTTTAGTCGGGAAATGCTAGCATCTTGACTTGAATCTAGGCGCAGAGCGCCGATTTATTCATTCTCGGGCGCTGCCGAGCGGAATAACCGCAGCGGCACCTGCGCCGGCATCAAGAAAGGCAAGCATGAACAGCGTAAGCACACGCGAAGTGGCGATGGCGGACGTGCAGAGCAGCGAAGATCGCCGCCATTTAGCCATCAACAAAGTCGGAATCAAGTCGATCCGGCATCCGGTACGGGTGGCGGATCGAGATGGCGGGGTACAGCACACGGTTGCCGTGTTCAATATGTACGTTGGCCTGCCGCACAACTTCAAGGGGACGCACATGTCCCGCTTCGTTGAGATCCTCAACGGGCGCGAACATGAGATCTCGGTTGAATCATTCGAACCGATGCTACGTGAGATGGTCCGTCGCCTCGAAGCCGAGACCGGCCACATTGAAATGACCTTCCCATACTTCATCAACAAATCCGCGCCAGTCTCCGGCGTAAGGAGTCTGATGGACTACGAGGTCACCTTCACCGGCGATATCCTGCCCGGCGGCGAAAGCGAATTCACGATGAAGATCATCGTGCCGGTCACCAGCCTCTGCCCTTGCTCGAAGAAGATTTCCGAGCGCGGCGCACACAACCAGCGCTCCCACGTGACCGTTACGGTCAAGACTAACGATCTGGTGTGGATCGAAGACGTGGTCAGCATGGTCGAAGGGCAGGCCTCCTGCGAACTATTCGGCCTACTAAAGCGGCCTGACGAAAAGTGGGTCACCGAGCGCGCCTACGACAACCCGAAGTTCGTCGAAGACATGGTTCGTGACGTTGCAGGCGCACTAAACGCTGATCCGCGGATCTATAGCTACACGGTTGAGTCGGAAAACTTTGAATCAATTCATAACCACAGCGCCTACGCACTAATCGAACGCGACAAGCGGACCGATCCGGCCTGATCTCAGGCTGAGCAAGCACCGTCCAAATTGCCCACAAGACTTCAATCTGGCGGCCAGTGCCCGATGCATTGCATCGGGCGTTTGTTTTTTGACCGGCGACTATGTATCGCAGGGGTATCGAATTCGATCGATGAGAGGGATTCGGTATTGCACCCTCTCGACGCCCGGATCACTTCGCCGAACATCAAGCCTGCGACTTCTGACTCAGTGACCCGTCCTGAACTACGTTGACACCCAGAACGGTCAAATCGGCTGACAGCTAGCCAATCAACGACGCCCGATGCACCGCATCGGGCGTTTGCATTTGAGCGATAGATGCGGTCGCTCGTGGTTGTAGATTCGCACCGACTCTTCAACGATACGGCGGGCCTGATGCAGCTCGGCTGGTCGGTACAGCCGGGTGTTCGAGCGCGCATGCACAAGCAAGGGATCCGCTAAGACCATGTCTGCTTCCTCTGTGGTGGCGGGCATCGACGGGGCCAAGGCGCATGTCGACATCTCGGTGCTGGGCACACAGCTTGATGCCCAGCGGTTCAACAACCAGGCCGAAGGCCATTCGGCGTTGTCGGCGGCCTTGAAGGCCCTGGACGCGGCGCTCTGGTAGTGATGGAGGCCACGGGCGGCCACGCAACCGAATTGGCCTGTGCGCTGCAAGCAGCTGGCTTACCGGTGGCGGTGCCCACCGCCAGGCATGCAACTTCGCCAAGTCGATGGGACGCCTGGCAAAGACTCACGCGGTGGACGCGCGTATGCTGGCGGAGTTCGCCACGGCTCTGCCGCCGCGTGACGATCTCGCTCGCTTCCTGCGCCCGCTGGCCGCGCTGATGACGCGCAGGAGCCAGTTGCTGGCCATGCTGCTCAGCGAGCGGCATGGCCAGCAGATTACGCCCAAAGGCTTGCATCCGAGTATCGAGGCCATCGCGGCCGCCATCAAGGCACAACCCGATGACATTGGGGCCCAGATGATCAGCCACGTGCGCGAGCACTTCAACGAGCTCGATCGGTTGCTTCAGTCGGCCAGCGACATTGGCCCGGTGGTCAGCGCCACCTTGCTTGCCACGTTGCCCGAACTCGGTAGGCTCAATCGACGGGAGATCGCTGCGCTGGCCGGCATCACCCCGATGGCCAACGATTCGGGCTCCAGCAAGGAGCGACGACGCATCCAGGGCGGACGAATCGACATACGCCGCGCGTGCATGGCTGCACTGACTACCAGTCGCAGAACCCCGCTATCAAGGCCTTTTACGAGCGTCTTATCTTTGCCGGCAAGCTGCCCAAGATCGCCTTGGTCGCTTGCATGCGCAAGTTGCAGACCATTCTCAACGCCATAGTCCGCAACAGCCAACCCTGGAACAACTCGCTTTACAACGCTTGACTTGGAAGATGGTTACTCAGCCCTTGGACGCGGGCTTGCGTGAGGACTTGCCCAAAGGCTTTTTTTCGACGCACACGCCGTAGTCCTTCCTGAGCACCTCGATCACCACTTCGAATAGCTGCGCTTTCTCCTGCGCCTCGCGCAACTGCACTTGCAGCGCCCTGATTTGCTGCTCGGGCGTGAGCGGCGTGGAGGTTTTGTCGATGACCATGGCCGCCGATCCCCAGCCCAGGCGACCCTGCTTGCGAAGCCAGGCTAGTACCGTTGGGCGACCCTGGATGCCGTATTGCGCCTGCGCCTGTCTGTAGGTCAGTTCGCCCTTTTCGACCTGCGCCACGACGGCCAGCTTGAAAGCCATCGGGTAGTCCCGCTACGTCCGCTTGATGCGTGATTCCATGACACCAGCCCATTCTTCGAGGGAAAGGTGTCAACGCTGGACAGGACAGGGCAACCAAATGTAAAAAAAGCCCGCACTGCGGGCTCAGACTGCTGACACAGCCCCGGGAATCGGGGCTTTGTAGTATGGGTGCGGGTGTATGATATTGGCATGTTAAAACCCGCCTTCCCGATTCAACGCGAACCGGAAATGGTGACGCTCGAGCAGTTGGTCCCGCAGGACCACCTGCTGCGCCTGATCGACCAGCACATCGCGTTCGATTTCATCCGCCGCGAGACCGAATCGTTGTACTGCGCGAACAACGGCCGGCCGGCGATCGACCCGGT
>JAVBUM010000081.1:0-19072 GCA_031555325.1 Niveibacterium sp. | reverse complement strand
GCGTTGTGGAACAGGAACAGCGCGAAGTCGAAGACGCCGCCGGACACGCGCTGGCCATCGACCTTCACATGCTTCTCGTCGAGGTGCCAGCCGCGCGGACGCACGACGAGCGTGGCCACCTTGTCGTTGAGCTTGTACTGCTTGCCGCCGGATTCGAGGCTGATCGTGCCGCGGATCGCGTCGCGCACATTGAGCTGGCCTTGGATCTGGTTGGTCCAGTTGGGCGTGTTCGAGTCCTCGAAGTCGGTCATGTAGCTGTCTGCACCCGAGTTCAGCGCATTGATGATCATCTTGCGCTCGACTGGGCCGGTGATCTCCACGCGGCGGCATTCCAGCGCCTTCGGGATCGGCGCGATCTTCCAGTCGCCTTCGCGGATGTGCTTCGTTTCCGGCAGGAAGTCCGGATGCTCGCCGGCATCCAGGCGCTTGGTGCGCTCGACGCGGGCGGCGAGCAGTTCGCGGCGGCGCGGTTCGAAGGCGCGGTGCAGCTTGGCAACCAGCGCGAGTGCCTCGGGCGTGAGGATGCTCTCGAACTCGGGGCTGACCGGCGCATCGATCTGCATGCCGGCGGGAAGGGTCAGGGCCATGGTGTCTCCTCCATTGAAAGCGTTGGGTCAGCGCATGCATTCTGCATGGGCGAGGTAATCGATCACGGCGGCGAGCGAAGTCCCTTCGCCGTCCGGGTCGCGGTCGAGGTGTTCGCGCGGTAGGCCCGCACGATTGATCCAGAAGGTTGTGTAGCCGAACCAGCCGGCGCCTGCTGCGTCCCACCCGTTGGACGAGATGAACAGGATTTCGCGCGCAGGGTGGCCAAGTGCATCAGTGCCGATCCGATACGCGGCAGGTGAAGTCTTATAGGCCTGCACGGCGTCAATCGACAGCACATGTGTGAACAGACCGGTCAGCCCAGCGCTCTTGATTGCAATATCGAGCATCTGTGGCGTGCCGTTGGAGAGGATGCCGAGCACATGGCCCGCTTCGTGCAGCGCTTGCAATGTGCGCCTGACTTCGGGAAAGGCCGACAGGCTCGCATAGGCGTTCATCAGCCGGTCACGCTCAGTCGTACCCAAACCCGGGATGAGGCGCTCGCTGGCGTAGTCAAGTGCGTCGCGGGTGATTGCATCAAAAGGCTTGTATCGGCCTGAGAGCGTGCGCAAGTGCGTGTATTCGATCTGCTTGGCGCGCCAGAGCTGAGATAGGGCTTCGCCGCGACCGGGAGCGATCTGTTCGGCAAGCGAAGCGACCGAATGCACGTCGAAGAGCGTGCCGTAGGCGTCGAACAGGATCGGGGTGGGGTGCATGAAGCCTCCAGAATCGTGCGGCCTGCGATGGCCGAGGGATCATGGAGTTCAGTCTATTGACTTGGTTGGAGGATTAGAATCTGCGCTGAAGGCAATTGATTTTTGACTTTGGTGCAAGAATGGACCGCTTCAAAGAACTTGAAACCTTTGTGCTCGCCGCGCAGCGAGGCAACCTTTCGGCTGCCGCGCGTGCCGAGGGCGTATCGGCCGCGGTTGTCAGCCGGCGGATCGATGCGCTCGAAACACGCCTCGGCGTGCGGCTGCTCGTGCGTACGACGCGACGCGTTTCATTGACCTACGAGGGCGCTGCGTTCCTGGAGGATGGGCTGCGTATCCTCGATGAACTGGCGAGCGCGGAAGCGGCTGTCAGTCTTGGGGGCATCAAGGCCAGCGGCCATATCCGACTGACCGCTCCGGCAGGTTTCGGCCGGCTCCATATCGCTCCGCTCGTGCGGTGTTTCCTCGATGACCATCCCGACGTGACCGTCGACCTGGACCTTGGCGACCGGATCGTGGATCTGGTGAACGAAGGCTTCGACTGTGGCATCCGCTTTGGTGAACTGGCCGATTCGAGCCTCGTCTCGGTCAAGCTGGGCCAGAACCGGCGGCTTGTCGTCGCCAGTCCCGCGTACCTTGCACGTTATGGCACGCCGCAAGGGCTGGCGGATCTTGTGTATCACAACTGCCTCACGCTCGGTCAGCAGCGTGGCTGGCTGTTCGTCAATCCCGACGACCCGCAGGGGATGCAGACAGTGAAGGTCAGCGGCCGATTTGTCTGTAACGACGGGGCCGTGCTGCACGAGTGGGCGCTTTCGGGGCAGGGATTGGCGTGGCGCTCGTTCTGGGAAGTGGGGGCGGACATTGCCGCGGGGCGTCTCGTGCCGGTGCTCGAACGCTTCAATGCCCCGCCGATCGGTGTCTATGCAGTGTTTCCGCAGCGTCGGCAACTGCCCCTGCGGGTGCGGCTCTTGATCGACAGCTTCAAGCATGCGTTTGCGGCAACGCCGCTGGACACGGCCGTTGTGAGGCTAGATTGATCGCTATGGCGCTGTACCGCTTGGCCATCCTTCCGCTACGGGGCTCAGGTCGAATTCAAGCGCCCATCGGCTACGCGCGGGAGCACCGCCGAGCGTGCCGGGAATGATAGCGCTGGCACGGATGGTCTGTTCGAGAAAGCGAGTGGCGTATTCAAGCCCAGCCGGTGCGTCAGTGTCGATACGATCGATCTCGCCGGCTTCGGACACGTAGAGGGTGAAACGGATCGTGCCGCCTGCGGCTCCAGTCAGGCCGAACGGAACTGCGTCAGGCATTGGCTGTGCAAAGTGTGGTCGTTCGTCGAGGAGACTGGCTTCGAGATACGGGGCGGCAGCGCCTGGCATTGAGATGGGGCGGTCGGAGGGTAGCGTGGGGCGGACAGCGGCCCGGGCGGTGGACGGTGGTGCGACATCTTGGGTTGTTGGGGGCGTTGATTCGACGGATGCAATCGGGAGCGACACAGGCGCCGCAACGGATCGGATCGTCACGTGAAGCGTCTGTGGAGATGCGTTTCCATGACTCGTTGCGCTGGGCCCCGTGAAGACAAGTGCCAGATGGGCTGCAACCGCGATGACGAAGGCAGCGAAAAGCCTGCGGTCGTCCGGAGGAACAGTTGTGCGCACTACCAACAACTGTTTGTCGCGCTTGTCTTGGTTCCGGCCTGATCGATGGTGAAGGCGCCGCAGCGGTCGCCGCTCATCACTCCAGTCGGATCTGCCTTGAGCGTGTAGGTCTCGTCGCCGACTTTGTCGATCGTGATGTCGTACATCTTCGTGCCGCTCCGGGGAGACTGCGTGAGATTGCCGGGAAGCGTCGCATCTGAATACGCGTTGTTCTCCGTGTAATAGCGCTCCATGAACTGTGCGGCGGTGACGAGATCCGACTGGGCCTCGGTTCGGCGGCCGCTCTTGATGTGTTCCGTGTAGCTGGGATAGGCGATGGCCGCCAGGATGCTGATGATCGCTACGACGATCATCAGTTCGATCAGGGTGAATCCGCGCTGTCGCACTTCTCTCTTCCTTTTCTGGATGAACGGGAGGGTGCCTGTCGCCACCTGTCGATCAACGTTGCAGTAGCTCCCGCCAACTGATTCGTGTGCCGGTCATGCCATTCGGATTGATCATGGTGCCGTCCGGCTTCGGGTCGCTCGGGTTCAGCTTGGTGGCATTCGAAATCGTTATGCCGAATGGCATGCCACGGTTGTCGTGTCTGGTGCCGGTCGTCTGTGAATCCGGAATGCCGCTTGTGGCACCCGGTACGAGGATGGTGCTGCCCCCAAGTGCGCCTCCAATCATGATGCCACCGACGTTCGAATCCTTGCCCATGAAGATTGACGCTTCACCGGTTGCGCCGTCGGCGCGCTTGCCGGTTACCGTCAGCAGGCCGCCAGTGTCATAGCGCAGCGCCATCAGGTAGCCAGTGCCGCCGAAATCGCAGGATGAGGATGACGGGATGAACGTGTTGTAGAAGACGATCCCGTTGGTGACTACCGGTGGGGTGATGATGCGCTCGCCCTGAGCGGGCATGTCTTCGACCCAGCCGGTATGCTTGATCCAATCGACCGCGTTGGATGTGATGGTGCGTTCGCTCGAACCGTCTGTCGTGCTGATGGTCTGTACTTGGTACTCTGCACGGGTGGTTGTCGCGCCTTTGTCCCAAACGCCGTATATCGACTGTGCAGGTGTTGTCGCATCGATCACTGCATCGTTGTTCTCGATGTACTTCCCGGTTCCGAAGAGGACGAGCGCGCTGGTCAGATTGTTGGGATGGCGTGTGATGGCGGGTGCCGCGGTGATCGGCTGGCGGCGTGTGCAAGGATTCGACGTGTTGGTGCAGGCTACGGCAAGCGGGCTGCCGAATAGGGCGACGGTCCAGTTCGCCGGGTCGCTGGACGAGACGTCAAACTTCCAGAGGTTGCCCTTCAGATCGCCGGCATAGAGCGAGTCTGGACTGCCGTCGAGGTTGGCATCGAATGCTGCGACGCCGGTCAGGCCATTCAGGCCTGCGTTGTCGACGATGATCTTCCTGTAGTCTGCGGCGGCCCAGGTTGAGCCGGCCTTCTCAAGGAAAATGATGAAGAGCGCAGCTTTTTGCGGCGTGTCGCCAACTGCACCCGGGCTGTTGTAGCCGTTGCCGACGATCGCGGCCCATTTGCCGTTGGCCATGCGCGCGACGATGGGCGTGCCATAGACGTGGCCCATGTCGCCGTCATCCTTCGAGCTGAATTCCCATAGCCCGATCGAGGTCGCATTCGATTCTGAGAAGTCCTCCGGGTCAGTGACGTCGAGTGCGAAAACGCCGGTACCTCCCTTACGCATTCCGCTGACCAGTACCGACTTCCAGCCCGTGCCGAGCCTGGCGTCGGCTACTTCGGGCGTGCCATTGACGTAGTAGCGATGATTGGCGTTGTAGGCTTGGTTCGAGAGATTGATGAGGTTCGGATATACCTGCGTGGGGATGTAGGCGATCTTCTCAGCTCCGGTGCTGGCGTCGAAGCCATGCAGCATGCCGTCGTTGGCGCCTACGTAAATCATGCTGGTGCGCGATAGCTTGCCAGCGCGCCAGGCGGTGTAGTCGGTGTTCAGGTAAGCGTTGATAAAACGGTTTGGCGATGCATACTGGCCTGCTGGCGTACCCACATAGATCGGGCTGGAATCGATCAGATCGCCGAGCACGGTCACCGGACGGGGGCGGAACTGGATCGGGCTGGAGCCTTCATTCGAGCTGTCGCCACGCAGGTAGTCGAGCCGGCTCTGGCCCACGGTCACTGTGTCGCGGCCTTGGATCAGAGCTTGTTGTGCGGGTGACAGGCTGTTCCAGCGGAATGGTGTTGCGGCATGGGTATCGTCGCGTTGGGTGAGTATGAGGCGCTCGTCGGCGCGGGTGCCCTTGGGTAGCTGGCTCTGCGCGGCCCATTCTTCGGCCAGTGTGCCGGTCGATGCGTCGATCTTGTAAGCGATGACATCCCCAGTCCAGTTGAGCGGGTTGAAGCGGGACTGGAAGATCATCGCATCGGTGGTTACCGAGGGCGTGTTCGCTGCCACGGCGGAGGCCGATGTGGTGCTGAGGATGGCGGTGAAGGCAGTGTCGAGCGCTTGTTCCAGTGCGCTTGGGTTGGTCATATGGAAGTAGTTATCCGGCTGGCCGTCTGAACCCAGTGTGCCGTCGACCTTCTTCGAATCCCAGGTTGCGATGCTGTCAGGCTTCTGCGTGCTGTTCAGATCCTGGAAACCACCCCATTTCGTGGCGTAGTAGAGCGGGTCTTGCAGCACAGCGGCACTGCCACTGGTGCCGACTGTAAATGTGGCGGAACGGGCAGTACGGTCGGTTTGGTCGTTACAGGTATTGCAGCCGCCGGAACCGTTGATGTTCATGTTTGGGGTGACCGTGACGCTGGTCGGGTCCAGGTAGCTGAAACCGAGGACGCCGGAGTAGAAGTGGGGGCCGTCCTTGTTCGTACCCGAGATGATGAAGCCCATCCCCTGGCCGTTGCTTGTCGAGGCGGAGATCACCTGCGTCGTGACGGTGATCTGCGATCCGGCCACCGAGTAGCTGATGAGGCCGAGTACGTCCTGGTCATAGTCGCCCCCCTGGTTGGAGTCTTCCCAGTTGATGTAGAACTTTCCGGAGATCGCATCCTGCTTGATGATGCGGAAATCGACGATCGTGCCGGTGCCGTACCTGCCACTGCCGAGATCGAGGCGGTATGCGGGCTGGATCACGACGTTGTTGCCGCCGACATTGACGTTGATGCGCGGAACGCTGGTGGCCAGCGACACGCCGTAGGTATTCACGGTGTAGGGGGTTCTGTCGTCAGCACCGCCCAGCGCAACGCGGATCGGATTCGTGTGTGCGAAATAGGCAGCGCCGGCCATGCCGTACGCCCCTCTCAGGCTCGGAGTCTCGGGACAAATCCCGTTCACCTCGCTGAGGTTACTCACCGTCTTGGCTGAACAGACGCCGTCGGAGGTTATGCCGTTCGAGCCAACCAAGAACTTCGTGTCTCCGGTGATGCCCTCGCCCGCGCCCACCTTGTTCGTCCACTTGTCCAGCGCACCCCAGCCTGTGTCGCTGGAAAAGGCTGTGCCTGCCTGATCGTTGTCATAGGACGAGACGCTGGCGTTGAATATCAGGACACTGAGTGGGGCGCAGTAGTTGGAGGCGTTGAGCGGATCGGTCCAGGAAGTCGGTGGTCGGGGAAGCCCCATCGCATCATCCTTTGGCCAGGATGCCGCATCGCTGAATGCCGCGGTGCTGGATTTCCCGGCTAGATAACGTAGCGACTCAATGTAGATCTCCGACATCGGATTGCCCCAGCTTGAGCAGTTGCCTTCGGTGGCAGGGTAGCCACCGTTTGTCTGGCCTGTTCCATCACTCGTGATGCCGATCTGTTGGTATGTACAGTTGTCGCCTTGGATGTAGTCGAAGCTGCTGTAATCCCAGCCGTAGATCCGCAGCCTGCTGAGCGTCTTGATGATGCCGTTGTATGACGTGAAGACGCCCGTGGCCGTGTCGATCTCGTCGTTCGAGTTGGTTGCGTTGCCAGATAGCGTGAGATTGGCGTTCTTGCGCACCACGCCACCGGAAATGTTCCGGGTGAAGGTGCCTGTTACAAGGCCAAAGAAGATACGTGGGTGAGCACCTTCTCCGAATTTCTGAAGTAGGCCGATGGGCTTTTCCGCCTGATCGTAGCGTTTGCAGTGCTCGGTGCCGATCAGCCCACTGACGCAGGTCTGGACGTGTGCGACATAGTCAGGCTTGGCCATGCCGGATTTTGCCAGGCCGACACTGCGGTAGCTTGGATTCTCGGCTGAGGCCGGTATTTCGGACAGGAGGAGGGTGGCTGCACCGTAGCGGTTGCCATTGGAGAGGATGCCGCCACTGAAACTGCTCTGGGTATTGCTGGCTTCTTCGCTCCAGCGGCACTGCTTCTTCTGGTTGGCAGCCCACAGCATGTAGTTGCCTCGGGCGACCCGGATCACCGGTGGTTCGGTTGTGCTTTCCGAGCGGCCCGAATTGGCGCCTGTGGTGTTGCAGAGTGAAATGCCGGTACGTGAGAGATTCTGGGCGGTGTATTCATTTGCGCTGGAGAAGGCGACGCTGTCGCGGAAATCGAGCCCGAATTCGCCTGTGTCGCCGCCGCTTGCTGACGTAATGACGCCGTAATACTTTGAATCCGTCGCCGTGCCGGTGTGCACGCTTGTTCGCGAGATTACGACCTGATCGCCGACATATCCGAAGCCTGAGCCAAGTTTCAGTGTTTGCGAGGTGCCGGAGCCCAGGTCGTTCGGGAGAGTGAACGATGTGCGGGTTGCTGTGCCGTTTGCGAAGGGCGTGACCTTGTTCAGATCGTTCCCGGTCGGGTTGCCGCTGCCGTCGTAGTACTTCGCCCATGAATGCGCGTCGGAGGGCAGGTTCGCGCGTTCGAGCACCGTCTCTGAAGCGGAATCTGTGCTGCGTGCGCCGCCGAACAGCACTTTACGCATGATGTCAGCGCGCGACATTCCAGCCCAGTTGAGAAAGTTGCCGCTCCAGTACTGGCCTTCAGGGCAATACCTCTCTGCATCAGCCAACTGTTTCGGTGCGAATACCTTGTGGGTCGCGTCGTAGTCGTAGCATTTGGTCGGATCGAAATAGCCGTAGTAGGTGATCGTGTGCTTGAAGGTGGTATCGACCGTGCCATCGCCATCAATGTCGCTATAGTCGTTGTAAGCCTTGTAGAACAGCTGATGGTCGCGCGATGCATCCAACATGACGATCGGTGCAACCGGGCGCGAGACAAACAGCGGAATGTCGGGAATTTCAAGTGCAAGTGCCTGTTGTGAAATGACCCATGCGCAGATTTGGAATAGCGTGATTCGAGCGATCGTGCGGAGAAGGTCTGGGGGGAAAGGCATGTCGTCTTTTCGGCGGGTTTGGCGCTCAGTGCGCGTAGGTGCTTTGCAGTCTTGTGGCGGTCTGGGGGGTTAGCCCTGATGAATGCGCCGTTACACGGAAGACAAGCGTGGTGCCTTCCCGGGCACCCGCGGTGGGTCTCACGCCTGCGAATTCGATGTAGTAGCGCGGGTTTCCGGCGAGCTCTGGCGTGAAGTGCAGCGAGGCATCGTTCGGATCGAGCATCACCGACTTCGTATCGTCCCAGGCGTAGCGGTGAGGATTGGGTGCAGAACCTGTGGCGCAGATACCTTGTGTGCACGAGGCGTCGCCTGCAAAGGCGTCGAGCATCAGGGTTTGCTCTTCGGCTGCACGCAGGGTGGCTTCCGCTGCCTGGAGGCTTATCGAACGATCCCTGCTGTGGCTGGCCATGCGTTCCTGCAGGCCCGACGCCTGCATGCCAGTGATGCCGATCATGCTCAGCACGAGCATGAAGACGAGCACGATGACGAGCGAAAACCCTGCATGTCGCGCGGCTGGACGAGGTGTGGTCATCACAGTGGGCTGGGGGTGTCTGAGTTCAGCTCGTGCGATTGCGCAGCGAGACCGTGAAGAATGAAGGGGCGCGCAACCGGCGGTCCTTAGCGATCACCGCCTTGCCGTCGCAGCCGTAATAGGTCTGTTTCCCGGTCGTGAGGTGGTCGTCTTGACTGCGGGTGAGCAGACAGACGCGCACGCTGACTACCCGGCCCCAGTCGGTCACGTCCGATGCTTTGATGTACTTGTTGGCGGTCTGGTCGCCCAGTTCGTCGGTATCGATGCCGTAGAGGAACTGGACGTCCTCGATGCCATCGGCAATCTCCTCATCGATCGCGGCGCCGTAGCGCAGTGTCTGGCGCATGAGAACGTTGCGACCATCGCGGGTCACCGTGGCGAAGTAGTAGCGGATGATGAAGTCGAAAACTTCCGACGGCCCTGTATAGATCGAGGCAAGGTATGCAGAGGTGTTGCCTGAGGTGCCATGCGAGAGTACGAGCGGGGTGGTGTCACCGCCGGAAACGCTGGTCACCTGGAACAGGGTGGCGGTGGTGCAATCGGAAATGATCGCGAAGTCTCCGGCCGCAAAATCATCGGCGGCCCCTGCGACGCTGATTGTTTCGTCAGCAGCCGTCATGTCGCGGGTCAGGCGATGGCCGGCGCTGGCACTGAATTGGACTTGGAGCACGTCGGTTCCGGCTGCACGCGACGAAATACCGCTTGGCGAGCTGCTTTCGTAGCCGCGGATCGGTGCATCGTATGCGATGCCGGTGTCTATCTTGGCGACCGTCATGGGCGCCAGCGTGGAGTTGCACCCCATGAAGCCCGCCATGCGGATGTCGCGACTGATTACATGGGAGGCATAGCGGAAGCTTTCCTGGTAGTGCGCCAGTGCCTCACTGACGCGTGATGTGGTCGTGCTCGTGATGAAGACCGCAATCGCCGTGCCCGAAATGAGGAGGCCGAGTGTGAGTGCGACCATCAGTTCGACAAGGGTGAAACCACCGTTGGATTTCCTGCTTGGCGTCATGGACGGAACACCATTACGAAGCGCTGGTCATGGGTGCCGTCAGATGCGCGTCCGCCGCCGCGCGAGACCCGCCAGAAGATCTTGATGGCCGTGCGTGTGCCGCCATCACAGGCGGGGTCCGAGTCGAGGCCGTCGTTGGGTGTGTCGTCGTGACAGACCACTGCGATGCCTCCGGGCAGGGAGCTGGCAACCCACTGGCGCCAGTCGTAGGCGTCGTCCTGTGCCATCTGGTCGGGGGTGCAATCAGCGACGGTGGGGGTGCCGCCAAAGCCGCTTGCACTACACCCCTGCGAGGCTGGCTGTGTGCTTGCGGTACCCAGGTAGGTAAAATAGTTGCCGATGTCATATGCTTTACGGTTGGCCCGCATGCGGTCGGCGATGTCCTGAGCCTGCATGGCGGCGAGCGAATGCGAGACGGAGTCCTTCCCGCGTCCGAGTGTCTGCGTGATCAATCCGGCCATGCCCAATAGCGAGAAAGACAGTAGCAATAGGGCAACGAGGTTCTCGATCAGCGTCAGGCCGAGCTGTGTCCCGTGCGGGGCGTGCGAATTCATCTCATCAACATGTCGAGGGGGTGGATTGGGAGCGCAGGCTGCCGGAGCGCTGGATTGATAGATCGATGCCATTGAAACGGGGCGCGCAGATGCGCAGCGTTCCGTCTTCGGAGAACTCGCCAGCGGGCATTGCGTGGATACTTGTGGCCGATGCAATCGAGCCACTGATGGAGGTAACCGATATGTTTCTTTCGGAAGTTCGCTGTCGGAGGATCGTGTCCCCCGAGTCGACCGAACCGTTGCCGTTGGCATCGACAAAAACGATCCAGCCATCTGACCAGTTTGCGTGTTCGCTGCACTGTGCTGCGGTAAACCCTTCGCTGACGGTTGCGATGCAGATCGATACGATCCCACCCCGCCGCACCGATTCGCTGCGCGCATAGGCAAGGTCCGCCCGGAGGTTTCTGGCGGTCACGCTGATCCGGTTGCGCTGGATCATGTCCAGAAAGCTTGGGAGCGCCACTGCCGCGAGGATCGCAGCGACCGTAATCGTGACGAGCAGTTCGATAAGCGTGAAGCCATGCTCGCCTGATGTAGTGGGTCTGTCTGATACCACGTGCAAAGCCCCCAATTTGTGACTTGGCATGATCAGAACCGCTTTGTGCGGCGCGAGTCGGGATGGATGGCGGATATGAAGCGTGGAGGGGGCGAGCTTCACGTACGTGGCTCCGTGGCGTGTTTGAGGGGCCTTCGATGCCCGGGGCGGCTGACGTAAAATGCTTGGATGAATCTGTTAGCGATCGAATCTTCCACCGACCGTATCTCGCTTGCCCTGAGCAGGGATGGGCGCATCTTTGGCCACGACCTGATGGGCGACTCGCCGCGTGCGTCGGAGGCGCTGATCGCCGAAATCAGATCCCTGCTTGAAGCGCATGGGCTGTCGATCCGGGATCTTGATGCCGTCGCCTACGATCGCGGACCGGGCGCTTTTACCAGCATTCGCTGCGGGTGCGCGGTGGCGAAGGCCTTTGGCCTTGCCAGCGACATTCCGGTCATCGGCGTCGCATCGCTGGAAGTACTTGCCGCCATGCAACCTGACTCGGAACGCCTGTGCTGCGCGCTTGATGCGAGAATGGGTGAGGTCTACGTTGGAAGATTTGTCCGAAGTCAGGGAGAACTGAAAGTTGACGGCACCTTCGAGTGTATCGCCCCCTCAACCTATGTTCTACCTGGCTCGGGCTGGATCGGAGTAGGGACTGGCTTCGCAGTGCAGGACGGTGCGTTGCAGACGGGCAACGTTGATTGTCTGACAGCGGTTTGCGCCGATGTATGGCCTTCGGCGGCCGCGCTATGTGAAGTTGCCGTTGCGCGCTACCTTGCCGGCGAGCGGACCGACGCTAGCGATGCGACTCCGCTGTATGTGCGTGACAAGGTTGCGCTGACCACCCGCGAACGGCAGCAGGCTCGCGGATGACAGTCGCGTCGATAATCCGGCCGATGGTCGCCGAAGATGTGCCACGTGTTGTCGAGCTGGAAAGTCAGTTACAGAGCTTCCCTTGGAGCGAACGGCATTTCAGGGATTCGCTCGCGGCCGGGCATGGTGCATGGGTGGTCGAGTCGGAGGGCGAAGTCATAGCCTTTGCGATCCTGATGATGGTGGTGGATGAGTCGCATCTGCTGGATATTGGCGTTGCGCGCGACCGGCAGCGACAAGGCATTGCCACGCGGCTCATGCATCATCTCTACGAGCGAACAGCTTCCATGGGTGCAGTGTCGATGTTCCTCGAGGTGCGGCCATCCAACATCGCTGCGGGCCAGATCTATGAACGCGAGGGTTTCCGTGTGATTGGGCTCCGCAAGGGCTATTACCCCGCGGCGGACGGGCGTGAAGACGCAATCGTAATGATGAGGGCGCTCTGATGGTTTCCGGCAGAACACTCTCGCGGATGGGCCTTGGGCCGCTCTGGCGGCTGCGTGGCCAGGATGCTGATGCGGGCGTCGAAGTTGTACCGGAACTCGCTGCGGATGTTGCTCCGCACAGGCAGGCTGACGTGGCGCCGCCTGTCGCATCGCGCGGAGCAGACCCGTCGGTTACCGAGATGCCAGGGGGCCAGCTGCGAGTCGAGGTGGCTCCGAGGCGGGTGGTCTCCGTGGGGCCAGTGGCGTCGCGGATCGCAACGCCGGACTGGAGTTGGGACGAACTTGCCGAAACTGTACGAGACTGTCGGAAATGCCGGCTGTGCGAACGGCGCAAGCAGGCTGTTCTCGGAGTGGGAGATCGCGAGGCTGACTGGATGTTCATCGGCGAGGGCCCTGGGGCCGAGGAGGATGAGCGCGGTGAGCCTTTTGTCGGCCAAGCCGGCCGCTTGCTTGATGCGATGCTGGCGTCAATCAGACTTACGCGCAGTCGTGGCGTCTATATCGCCAATACCGTGAAATGCCGGCCGCCGAATAACCGCACGCCTGAGCCGGAGGAAACTGCCGCCTGTTTTCCCTATCTTGAACGTCAGGTTGCCTTGGTGCGGCCAAAGCTGATCGTGGCGCTCGGGCGGCCGGCTGCGCAGGTGTTGCTTAATCAGGAAGTGCGTATTGGCGCGGCACGTGGCCGTGCCCATCGCTTTGGCGAAACGCCCGTCGTGGTCACGTATCACCCGGCCTATCTGCTACGTAATCCGGCCGACAAGGCGAAAAGTTGGGAAGATCTTTGTTTCGCGCGCGCCCTCATGCGAGGGGCGGGAGCGAAATAGGCCCTTTCTGCAAGGCGCGGGGCTGCTGCATTGCGCCCATGTATCGCGCGTTAGTGGCGTACGTCTTCGAGCTGGCTGACTGAATCGAACTCGCGCTGATTGGCACGATGACGCATATGGACCAGCAGCATCGTTCCAGCCACGAAACAGCCAAACAACACGATTACCGCATGAATCGACAGGCCGTAGCGCAGCAGCACCGAATAGACACCGGTCATCATCAGAATCGCCAGGTTTTCGTTGAAGTTCTGCACCGCGATCGAGTGACCGGCACCCATCAGGATGTGACCGCGGTGCTGGAGCAGCGCGTTCATGGGAACGACAAAGAAACCGGCTAGCGCACCGATTACGACCATCAGGAACAGGGCGAGCTTGATGTCGTGAACGAAGATCATGACATTCACGATGACCCCCATCGCAATGCCCAGCGGTACAACTGAGGCAGAGCGGCGCATGGAGATGAGGCGCGCGGCCATTATCGAGCCGATTGCCACGCCGATCGCGACCACGCCCTGAATCATCGAAGCTTTCGAGAGGTTCAGGCCAAGATTGGCCTCGGCCCACTTGATGACGATGAACTGCAGGGTCGCGCCCGCACCCCAGAACAAGGTCGTCACCGCCAGCGAGATCTGGCCGAGCTTGTCGCGCCAAAGCAGCCGCACGCAATGGTTGAACTCGTGCAGCAGGTACATTGGGTTGTTGCGTAGCGGCTTGTGATCGACCCCGGTATCGGGGATCCGCAGGTTGAGGCCTGAGGCGATCAGATAGAGCACGCCGACAACGGTGATCGCTACTTCGCCACGCGAATCGATTCCGGAAATTCCAAATCCGATGACTTTCTGCACGATATGCGGTTCGATCAGCACGCCGCCAATCAAGGTGCCAAGGACGATCGCGCCGACAGTGAGACCTTCGATCCATCCGTTGGCGACTACCAGAAGGCGATGCGGAAGCAACTCGGTCAGGATGCCGTATTTCGCTGGCGAGTAAGCCGCTGCGCCGAGGCCTACGACTGCATAGGCCGCCAGCGGATGTACGCCGAAGAACATCATCGCGCAGCCAATGATCTTGATGCCGTTGCTGATGAACATCACGCGCCACTTCGGCATGGAATCGGCGAATGCGCCAACGAATGCCGCGAGTACGACGTACGAGACCGTAAAGAAGAGTTTGAGCAACGGCTCGACCGAAGACGAGGCGTGCATGTCTCGCAGGATGGCGATCGCTGCGATCAGCAGCGCACTGTCGGCCAGCGCAGAAAAGAACTGCGCTGCCATGATGATGTAGAAGCCTGGGGTCATCCGCTTGTTTTGAAAGGCCCCGAAGGGACTGCGGATTTATAACACGAAGATGGTTGTGGCGTTGTCAGGGCACGTTTGACGGGGAACGGGTGCTCGGTGGCAGGGCTGGCGCATTTGTGATGCAATCTTGCGCTGCAATAACCACGCAAGCCGCCCCCCGAGCCGAGTTTGGGCTTCCGGTTATGCCGGGGACGCGAGACGGGAGTTCATTGATGGCAACCATGGCCGATCGCCGGCTTCAGGTATTTCTTGCCGTAGCCAAGCACCGATCGTTTACGCGAGCGGCCGAGGCGTTGTACATGACTCAGCCAGCCGTCACCTTCCAGATCAAGCAGCTCGAGGAGCACTTCAATACGCGCTTGCTTGATCGAGGCTATGGCAAGGTCACGCTCACGCCGGCGGGTGCGATCGTGCTGGAGTATGCTGAACGGATTCTTGGCATGAGCGCCGAGATGGAAGATGAGATTGCCGGGTTGACGCAGGAGCCCAATGGTGTGGTGTCGATCGGACTTTCGCCGACGATCGCGACGTACTGGCTGCCGTCACTGCTCGATGACTTCAAACGCCAATATCCGAAAGTGCTACCGCGTGTGTTTCAGGGCAATTCGGAATGGGTAGAGCGTCGAGTGGCTGAAAAGGAACTCGACCTTGGGCTGATCGAATCGCAGTCGACCGATCCGGCGCTCGAATGTCGAGAAGTCGCGCGCGATGAATTGCTCGCGATCATGCCACCGGGCCACAAGCTTGCCTGCCACGTGCGGCTGCGGGCAGAGGACGTCGGCAATCATCCGTTCATCAGCCGCGATCCTGGCGCCGCGATTGCCGAGCGTGTCGAACAGTTCTTTCGGGATGCCGGCGTGCCGCCGGAAAATCTGAACATTGCGGCGGAGCTTGGCAGCCTGACCACAATCAAGCATTTGGTGCTGCACGGGCATGGGTTTTCGGCTGCGGCGCGTGCGTCGATTCAGCGCGACATGCGCGAGGCAACACTGGTAGCTGTGCCATTTGATCCTCCGATTTTCGAGACCCTCAGCGTCGTGCTGCTCAAGGACAAGTTCGTACCACGTGTGGTGAGCGTATTCGCCGATTTCGCAACCGAACACATCCGCGCGCAGTCCGAGGCCCAAAAACATGCCTAGACCGATACGCGCCACGATCGACCCTTCCGCTTTCCGTCACAACCATGAAGTCGCAAGGTGCCATGCAGGTCGCGCACGCGTCTGGGCGGTCATCAAGGCGAATGGCTACGGTCATGGCTTGATTGATTGCGCACAGGCCGTCGGTGATATCGCAGATGGCTTTGCCATGCTGGATCTCGCTGACGCGGTGCGAATGCGCGAGGCTGGCTTCTCGCATCCCATCCTGTTGATCGAAGGGGCCTTCGAGCCGGGCGATGTCGAGGCTGCGTCGCACCTGGGGCTCTCGCTCGTGGTACACGACGTCGAGCAGATTCGCATGCTCGAAATGGCGCGTGGCATCGCACCGCTTGATGTGTACGTGAAACTTAACACGGGCATGAATCGCCTTGGCTTGCGGCCAGAACGGGCTCGGGAGTTGGTCGAACGGCTGCGTGCGACCGGTATGGCCAGGAGCTTGACGCTGATGACGCATTTCGCGACCGCTGATGGGAAAGCTGGGGTTGGCGAGGCGCTAGCGCGGTTCGATGCAGGGACAGCCGGCCTCGGCCTGCCGCAAAGCGTGGCGAATTCGGCCGCGCTACTGCGGTTTCCGGAGGCTGCGCGCGATTGGGTGCGACCAGGCATCATGCTATACGGCGGGTCGCCAATGCCTGCGCTTGCGTCGGCACAGTCGCTTGGTCTGCGCCCTGTCATGCATCTGGAGAGCCGCATCATTGGCGTTCAGCAGATCGCGCAGGGAGATTCTGTGGGCTACGGAGCGAGCTTTACGGCCGATCGACCGATGCGTGTCGGTGTCGTGGCTTGCGGCTACGCGGACGGATATCCGCGCCACGCGGGTACCGGCACGCCGATCTTGGTCGATGGCATACGCACCCGCACTCTCGGTCGCGTTTCGATGGACATGCTGGCCTGCGATCTGACCGGACTTGATGGCTCGGGTGTGGGGTCGCTGGTCGTACTGTGGGGCGCGGGCCTTGCGGCGGATGATGTTGCTGCGGCCGCAGGAACCATCAGCTATGAATTGTTTTGTGCGCTCGCACCACGCGTGCCACGCATGATTGGCCCCGTCGCTCGAGGCATTTAGTGGCAAAAACCAAGACGATTTACCAGTGTCCAGAATGCGGTGGCACTGCGCCGCGGTGGCAGGGTCAGTGTCCTTCCTGCGGGCAATGGAACACGCTCGTTGAGACCGTGCAGACGCCTTCGATGCCTGCGACGAGCCGTTTTGCCGCCTTGACCGGGGAAACTGGGAAGCTCCTGAAACTCTCTGCCATTGCGCCGTCGGAGCACGTGCGCATGAGCACCGGCATTGAAGAGTTTGATCGTGTGCTGGGCGGTGGCCTGGTGGCGGGCGGTGTCGTGCTGATTGGCGGTGATCCGGGTATTGGCAAGTCCACCCTACTGCTGCAGGCACTCGCCGGGATGGCGAAGGATAGCCGTGCCATCTACGTAAGTGGCGAAGAGTCGGGCGAACAGGTTGCACTGCGTGCGCAGCGGCTTCAGCTCGACTGCGGCGATCTCGAACTGCTGCCGGAAATCAACCTTGAACGCATCCTGGAGACATTACGTCTGAAAAAGCCGGGATTGGCTGTAGTCGATTCGATCCAAACCGTATTTTCCGAGGCCTTGACCTCCGCACCCGGTTCGGTGGCCCAAGTGCGCGAGTGCGCTGCCCAACTCACGCGATTCGCCAAACAGAACGGCTGCGCGCTGGTGATGGTGGGGCACGTCACGAAGGATGGCAGCCTGGCGGGGCCGCGGGTGCTCGAACATATCGTCGATACCGTGCTTTACTTCGAAGGCGATACCCAGTCGAGCTTCCGGTTGGTGCGAGCCTTCAAGAACCGTTTTGGCGCCGTCAACGAGCTCGGCGTCTTTGCAATGACCGAGCGTGGCTTGCGTGGCGTGTCGAATCCTTCGGCGATTTTCCTGTCGCAGCATGATCGCGATGTCTCCGGTGCCTGCGTGCTGGTGACGCAAGAGGGGACGCGCCCCTTGTTGGTGGAAGTGCAGGCGTTGGTCGATCCTGCCCATGCGCCAAGCCCGCGCCGGCTCTCCGTTGGCCTGGAACAGAATCGGCTGGCGATGTTGCTGGCCGTTTTGCATCGCCATGCGGGCATCGTTTGCGCGGATCAGGACGTATTCGTCAATGCTGTTGGCGGCGTGCGCATCGGAGAGCCGGCTGCAGACCTGGCCGTGTGCCTGGCAATCGTCTCATCACTACGGAATAAGCCGTTACGGCGGGATATCGCAGTATTCGGTGAAGTCGGGCTGGCCGGCGAAATCCGGCCCGCGCCACGCGGGCAGGAGCGTTTGAAGGAGGCGGCGAAGCTTGGGTTCAGGTTTGCGCTGGTTCCGAAGGCGAACCTGCCAAAGCATCCGATTGCTGGCCTCGAGACCATCGGCGTTGACCGCATTGAACAGGCGCTGGCCAAGGCGCGCGAGTTGGAGGCCTGACTACACTCAAGGCGGCCTGATTTGACCGAACGGGCACGCCCCGGTGGGCTAGCCTCATAGAATTAAGAGCTTTCCCCGCACCGGCCACCCCCGCCGGGCCACCCCAAGAAGAGGAGTTTCCATGCGCAAGACCTATGTGATCGGTAACTGGAAGATGAACGGCTCGCGAGCTGCCAATGCGGCACTGCTCGAAGGTCTCAAGGCAGGCGTTTCGGCGAAGAAGAATGGTGTCGAAATCGCCGTTTGTCCTCCTTTTGTCTATATCGAATCGGTAGCCGCAGCCGTGGCGGGTTCGCCGATCGGCGTCGGTTCGCAAGATGTATCCGAGTACGAGAAGGGTGCCTACACCGGTGAAGTGCCGGTGGCGATGCTCAAGGAAGTGGGTGCGACCTACGCGATCATCGGCCATTCCGAGCGCCGGACGCTGTATGGCGAGACCGACGAATGGGTTGCGAAGAAAACCGTCGCGGCGCTGGCAGGCGGGCTGGTGCCGGTCGTCTGCATTGGGGAACTCGAGTCAGAACGCGAAGGAGGTCTGACCGAGCAGGTGCTGGCTCGGCAGCTTGATGCCGTTCTGGCAGCCATTCCCGCACCGGTGCCGGGCAGCATTGTCGTCGCGTACGAGCCTGTCTGGGCTATTGGCACCGGCAAGACGGCAACGCCCGAGATGGCGCAGGAAACGCATGCATTCATCCGCAACCAATTGAAGAAGGGCGGCGAAGCATTTGCTGCGGCTACGGCCATCCTCTACGGTGGTAGCGTCAAGGCGAGCAATGCCGAAGGGTTGTTTGCGATGCCTGACATCGATGGGGGTCTGGTCGGAGGTGCTGCGCTGGTCGTCGACGAATTCGTCGGTATCTACAATGCGGGCGTGGCAGTCTTCGGCAAGCGCTGACGGACAGCAACGGATCACAGACCCTGAAACGGAGGAAGGCGCCCAATGCAGACTGTGTGAAAACCTAGCTATCTGAGGCAGCGTCCACCGACAATGCCCGTATCGCGAGATACGGGCATTGTCATTGATGGGTTATATCCGGGGTGAATCGCGCACGCAGGGCAGTCTGTTTCCAGTGAGCCTGGATGAGTTGATTCCCTCCGATCACTTGGTGCGGGTGATCGAAGCGTACGTGGCGCGGCTGGATCTGGTGCAACTGGGG
>JAVBUM010000102.1:0-15968 GCA_031555325.1 Niveibacterium sp. | reverse complement strand
TCCCCGGCCAGGCGCACGCGATGCTGGAGGCGCCGCAGCGTGCGGTAGGCATCGGCGGCGGCGCGGGCGCGCGTGCTGTCGATCAGGCCCAGTTCGGCAGAGATCCGCGCCAGCGCGATGTTGCCGAGGTTGCCAACCAGGCGCGGGTATTCGTGCGAATACGCGAGCACGAGGTACTGGATGATGAATTCAAGATCGATCAGTCCGCCGACATCGCTCTTGAGTGAGACATGGTCCGGGTGCTTGCTTTCGTGCTGGTCGAGCATGCGGCGGCGCATGGCAAGTACCTCCTCCGCAAGCTTTGTGCGGTCGCGCGGACTGCGCAGGATGCGTTCGCGCTCGGTCTCGAACGCGGCGCCGACGGCCTTGTCGCCAGCCACGAAGCGAGCGCGGGTCAGGGCTTGGTGTTCCCATACCCATGCCGATTCCACCTGGTAGCGGCGGAAGGCCTCCATCGAGCTGACGAGGAAGCCGGACTCGCCATTGGGGCGCAGTCGTGTGTCGGTTTCAAACAGGATGCCGGCTGGTGTACGCGCAGATAGCCATGTCACACAGCGCTGGGCGAGTCGTGCGTAGCGGGTGGCAGCTTCTGGGGATTCGTCGTCATAGAGGAAGATGATGTCCAGGTCCGACGCATAGCCCAGTTCCTTGCCACCGAGTTTGCCGTAGCCGATCACAGCGAAGGCGGGCGTGTCGCGGTGGCGGGTGGCGAGATTGCTCCAGCACGACTTGATCGTTTGGTCGATCACGATGTCGGCCAGCAGCGAGAGGTGGTCGCCGATCGCCTCGACTTCCCAGCGTCCGGCCAGATCTTGGTAGAGCAGCCGGAAAACTTGCGTGTGATGCTGCTCGCGCATCAGATCCATCTGGCGTTCGACGTCGCCGGACTCGCGTGCGAGCTGGGCACGCAAGTCGGCCGCGAAGGCGGTGTAATCGGGCGCGGAGTCGAGTTCGCGGCTATCGAGCAGTTCATCGAGCAGCAGTGGGTGGCGGCCGAGGTATTCGGCGGCCCAGGGTGAGGCGGAGCACAATCCGAGCACGCGGCGCAGCGCCTCGGGGTATTGCTGGAGCAGGGCGAGGTAGGCGGCGCGCTTGCTGATTGTGTCGATCAGGTTGAGCGTGCGACCCAGCGTTTCGTCCGGGTTGGGCAGGCCGCTGCAGGCTTCGAGGATGCGCGGGATCAGTGCATCGATCCGTTCCCGGATGCCGTCCGGCATCTGGTTGTAGCGGCTGCTTTCGCGCAACTGTGCCAGTCGTTCGGCGGCGGCGGGCGGGTTGCGGAAGCCGAGCGATTCAAGTGTATCGGATGCCTGCTCGCGGTCTTCAGCGGCAAGCCAGCAGTCATCCAGTTCGTGGCCGCCCTCGTTCGGGTCGCCACACGCTGCCTGGAAGCAGCCCGAGACGAGTTGTCGGTGGCGCGCGAGTTCGGCGAGCAGGCCGGCCTCATCCGCATAGCCCATCGCGATGGCGATCCGTTGTCGGTCGGTCGGATCCCTGGGTAGATCGTGGGTCTGTGCGTCGTCGAGATATTGCAGCCGGTGTTCGAGCCGGCGCAGCCAGTCGTAGGCTTCGATCAGGCCGTCCGCGGTGCCGGGTTCGAGGAGACCCGCCGCGTCGAGTTCGTGCAGCACCGCCACGGTAGGCTTGATCTGCAGCGCGATGTCACGCCCGCCGCGGATGATCTGGAATACCTGTGCGGTGAACTCGATCTCGCGTATGCCGCCGGGGCCGAGCTTGATGTTTTCGGCCATATCCTTTCGCGCAACCTGGGCGCGGATCTGCGCATGCAGCGCACGTAACGCATTGATTGCACCAAAGTCGAGATACTTGCGGAATACGAACGGCCGTACGATCTCGGCCAGTTCGTCGAGCCGCTCGCCCGTCAGTGCACGCGCCTTGATCCAGGCAAAGCGCTCCCATTCGCGGCCCTGTGCGATGAAGTAGGTTTCCAGTGCGTCGAAGCTCGACACCAGCGGGCCGGAGTCGCCATTGGGCCGCAGCCGCATGTCGACGCGGAAGACGAAACCGTCGGCGGTGATGTCGCCGATTGCATTGATGACCTGGCGGCCCAGTCGCGTGAAGAACTCGAAATGGCCGAGTGGTCGCGGGCCATCGGTCTCGCCGTCTTCCGGGTAGACGAAAATGAGGTCGATGTCCGACGAGACATTCAGCTCCCGTCCGCCGAGCTTCCCCATGCCGATGATGACCATCTGCATTGGATTGCCGCCACTGTCGCGCGGCTCGCCGTGGCGCGCGACAAGCTGCGGACGCAAGATCGTGTAGGCGTGGCGCACGACGACCTCGGCGAGTCGGGTCATGCCTTCCATCACTTCGGCGAGCGGTGCCAGTCCGAGGAGATCCCGTGCAGCGAGCTGGCATACCACCCAGCTTCGTAGCCTGCGCAGGCCTGGTTTCAGGCTGGTTTCGTCGGCGGCCTCGCGAGCCAGGAAGGCTTCCATCGCAACGGTTTCGATCGGCGCGTCGAGGGTTTCAACGAGAAGCGGGGCCAGCCAGGTGCGGGCGCCGAGTTCACGCTTTAGAAAGCGGCTCGCGGCGAGTGCCGGGCCGAGGCGATCCAGAAAGGCCGGATCGATATGCGCAAGTGTTTCCATCAGTTTCCCGCGCCGGGGAATACCCCGGAATTCAAATAGAATCTAGTCTGCGACAGGTGGAACGCCCTGTTCCAGAGCCGATTGTATTCGTGACTACCCTCTGCCTGTCCCGACGCGTGTGCCATCACAGCTGAAATCCCTGACGTCCTCCCCGAGGCCCGCCCTCTTGAAGCGGGTGCTGCGTCTTGTCGGGATTGCTGCACTCATCGTCTATTTCATCTGTGCGGGGGGGCTTCTGGCGGTACGTTATCTGGTGCTGCCTGGCGTCTCGCAATACCGCGAGGAGATCGCGGCTGAACTCGGCCGATCCCTTGGCCTGAACGTCGAGATCGCCCGACTCGATGCCGACTGGGACGGCCTGCGTCCACGCCTGCGGATGGATGATCTCGTGCTGCGTGAGGCCACTGGCGAGGCGGCGCTGCAGCTTGGACACGTCGACGCATCTCTCGGCTGGAGCTCACTGCTGTTCGGACGCTTGCGCCTGAACCGGTTGGTGATCGATCGCCCGGATCTCGACATCCGTCGAGATGCCGATGGCCGCATTTTCGTGGCCGGACTCGCAGTGGGGCGGCAGGCGGGAGGGGGAGCGACGCTGGCCGATTGGGTCTTCGACCAGCGCACCATCATCATTCGCAATGCTCGGGTGAGCTGGACCGATGTCCAGCGCGGCGCGCCGATGCTCTCGCTCGACCAATTCAGTTTCCGGCTTGAAAACCGCGGCCGCTACCACGGTTTTGGCCTGCAGGCCCGGCCTCCCGCCGAGTACGCATCGCCGATCGATCTGCGCGGCCGTTTCGAAGGCAGGCCCACTGCATCGCTCGAAAACTGGCGGGGGAGTTTCTACGGCAGTCTGGATTTTGTTGACCTTTCGGTCTGGCAGCGCTGGATCGATTACCCGCTTGCGGTGAGCCGGGGGCAGGGCGGTTTACGCATCTGGCTTACGCATGACAAGAAGGGCCGTTCGGAGCTTGCTGCCGAATTTGCCTTGCGCGATGTCGCGATGCGGATCAAACCCGAGTTGCCGGAGCTGGACCTGCCCAAGCTGACAGGCAATCTTTCGCTCGAACAGAAGGGCCCGAGCCTGAGTGCGAGTGCGCGTGAGCTGGCGCTGACGACCTCCGATGGTATTGCGATGGCACCCACGGATTTCCATCTTGAGCGGGAGACCCCTGCCGGCAAACCCGCCTCCGGACGCTTCGAGGCTGGCTCGCTGGAACTGGCGCCGCTGGCGGCACTTGCGGTTCACCTGCCTTTTCCCGAGGCGATTCGGCAGAAACTGTTGGACTTGGAGCCACGTGGTCGTGTGGAGCAGCTCAGGCTCGCTTGGCAAGGTGAAGGCGAAATGTCCTCCGCATATAAGTTCGACGCTCGTTTTTCGGGCATCGGCTTTCAGCCGTCGGGAGTCGTGCCAGGTGTTTCGGGTTGGTCGGGAGACGCCTCCGGGGACGAAACTGGCGGTCGTTTCGCGCTTTCCGTACGTAGTGGCGGGCTTGACTTGCCAGCGGTATTCGAAGACCCGGAACTGCCGCTGACCGACGGTCGCTTCGAGGGCGATTGGACGCGCAAGCCGGTGCCTGTCGCTGCGCCCGTAAGTGGAAAAAAGATGGAGCCGGGGCAGACGCGCATCGAGGTGCGCCTGAAATCAGCAAAGTTTCGCAATGCCGATGCTGAAGGAGTGGCTGCCGGAACGTACGTCTGGACCGGTAGCGGCGCTGGCGAGATCGATCTGAAGGCGCAACTGTCGCGCGCTGACGGCACGCGCGTTTGGCGGTACATGCCACGGGTGGTGGGTGAAGACGTCCGCCATTGGCTGCGCGCTTCGATCCGCTCGGGTCGCGCCGAGAACGCTGATCTTCGCCTGCGAGGCCCGCTTGACGATTTTCCGTTCCGCAAGGGAGCGGGTGAGTTTCGCATCACCGCAAAAGTGCGCGATGCGCGCCTGACGTATGCGCCGGACTGGCCGGCGATCGATGGGATCGACGGCTCGCTGCTGTTTGAGCGCGCGCGAATGGAAATCAACGCCGACCGCGGCCAGGTCTTCGGCAGTTCGTTACACAAGGTGCGGGCGACAGTGGAGGACCTCGATCATGACGAACTCGTCGTCGAAGGAGAGGCCTCCGGGCCCACGACCGAATTCCTACGCTTCGTGAACAACAGTCCGGTCGCTGAGGCGGTTGGTGTACTGACACGCCACGCTCGTGCCGAGGGTGATGGGCGGCTCAAGTTGCGGCTCGATATTCCGCTCGCACATGCGGTTGACACCCGGGCGAGTGGTGAATTCGCCTTCGAGAGGAACCGCCTCGTGCTCCTGCCGGAGTTGCCCGAATTGCTTCAGAGCACCGGGCGGCTCCAGTTCACCGAAAAAACGCTGCAGATTCCCGAAGCCACGACAACCTTCCTCGGTGCGCCGGTCCGTGTGACGGGTCTGACCCAGCCGGATGGCACGGTCGATATTCAGGCCAGAGGTCCTATCTCGATCCAGAAACTTGCGGCCCGTGCCGAATTGCCGATGCTTGAGCATCTCTCCGGCGAGACGGCGGTGTCAGCCAACGTCAAGATCCACCAGCATGATGTGGTACTGACGCTCGACTCCGACCTGATCGGCGTGTCGTCCAGTCTGCCGGAGCCGTTCAACAAATCTGCGGCCGTTGCGCGGCCGGCGCGCGTGGCATGGTCGTGGCGTGGCGAGGGCGAGGGGGTCGCCGAGCGCGTTTACGCTGAACTGGCCAACACAGGAAGGGCCGAGTTCGAATTCCAGACCCGGCCGGATGCCAACAAGCACGATGTGCGCACCTTCCAGGGGGGTGCGATTGCGCTGGGCAAGGCCAGTTTGGTGCCGCTACGGGGGGGGATGACGCTGGCGGTCGATGTGCCGACGCTTGATCTCGGTGCCTGGGAGCGATTCTTCACCAGCGGAAAGCCCGCACAAGGCGAAGTGATCCCGATTGACAGCATCGATGTCAAGGCCGGCGAACTGGTGGCCCGCGGTGTACGTTTTTCCAACCTGCACGTGTCGGCGCAGCGTTCGGACTCCCGATGGGATGGCAAGCTTTCCGGCCCCTCGCTGGCTGGCGATTTCAATTGGGACGGCGCGAATGAAGGCAGCCTCAGAGCGCGCTTTTCTAGGGTGGCGCTGGCGAAGATGCCCGAAGGGCATTCAGTCATGACCGCAACCGAACGGATCGAAGAGGCCAAGCACACGCCGGCGATCGACGTGAGGATCTCGAGTTTTGCGCTGGGCGGGCGCGAACTTGGGACTGTGGCGCTACGAGGCGAGCCGCAAGGCGCGAACTGGTCGCTCGAACGCTTTGCGATCGAAAACGACGATGGGCAGCTTGAAGCCTGGGGTGAATACGAAGCCGCTCCTGGCGGTGGCAGCACGAAACTGCGCTTTTCGATCGATGCGCCCGATGCGGGCAAGATGCTGGGGCGCCTCGGCTATCCGGGGATGTTGCGACGAGGCAGCATGGAAGCGTCCGGCATTCTCGACTGGCAGGGGCCCCCGGGGCGGTTTGGCTATGGCACGCTCAACGGAGTGGTCAAACTCAGTGCGACCAAAGGGCAGTTTTCAAAGATCAACCCTGGCGTGGGCCGACTGTTCGGTATCCTGAGCCTGCAGTCGTTGCCACGGCGGCTGACGCTCGATTTCGGTGACGTTTTTGCCGAAGGATTCGCCTTCGATACCATTTCCGGTAGCATCAAAATCACCCGCGGCATCATGGAAACCGACAACCTGACCATCGTCGGGCCGGCCGCCAAGGTATTCATGCGCGGCTCCACGGATCTTGCCGCCGAAACCCAGAGTCTTAACGTCAAGGTGCAGCCAACACTGTCCGAGACGGTTGCGATTGGCGCTGCGCTAGGGCCGGTGATCGGCAGCCTGAATCCGCTTGTTGGCGTGGTTGCCTATTTCGCGCAAAAAGCCTTGCGGGATCCGGTAGAAAAGCTCTTTACGTATGAATACGTCGTCTCCGGTAGTTGGTCTGATCCTAAAGTGATCCGCCAGCCGGGCGTGATGAGCCAGATCGGCAACGTCGAAGGAGAAAGCAAACAGTGAGCAGCATGTTCCGTGTCGCTGCGGTGCAAATGGTGTCGGGTCCCGATGTGGCGACCAATCTCGCCGATGCAGCCCGCCTGATCGAACAGGCCGTCAGACAGGGCGCAAAGCTTGTTGTGCTGCCAGAGTACTTTGCGCTCATCAGTGCTGACGAAACCGAAAAAGTCCGCTTGCGCGAGGAGGAGGGGCGGGGGCCGCTGCAGGATTTTCTTTCGGCGACGGCATCACGGCTTGGCATCTGGCTCGTTGGTGGGACGGTGCCGCTGGTGGCGAGCGCCGACGGCAAAGTGCGCAATACCTTGCTGGTGTTCGATCCAGAAGGTCATCGCGTGGCGCGCTACGACAAGATCCACCTCTTCGGCTTTCGCAAAGGCGCCGAAAACTATGAGGAAGCTCGCACGATCGAGGCGGGTGACGAGGTTGTCAGCTTTGCAGCGCCATGCGGGCGTGCCGGTGTGGCGATCTGCTACGACCTGCGCTTTCCCGAGCTTTTCCGTGCCGTCGGCGATGTTTCCCTGATGATCCTGCCGGCGGCCTTTACCGAAACGACTGGGCGGGCGCACTGGGAAATCCTGCTGCGTGCCCGGGCAATCGAAAACCAGTGCTACGTCCTGGCCTCCGCGCAGGGTGGTGAACACCCGACCGGTCGCCGCACCTGGGGCGACTCGATGTTGATCGACCCGTGGGGCGAAATCGTCGCCCGCCTGCCGCGTGGGCCGGGTGTCGTGGTCGGGGATGTAGACCCGCAACACATTGCGAGCGTGCGCGAGAGCCTGCCGGCCTTGCTGCATCGCCGCCTCTGAGTTCATGAACAAGCCGGTTGCGCGTTCCGCTGCCGAAGTCGTGCTGCACGCCCTATGCCAATACGGACGTGTTTCCTGCTCTGGCTGCAAACAGCTCGACGGGCTTCTTCACGGACTCATTTCACGATGAGAACTATGAATACTCCAACCGAAACCAGTCTGATCACACAGGCCGAAAGCCTGCTCCTTGAGCCTTACCGCCTGGGTCGCGCCGGCCTTGAACGCGCCTTCGGGAGCTTGATGACTCACAAGCTCGATTACGCCGATCTCTACTTCCAGTACCAGCGGATGGAAGGCTGGAGCCTGGAGGAAGGCATCGTCAAGGCGGGCAGCTTCAACATCGAGCAGGGTGTCGGCGTGCGGGCGGTTGCGGGCGAGAAGACCGCATTTGCGTACTCTGACGAAATCTCCGTACCCGCCCTTGAGGCTGCGGCGGGTGCCACGCGCGCAATCGCAGCGAGCGGTGCAAGCCCGATCGTCCCGGTCCGTGCGGCACCGCGCATTGTGCCGCTGTATCCATCCGACGACCCGCTCAATTCGCTGCCTGACGCGGAGAAGGTGCGGTTACTCGAACGCATCGAGAAGATGGCGCGCGACGCCGATCCGCGCGTGGTGCAGATCATGGCGTCGCTCGCTGGCAGTTGGGAAGTTGTGCTCGTCGCACGCTCCGATGGGCACTTGGCGGCCGACGTGCGCCCGCTCGTGCGTGTCTCGATCTCGGTCATCATGGAAGACGATGGTCGTCGCGAGCAGGGTTCGGCTGGCGGTGGTGGGCGTCATGACTACGGCGTATTTACCGATGCGTTGCTCGAAGTGTATGCAAAGCGCGCCGTGCATCAGGCTCGCACCAACCTGGATGCACGCCCTGCGCCGGCGGGCAGCATGACGGTCGTACTCGGCAACGGCTGGCCCGGCATTCTGCTGCATGAGGCCATCGGCCATGGATTGGAGGGCGATTTCAACCGTAAGGGCAGCTCGGCTTTTGCCGGGCGCATCGGCGAGCGCGTGGCAGCCAAGGGCGTCACCGTGGTTGATGACGGTACGCTACCGGGCCGGCGCGGTTCGCTCACCATTGACGACGAAGGCAATCCGACGCAGCGCACCGTGCTGATCGAGGACGGTATCCTTGTTGGCTACATGCAGGACATGACGAATGCCCGCCTGATGGGCGTGACGCCGACCGGCAATGGCCGCCGCGAATCGTATTCGCACCTGCCGCTGCCGCGTATGACCAACACCATCATGGAAAACGGCAGCCACGACCCGCAGGAGATCATCGCCTCGGTTGACCGGGGCATCTACGCGGTGAACTTCGGCGGTGGGCAGGTCGACATCACTTCGGGCAAGTTCGTCTTCTCGGCGGCTGAGGCGTACATGATCGAGAACGGAAAGATCACCTACCCGGTCAAGGGGGCAACGCTGATCGGCAACGGGCCGGATGCGCTGACCCGCGTTTCGATGATCGGCAACGACATGTCGCTCGACCCGGGTGTCGGTGTCTGCGGCAAGGAGGGGCAGAGTGTGCCGGTGGGTGTCGGACAGCCTACGCTGCGTATCGACGGACTGACCGTAGGCGGTACCGCCTAAGGCGTCGCAACCGTTTGCCATGCCGCGTGTAATCAAAGCGATGGAAGAAGAGCCGAGGCGCATGAATCGACGGCATCTCCTGGGTGTGTTGGGCGCTATGCTCGCTGCCCCCGCTCTTGCCAAGCCCAAAGTCGCACCGATGCCAGAGGGCGGGGCCGTGCTCTTGCCGATGCGGCTTGGCATCGAGTCCATGCGGATTGCGCGTGTCTGGTGCCAGGCCGGGATGGATATCGATGCCTCGGGCGCCGCGGCTGTGCAGTCGAAAGCAGAAGCACGCTTCGAGGCGACGTGGAAGCAATACCGCGTTGCTGCGGCGCGCTTTGGCCAGCAGGAGTCGGTCCTGCTGTTCGAGCAGCGCTGGCGCGCCTATCGGATGGTGTTTTTCACGAAGCCCGACGCTGCCAGCGCGCGGCGTGTGATCAACATGTCGGATGACATTGCGGGACTCGCACGCAAAGCAGCTGCGGCGATCGTCACTCGCGGCGATGGTTCGGGGCCAATGTTTGCGGAGGTGGCGGAAGGTTTGCTGCTGATTGAACGCCTGATGCGGCAGGTGCTCTCACGCCAATGGGGCGTTGCGCCTGCTGACGTACCAATCGCCATTGAGGCGGACCGTAAGGCGTTTGCCAAGCTGCTTGCGGACCTGTCTGTGACACCTGACCTGAAACCCGAATTCGCCGCAGATATGCAGCTCGCGCGTCAGCAATGGGGGTTTTTCGAGCGCTCGCTTGCACCCGGTGCCGACGCTGACGCAGCGCGCCAGATGCTGCGATTGGGTGGGCGGATGAATGAGGTGATGGAGTCTGCGCTCGGCCGTCTGGTTGGTTGAAGGGGCGCCCGGCACGGCAAGCTGTGTTTTACCCGTGGGCCATGCCAAGGATTGGCCGCCGCAGTCGATTGTGGACCACCGGCTGCCTCATGACTTTCGATCGCCCCAACCCCATGACATGCGGGTCGGGGCGTTCGTTTTGCAGCCTGTTCTGGCTTAGAGCAGTTCGGGCGGAATATTGCCGCCGTTGGCGGCGAGCTTTTGCAGAACTGTCTTGTGCAGCCAGATGTTCATCTGGGCGGAGTCACCCATCTTGTCGGCCGGGCAGCCCAATTCGGTTGCAAGTTCCTTGCGTGCGCCGAGGCTACTGTCGAGATCCAGCAGTTTCAGGAGGTCGACGATTGAAGTCTTCCAGTTGAGTTTCTGGGAATTTCCGGCGGCGAGACCCTCCAGTTTGGCTACGACATCCACCTGCGATAGCGGTGTGGGCGCAGGAGTCGTCGGTGCCGCGGATCCCGCCTGCGGAGCCGATGCCGCGGGTGCCGAAGAAGTTCCTCCCGCAGGCGCGGCTGAAGGCGTCGGGAGCGGTGCAGCTTCAGCGTTCTTTCCAAAACCGAGTTTCGAGAGTATCGAACCGAACAGACTCATGATGATTCCTTTGCTTGCAGTGGAAGGACTGGAGGCAGTTGCGAATTTCGCGTCCTGAATGGACGTCAGCCTCACCGAAAGTGTGACGGCTGGAGCCGCGTGAACCAAGGAATTGGTTTGCCTGATGCCAACTAATTTGGCTGTCCTGGCAGGGATTTGTGCCCTGGGGGTGCTTTGGGCTGTCTTTCGCATGCAACATCTGTGCTTGCCTATCGCTCGATCATCAAGCTCTCGCATGAGCATGGAGTCCTTGGGCTCGGTACGCTGGAATGCCCTGCCTCCCGGTTTTCTTTCGGCGACGAATTTGCTCTGACACGGGGCAGTGTCCTTCACTTCACTATTGGCGAAAATGAATCGCAGGCACCCGCCGCAATCTGCTTTCGGTTTCCTCGGAGATTCCTCATGTCCATACGCAGTCTGGTCCTGGTTGTTTTCTTCGTGCTCGTAGCCCTGTTCGCGGCTGTCAATTGGAGTGCCTTTACCGCGCCTGCCGAGTTGTCGCTCATCTTTGGCACCATCACCGCGCCGGTGGGCCTGATCATGCTGTGCCTGATGGCACTGCTCACGATCGCTTTCCTTGCTTTTGCAATGTTCCTGCAGACCTCGGTGCTGCTGGAATCTCGTCGCCATTCGAAAGAGATTGCCGTGCAACGCGAGCTTGCCGACAAGGCGGAAGCGTCGCGCTTCACTGAGTTGCACGGCTATCTCGCCACGCGGATCGATCAGCTCGAACAGGATCTGCGTCGGCATGTCGACGAGACGGGGAACTCGCTGGCTGCACAGATCGGTGAGGTGGAAGACCGGTTCGTGCGCCAACCGGGCTCGGATCGGCCTCTTTGATCTTTTTGGCGTGGTGGGTTGGTGGCCGCGTTTTCCGGGCGGCCCCCTGTGTTCGTGCGTGAGCTGGAGCTTAGATCGGTTTGGTAATAAGGAAATGACGTTCAAAGCATTCCGGGTTCTTTGGTCGGCCGGTATAACAGATACTTCCAAAATATCTGCCGCCCCAAGAGATGAAACACCCCAAGTCCCTGCTGGTCGCCGTCCTGCTCGCCATGTTGCCTGCTGCTGCCTCGGCCGACGTATCGCTCCTGAATGTTTCGTATGACGTCGCGCGCGACTTCTACAAGGATCTGAACCCGAAATTCGTTGCAGCCTGGAAGGCGAAGACTGGCGAAAGCATCGAGATCAAGCAATCGCACGCCGGCTCGACCAAGCAGGTGCGCGCGGTGGCCGATGGCCTCGAAGGCGACGTTGTAACGATGAACCAGGCTACCGACATACAGTTCCTGGCTGACAAGGGGCTTGTTGCCGCTGACTGGCAAAAGAAGTTCAAAGATGGCGCGGCGCCTTTCACTTCGACGATGGTGCTCATCGTCCGCAAGGGCAACCCGAAGCAGATCGGCAACTGGCCGGATCTGGTCAAGACCGGAACCCAGGTGATTCTGCCGCATCCGAAGAACACCGGTAACGGTCGCTATTCCTACCTCGCCGCGTACGGTTGGGCGCTGCACCAGCCCGGTGCGACGGATAAATCGGCCCAGGCTTTCGTTTCGGCGGTGCTGCGCAATGCGCCCCTGTTCGCGTCCGGCGGTCGCGATGCGACCACCACCTTCATGCAGCGCCGGATCGGCGATGTGCTGCTGACCTTTGAGTCTGAAGCGGAACTAATCGCCAAGGAATTTGGCCGGGGGGAGTTCGAGGTGATCTATCCGAGCGAATCGGTGCTGACCGAATTCCCGGTTGCGATCGTGGAGAAGGTTGTCGACAAGAAAGGCTCCCGCCGCCAAGCACAGGCCTACCTCGAATACCTGTGGTCGAAGGATGGCCAGGAAATTGCGGCCCAGAACTACATTCGCCCGCGTGATCCGGCCGTGCTCAAGGCGCATGCCGCGCAGTTCCCGGCGATCAAGACCTTCACCGTGGATGAAGTGTTTGGCGGCTGGACCAAGGCCGCGGCGACACACTTCAAGGACGGCGGCACGTTCGATCAGATCTATAGCTCAAAATAAGAAGAGGAAAGCGGGCGCCGCCCAAACCTTGGTGGCGCTCCCGCAGGTCATGTCCAGTCAATCGCACAATATCCTGCCGGGCTTTCGGCTTTCGCTCGGCTATACGATCACCTATCTATCCCTGCTTGTCCTGATCCCGCTTGGTGCGCTCATCGCGAAGAGTGCGTCGATTTCGCCAGCGGAATTCTGGAGTATCGCCACCAGCGAACGTGCACTGGCGGCCTACCGGGTCACATTTGGCTGTTCGCTCGTTGCGGCGCTCGTCAATGCGGTGTTCGGTTTCATCGTTGCCTGGGTGCTGGTCCGCTATCCGTTTCCGGGTAAGCGATTCGTCGATGCGCTCGTAGACCTGCCTTTCGCACTGCCAACCGCGGTCGCAGGCATTACGCTGACCACACTGTATGCGAGCACGGGCTGGCTTGGGCGCTTCATCGAGCCGCTCGGCATCAAGGTGGCCTTCACGCCGCTGGGTATCGTTGTGGCATTGATCTTCATCGGCCTGCCCTTTGTTGTTCGCACGCTTCAGCCTGTGATCGAGGACATCGAGCCCGAGGTCGAGGAAGCCGCGGCGACTCTGGGAGCCACGCGTGGTCAAACGCTGTGGCGCGTGTTGTTGCCACAGTTGATACCCGCATGGCTGACCGGTTTTGCGCTGGCTTTTTCGCGTGCGATCGGGGAGTACGGCTCGGTGATTTTCATCGCCGGCAACATGCCGATGGTGTCCGAGATCACTCCGCTTCTCATCATCTCGAAGCTTGAGCAATACGAACTCGTCGGTGCCACGGTACTTGCCGTCGTCATGCTGGTGATTTCGTTCGTGCTGTTGCTGTCGATCAATCTGTTGCAGTGGTGGGCCGCAACACGCCATACCGGGCGTGGGTCGACCGAAGTGGAGGCCCGACTTGGTGCGGCCGTGGGAGCACAAGCATGAGCACGGCTGTGGGACGTCTTGCCACACGTGAGTCGCGCGGCGTCAGTATGGTGTTGATGGTCGTCGCCTTCGCATTTCTCGCCCTCTTCCTCGTGCTGCCGCTCGTCGCGGTATTCAGCGAGGCGCTGCGCCAGGGCTGGTCCGCCTATATCGAGGCGCTCGGCGACCACGAGACGCACACCGCGATTCTGTTAACCGTCGGTGTGGCGTTGATGGTGCTGCCGTTCAACATCCTGTTTGGCATTGCTGCTGCGTGGGCCATCGCCAAGTTCGATTTCCGTGGCAAGAGCCTGCTCACCACACTGATTGATCTGCCGTTCGCGGTGAGCCCGGTTGTCGCCGGCTTGCTTTTCATCCTGATCTTCGGCGCGCAGGGTTGGTTCGGGCCATGGTTCTCCGAGCATGACATCAAGATCATCTTTGCAGTGCCTGGCATGGTGATCGCCACCCTCTTCATCAGCGTGCCGTATGTGGCGCGCGAGCTGATCCCGCTGATGCAGGCTCAGGGCCGAGAGGAAGAAGAAGCTGCGGTTTCGCTGGGGGCCACGGGTTTCCAGATGTTCCGGCGCGTGACGCTGCCGAATATCAAGTGGGGTTTGCTCTACGGCGTAATTCTCGCTAACGCGCGGGCGATGGGCGAGTTTGGCGCGGTCAGCGTGGTCTCGGGACACATCCGGGGCGAAACCAATACGCTGCCGCTGCACGTGGAGATCCTCTACAACGAATACAACGCGGTGGGTGCCTTTGCCGCTGCAAGCGTGCTGGCCCTGCTGGCGATCGTCACCCTCATTGCGAAGACGATCGTCGAATGGCGGATGCGGCACGAGCAACAGACCCTGGCTGCCGTGCTGCCGCCGGAAAAAACCGAGTAAGTCCCGATATGAAACAACCCCCACACTTGCGGCCCCCCAAGGGGACGTCCTGCCTCATCAAGGCGGCGCTGCGGAGACTGGCATGAGCATCGAAATCCGGAATATCTCCAAGCGCTTCGGCAACTTCGTCGCGCTCGATAACCTCTCGCTCGACATTCCCACGGGCGAGCTTGTCGCGCTGCTTGGCCCGTCGGGTTGCGGCAAGACTACTCTCCTGCGGATCATCGCTGGCATGGAAGTGCCCGACGACGGGCAGGTCCTCTTCGCGGGAAGCGAGGCAACTCATCTGCATACCCGCGAACGTCAGGTCGGCTTCGTGTTTCAGCACTACGCGTTGTTCCGTCATATGACCGTGTTCGAGAACGTTGCCTTCGGCCTGCGTGTAAAGCCGCGTGGTGAGCGGCCTTCGGAGGCTGTGATCCGTGCCAAGGTAACCGAACTCCTCAAGCTTGTGCAGCTCGACTGGCTGGCCGAGCGCTATCCGTCGCAGCTTTCGGGTGGGCAGCGGCAGCGCATTGCGCTTGCTCGCGCGTTGGCCGTCGAGCCAAAAGTGCTGCTGCTCGACGAACCCTTTGGTGCGCTCGATACGCAGGTCCGCAAGGAACTGCGCCGCTGGTTGCGCCGGCTGCACGATGAGATGCACATCTCCAGCGTCTTCGTCACGCACGACCAGGAAGAGGCGCTCGAAGTGGCCGACCGTGTCGTTGTCATGAACCGCGGCAAGATAGAGCAGGTCGGTTCGCCCGACGAGGTCTACTCGAACCCGGGTACACCCTTCGTCTATAAGTTCCTCGGCAACGTGAACGTCTTTCACAGCCGCCTGCATGGACCGTGGGCCGAAGTGGCGCCGCGTGGTGGCAAGGGTGATGCAGGCGAGGCGACTGCTTTTGTCCGCCCGCATGACATTGAGGTACTGCGCGACGAAGCGAGCGGTGCGCTCGCCGCGACCGTGCGCCACGTCCAGGCGATCGGTCCGGTCGTGCGTGTGGAACTCGGGCACCAGAGCGAAGTCATTGAGGTCGAGCTTTCCCGCGAGCGCCAGCAGCTACTGGGGCTCATCGCTGGTGATGCGGTCTGGCTGATGCCAAAGCAGGTCACGGTGTTCGGCGAAGGGGGTGGGGGAGGGCGGCGCTGGGTGCCGGATTGGGTGATCTAGGCGCCATCTCCGAAAGCGTCGTGCTGGCCGAAAAGCTACTACTCCCTTCCTGAGTGTGTGAGCCGACTCATATCTGTGTCGATCGCCAAAAAGGCGATTCAGTAACGGAAAGAGGACCCGAAGTTCGGCCTCTTGGCATGCTGCTGACGGAGCGTTTTGAGCTATGCCACGAGCCGTTGCGGATCTCATCGTCGATCGAGTTCAAGTAGTCCCAGCAGATCGCCCTTCTTGTAGGGGCTGTTGGCTCACTTCGAGCTTGCAGCTGACCTCTCTCCTGCGGTGGCATGAGGTCTGCAGAAAAACGCTGTCGGAACGCTGGGGTTGCCTCGTTCCACTCGCCCAATGACTTTCGCATGCCCTCGTTTTTCTTTGGCAGGCTGTCGGTGGGCAGTGACAAGGGATGGGAATAAACAAGCCCATAGCGTCGCCGATGATGCCCGAGGCATGTCAGAACAGTTCGCCCTGAGCGGGATTCCTTGAAGGTGGCCGGAAGGCTGCCGTATTCAGATTCCGCTGCGTACGGT
>JAVBUM010000016.1:0-63233 GCA_031555325.1 Niveibacterium sp. | reverse complement strand
GTCACGGCTCTTGGCCGTTTCGGCTTCGAGATCGGGGTGGAGCCGGCGCAGGTCGACGCTCGCGATCGTGCCGATACCACCCAGCGAGGCAACTGCACTGGCGAGCTTGTGAGCAGAGACGCCGACGCCCATACCGCCCTGGACGATCGGAAGAAGTTCCTTGCCACGTAGGCGCAAGGGCGAAAAGGGATGCTTGATCATTTCACTCTCAAAGGGGTCAGGCCTGCTCGGCAGATGTCCATGACAAAGAACTGTCATGAAGACACCATAGAACGTGTTTTTTGGTAAAGAGGATCAATATCGCACCTGGGTCGTCAACAGGGTTTGATCTGCGGCAGAACGTTTGTTGCTTGTAAGGGTTTTCGAGGGCTAAGGAAATCCAGACGGACCGACTCGTGCGAGAGGCTTCAGCCAGTGGTGCGAGGCAAGCCATTCCCGAATCAACCCTAAGCCTCAAGCGCAAAGGAGGCAGTACAAAAAACTCTTCCACGAACGGCGGCCGGGAATGAAGGAAGCCGATACGGTATGTATTCCGCCACCCCGGGCGACCTCTGTAGCTTGAACTGCACGGGTGCGGATGTATTGCAGGCCGGGCGAGTCACCCGCCCGGCTGATCGGGCGTGGTGGGCAAAGTGCCTGGCGAGGGTTTGCTAACATCCGGCGACGCTGACTGGGGTGCCTTGGGGGCGCCCGCAGCGTTTTTCGTCGGCAGGTAAAGTGGCCCTTTGATCCCGCAGCCGGCGAGTAGTGCGACGGAGGCAATGCTGCAGAGCAGCCGGATCGAAAACTGGACAGGCATTGAGGGTTCCGTCGATTCGATATGCTGCCGCCGAGGCGGCCGACTCATCGCACGGCGACGAGGCGAATGGCAGTTTGAACAGCGGACACTTGGGTCCGGTCGAATCATTGGATGCTAGCAGAAGGATTGAATATGGACGAAACCGGCTTCAACGCAATTGCGGAGGCAGAGCTTTCCCGAATCGAACAGGCGCTCGACGCGGCAGGGCTTGACGTGGAAGTGCAGCCGGGTGGTGTACTGCAAGTTGAGTTCGACGACGGAAGCCAGATGATCATCAACCGCCATTCTGCTGCGCGCGAGATCTGGGTTGCCGCGAAGCTTGGCGGGTTTCATTTCCGGCCGACGGACGATCAGCAGTGGGTCAATACGCGCGATGGCGAGGAGCTCTGGACGGCACTCGACAGACTGGCCAGCGCACAGGCCGGCGAGGCGGTTTTGCTGCCGCGCGGTTGACGAGTCAGGCTTGGTGCCGTGGGTTCAGTTCTTGTATTGCTCGCGGAACTCCCGGTCTTGCTCGCGCAGACGCTCGCGTGCTGCTGCGGCTTCGTCAGACGTCTGATGGGGTGAGTGGGGCGTCGGTGCGGTTGAACCTTCCTGCTCGTGTTCGATCTCTGGCCCACTTTCGGAGTCGGTAGGCGGCAATCCGAGACGCTCTTCATACACATAGTCATCGCGACCGTCATGGGTCGTGACATGCGTGAGGCCTCCCGGCACCTGTACCGCATGTTCAGGCACGCCGGCGAGTGCTTTCCCCATATAGCTGATCCAGATCGGTAGCGCGGCGGCGCCACCCGTCTCGCCTGATCCGAGCTTGCGCGGCTGGTCGTAGCCCACCCATGCGATGCCAACCAAACTCGCCTGATAGCCGCAGAACCAAGCGTCGACATACTCGTTGGTGGTACCAGTCTTGCCAGCGAGGTCGCCACGTTTGAGCGACATGGCCTTGGCTGCGGTGCCACGGCGCACGACGTCGCGCAGCATGCTGTCCATCAGATAGACGTTTCGCGGGTCGAGTACGCGTGGGGCCATTTCATTGGCCTTTTGCGGTTCGGTACGTGCCAGGATCTGGCCGCGCTCGTCCTGCATTTCCTGTACGACGTAGGGCTCGATCCGGAAACCGCCATTGGCGAACACCGAGTAGGCCTGCGCCATCTGCCATAGCGTGACCGAACCCGCGCCAAGCGCCATCGTCAGATAGGCGGGATGCTTGTCAGGATCGAAGCCGAAGCGGCCGATATAGTCTTGAGCGTACTGGGGGCCGATCGAGTTGAGCAGGCGGATGGAGACCATGTTCTTCGACTTGGCCAGCGCTGTGCGAAGCGGCATCGGCCCATCGTAGCGACCGTCGTAGTTCTTTGGCTGCCAAGGCTGGCTTCCGGTCTGGCCAGAAGAAAATGAGATCGGCGAATCGTCGACGATGCTGCTTGGGCCGTAGCCTTTTTCAATCGCGGCCGAATAGATGAACGGCTTGAAACTGGAGCCCGGCTGACGCCAAGCCTGGGTGACGTGATTGAACTTGTTGCGATTGAAGTCGAACCCGCCGACGAGAGCCCGGATGGCACCGGTTTCGGGGTCGAGCGAGACGAAGGCGCCTTCGACTTCGGGAACCTGCACGATCTCCCAGCCCTTTGTGCCTTTGGCAATACGCACGATTGCACCGCGGCGCAGTCGCTTGGCCTGCGGAGCGTTTTCGGCCAGCATCGGCAAGACGAATCGCAATTGTTCCCGCCCAAATGAAACAGTTTCGCCGCCACGCTTATAGAGCCGGATCTGTTTTGGCGAAGCATCGAGCACGATGGCTGGCAGCATGTCGCCGTTGTCGGGGATGTCCTCGAGCAGTACGTCCAGTTGCTCGTCCGTGTCCGAGCGAATGCCCGACATGTCTACATAGGATTCGGCCCCGCGGAATGCATGCCGGCGCTCGTAGTCAAGCAGTCCACGGCGCAGTGCTTGGTAGGCCGCTTCCTGATCAGCTGCGCGGATCGTTGTGACGACCCGGATGCCAGCCGTGTAGGCGGCGTCCTTGAACTGGTCGAGCGCCATCTGGCGAGCCATTTCCGCCACATATTCCGCGTGAACCGCGTAGCTCTCGATACTGCCGCCGGTGCGCAGAATCTTCAGCTTTTCGTCTATTGCGTGGCTGTACTGGTCGGCGTCGATATAGCGGAGCTCTCGCATCCGCCGCAACACATAGTGCTGCCGAAGGGTTGCGCGTTGCGGGTTGCTGACAGGGTTATAGGCAGAAGGTGCCTTGGGTAAACCCGCAAGCATACCGGCCTCCGCGACGCTCAAGTCCTTCAGGGGCTTGCCGTAGTAAATCCCGGAGGCGGCCGCGAAGCCATAGGCCCGCTGCCCCAGATAGATCTGGTTGAAATAGATCTCGAGGATCTGGTCCTTGGATAGGTTCTTCTCGATCTTGAGCGCAAGCAGCACTTCGTAAAGCTTGCGGCTGAGGGTTTTTTCGCGGCCGAGGAAGAAATTGCGGGCGACCTGCATCGTGATCGTGCTTGCGCCTTGGCGCTTCCCGCCGCTGATGAGGTTGGCCGCGGCGGCGCGGGCAAAGCCGCTGAAGTCGACGCCGCTATGTTCGTAGAAGCTATCGTCTTCAGCGGCGAGGATCGCGTTCTTCATGGTCGCCGGGACATCCTGGATGCGCGTGAAGGTACGGCGCTCCTCCCCGTATTCACCGATCAACTGACCGTCGGAGGTATAGATGCGCAGCGGAATCCGGGGTCGGTAGTCGGTAAGGGTCTCGAGTGAAGGGAGATTGGGCCAGGCAAACGCAACAACAAGGCCGACTGATGCAATCGCCAAAACGACAAGACCGGCAAAAAAGGCAAGGACGTAAACAAGTGCTCGCATAGGGACAACAGCGAAAGCGGATTGCGGATTATAGGCCAGTCAATGCTTTCGACCCGATGAACATTCCTTATTCATATCGTTTGGTTTACTTCGTTCAGATAGTGCTGATAGGCTTTGAAGTAAATTGTGGCAATTGTGCCTAATTTGTTGATTTAAAAGGGATTTCCCCCGTGATCGACCTCTCTTCACTCTTCGCTGGAAAGACGCGGCCACTGATCGGTCTGGACATCTCATCGTCCGCTGTGAAGCTTGTCGAACTGTCCGACGTCAACGGCCGCCAGAGGCGGTTGGAACGCTATGCGATGGAGTCGCTGCCGCGGGACGCCGTCTCCGACGGCAACATCGCGCAGCTCGATGTCGTGACCGATGCCGTCCGGCGCGCCTGGAAGCGCATGCAGACGACAACCCGGCTAGTCGCCATGGCGCTTCCAGCCGGCGCAGTGATCACGAAGAAGATCATCCTGCCTGCCGGTCTGCGAGAGACCGAAATGGAAATCCAGGTTGAGTCAGAAGCCAATCAATACATTCCGTTCGCAATTGACGAGGTCAATCTCGACTTCCAGATCGTCGGGCCGGCCCCCGGCGGGGAGGATGAAGTCGAAGTCCTGATCGCTGCCTCGCGCAAGGAAAAGGTCGAAGACCGCGTCGCAGTGGCTGAAGCCGCAGGCCTCAAGCCAGCCGTAATGGACGTCGAATCGTTCGCTTCGCAGGCTGCTCTCGATCTGGTACGTGCGCAGCTTCCGGAAGGTGGGCAGGGCCGCATCGTGGCCCTCGTTGATGCGGGTGCGAACATGCTGAAGACGACGATCTTCCGTAATGACCAGCAACTGTATTCGCGTGAGCAGCCCTTCGGTGGCAATCAGCTCACCCAGGATATTGCACGCCAGTACGGCATGAGTACCGAAGAGGCCGAGTCGGCCAAACGGACCGGGGGCTTGCCGGAAAACTACGAAATCGAGCTGTTGCGTCCATTTATGGACAGTTTGGCACTCGAAATCTCGCGAGCCCTTCAGTTCTTCTTCACCTCGACGACATTCAATCAGGTCGACCACGTCATCCTCGCTGGCGGTTGCGCTGTCATCCCGGGGCTGGACCAGACGATCGCAGGGCGTACGCAGGTGCCAACGCTCACGGCGAATCCGTTTTCGGGCATGGCCCTGTCCCAGCGTGTTCGTCCCAAGAACCTGTCGGCCGATGCGCCGGCGCTCATGGTCGCCACTGGCCTTGCCCTGCGGAGATTTGACGAATGATCAGGATCAACCTGCTTCCCCACCGCGAGGAAGCGCGCCGCATGCGGCGCCAGCGTTTTTATGTGCTGGGTGCCCTGATGCTGATCGCCGGCGGCGTCATCGCTCTCGCCGTGCATACAGTCAATGCGGGTCGCATCGAAAACCAGCAATCAAACAACGAATTTCTCAAGAGCGAAATTGCCAAGCTCGACAAGGACATTGCTGAAATCAAGCGGCTGCGTGAGCAGACCCAGGCGCTGCTCTCGCGCAAGAACGTCATTGAGTTACTGCAAAGCCATCGCGCTGAAACGGTGCACGTATTCAACGAGCTGGCCCGCCAGGTCCCGGAAGGCGTCTACCTGAAGAGCCTCAAGCAGACTGGCCTCAGGATCAATCTGACCGGCTATGCGCAGTCGAACGCGCGGGTGTCGACCTTGATGCGCAATCTGGATAGCTCGCCCGTGCTGGCGAATCCGCAGCTTGTCGAGATCAAGGCGGTCGACGTTAACAAGCGGCGGGTTTCGGAATTCAGCCTGAACGTCTCGATTGAGCGGGAAACCCCAGCCGAAAACGAGGACAAGCCCGAGGCCAGCCAGTCCAAGCCGACTGCTGGCCAGTCCAAGGCAGCCGCGGGAGGAAAGAAATCATGAGTGGAGCCTCCACGAAAGGTCTGCGCTTCGACAAGCTGGCACAGGACTTTAGCGGACTTGATCCGAATGACCCCGGGATGTGGCCGCTGGCGCCCCGTATCGCTGTCCTCATCGCAATTTTCCTGGTTGTCCTCGGCGTGGCATGGTGGTTCGACTGGCGCGAACAGGCGGCCGAACTTGAGCAGAAGCGAGCCGAAGAGTCCCAGCTCAAGGAAGAGTGGCTGAACAAGAAGCGTCAGGCGGTGAACCTTGACGAGTACAGCAAGCAGCTTGCCGAAATCGATCGCCAGTTTGGTGCGTTGCTCAAGCAATTGCCGAGCAAAACCGAAATGGAAAACCTCCTGGTTGATGTCAACCAGGCCGGCTTGGGGCGTGGTCTGCAATTCGAGCTCTGGAAACCAGGTGCGGAGCAAATGAAAGACTTCTACGCCGAGGTCCCCGTCAGCATCCGAATCCTCGGTAGATATCATGACATTGGCAATTTCGTTGGTGACGTGGCGAAGCTTCCCCGCATCGTGACGCTCAATGATGTCGTGCTCGACACAGGCAAGGACGGTTCGCTCAAGCTCGACGCTTCCGCCGTGACGTATCGCTATCTAGATGACGAGGAAGTTGCGGCGCAACGCAAGATGAAGGCGGAACAAACCAAAGGCAAAGGCAAAGGCGGAAAGTGAGCCCGACGTGAAACGCAAATTGCCAGTACTGATTGTCGTCGCCCTGCTTCTTCCAGGCTGTAGCGTGGACGAGCATGACGATATCAAGCAATGGATGGTCGACAACTCGAAGGATCTGAAAGGCCGTGTACAGGCATTGCCGCAGGTGAAGACCTTCCCTGTCGTGGCCTATGAAGCGGGTTCGCTTGCTGAGCCATTCAGCTCCTCGAAGATCATTGCCACGAAAATAGGCGGAAACAGCGGTGTGCAACCCGACATGAACCGCCGTCGCGAACCGCTCGAGGCATTCTCGCTTGAGTCGTTAAAGATGGTTGGCGTCATGCAATCGAAGGGCAAGCCTGTCGCGATCGTGTCCGCCGACAAGACGCTCTACCAGGTCACGGTGGGCAACTACATGGGGCAGAACTTTGGCGTGGTGACGAAAATCACCGAAAACGACGTCACGCTGAAAGAACTGATTGAAGACACCAATGGTGATTGGGTTGAGCGAATGAGTACGCTGCAACTGCAAGAGCAGGAGGCCAAGAAGTGAAAACGATCATTCGGCTGGTTGCAGCCGTGGCGACAGCGTGGTCGCTCAGCTTTGCAGGCGCAGCATACGCACAAAGTGCTGCCGCCAATATGAACGCAGTCGAAGTCGCCAACGCGATCGAATCGGTCAGTGTTGTGCGGCAAGGCGATGGCTTGCTCGTCAAGGTTTCGCTCAAGAAGGCGCTGCAAGGCGAACTTGGTAGCTTTAGCGTTGCGAACCCCGCGCGCGTGGCAATCGACTTCCCCGCGACGGGCAATGCAAGCGGCCGCAATTCGCAGGTGTTCAACGAAGGGGAGCTGCGCAGCGTGAATATCGTCCAGGCCGGCGACCGTTCGCGCCTGGTGCTCAATCTGCTCCGTCCACTCTCGTATGAGACTCGTGTCGAGGATCGCAGCGTGTACATCATGCTCTCGAGCGGTGGTGCATCCGCATCGGCTGCACCGACGGCCGCCGCCGCGACGCAGACAGCGCAGACGGCACGCTTCTCCAACGCCGCGACGAATTCCGGCGCGCATGCCGTGCGTGACATCACCTTCCGTCGGGGGCGCGATGGCGAAGGCCGCATCATTGTCGACCTCTCCGACGCCAGCACAGGTATCGACATCAAGCGCCAGGGCAACGGCATCATCGTCGACTTCATCAAGACTTCGCTGCCTGACGCTTTGCGCAAACGCCTCGATGTGACCGACTTCGCAACACCGGTGACGTCGGTTACGACAACTGCATCTGGCCCGAACGTGCGCATGACGATCACGCCCAAGGGCCTGTGGGATCACAACGCCTACCAGACCGATAACCAGTTTGTGATCGAAGTGAAGCAACTCATCGAGGACCCGAACAAGCTCGTCCAGGGGGCGAAGCAAAAGTACGGTGGTGAAAAACTGTCGCTGAACTTCCAGAACATCGACGTGCGCTCGGTTCTGCAGGTGATCGCGGATTTCACGAACTTCAACATCATCACGAGCGATTCCGTCTCCGGCAACCTGACGCTGCGCCTCAAGGACGTTCCGTGGGACCAAGCCCTCGACATCATCCTGCAGGCCAAGGGCCTGGACATGCGCAAGAACGGCAATGTGATCTGGATTGCGCCGCGTGATGAGCTTGCCACGCGCGAGAAGCTGCAATTCGAGGCGCAGCAGCAGATCACGGATCTTGAGCCGCTGCGTACCGAGAGCTTCCAGATCAATTACCACAAGGCGATGGCGGTAGCGGCGTTCCTCCGGAACAAGGACCAGACCCTGCTGTCGAAGCGTGGCAGCGCGGTTGTGGATGAGCGGACCAACAAGCTCTTCGTGGCCGATATTCCCGGCCGCCTCGAAGATGTTCGTCGCGTGATCTCCGAGATCGATGTGCCGGTCCGGCAGGTGCTGATCGAAGCGCAGATTGTCGAAGCAAGTGACTCCTTCTCACGCAACCTTGGTGTGCGCCTGGGCTTTGGCGGCAGCAGCGGCGGGGTGATTGGCACGACAGCCGATGGGCGTCAGGTGGGCCGCTTCACGTATGGCAATGGCATCGGACAGACCGGATATTCCGCTGGCCTGATCGAGAACAAGCCTGACAATCTGCTCAGCGCACTGGGTGTTAACCTTCCTGCAGCCTCGATCGCTGGTGGCCAGCCGGGCCAGCTTTCGTTCGTACTGTGGAACAGCAATGCCACGCGGTTCCTTGCGCTTGAGATCTCGGCGCTCGAAGCAGATGGACGGGGTAAGGTCATTTCCCGTCCGCGCATCATGACCGCGGATCAGGTTGAAGCGGTGATCGAGCAGGGTACCGAAATCGCGTATCAGCAGGCCACGAGTTCGGGCGCCACCAGCGTGACCTTCAAGAAGGCCAACCTCGCGCTCAAGGTCAAGCCGCAGATCACGCCGGATGGCAAGGTCCTGATGGTGCTCGACGTGACCAAGGATCAGGCCGATTTCAGCCGAGCGGTCAATGGCCAGCCCCCGATCGACACCAAGCATGTCCAGACCGAAGTGCTGGTGGAAAACGGTGGCACGGTGGTCATCGGCGGCATCTACACGCAGACCGTTTCCAACTCGACGACGAAGATTCCCTTACTGGGTGACATTCCGGTCATGGGCTACCTGTTCAAGGACAACCAGCGCCAGGATGACAAGACCGAACTCCTGGTCTTCATTACGCCGAAGATCATCTCGGATCAGTCGGCAACGCGTTAAAGCCAGCTACACATAAATAGACGAAGGAATGAAGAAAATGTCTCTATTGAAAAGACTGGCAGGCATCACGGCGATGCTGGCCAGTACGGTTGTGCTGATTTCTTGTGGGGGAGGATCGAGCGGCGGTTCGATGCTCAATGGCGGGTCTAGTGGCGCTGAAAATGGTGGAAGTGGCGGTACTGGCGGTACGGACGGCAATGGCGGAAACGCTGGTACGCCAACGGTAGTTGTCAGCCTGACTGATGCCAGCAAGAATTCGAGCAATGCACTGTCACCGGGACAACCGCTTACAGCTTGGGCTACGGTGCGAGACGCAAATGGACAGGCTGCGGCAAACCAAGTCGTGACTTTCAGTAGTGATGCTAACCTCGTCATCATCACACCCCAATCGGGCACTGCGCTGACGAATGGGTCGGGTGTTGCCAAGGTGGAAATCGCAGCGAAGGATGTGACGGCCTCCGGTGCCGCAGAAGTGACCGCTACGGCCAGTGTTGGATCGGATTCCGTATCCGGCAAGGCGGCTTTTTCGTTGAGTGCAGGGATGGTTCAACTGAATGGTTTGACGGTCAGCCCCGCAGCGATTTCCGCATACGGAACTGCGAATATTCGAGTGACCGTTCTGGTTAACGGAAAGCCGACGGTGACACCAACAGCCGTACAGTTCAGCTCGAGTTGCGCTAGCAGCGGAGCCGCGTCTTTGCCGACGTCAGTCCAAACAGTGAATGGCATAGCAAGCGCGACGTATACCGATATTGGATGCGCAGGCACTGACACGATCATGGTATCCACTCCTGGGGCCAGCACAGCTCAGGCGAAGGTGACGATTGAGCCGCCGCAGGCAGCCAATATTCGATTCATAGAGGCAATCCCCGCTTCGATCGTTTTGAAGGGGACGGGCGGTATAGGCCTCAGCGAAGTGTCTACGGTGACATTCAAGATCGTGACGAATGCCGGTGCGGCGGTGGCAGCGCAATTGGTTGATTTTTCTCTTACGACATATACCGGTGGCATTCTTCTGGATGGGAAGGGAGCGGGCCAGCCTGTGTCGAAGCAAACCGGTGCGGATGGCACAGTCAGCGTGACGGTGACGGCAGGTACCAACCCAACTCCGGTCTGGGTGCAGGCAAGCTTGCCTGGAACGACCCTGGCCAGCCAATCGAATCAACTCACCATCTCCACCGGCCGACCGTCGCAAGACAACTTCTCCGTTAGCGTTGGGCAATTCAATATCGAAGGGTGGGAGTACGATGGCGTCGAGACCGGGCTCAATGTGATTGCTTCTGATCGTGTTGGCAACCCGGTGCCAGATGGCACAGTGATCAATTTCGTAACGGAAGGTGCGCAGATCAATCCTGCGAGTTGCCAGACTGCAAAGGGCCAGTGTGCAGTCAAGTTCATCAGCGCTGAACGTCGCCCCTATTCGGATTCGGAGCCCAGTGGTACCGTGACGAAAGGCCGAGTGTCTGTCTTGGCATATGCGTTGGGTGAGGAGAGCTTCGAGGACACCAACGGCAACAACAGGTATGACGCTGGCGAACCCTTCTCAGACCTAGGCGATATTTTCGTCGATGACGACGAGAGTCACCAATGGAAAGCTCCCGAACAGAGGATCCCATTTGGAGTTACGAACCCCGTAGCCTGCCCCCCACTCACGCCGCTAACACGGGGTGACTACAATACGGCGTTCTCCGTTGCTGATACGTGTGACGGCGTGTGGGGTCCGGCGCATGCCCGGAGGGGCTTGGTGATCGTGCTGTCAGGTAGCCACGCGAGCATTGCCCGAACGCTCTCGGATTCATCGTCGTCATCGATCACTCTTCCGAAGCCGATGATCTGTGGTGCGGATAGATACTCGTTCGTTCTTCGCGATCAGAATGGAAATCCTTTGCCATCTGGAACGACGGTGTCCGTCAAGGACAACTACGTGAGATATGTCCAAAGCGGTGCTACGGATGAGGCCACGGCCAGCATCAGCCTCGTCAATGACACTGTCTTGAGTACGACCCGGCAGGGAGGTACCGAGCATGGATTCACGCTGTCGGCTACGAAGTGCGCGCCCGGGTCGACGCCAGCAGGTAATTTCATCATTAACGTAACTACGCCGAAGGGCTTGATTACGCCGTTGCAGATCAATATCCAGTAATCACGCGCGGCACACCGCGCTCCTTGTGGGGGCTGCTAAAATCGGGCGAATATGTCCGATACAGCAGCCCCCGTTCCATTTTCCAAGTCCGTGTTGATTCTCGTCGGCCTCATGGGCTCCGGCAAAACCACCATCGGCCGGATGCTCGCCAGGCGCCTCGGGCGGGAATTCTTCGACTCCGACCACGAGATCGAACGCCGTACTGGCGTGCGCATCCCGACGATTTTCGACGTCGAGGGCGAGGCGGGCTTTCGTCGGCGCGAAGCGGCAACGATCGCGGAATTGTGCGAGACGCCCGATATCGTCCTTGCGACGGGCGGCGGTGCCGTGCTGGATCCGGAAAACCGTGCCGCGATGAAACGCGGCGGCTGGGTCGTCTATCTCGACGTGCCGGTGCGCACGCTGTATGAACGCACGCGTCATGACACCAACCGGCCGCTCTTGCAGGTCGAAGATCCGGTCGCCAAGCTCGAAAGTCTGCGCACGCAACGCGATCCGCTGTACCGCGAAGTCGCGGACTTCGTACTGGATGGCACCCGCTATCATTCGGCCAATGCTGTCCAGAAAATCCTGAAGGAATGGGGTTCCCGATGCACACCCTCGAAGTCAGCCTAGGCGAGCGCAGCTATCCAATCCGGATCGGCCGCGACCTGTTTGACGATGCGTTTGGCATCGTTCCGTTTCTCAAGCGCCCACGCGCTATCGTTGTCACCAACGATGTGGTCGCTCCGCTCTATCTCGATCGTTTGCTCGCGGCGCTGGACAAAACCGGCGTGTCGGCCGTATCCGTGATATTGCCCGATGGCGAGGGGCACAAGGACTGGCCGACCCTCAACCTGATTTTCGACGCGCTGCTCTCCGCGCGGGCCGAACGCTCGACCACGCTGATCGCGCTCGGTGGCGGTGTCATTGGGGACATGACCGGCTTTGCCGCGGCAACCTATCAGCGCGGTGTGCCCTTCATCCAGATCCCGACCACGCTGCTTTCGCAGGTCGACTCGTCCGTCGGCGGCAAGACGGCGATCAATCATCCGCTTGGTAAGAACATGATCGGTGCGTTCTACCAGCCGCGCTTGGTGCTCGCCGACATCGCCACGTTGGATACCTTGCCGGACCGCGAGCTGAAAGCGGGGCTTGCGGAAGTCATCAAGTACGGCCTGATTCGCGATCTTCCCTTCTTCGAGTGGCTGGAGGCGAACATCGATCGACTGCTGGCGCGCGATGCGGAGGCGCTTGCGTTTGCTGTTGAGCGCTCGTGCCGCAACAAGGCCGAAGTCGTTGTTGCGGATGAAACTGAACAAGGCGAACGTGCGACGCTGAACCTCGGTCACACGTTTGGCCATGCGATTGAAACCGGTTTGGGCTATGGGGTCTGGCTGCACGGTGAGGCAGTGGCGGTCGGTAGCGTGATGGCAGCGGAATTGTCACGCCGGCTGGGTTGGCTGACGGCTGATGATCTGACCCGCATATGCCGATTGTTTGAACGCGCGGGCCTGCCTGTCGTAGGGCCGGACATGGGCACGGCACGCTATCTGGAGTTGATGGGGCATGACAAGAAAGTGTCGGACGGCAAGCTGCGTCTGATCCTGCTGCAACAGATCGGCCAGGCGCGCATTCACGGTGAAGCGAGTCGGGCGGATATCGCCGCGGCGATCCGGGCCTGCTGCGAATAGCGGGCGCTAGCGGATATGCCCAAGGGAGCTGCGATGAGTACCGAGTTGGCGAGTTACGCGGTCAGTGAAACTAATTGCGCAGGGCGACGGATCCGGGAAGATTCGCCGGGTGCGCGGACCGAATTTCAACGCGACCGTGATCGCATCGTCCATTCCACCGCTTTTCGCCGGCTCGAATACAAGACGCAGGTCTTCGTCAATCATGAAGGCGATCTGTTTCGTACGCGGCTCACCCATAGTATCGAGGTGGCACAGATCGCTCGGTCGATCGCGCGCACATTGCGTGTGAATGAAGACCTCGCCGAAGCGGTTGCCTACGCACACGACCTTGGTCACACGCCTTTTGGCCACGCAGGTCAGGATGCGCTCAATGCATGTATGAAGGAACACGGCGGGTTTGAGCACAACCTCCAGTCGCTGCGGATCGTCGAGCATCTCGAAGAGCATTATGCCGAGTTCGACGGCCTGAACCTCATGTACGCAACGCGCGAAGGTGTGCTCAAGCACTGTTCGCCGAGCAATGCACGCGAACTGGGCGATCTCGGCCGGCGCTTCCTCGAAGGGCGGCAGCCTTCGCTGGAGGCACAGCTCAATGACTTTGCCGACGGAATTGCCTACAACAATCATGACATCGATGATGGGCTGCGTTCCGGGCTGATCACGATCGAGCAGATTGAATCGGTGGAGCTCGTCGCGACGCATCTACGCGTGGTTCGGGACAGGTATCCGGGCATCAGCGGCCGCCGCTTGATCCACGAAACCGTGCGCCGGCTCATCAACGCACAAGCCCTCGACCTGATCCGCGCATCCGAAGCCGCGATTCGCGAAGCACGTGTCGAAACGCTGGAGGATGTGCGTGCCGCGCCTCGCCTTGTCGGATTCTCAGAAGAAATGCATGCCGCATTGCGCCCACTGAAGGCCTTCCTGCGTGAGCAGCTCTACTGGCACTACCGCGTGCTACGGGAAATGGCGAAGGCAAAGAAGATCATCGAGGATCTCTTTGTCGCCTTCATGGACGACCCGCGCCTCCTGCCGCCGCAATATCTCGCGCGTTGCAGTAACGATAAGCCGCGAGCGATCGCCGACTATATTGCTGGCATGACCGACCGCTATGCCATGAAAGAGCACAAGCGACTCTTTGCGATTGCCGGCAGCTGAATGACCCCGAGTCATCCCGCCGCGACCATTTGTGTCGCAAAGGTCGCGCGCTGGCCCCGGCAGCCTCCCTTCTGCAGGGGTTGAGCACAACGATGGCCCGCCTGCCCCGGCTCTATGTTCCCGGCTTGCCGCAGCTCGTCACGCAGCGTGGCAACAACCACACGACGCTCTTCACCGACGATACCGACCGTAGTCAGTTCTTATCGTGGCTGCGCGAGACGGTACGCGAATCCGCGCTTCAACTGCATGCATGGGTATTGATGCCGGACCATCTGCATCTGCTTGTTACGCCTGCGGATGAATCAGCCGTCGGGTCGCTCATGCAGCGTATGGGTCGGCGCTATGTGCGCTGGTTCAACGACCGGCATGCACGCACTGGTACGTTGTGGGAAGGCCGCTACCGGTCTACGGTCGTTGAGCCCACGCAGTATCTGCTCGCGTGCTACCGCTATGTCGAGATGAATCCGGTGCGGGCCGGATTGGTTGCAGATCCGTCCTTCTGGTCGTGGTCGAGTTGTCGGTCACACCTTGGGCTGGAGTCGGATCCGTCCCTTACTGACCACGCCGCCTACTGGGGGCTTGGCAACACCCCGTTTGAACGCCAGGCCACTTACAAGCGCTATCTGGAAGCGGGCCCATCGGGCAAGGAGCTGGAGGCAATCCGCTACGCCGCCCATCGCGGCTGGGTGCTTGGCGAACTACCAGGGGGGTTGGCGGATGCCGCCACCCGTCGCACCCGTCCCCTGCCCAAAGGGCGACCCCAAGGGTCAGGGCGCCGCCGTCAGAGCGCCTGACGCAACTCCGAGCCGGAACGCTCAGTACCGGCGTCCGCGGATTGGGTGCGGATGTGGGTGATTCGTACGTCGATAGTCAAGGTCTTCGTTCTTCCTGGGATCGCTCGCAAGCCCCTAGCACTGGGCGTTGCTACGTAGCTCAAGCCTTATATCTATTAACGTGTCCCTATTTAAAAGCTGCTCAGAAGACGTGCCTTCAATTAATACACTCTGACCCTATTTTGTTTCGCTTGCCTGTAAATATTGCGCCGCCCTATAGTGCGGGCGTTCCGGCCAGCGAGCCGGCCATCGGCGCCGGGTTGCGCCGCATCGGGAGTGACGGACATGGAATCGAGACAGGGTCTTTACGATCCCGCCAATGAACACGATGCCTGCGGCGTGGGCTTTGTCGCCCACATCAAGGGCAAGAAGAGCCACGAGATCGTCGCGGGCGGTCTCAAGATTCTGGAAAACCTCGACCACCGCGGCGCGGTCGGTGCCGACCCCTTGATGGGCGACGGCGCCGGCATCCTGCTGCAGATTCCCGATCAGCTCTATCGAGACGAATTCGCCTCGCAAGGCGTGAAGTTGCCCCCGGTAGGCGAATATGGCGTCGGCATGATCTTCCTGCCGAAGGAGCACGCCTCGCGTCTGGCCTGCGAACAGGAACTGGAGCGTGCCGTTCGCGCTGAGCGCCAGATCGTCCTCGGCTGGCGCGATGTACCGGTCAACCGCGACATGCCGATGTCGCCGACGGTGCGTGGCAAGGAGCCGGTGATCCGCCAGATCTTCATCGGCCGCGGCCCGGACGTGATGGTCACGGAAGCGCTCGAACGCAAGCTCTACGTCATCCGCAAGACCGCCAGCCACGCGATCCAGAAGCTCGGCCTCAAGCACGGCAAGGAATACTTCGTGCCGTCGATGTCGGCGCGCACGATCGTCTACAAGGGCCTGCTGCTCGCCAACCAGGTCGGCGTCTATTACAAGGACCTCTCCGATTCCCGCTGCGTGTCGGCGCTTGCCCTTGTTCACCAGCGCTTCTCGACGAACACCTTTCCCGAGTGGCCTCTCGCCCACCCGTACCGCATGGTCGCCCACAACGGCGAGATCAACACGGTCAAGGGCAACTTCAACTGGCTGCGCGCGCGCGAAGGCGTAATGAAGTCGGCCGTGCTCGGCGACGACCTGAGGAAGCTCTACCCGATCGTTTATGAAGGCCAGTCCGACACGGCGACCTTCGACAACTGCATCGAGCTCCTGACCATGGCCGGCTACTCGCTCGCCCAAGCCACGATGATGATGATCCCGGAAGCCTGGGAACAGCACACGTTGATGGACGAGAACCGCCGCGCCTTCTACGAGTACCACGCGGCGATGATGGAGCCGTGGGACGGCCCCGCCGCGATCGCCTTCACCGACGGCCGCCAGATCGGCGCGACGCTGGACCGCAACGGCCTGCGTCCCGCCCGCTATCTCGTCACCGACGACGACCTCGTCGTGATGGCCTCGGAATCTGGCGTGCTGCCGATCCCCGAGAGCAAAATCGTCAAGAAGTGGCGCCTGCAGCCGGGCAAGATGTTCCTGATCGACATGGAAGCCGGCCGCATCATCGACGACAAGGAGCTGAAGGATTCGCTCGCTAACTCCAAGCCGTACCGCGAGTGGATTTCCCGCATCCAGATCAAGCTTGATGAAGTCGACGCGCCGGAAGCCGCGATCGAGGAGCGCGCCTCGCTGCTCGACCGCCAGCAGGCATTCGGCTACACGCAGGAAGACGTCAAGTTCCTGATGGCGCCGATGGCGCTCGCTGGCGAGGAAGCGATCGGCTCAATGGGCAACGACTCGCCGCTGGCGGTGATGTCCAACAAGCACAAGCCGCTCTACAACTACTTCAAGCAGCTCTTCGCGCAGGTCACGAATCCGCCGATCGACCCGATCCGCGAGCAGATGGTGATGTCACTGGTGTCCTTTATCGGGCCCAAACCGAACCTGCTCGATCTGAACAATATCAACCCGCCGATGCGCCTCGAAGTGTCCCAGCCCGTGCTGGACTTCAAGGACATGGCGAAGCTGCGCGAGATCGAGAAGTACACCGACAACAAGTTCAAGTCGTACGAACTGTCGATCTGTTACCCCATCGCATGGAAACGCGATGGCATCGAGGCGCGGATCGCCTCGCTGTGCGCCGAGGCCGAGGACGCGGTGCGTTCTGGCTACACCGTGCTGATCGTGTCTGACCGCAAGATGGATGCGCAGAATGTTGCGATCCCGGCGCTGCTGGCCACTTCCGCGATCCACCTGCACCTCGTTCGCCGCGGCCTGCGCACCTCGACCGGCCTCGTCGTCGAAACCGGCTCCGCGCGTGAGGTTCACCACTTCGCGCTGCTCGCCGGCTACGGCGCCGAAGCGGTGCATCCGTACCTCGCGATGGAAACGCTGCGCGAATTGTCGAAGGGTATGCCCGCCGACATGGGGCCAGACAAGGCGGTCAAGAACTTCGTCAAGGCGATCGGCAAGGGGCTCAACAAGGTCATGTCCAAGATGGGCATCTCGACCTACATGTCCTATTGTGGGGCGCAGATTTTCGAAGCGATCGGCCTCAATACCGAGCTGGTTTCAAAGTACTTCACTGGCACGGCTTCCAATGTCGAAGGCATTGGTATCTTTGAAGTGGCCGAGGAAGCGCTGCGCCTGCACTCCGACGCATTCGGCGCCGACCCGGTACTCGCCAACGCGCTCGACGCCGGCGGCGAATATGCGTTCCGCATCCGCGGCGAAGAGCACATGTGGACGCCGGACGCGATCGCCAAGCTGCAACACTCGACACGTTCGAACAGCTTCCAGAACTACAAGGAATACGCGCAGATCATCAACGATCAGAGCAAGCGTCACATGACGCTGCGCGGCCTCTTCGAGTTCAAGATCGATCCGTCCAAGGCCATCCCGCTCGATGAAGTCGAACCGGCGAAGGACATCGTCAAGCGCTTCGCCACTGGCGCGATGTCGCTCGGCTCGATCTCGACGGAAGCGCACTCTACGCTCGCGATCGCGATGAACCGCATCGGCGGCAAGTCGAACACGGGCGAAGGCGGTGAGGACGAAGCGCGTTACCAGCGCGAGATGAAGGGCATCTTCATCAAGAAGGGCGAGACGCTCGCCGGCATCATCGGCCGCGACCGCATCGAGCGCGACATCGAGCTGCAGGAAGGCGATTCGCTGCGCTCGAAGATCAAGCAGGTCGCCTCGGGTCGCTTCGGTGTCACCGCGGAATACCTCGTCTCCGCCGACCAGATCCAGATCAAGATGGCGCAGGGCGCGAAGCCCGGCGAAGGCGGCCAGCTGCCGGGCCACAAGGTGTCCGAGTACATCGCGAAGCTGCGCTTCTCGGTGCCGGGCGTGGGCCTGATCTCGCCGCCGCCGCACCACGACATCTACTCGATTGAAGACTTGGCGCAGCTGATTCACGATCTGAAGAACGCGAATCCGCGCGCTTCGATCTCGGTCAAGCTCGTCTCCGAAGTCGGCGTCGGCACGATCGCCGCGGGCGTGTCCAAGTGCAAGGCCGACCACGTCGTGATCGCCGGCCATGACGGTGGCACGGGCGCCTCGCCGCTGTCGTCGATCAAGCACGCGGGTTCGCCGTGGGAGCTGGGTCTGGCGGAAACGCAGCAGACGCTGGTGCTCAATGGCTTGCGTAGCCGCATCGTCGTGCAGGCTGACGGCCAGATGAAGACGGGTCGCGACGTCGTCATCGGTGCGCTGCTCGGCGCCGACGAGTTCGGTTTCGCGACCGCGCCGCTCGTCGTCGAAGGCTGCATCATGATGCGCAAATGCCATTTGAATACCTGCCCGGTCGGTGTCGCCACGCAGGATCCGGAGCTGCGCAAGAAGTTCTCGGGCCGCCCGGAACACGTGGTCAACTTCTTCTTCTTCATCGCCGAGGAAGTGCGCGAAATCATGGCGCAGCTCGGCATCCGCAAGTTCGAGGACCTGATCGGCCGCGCCGATCTGCTCGACAAGAAGAAGGCGATCGGCCACTGGAAGGCGCAAGGTCTCGACTTCACGAAGATCTTCCATCTGCCGGAAGTTGCTGCGGACACGCCACGTCGCCAGATCGATAAGCAGGACCACATGCTTGAACGCGCGCTCGACCATCGCCTGATCGAACATGCCAAGGCGGCACTGGAAAAGGGCGAGCGCGTTTCGTTCATCTCGCCGATCCGCAACGTCAATCGTTCGGCGGGCGCGATGCTCTCGGGTGAAGTCGCGCGTCGCTACGGCCACGATGGTCTGCCGGACGACACGATCCACATCCAGCTCACCGGCACCGCCGGCCAAAGCTTTGGCGCCTTCCTCGCGCATGGCGTCACGCTCGACCTCGTCGGCGAAGGCAACGACTACGTTGGAAAGGGGCTCGCAGGGGGGCGTGTGATCGTCCGCTCGCCCAACGATTTCCGCGGATTCGGTCCCGATCACATCATCGTCGGCAATACCGTCCTGTACGGTGCGACCGGCGGTGAGGCCTACTTCAATGGCGTCGGCGGCGAGCGTTTCGCCGTGCGCAACTCGGGTGCTGCCGCGGTCGTCGAAGGCCTGGGTGATCACGGTTGCGAATACATGACCGGCGGCACGGTCGTGGTGCTCGGCGATACGGGCCGCAACTTCGCGGCTGGCATGTCGGGTGGCGTGGCCTATGTGTACGACCCAGATGGCGTGTTTGCGAAGAAGTGCAACCTCGCGATGGTCGACCTTGAGCCGCTGGTCACCAGCGCCGAGCAGGAAGCGCGTGGCGAGCGTGTGCTGTGGCACAGCGTGGTGCGTGGTGGCCAGGGAGAAACCGACGAGGCGATCCTGAAGCGGCTGATCGAAAGCCACTTCCGCTACACCGGCAGTTTCCGCGCCCGGACCCTGACCGAGAATTGGGCCGAATCGCGTGCCGCATTCATCAAAGTCATGCCGAAGGAATACCGCCGCGCGCTCAGGGAAATGGCGGCTGCCGCCAGCGAAGCGCAAGTTGCCGCCGTTGCCAAGTAATGCAAGGGGAGTAAGGATAAATGGGTAAGGTCACCGGCTTCATGGAGTACGAACGTCTCTCCGAAGCGTACGAGGCACCGGAGCAGCGCACGCAGCATTACCGCGAGTTCGTGCTTCACCTCACCGATGAGGACGCGCAGATCCAGGGTGCGCGCTGCATGGATTGCGGCGTCCCGTTCTGCAACAACGGCTGTCCGGTCAACAACATCATTCCGGACTTCAACGATCTCGTATTCCGCCAGGATTGGCGCAACGCGATCGACGTGCTGCATTCGACCAACAACTTCCCGGAGTTCACTGGCCGTATCTGCCCTGCGCCCTGCGAGGCGGCATGTACGCTCAATATCAATTCGGATGCTGTTGGCATCAAATCGATCGAGCACGCAATCATCGACAAGGCCTGGGAAAAAGGCTGGGTTGCGCCACAGCCTGCGATCAAGCGCACAGGGAAGAAGGTCGCGGTCGTTGGCTCCGGCCCAGCGGGTCTTGCCGCGGCGCAGCAGCTTGCGCGCGCAGGCCACGACGTCACCGTGTTCGAAAAGAACTCGCGCATCGGCGGACTGCTGCGCTACGGCATCCCCGACTTCAAACTTGAAAAGACGCATATTGACCGCCGCGTCGAGCAGATGAAGTCGGAAGGTGTCACGTTCAAGACCGGCGTCTTCATTGGCAAGGGTGCGTTGCCCAAGGGCGTGCATTCGGATGCCAAGCAGACGATCGACCCCGATCAACTCAAGGCGGAGTTTGATGCGGTCGTGCTGTCGGGCGGGTCCGAAGTGCCGCGTGATCTGCCGATCTCCGGTCGTGATTTGGACGGTGTCTACTTCGCGATGGATTTTTTACCGCAGCAGAACCGGGTTATCGCGGGCGACAAGGTCAAGGGCCAGATCATGGCTACCGGAAAAAATGTCGTTGTCATTGGCGGGGGCGACACTGGCTCTGACTGTGTCGGTACTTCCAATCGTCATGGTGCGAAGAGCGTCATGCAGTTCGAGCTGCTGCCCCAGCCGCCCGAGTCTGAGAACAAGGCGCTCACCTGGCCATACTGGCCACTCAAGCTGCGTACGTCGTCCTCGCACGAGGAAGGCTGCGATCGCGATTGGTCGATCACCACGAAGGAGTTCCGTGGCGAGAATGGCAAGGTCAAGTCGCTGGTTACCGCGCGGGTCGAATGGAAAAAGGACGAAAAGACCGGCCAGATGAAGATGGTCGAAGTCGCCGGCTCCGAAAACGAAATCCCGGCCGAGCTCGTGCTCTTCGCAATGGGCTTCACCAACCCGGTCGGCGGCGTGCTCGAAGCTTTCGGCGTCGACAAGGACCCGCGCGGCAACGTCCGCGCTACGACAGACGGCGAAGGCTGCTACAGGACGAACGTCGACAAGGTATTCGCGGCGGGCGACATGCGTCGCGGACAGTCGCTGGTCGTTTGGGCAATCCGAGAGGGTCGGCAGTGCGCGCGGGCAGTCGATGAGTTCCTGATGGGCAGTTCCGTGTTGCCGCGCTGAGCGGCGACACCCGCTGTCGGCATGAAAAAGGGGCAACCGAATGGTCGCCCCTTTTTCTTTGCTCAGTCCGCGAGGGGAGGGCAGTCTGGTGTCATTGATCAAACTCTGGGATCGCCTTGCCACGTTTGATTCCGCGAACAGCCCATGTGCCAGCGCTCAAAGAAAAGGCTCCGTGTGCAGGTGCCAGCCGGGAGGATAGTGCGTCCCTCAGCGCGGTGCGCCGACCCTCCGGAAGCGACACCACATAACCTGGAGCGGGGCCCTGGCCACCGAGGAAGGGCGTCCAGTAGTCGTCGAAGTCGGTGAACTCGGCGCTCAGATTCAATGCGATCGTTGCTACTTCGGTGAGCCCAGCGGCTTCGAAGGCGGCACGAAGGGCAGACTCGTTGCAAAGCGGAAAGCGTTCTGCCTCATGGAGATTCGCCGCACCAGGATCAAGAGAAACTACCGTATCCCAGAAGAGCCTGATGATCTCCATCTGATCCGCGTAATCCCAGACATACGCTGCAATCGTGCCGCCGTTGGATGTGATGCGAAGCATCTCTGCGAGCGCAGCGGGCACATCGGGTATGAAGTTCAGTACCAGACCCGAGACGACCGCATCGGCAGCGCCGTCATTCAACGGGAGTGAAGCGGCGTTGCCTGGTTTCAATACGGTACGGTCACCGAGGTTCCGGATGGCTGCTGCAAGAAACCCATCGGACGGCTCGACGCCGATGAGACTGCGGGGCAGACAGGTATCTGCTATCGCTGCGGATAGCGCTCCGGTGCCGCAGCCGACATCCACCCATCGCAGGTGCTCCGGCAGGTCCAGCCATGTAAGGAACAGAGGGGCAATGCGTCGGCTCCAGCGTCCGATATAGCGCTCGTAGGGATCCCCGTGCTGCCACGTGTCGGATATGGATTGTGGGTTCATTGTCACCTCCAGATGCAGCGGTGGAACTCCAGTGCCTGATCCGGACCTTTGCCCGGTCGGCGCCCCTTGGTGCCGTGCTACCCAGTGCCCGGTACCGTACGGATGTCATTGGACAGCGGTACAGGAAGGATGAGGCGTGTTCCCGAAATTCTGCTACGCGGCGGAGCAGATTGGTAAAGGCCTAAAGCGTCATTAGTCGCCAGACCAAACCGGTAGATGACGATAAGCCAGCCGAAACGCTTCAAATCGCAGGCACTTTCGGCCAGGGCTTTCCTGAAACTCTCATGCGAGAACGCGAAGGTGCGTTTTGTGGCATCGTCCCAGACCGAACATGCTTCCATCGCACCCAATGACGGCACGCAGCATCATGGTTCTCGGCACTACCAGCGGTGCCGGCAAGAGCTGGCTCACTACGGCGCTCTGCCGTTGGGCGGCACGACAGGGGCTCAAGGTGGCGCCGTTCAAGGCGCAGAACATGAGCAACAACGCGCGTGTCGTGGCCGGTGGCGAGATCGGCAGTGCGCAATACTTCCAGGCGCTTGCGGCACGTGCCGTACCGGACGTGCGGATGAACCCGCTGTTGCTCAAACCGGAGCACGACACGCACAGCCAGGTTGTACTGCTTGGCTGTGTTGACGAGGCGCTTACGCGGATGTCCTGGCGTGAGCGCAGCGAAGCCGTGTGGCCGACGATCGCGCGCGCGCTCGACGCACTGCGGGAAGAGAACGACCTCGTCGTCATTGAAGGCGCGGGCTCGCCTGCCGAGATCAATCTCATGGCCTCGGACATCGTCAACCTCCGCGTGGCACGCCATGCCGATGCGCGTTGCCTGCTCGTGACCGATATCGATCGTGGCGGCGCCTTCGCGCACCTCTACGGCACCTGGGCACTGATACCCGAAGCCGACCGGGCGCGACTCGTCGGGTTTGTGCTCAACCGTTTTCGCGGCGACGCATCGCTGCTTGCGCCCGCACCGGAACAGTTGCAGGCGCTGACGGGTGTGCCGACCGTGGCGACGCTGCCGATGTGGTGGCAGCACGGTTTGCCCGAAGAAGATGGCGTTTTTGACGACCGTGCGACCGGTGCGGCAGGCGAGGGTGTCCGTACCTTCGCCGTCGTCGCGTATCCCCGCATCAGCAATCTCGACGAATTCCAGCCGCTTAAGAACCTGCCCGGCGTACGGCTGCGCTGGGTGCGGACGCCGGGCGAGCTGGCCGGTGCGGACGTCGTGATCCTGCCGGGTTCCAAGCACACGAGCGGTGATCTTGCATGGCTACGCGAGCAGAAACTCGACCGCGTGATCGCCGCGCATGCCGGTGCGGGAGGTGCGGTGCTCGGTATCTGCGGCGGCTTGCAGATGCTCGGCGAACGGCTTGTCGACCCCCATGGTGTCGATGGCGAGGCTCAGGGGCTCGGTCTGTTGTCCGTCACAACCACCTTCGAGCGCGACAAGACCGTGCAGGGCCGCGAAGCTTCGTTCGGCGTATTGCATGGCGCCTGGACCGTGCTATCCGGTGCGCGGATGCGGGGTTATGAAATTCACCACGGCAGGACCAAAACCTCCGGCGGTGGCGCATGCGCCGCGATGCCAGACGGCCTTGCATGGCAGAACGAAGCGGGCAATGTGCTTGGTCTATATCTGCATGGCATGTTCGAGGACGCCGAGGTGCTGCGCGCCCTGTTCGGCGCAGACGTGCCCACCCTTGACGACGTATTCGACGGGTTGGCGGATTACATCGAGGCGCATTTCGAAGGCGATCGATTGGCCGCGTTGATGCGTTGACCATCGCGCGCCATGTCGCACGTCGGCCAGTGATCGCTGATCTCAGAACGTCGTCTTGAAAGTCAGGGCGACGTAATCACGGTCGCGCAGGAGCGAGGCCAAGCCTGCGCTGGACGTCACCTGACCCGCCGCATTGGTGGCAATGCGGCCCACATAGCCGACGTACTTGAGATCGAAGCGATATTTCTGCTGCACATCGGCTGCAATGCCGACGCCAAAGTTACCGTTGCCCTTGTTGCCGCCGAAGGTCACCGCGGAATTGCCGGACAAGCCCATCGAGTAGCTCATCGGTGTCATCAGATCCACGCCGGGCAGCACCTGGAACCAGGTCGGTGTGAAGTTCACCTGCGTGCCGAAGAAGTCCTTCGATGCTTTGTCGATGCCCGCATAGGTGTCTGCGCCGGTGAATGCTGCCGCGTTCTGCGTCACCGTGGCCCAGCGGCTCCAGATGAATTCGACGACGTAGGTTGCAGTGTCGAATGCGGCGTTCTGCGGCACGATACCGGCGAAATCGGTCACCAGGTGCCAAGTATCGCCACGCGCGCCACCGGTTTCGCCCTGTTGGGGCAGCGCGGTGATCGCTCCTGGCACCCTCGCTGCGAGTGCGGCGGGCAGCACCTGCACCGGCACGCTTGTCAGCGGCATGTTGCGACGGTAATTCAGGTCTGCGCTCATACTGACGCCGAGCACTTGCTTCGTGAAGGAAAGGCCGTAGACGTCAATTCCACTTGCATAGTTTGCCATGTACTGGCCGACCGTCCCCTGAGCGAGCTGCACGGGGCTCGCTGCGGATGGATTGATGTAGCAGGTCGAGGCGCCGATGGGCCTGAAGCCGAGCGCGGAGCAGGTGCCGGAAGGCAGCGATGCCGCCGCCGGGAGCACCACTACCTGAGGCTGGATGTCGGAAGTCTGGCGATAGTAGAGGCCGATCGTGGCACTGAGTGCTTCCGGGCTCCAGCGTGTCGATACGCCCCAGTCGCCTGTCTTGTCGGGCGTGACGTCGGCACCGCGGACCATGCGTTGCGTGGGGGTGATGTAAAGGGATTCGCCACCACCGAGTACCGCATCGTTGGGCGCCATGTATGAACCCGACTCCGGATAGCGCACCTGATTCCATGAAAGGTAGTACTGGCCCGCGAACGAGAGCGTGTCCGTGGCCTGCACCTGTGCCGACACCTGCTGGCGTGGGCGGAAGAGCTCCTTGGCCTCGACGCCGGGGGTGGTCAGGAGCTTGCCGATGTCGAGCGAGGACTGGCCGTAGCTGATTGCGTGGATCGGGTTGAGCAGCGCTTCGCCCCAGAAGACGTTGTAACGACCGGCCTTCAGGTTTACGCCAACCTCGCCAATATCGAACTTCCCGAACACAAAGGCGTCGAGCAGCTCGCCTGATGGGCCGCGATAGTAGCGGTCCGTGTAATCCGGAAGACCGAGTGCTGGAACACCGTTCACCAGATGGTTCGACGAGGCCAAGTGCTGGTTATCGAGACGCTCATAGGCGTTGTCGTACCAGGCGGTTCCACTCACGCGGAATCCGAAGCGCTTGCGAAAGATGAGATCGAATTCGCTCAGGATATCCAGCCGGTTGGTGATGAGGCCGCGATCGAAATTGCGATCGCCATCGTCATAGTTCGGGCTGGCGAGGATTGCAGAATCCTGGCCCTGTACACGCTGGCCAATGTTGTAGCGGACAGTGTTGTCCCAGCGCGTCGAGATATCAGGGAGTCCGGTGTCGAATTCGAATGCGTAGGCCGGGCTGGCAACCCCGAATGTCGAAGCGATTGCCAGCACACATGATGTGTGGACAGCCGGTGCAATGCCTGTATCGCCTGTTTCGCTGAAGTACTTCATCTGTCGCGCCTCCCTTGTTTTCGCAGACGACTCTGTGCCGGCCCATCGGCTGACGGTCCGGCGGGCCGTGCGTCGCAAGTTATTCGAGAGGTTGCATTCGAACCCCCCTCCACTCGATGGGGGCAGGCAGCAAAAAGAAGAGGGCGTCTCACCCGCAATGGATGCGACGCCCAAAAAAAGTGCTATCTCTGTACAACGAAACGGACCATTCGGCGCCGCTCCGTGTGGGGATCCAGGCTGTCAGCGACTGAGTCCCTGCGCGAAGCTGGCGAACCAGTCCAGGCTCTCCGCATTGGCCATGGTGTCTCGATTGGCGATCTTCTCGACGGGCTGCCCCATCAGCAGCTTCTTGATCGGCAGCTCCATCTTCTTGCCAGACAAGGTGCGAGGAATGGCTGCGACCTGGAGGATTTCGTTCGGTACATGGCGCGCCGACAGCGCAACCTTGATGCGCTGTCGGATCGTGGCGACGAGTTCCGACGTCAGCAGTGTTCCCTCGCGCAGCACGACAAAGAGTGGCATGTAGGATTCGCGGCCGAGGTATTCGAGATCGACCACGAGGCTGTCCAGCACTTCGGGCAGATCCTCAACGGCGCGATAGAGTTCGCTCGTGCCCATGCGGATGCCATGGCGGTTGATCGTGGCATCCGAGCGTCCGTAGATCACCGCGCCGCCGCGCGGCGTGATGCGAATCCAGTCGCCATGACGCCAGACGCCCGGATACACGTCGAAATAACTGTCGCGATAGCGGCGGTCGCCCTCATCATTCCAGAAGTACAACGGCATGGAAGGCATAGGCGCGGTGCACACCAGTTCGCCGACTTCATCGATCACCGGATTTCCAGCTTCATCGAATGCTTCGATTCGCGCGCCGAGGCAGCGACACTGCATTTCGCCCAGATAGACCGGCAGTGTGGGCACGCCACCGACGAAGGCGCTGACGAGGTCCGTTCCACCCGAAATGGGATTGATCCATATGTCATTTCCAAGCCGGGCGTAGAGCCACTGGTAGTTCTCGGGAGAGAGCGGCGAACCCGTCGAGCCAAGGCCGCGCAACACGGAAAGATCGGTCACCGTCGCGGGTTGGATATCGGCCTTCTGGCACGATGCATAAAAGGCAGCGCCTGCGCCGAAGAAGCTCACGCCGGTTTCGCCCACGAATCGCCACAGCGTATTCAGATCGGGCGTTCCCGGATTGCCGTCGAACAGGCAGATTGTCGCGCCGACAAGCAGGCCTGCGACCTGCGCGTTCCACATCATCCAGCTGGTGCTGGTGAACCAGTGGTAACGATCCTCGGGCCCGAGGTCGAGATGTAGCGCCATCAGCTTCGCATGTTCGAGCACGACGCCGCCCTGACCATGCACGATGGGCTTGGGCAGGCCCGTGGTCCCGGATGAATAGACGACCCACAGCGGATGATCGAAAGGGACGTGCACGGGTTTGAGCACATGTTTCCCCGCAGTCGCAGCGGCCCAGTCGATGCCGTGCTGGAACTCGCCCGCCCGTGCACCGGGGTCAAGAGAAGGCAGCAGCACGAGATGCTCCACACTCGGAAGCTCGTGGAGTAATTCGTGGATTAGCGGCCGGCGGTCGTGCGCTTTGCCGCCGTAGCGGTAACCATCGCAGGCAATCATTACCTTCGGCGCGATCTGGCGGAAGCGGTCAAGTACCGCGACGGGACCCATGTCGGGCGAGCAGATCGACCACACCGCACCGAGGCTTACCACCGCGAGAAATGCTGTCACCGTCTCGGGCAAGTTAGGCATCCAGGCGACGACACGGTCGCCAGGGCCAACACCCATCTCGCGCAGCGAAGCGGCGAGCGCGGCGACCTCGTGTTGCAGTTCCGCCCACGACACTTCGCGTGTATCGCCAGTCTCGTTGCGGAAGACGATCGCAGGGCGATCGGTGCTCGCGTGGCGGAATACCTGTTCGACATAGTTGAGGCGCACGTCCGGAAACCAGTGCGCGCCGGGCATTGCCGCGCCTGCGAGTGCTTTGTGGCGTGGCTCCGGCGAGCGGATGTCGAACCAGTCCCACAGCGCGCCCCAGAACGCATCGGGTTGATCGACCGACCATTGCCACAGGGATGTGTAGTCCGGAAAGGTGAGGCCCCGCTCGCGCATGAGCCAGCCGGAAAACTCAGTGATGCGGGCACGTGCGGTGCGTTCGGCGGAAGGCCGCCACACGGGTATCGAATGTTCCATCGAGTGATTCCTGATATGACGCGAGAGATTCAGACGGTCGGTGGGATGAGGATCAGGTCGGCAAGCTGTCTCGCGGGCCGAACACGCAAGCACCTTGTTCGAGCGGGGGCTTGCCGATGAAGCGCCAGGAGCGGATCAATGGCGCGTGTGATGGGGTTGGGTGCGCTGGTATTGCTTGCCGTAGCGAATCGATCAGCGATTCGGCCTGCGGCCACTCGCCGAATCCGGCGGCAGGATTCAGATGGCCGACGTGTCCGAGTTCCTCCACCCGGCTGCCCCACTGCTCGGCCAGTTCCACTGCACGTTCGCGGCTGCACAGCGGATCGTTGTCGCTCGCTGCAAGGATGCTGGGGAAGGGTAATCGAACACAGGGGATTGGCAGCCAGCCATATTCGCGCAGCGCTTCCAGCGCGGGGTACCCGTCTGGCATGGGCGTTTCAAGATCGGCGGGCGTGGCGAGGAGGGCTCCGTGGATCGGCCGGCGATGCTTGCTTGCCCAGTGTGCGGTGATCATCACGCCGGCGCTGTGCGCAACCAGAATGACTGGCCCGTGGATCTTTGCGAGTGCCGCGTCCAGTGCCGCCACCCGTGCTGCACAACTGAGCTTGTCGCGTTCAAGGGGTGGCACTGAGCGGGCGCCCGGAAGTCTTGCTTCGAGGTGCGTTTGCCAGTGCTCGGCCACGTGGTCACGCAGACCGGGGACGATGAGGATCGTCGGGTTTTCGTTGTGTTGCATCGGTTGGATCCTTTGATTCAGTATTGAACGTTGCGCGTCGCGACTTGCAGGCGTGCAAGGTCGTTCGAGTAATGCTGGCGGCCGATCCAGAAGGCTCCCGCAGCAAGGAGTGCCATTAACGGGATCAGCGTGAAGGCGCTGGCGAGGCCGATGTGGTCGGCGAGCATGCCGGTTGCCAGCGGGCCCGGAGCCAGGCCGAGCAGGTTGTTGGCCAGCGTGAGCGTGGCGAACGCTGTGGCATGGATCGGTGCAGGTGTGAGGTTCGCAACCATCGCGCCAGCCGGGCCCGAAGTGCCTGCGGCGAGGAACATGCCGAGGCCGATCATCAAGAGTTGCGCGTTGCCGTGCGGGAGCTGGAAGGCGATGCCGAGGAGTGCGGCCGTAGTCAGGCAGTATGCGATCGCCATGGCGAGCTTACGTGCGGGCTGGTTGCGGCTGAAGCGGTCGGTGACGATGCCGCACACGACCATGCCCACTGCGCCGATCAGCACGAAGACCGCGGCGGTGATACCGGCTTGGTCGGGTGGCATTGCGTAGTAGCGGTTGAGGTAGCTCGGCAACCATGCGATGACCGCGGCCATGATGAAAAGCTGCAGACCGCTGCCGACATAGGCGCAGATGACCGAGGTCGTGGAGAAGAGTCCCGAGAACAGGTTGCGCAGCGATATCGCGAAGCCCGGCCGTGCTGCGCGTACTCGCTCAGCCGCCGCCTTGCTGCCGCGCACACGGTCGTCGGTGACGGTAAGGAAGTAGAGCAGCACGAGTGCGGCACCGAAGATTGCCATCGCGACGAAGGCCCAGCGCCAGCCCAGTCGTGCTGCGACGATGCCGCCAAGCGCCATGCCGACGACGGAGCCGAACGCGCCGCCCGCCATGAAGGCGCCAGTCAGCGTCGAGCGTAGGTGTGGCGGAAAGATGCTGATGATGAGCGCGATGCCGACGGAGCCGTAGGCTGCCTCACCGAGGCCGACGAAGAAGCGCGCGGCGAACATCTCGCCGTAATTTGTCGCGATGCCACAGGCTAGCGTGGCCAGGCTCCATAGCGTAGCCATCAGGACGATGCTGCGTACGCGGCCCCAGCGGTCGGCGAGCACCGAAAGCGGAAAGGTCAGCACACCGACGAGCAGCGCGACGATGCCGGAAAGCGAGCCCAGCTGCGTGTCGGTGAGGTTCCACTCGGCCTTGAGCAACGGGAAGACCGCATTGAGCACCTGGCGCGACATGTAGTCGGACAGCAGAAGGCCGAAAGTCAGTGCGAACACCAGCCAGGCGTAGACGCGTGGTGTGGTGATGGGCGACGCGACCAGTTCGGCCGGCGATGCCTCTGCGATGTGAATGCCCAAGATCGTCTCCCATTCAAATTTCATGATTCCCGTGAAGGCGGGAATCCAGTCGGCCACAGTCATTCCTTCGATCGACGGGGCTCTCGCCTCCGCGAAGGTGTTGAGTTTCGAGCCTTGGCGCCATCTCCAGCTTCGTCGTTCCCACGCAGGCGGAAACCCAGTCAGCCGCAGTCATTCTTTCGATTGACGAGGCCCCTGCCTTTGCAGGAACGACGATCTCGAGTTGCGCCCGCCAAGCCGATATCAGGCCGCCAGATGTGTGAAACCGACCTGCCCGGTCTTGCGGTTCGGCGCGAAGCCGTTGGCGGCCAGCGTTTCGTCAGCGTTCTTGTAGAAGGTGCCGATCCTGTAGATTTCGCGCGCTTCCTTGCAGTCGGCGATCTCGCGGCCGAACTCACGCGAGATGCGCACGAGTTGTTCGATCTGCTCGACCGAGCTCATCTTGCGGTCGCGCTGCTGGGTCCAGATGTTGTCTTCGATGCCGCAGCGGACATGCAGTCCCATTGCGATCGCCATCATGTTGAGTGGCAGCACGTTGAGCATCGACGACTCCAGTGTCAGCACCGAACCATCCGGGCAGGCGCGCACGAAGTGGGCGAGGTTGTAGAGGTTCGGCTGGTCGAAGCCGCCTCCGATTGCGACCCATGTGAGGATCAGCGGCACGTTGCAGGCGCCACGGCGCATCATGCGTTCGACGGTTTCAAGCTGGGTGATGTTGGCGAGCTGGAAGTGCGTCTGGATACCTCTTTCAGACAGGCGGCGGATGTGTTCCTCGACCCATTCCGGACCCGCCGGAATCGTCATCTCACGGTATGCGTGATACATCGCCGGCTCGCCGAGCGACGTGCCGCGCAGATCCGCTTCGCACATCTGCTCGACAACGTTCATCTGGTTGGTGTTGATCGCGATCGTCACCTGGTCTGGTGCCGGTGCGAGTTCGGCCAGCATGTGGCGCGTGTCGTCCGACAGCCACTTCGCGACGTCGCCATCGCTTTCCGGCGCAAACGAAATCGAACCACCGACTTGAATGATCATCTTCGGCACACGGGCGCGGATGCCGTCGATCAGTTCATTGAACTTCGACAAGCGCTTGGAGCCCTTGCCGTCGAGTTCGCGCACATGCAGGTGCAGCACCGTGGCGCCGGCGTTGTAGCAGTCGACCGCCTTCTGGATCTGCGCCTCCATCGTGACCGGGATGTCCTCGGGGAAGTCGGAAGGCATCCATTCCGGGCCATAGGGTGCAACGGTGATGACGAGCTTCTGCTGGAACTCGGGGAAAAGCGAACCGTCGTGAAAATGCATGTCAGTCTCCTGTCTCTCTGTTGGGCATTGGGGGTGTGCGGTTGTTGGGGTCTGTCAGTAAGTCTTGTCGCCAACGATTCCTGCGCGTTCCATCTTCCTGTGGCAGGGCGGGTAATCCATGACGGCGTAATGTTGTGTCGAGCGGTTGTCCCAGATCGCGACGCTGTGCTTCTTCCAGCGCCAGCGCACCTGGTATTCGGGAATGCAAGCCTGGCTGATGAGATAGCTCAGCAACTGACCCGCACCGGGATTGGCGTCCTGCCCGAAGCGCACGTTTTCCTTCGTATGGAAATTGGTGAAGTGCGTGGTGAAGGCATTGACGAAGAGAATCTTTTCGCCGGTTTCCGGATGCGTACGTACGACTGGATGTTCCGCGTCCGGGTATTGCGCCTTGAGTGCAAGCCGCTTTTCGATTGGCATTGCCGCGCCAAAGGAGGCTTCGATGCTGTGGCGCGCTCGCAGTCCGGTGATCTGTTCCTTCACATGCGCGGGTAGGTTCTCGTAGGCGACGACCATGTTGGCCCACATCGTGTCGCCGCCCACCGGGGGGCTTTCCACGCAGCGCAGCACGCAACCCATCGGCGGCGCTTCGCGCCAGGTGGCATCGGCGTGCCATGCGTTTTCGTAGCGGTCGATCGGGCTTTCGGGGTTCTTGTAGATCTGTACCAGGCCCGGTGCGTCGGGATGTGTTGGTGCGACCGGGTGATCCTCAAGTTCGCCAAAGCGGCGCGCGAAGGCGACGTGGTCCTGGCGACTGATTTCCTGGTCGCGTAGGAAGAGCACGCGGTGCTTTAAAAGCGCGGCCTTGATCTCCGTGAACAAGCACTCGTCGCGTACGGCGTCGGCAAGGCTCACGCCGACCAGTTCTGCGCCGATATGGCAGGTCAGTTGTTCGATGCGCATGGCATTTTCCTCAGAGGACGAAGATCGACGAGCCGGTTGTCCTGCGTGCTTCGAGATCGTGATGTGCCTGCACGGCGTCATCGAGCGGGTAACGCTGGTTGATCTCGATCCGGATGCGGCCAGTGGCAACGTGGCTGAACACTTCGTCTGCGAGTTCGGCCTTTTCGGCCGGGTCGGCGATGTAGTCGGCGAGCGCCGGGCGCGTCATGTAGAGCGAGCCCTTCATGGCCAGCAGTTGTGGATCGAAGGGCGGGATCGTTCCCGATGCGGTCCCCACGCAGACCATCAATCCCCGACGGCGCAGCGAGTCGAGTGAGGCGATGAACGTGTTCCTGCCCACGGAGTCAAAGACGACCGACACACCCTTGCCGTCGGTGAGCTCGCGTGCTCGCCGGGCTACGTTTTCGTGGCTGTAGTTGATGATTTCGTCGCAGCCGTGCGCATAGGCGATTGCAGCCTTCTCCTCAGTCGACACAGTCCCGATCACGCGCAGCCCGAGTAGCTTTGCCCACTGCGACACGATGAGCCCGACGCCTCCGGCAGCCGCGTGCAGCAGGATCGTTTCGCCTGGTTTGAAGCGATAGATACGGCGCATCAGGTAGGCCGCGGTAAGGCCGCGCATCGTCATCGCGGCGGCTGTTTCGTAGCTAATCGATTCCGGCAGATGGATCAATGGTGCGGCCGGTATCAGGCGCGCCGTGCTGTAGGCGCCGAGCGTGTTGACGAAGCCCGTGTAGGTCACCCGGTCGCCGACGGCTACGTTGGTCACATCCGGCCCGATTGCTTCGACCACGCCGGCTGCCTCGACGCCAATGCCGTTGGGCAGCGGGATCGGATAGGTGCCGTTGCGGAAATACGTATCGGCAAAATTCAGGCCGACCGCACGGTGGCGAAGGCGCACCTGACCGGGGCCGGGTTCGCCGACTTCGACGGACTCGTAGCGCAGCACTTCCGGGCTGCCGGTTTCGTGAAAGCGGATTGCGTGTTCCAAGTTCTTCTCCTGTCCGGCGTGGTGCCGGTTCTGATGAGTCAGCGGTTCGATTCGTCCGGCGCGAGATTGACGATGCGTGCGAACAGGCGGGTGAAGCTGGCCTCGGTATCTCCACCGAAGCGCGGATCGTTGTTGCCGGCAAATGCGGCATGAATCTCGCGCCAGTCTGCTTCGGTGAGATGGCGGCGCGCCGCAGGCAGGATCACGCCTTCTTCGCGGCCCAGGTGTTCCCACATGAAAATGGCATAGTGTTCGACGGCTGCGGCAACTTCGCGCAATGTCGCCTTGCCCCGCGCGTGGCGTTCGACCAATGCGACGAGCGCATCGACAAGCTCGCGGTCGCGTTCGTGCTGGCACTCGAGTTCGTCGAGTTCTGCATTCACGATCGATGTGCGTTTGCGTAGCAGCCTGAAGAGGTAATCGTCTTCCTTCGGGTGATGTAGGGCCGCCGGGAAGGTTGCGATGTAGCGCACCATCGCCCGCATCAGTGTGGGGTCGGTGGGTTCGTTGTTGCGCGTGGCGGTTTCGATGAGATGTCGCCATGCGTGCAGTACCGCGGAGAGCGAACGGTGCTCGTCGCGGATCAGGTTGATGGCCTGGATCGAATCATCCGGGTCCGACATGGCGGATACCAAGACCGGCAAGCCCGACTCCATCAGCACCTTCAAGGTTTCCGACCCGAACACCATGCCGAATCGTGTCGAGCGCCCATGCGAGGCCATGAAGATCAGATCGCAGGCTGTTTCGCGCGCCGCGGAAATGATCTCGTCATGGGGCGTTCGGCCTGTTCGGATCTGCGATGCGCAGGGCACGCCCAGTGCGCGGGCGGCTGATTCGGCTTTTGAAAGCAGGGCGCGGGTGCAGTCCTCGAAGGCATGGAGATACTCGGCTGGTGAGGTTAGCCGCACGGCGTCGGCCTCACCGCGCAGCGAAGCGGCTTGGTCCGGCTGGACGTGCAGGAAGCTCACCCTGGCACCGAGCGTGCGGGCGAATTCGACGGCCCGACCCACGGTTTCGACAGCCAAGTCGGTGTCGTCGAGCGGAACAAGCAGATGGCGATACATGGTGTCTCCCCCGAAATGACGATGGTGTTTTTCTTAGGTGTTGAAGCCGACGAGCACGCGATTGCCCGAGATCCGTACCGGAAAGCACTCGACACGGGTATTCGGGGCGGCAAGCATTTCGCCCGTACCGACGTCGATGCGCAGGCCGTGCGAGGGACAGCTCAGGATCCGCCCATTGAGGCGGCCGCCAGTCAGTGCGCCACCGCGATGCGGGCAACTGTTTTCGATGACGTGCATACGGTCGCCGACCTTGAAGAGTGCGATATCGCGTTCGCGGACACGCGCTGGGCGGGAGCCCCCACGGGGTACGTCTTCCCACGCGCAAACGTCAATGAAATCCATGGTTTGCTCCTTGTCTTGACTGCTTTGCGCGACGACGGCACAGGCCGGTAGTGCGGAAAGCGGTTTATCGAAACGGCGCGTACCAGGGGCATCGCCGCACGGCCTTGTCCGCGTACCGATCCGATTTCCAGAACCAGTGGCGGGGCGTTCTTTCATGCGGCGCATGCTAGGGAGCAGACCTGTGCTACACCCCCCTCCACATGGCGGGGCCGGGGGGGTCGGATGGTTTGGCACTCCCGGCTTTCGTGTGCATACAATGAATGGACGCCCCGATCGCTTCGGAAAGGGAATGGCATGACGCAGGAACGCTGTGCCGGTCGCCTTGGGTGCCCACTTTCCACTGCCGGAACCGCCAACCCGAATACGGGGAGCGGACAATGAACCGCGCGGTGGACGGCACTCCCTCCCAGGTTTCTGAACTCGTCCTCAAGACCACGCCGCCGCGTGCGCCACGCAACCTGCTTGCGCGCCCGCGGCTGAGCCTTGAAGACGAGCAGTTCCGCGATCGCACAGTGATCCTGTTGCAGGCACCGCCGGGCTTCGGCAAGACATCGCTGCTCGCACAGTGGCGCCACGAATTTCTCGCGCGCGGTGCGGCCGTGGCATGGATCTCGGCCGACGGCAGCGCCGATGCGCAGCGCATGCTGCACAGCCTCGTGCTATCGGTCAGAGTGGGCTGCGGGCGGCCAAACTTCGGCGCCACGTTGCTCGAAGCGGCGAGTGCGTCGGTCGGAGAATTCGAAGGCGTGACCGGCTGGCTCGCCGAAGTCATGCAGTCGGCGCTGTCGCTCGTGCTCATCATTGATGAGGCCGAGCGCCTCTCGGATGTCAGCAACGCGGCGCTCGACTACATGCTGCACAACCAGCCGCCGAACCTGCGCATGGTCGTGGCTGGCCGCCGCAACCTCGAACCGATGCTGGCTGATCTCCAGGCCTATGGGCAGTGCGCATCGGTGGGTGCAGAAACACTGCGCTTCACGCTTGAAGAAACGATCGCGCTCGCGCGCAACCGCATCGGCACAAAGGTCGACGCAGACACTTGTGCGCGCCTGCATGAAGTCACTGAAGGTTGGCCGCTGGGGCTGCAGCTCGCGCTTGCCGCCATGGAGCGCGGCATCGACCCACGCACCGTGATCGACACGCTGTCCGCAGGCTCTCCCGATTCACGTAACCAGCTTGTCGACGCACTTACGACGAAGCTGGCGCCCGAGGACGTCGCGTTCCTCACTCGTATCGCCGTCGTAGACCAACTGCATCCTGATCTCTGCGCTGCACTCACGGGCGATGCCGACGCGCCGCATCGTCTTGCTCAGCTCGTGCGCGACACACCGATCTTCGTCCTGAACGAGGATTCCGACTGGTGTCGCCTGCACGCGCTGGCGCGCGACGTGTTGCGTGCACGCCTTGACGAGCTGCCCGAAGCCGAGCGCTCCGAATTGCACGGGCGGGCACAGGCGTGGCTGGCTGGGCACGGCATGCTCGCGCAGGCTGCTCACCACGCGCGCGAAGCGGGGCGGCAGGAGCTGGCCTTCGATCTCGCCGGGCAATGCCTCTATGAAGCCGTGATCCAGGGCCATATGGGCACGGTGCGCGACTGGCTTGAAGTGCTGCCGGAAAGCGAGCTCGAAAATCGCCCGCAACTGCGGCTTGCCGCCGCGTGGGCACTGGCCGTGAGCGAACGTCACGAAGAAGCCGAACGGCTTGTCGCGCGGATCCTCGAACATGCTGGGGTTGACGATGCACTGCGCTACGAATGCGCGCTCATTTCCATCGGCGCTGCCTACTACGCCGATGAACCCGACCGCTGTATCGCACTCTTCGCGCCGTGGGCCGACGCGCCACCAAACCGCGAGCCCAAGCTTCTGCGCATGCACGCCAACCGGCTTGCGATGCTCGCCCTCCTGCAGGGCGACCCTGCGGAAGCGCGTCGTCACCTGCAAGCCGCGCCGCGTCGGGACGTGGGGAAGGCACTCGATTACTCGACGCGCTGGAGCGATTTCGTCAGTGGTTTGAGCTACGTGTGGGAGGCCCAGGTCCTGCTCGCGGACGAAGTCCTGCGCCCGGCGCTGGCTGCCACGGAGGTGTGCCTCGGCCGCCGTCACCCGCTCTCCTGCATGTTTGCTGCGCTGCTCGCAGGGGTTGCCTACGAGCGAGACAGCCTCGATGAAGCCGCTGCTTTGCTTGCCAACCGGCTTGACGTGCTTGAACACGTCGGCGCGCCAGAAGCGACGCTCGTCGGCTACCGCTCCGCCGCGCGCGTGGCCGCAGCACAAGGTGCTGAACACCGTGCGCTCGATACGCTCGAAGCGCTGTTTGCCGTCGGTATTGCCCGCCGCCTGCCGCGCCTGTGCGTCGCCAGCCTTGTCGATCAGGTGCGCATGCATGCCGGCCGGTTTCGCAGTGAAACCTGCCGTGTGCTTGCACAACGTATTGATGACATCGTCGAGACCGAATCGCCGCGACATGGCGCGTTGTGGCAGCGTGGTGCGAACCTGATGCAGGCCATGGCGCACGCCAACGCCGCGATGGCCTCACAGGACTGGCCCCGTGTGCTCGAAGCCCTCACGCGTGCTCAATCGCTGGCCGACCCCATGAAGCTCGGTCGCACGCGGATCGAGATCATGGCGCTGCAGGCCTACGCACTCGATCGCGATGGTGAAAAGAGCCGCTCGCTGATGCTTGAAGCAATGAGTCTCGCGCAGACATACGGACTCGTGCGTACATTCGTCGATACGCATCCAGCCCTTGCGGACTGGGCACGGCGTGTTGCTGAAGAGGACGGCCGAGAGCACGGGGCGCAGCCCCTTCCGCAGGCGCGCGCAGTACATCCTCAACCCGTGCCGAAGCAGGGAAGCGGGCCGCGTGTCTTGCCTAGCATGGTGTTGACGCCAAAGGAGCGGGAGGTGCTGGAGTTTCTCGCCCGCAATCTTTCAAACAAGGAAATCGCGCAAGCAATGGCGGTAGGGGAGGCGACGGTCAAATGGCATCTCAAGAACTTGTTTGGCAAGCTGGGCGTGGGTACGCGCCGGCACGTGGTGCAGCGGGCGCAACTGCTGGGGTTCATCGAGGGGTTGGAGTAAGGCCGCCGGTTATGGGTATGCGTGTGCGCCTGCTGCCGGTGGTCCTGATGCTTGGTGCCTGCGCTGCGGTTCCCGAAGGGCAGCGGGGCGAACTGACCCTCGTTTCCATGAAGGGCGTGGGCATGTTCGCCGGAGAGATCGGCCAGACCGTTCTCGTCCCGCAGGGCGATGCGACGCAGGTATCGGTGGAGGTCTCCGGCGTGCCGGAACGCGTGACGCGGCCGGTGCATCTGTACACCTTCATCCACCGCGGCACCTGCGGCCAGATGGACGCCAGCCCGGCGTACGAGGCGAACCGGGTCGTGCTCGCGTCGACAGCGGGCAGCCGCGCGGCTGGTCCGTTCCGCGTCTCGAACGTCGCGAAGGTCGCACTGGCCGAGCTGCGCGGCAGCCCTTACGTGGTCGTCATTCGCTCCGCGCCGGCCGACGGCAACGAGCTGATGTTCTGCGGCGACATTCGCTGAAGACCGGCTCGCCGCTCACCTTGCCGCTTCGGCGCGGCCGGCCACCAGCGCGTCCCGCTGCGAGCGGATCATGTGCTGCAGGATCACCATCAGGGCCGCCGCCGTCATGCCGAGCATCAGGACTCCGTTGAGCGCCTCGAGCGGGCCGAGCAGGCGCCATGCCTTAGTCATAACGATGTCGCCGTAGCCGAGCGAGGTGAAGTTCACCGTCGAGTGATAGACGGCGTCCTGGAACTCGCTGAACTCGCCGAGCAGGTGGAAGAGCCCGCCCCAGAGACCGATCTGGAGGAAGTTGCCGAGCATCATGATCACCATTGCGACGAGCAGCGGGCGCACCCCGGAGAAGAGGCGCAGGGTGGCCTCGGGCGGCGTGGCCATCAGGTGATGCACGTAGTGGCGCACGCTCCAGTACGCCACCACGACCTGTATCACGAGGCACAGCGTCATCATCGAGAGGCCGAGGAGGAAGTTCGTCAGCGTCATCGCGCCACCTCCGGTTGCGGTTCGGATGCACGACGGCCGCGCCAGCGTTCAAGCATGCGGACCGTCACCCAGGCATACAGCGCAACGGCCACGAAGAGGCTCGTCCGCATCAATGCGCCCTTCAACACGCTCTTGCCCGCCGCGCTGTCTTCGATGGCCGGCCCCAGCAGGATCAGCGCGGTGATCAGGACGTTGCTCCAGAACGGGGGCGGCAAGGCCGTCCGCCGCGTGCCGTACATGCCGCTGGCGGTCCACATTGCCGCGGCACAGAGCCACAGCACCAGCATCCACAGCGTCGGCGAGAGCGTCAGGCCGAGCCAGACGACCGCCGCGAGCGCGGCGCCAAGGAGCGTCGAGCCGACGAGTTCGCGGCCGGCCGAGCGCGCATCCGTTTCGCCGGCCTGCTGGCCGAGCGCCACGGTCTTCATGATCGCGGCCAGATAGAAGGAAGGATTGGTCAGCGCCAGCACGAATACCGGCATCACGATCACCACGGCGCGCAGGGCGATCCAGCGCGCCGCCGGGCCGGGCAGGCCCTTGCGCTTCGCGCCGGCAGCAAGTGATTCCGGGAACAGTGCGGCGGATACCGCGGCGACCAGCGTACCCACGCCGAGCCCAAGCGCCAGCGCGCCGGCCAGCGCCGGCACCAGTGCCTGCTCCGCCACGCCCGCGACGGGAATCAAGGCAAAGGAAAGCACCAGCACCATCGTCAGCGGATTCCCGCTTCGCAACCCCGCAAGGAAGAGCAGGTAGAGCACCACCGCGGTGAGCATTACGCCGGCGGCGGCGAAGTTCTCCAGCAGCGGCACCATCAGGCCGCCGGCGATGACGAGCAGCCCCACGACGAGGCCACCGACGAGCCCCTTGCCCAGCGGCAGTGGCGGCCCGGGCTTGCTCAGGACGACGGCTGCCATCACACAGACGACGAAGGGCAGGCGCAGCGCCATGCCATATGCAAGGAACACCGCGAGCGCCATGCCGATCGCCAGTCTCAGGGCGGCCCGGTCGCGGGCGTGCATGGTCGGGCGCACGTCAGTAGAGATAGGAAAGCCAGCTCATGACGCGGACATACAGCGCGCCGAACAGGTTCATTACCGGATGCTCACCCGTGTAGACGAGCACTTCGGCCTGCCCGCCTACGTACACGCCCTTGAGCCGTGGCATGTCGCCGGCATCGATTTCCACGGCGACCGGAATGCGCTGGGCCTGGCGCAGCCAGTCGCGGCTGTTCTGCACGGTGGGCAGGGCGCCGGGCGGCGACTGCTGGCCGCTGCTGACGCCGCCGCCGATGCCGCGCACGCGTCCCTTGAGGATCTGGCCCGGCATCGCATCGAGCACGATCGCCGCTTCGTCGCCGATCTTGATGTTGCCGAGGTTGTTCTCGGTCATGTCGGCGCTGACCCAGAGGTCGTGCATGACGATCAGCGTCATCACCGGCGCGCCGGGCTGGGCGAAGTGGCCGACGTCGGTGCGCAGGTCGGTCACCCGGCCGCGCGCGGGGGCCAGCACGCGAGTGCGCGCAAGATCGAGCTGCGCCTTGGCGATCGCCGCCCGCGCGCTCTGCAACTGCGCGTTGCCTTCGCCCGCCTCGCCGGCCGACTCGATCGCCTTGCGCAGATCGGCCTCGGCGCGGCGCGCCTGGCTGCGGGCCTCCTCGCGCGTGGTCTGGGCGATCTCGAGCCGGCGCACCGAGATCGCGCCCGAGTCCTCCTGGTACAGATGCTCCTGCCGGCTCGCGTCGCGCGCAGCCATCTCGGCATTGGCTTTCGCGACCGCGAGCGCGGCGCGGGCGACCTCGACATTCGCGGCCGCCGCACCCACCGACTGCCGGACCGTGGCCAGATCGGCACGCGCCCGCTGGAGCGCGATCTCGTACTGCGCCGGATCGATCTCGAACAGCGTCTGCCCCGCCTGCACTTCGTCGTTGTCGCGCACTTCCACGCGCAGCACCTTGCCCGCGACCTCCGCCGCGACCGGCACTACGAAAGCCTGCACGCGGGCCTGTGACGTATAAGGCGTGAGCCGATCGCCGATGAAGTAGAGGAGCAGGCTGGACACGATCAGCACTGCGATGACGACTGCGCCGGCGCGCGTGCCGCGTCCGGCAACAGGCTCCGGCGCGGGCGGGGGCGCGGCCTGCGTCGGGGGTGATGCGGCGGGATCGTTCTGGCTCATGGCGTCTGTGCTTTTGCTGACGGAGGCGCGGTGGCCCCGGCTGGTGGCAGCGGCACTTCGAGCACGCCGTTCCACTCGCTGCGCCGGTTCATGACCTCGCGCGTGGGTGGGTCCACCACCGGCTGCGCCCGCGCCGATTCCCAGCCGCCGCCCATCGCCTTGTAGAGCGTGACGAGGCTCTGCGCCACGGCACCCTGTACCGTCACCAGCCGCTCCTGCTGGCTGAAGAGCGTGCGCTGGGAATCGAGCACGCGTTCGAAGTCGACCAGCCCTTCGCGGTACTGGATCGTCGCGATGTCGAGCGAGCGCCGCGCCGCCTGCACGGCGTCGCGCAGCACGTCGACCTGCACCCGGTTGGTGGCGAAGCCGACGGCCGCGTCGTCCATCTCGCGCGCCGCCTGGAGCACGGTGTCCTGATAGGCCTCGTAGAGCTGCTGGAAGCGCGCGTCCTCGACCAGCACCTGATTCTTCAGCCGGCCATGGTCGAACACGTTCCACACCAGTACTGGCCCGAGGGCCCACTCGACCGCGCGCGGGGCGCCGGCGAGCGAGGTGGTCGACAGGCCCACCGTTCCGGTCAGCGAGATCGACGGGTACAGCGCGGCCTCGCTGACGCCGATCAGCGCTGACTGCGCCGCGAGCCGGGCCTCGGCATTGCGCACGTCGGGCCGGTGTCGCAGCGTGTCGGCTGGCATCTCCACCACCACGCCGAGCGCCGCGATGGGAATCCGTTCCTTGCCGGCGGCCATCTCGAGCAGCGGCCCGGGCGGCCGCGCGAGCAGGACGGAGAGCGCGTTCTGCGTCTGCCGCAGGCTGCCTTCGAGCTCGGGAATCGTCGCGATCGTCGAAAGGTAGAGCGTGCGCGCCTGCTGCAGGTCGAGCTCGGATTCGTTCCCGCTCTCGAACAGATGCCGCGTGATCTCCAGGCTGCGCGCCTGCAGCGCCGCGTTCTCGTGCGCGATGCGCAGGCGCAGTTCGATGGCGCGGATCGCGGCGTAGAGGTTCGCCGTCTGGGCCGCGACGAGCACCTGCACGTCGTCGTATTGCGCGATGCTCGCCAGATAGGCCGCATCGGCAGATTCGATGCCGCGCCTGAACTTGCCCCAGAAATCCAGCTCCCATGCGACGCTCGCGCCGACGCCATAGCTCGTGAAGGCCTTGTCGGGGCCGTTTGGCGAATTCCCGCCGATGCGCAGGATCTGGCCGTCGAGCTGCTGGACCTGCGGATACAGCGTGCTGCCGGCAATCGCGAGCTGTGCGCGCGCTTCCATGATGCGCAGGCCCGCGGCGCGCACGCCCGGGTTCTGTCGCTGGGCGATCCCGATCAGCTCGTCGAGCACGGGGTCGTTGAAATTGCGCCACCAGGCGTCGAGCTGCACGGGCGGGTGGGCAGCCTCGGGTTTCGTGGCTTCGAGCGAGCCGCCTTTCCAGCCGTCGAGCCACGGCACTTGGGGGCGCTTGAAATCCGGCCCGACCATGGCGCAAGCGCCCAGCCAGAGTGAAGACAGCAATGTCAGCGCGATGCCGTCTGCATTCCTGGGCGACATGCGATCTCCCGGCTCAGCCCGCCGTCGGCGCCGGTCCCGAATCGGCGCCGGCCTGCGCGTCGGCGGCCACCCAGCCCATGAAGACCTGGTAGCCGAGCGCGAGCAGCACGGCGCCGACGAACATGCCGAGGATCCCCGCCGCGGCCATGCCGCCGAGCGCGCCGAGCAGGATCACCGGCATCGGCGCCTTGACGCCGCGGCCGAGCATCAGCGGCTTGAGCACATTGTCCGCCATGCCGGAGACGAGCAGCAGCGCCGTGTAGAGGATCGCTTCACCCGTGCCGTATTCGGCCCTGCCCGACCAGATGTAGGCAATGGCGGGCAGGGTGACGATCAGCGCCGGCACCTGCGCGATGCCGAGCACCAGCACGATCACCGACAGCACGCCCGCCCACGGTACCCCGGCAACGAGCAGGCACAGGCCGACGATGATCGCCTGGATGAAGGCCACGCCGACTACACCCTGCGCGACGGCGCGGATCGTGGCGGTGGACAGCAGGGTGAATTCGTCGCCGCGTGCGGGGCCGACGACGCGGCGGAAGATCGCCCGGCAGGCCCCGGCACCCGCCCGGCCGAAGGCCATCATGATGCCGGCGATGATGAAGGACGCGAGGAACTGCAGCAGGCCGCTGCCGATGCTCGCGACGAAGGCCAGCATGGCCTTGGCGATGTTGCCGATCTTCGGTTGCTGCGACTGGATGAAGGCGGGCAGGTCGGTGTAGGCCAGGTTCCAGGCCGCGTAGAGCTTCTTGCCGACCAGCGGCCAGGTGGCGACGCTCTCGCGCGGCTCCGGTACGCGGATCGAGAGCGTCTGCACGTCGCTGATCAGCTGGCGGATCGAGTCTCCGAGCGAACTCATGAGTACGGTCGTCGGGCCGACGACAAGCGCCACGGCGAGGATGACGATGAGCGACGCAGCCCAACCCTGCCGGCCGCCGATTCTCCGCGCGAGCGCCTGATGCATCGGATATAGCGTTACCGCGAGGATCACTGCCCACACCATCAAGGTCAGGAAGGGGGCGAAGATCCGATAGCAGAGCAGCACCATCGCCAGCACCAGCCCCGCGCGAACCAGTACGTCAAGCAGGCGCGATGCGATGCGCTCCACAAAGTCTGCGTCCGGCTGGAAGTTCGAGTTCATGGCCCGCCCCCAAGGTCGCTGCTGCGATTCGTCCGAGTGCCACAACGTCTACCAGCGCGAATCGAAGCTCTGCGCCCGCCTGGCTGCGAGAAAAGCCCGGTCCACGCAACTCATCCTAGTCGAAGGCGCGCACGGCGACGAAGCATCTGCGTGGTCCAAAGGAATGCTGCGCACGGTGCTGGCGAGGCAGGAGTGCGAGGGATTCGAATTCCTCGCGCGCAGTCTCTCCACCAAAACAGATCTGGCAGTGGGAGCGTGGCCACCCACCGACGTGGCGCCCTGCAATGCGTCCAATCGTTCTCCAATGTTCTGTTCGACCGATTTGCGACGCACTTTCTCGCCTCCTCCGCAGTCACTGGCCCCCTCCCCCAACGCATTGGGGGGGGTGCTGTGCCCAGCGCTCCGGACAATCCGCTCCATCCGCTGGCGCCTTTCGAATCGGGGGATTTGAAGGGCAGGGCGCCGGCGGCTGCAACCACAAAGAAAAGACCGAGGAGACATTGCGAGGCCACCGCGCGGGAGGGCGTGACGGTGGGCTTCGCAAGCGGGAGAGGGTCGGTGGGCCGCGGCGTCGTGCCGTGGCTCACCGGGTCCCACTCCGGAACCAACATTGAGGAGCAGCGCATGCAATTCCAGAAATTCGTGATGATCGGCGTGGTGGCGGCAGCAGGCGGTAGCGTCGTGCACGCCGGAGTTTCTTCCGATGAGGCAAAGAAGCTTGGTACGACACTGACTGCGGTCGGCGCCGAGAAGGCGGGCAATAAGGACGGCTCGATTCCCGATTACACCGACGGTCTTTCCGCGCCGCCCGCTGGCTACAAGGCAGGCAGTGGCGTCCGTCCTGACCCGTTCTCAGGCGAGAAGCCGCTCTTCTCGGTCGATGCGAAGAGCATGGACAAGTACGCGGGCAATCTTACCGAGGGCACGAAGGCCCTAATGAAGAAGTACCCGGGTTACCGCATCGACGTCTACAAGACGCACCGCACCGCGGCCTTTCCGAAGTTCGTCACCGACAACACTGCCAAGTGCGCGGTGAATGCGAAGACGGATGCGGGCGGCCGCTCGATGGACGGGTGTCATGCGGGATTCCCGTTCCCGATCCCCAAGACCGGCTTCGAGGCGATGTGGAACCACTTGGTGCGCTTCAATGGCGTCGCCTATGAGGTGAAATATCGGAACTTCAACGTGGATGCCTCGGGCCGTTCCGCGCTGTCGACGGAGGGCAGCGTGATCGAAGAGTTCCCATACTGGGATACAGCGAAGACCGACAGTGACATCTATTGGAAGCAGCGCATCAGCTACACGGGCCCGGCTCGCCGCGCGGGTGAGGCGCTGCAACTCATCGATCCGCTTAACTACGAAGGGAAGGGTCGCCGTGCGTGGCAGTACCTGCCAGGCCAGCGCCGCGTGAAGGTTGCGCCGGACATTGCGTTCGATACGCCGAACCCGGGCTCTGGCGGCGCATCGACTTTCGACGATGTCTTTCTCTTCAACGGTTCGATGGAACGCTACGACTTCAAGCTGATCGGCAAGAAGGAAATGCTCGTTCCCTACAACGCCTACAAGATGGCGTACCAGTCGACCGGCAATGATCTGCTCAAGCCCAACTTCCTCAATCCGGACCTGCTGCGCTGGGAATTGCACCGTGTCTGGGTCGTCGAAGCGACACTGCGCGAAGGCAAGCGCCACATCTACAGCAAGCGCACCTTCTACCTCGACGAGGATAGCTGGGCGGCGGTTGCATCCGATTCCTACGATGCCCGCGGTCAGCTCTATCGCGCCGGCTTCACCTACATCGCGCCGAGCTATGACGTGCCGGCGCCGCTCGCTGACCTGCACGGCATTTACGACCTCGTTGCCGGTTCGTATTCGCTGACCGGCTACACCGCGGAAACGGGTGGCGTGCGTTATGGCAAGCCATTGCCCGACCGCGACTGGTCGCCGGACGCGCTTGCTGGCTCCGGTATCCGCTAAACGCTTGTGAATCGTCCCGCCATGCGTCCCGAATCCAAGGCTGTGGTGCGCACCGCACAAGTGTGCGACTGCGTTTCCTGCTTCGAATTCGGGCCGCTTGCGAGGACGCCCCATAAGCTCCAAGCGGACAGCACAGCTATAACAAAAATGCTGACGTAGTTTGACGCAGCCAGGCGTCGGCGCGGATTTGGGTGTCGATCAAGGGCTGTCTCCGAAGACCTCAAGGCGATGGGTCCGCATTGGGCACGCAGCGCCTTGCGCAACAACCCCACTGGACTCTGCCATGTTTCTTCAACGATTCGGCGTTGCGCTCGTCGCGCTCGCCCTCACGCTACCGGCTGTCAATGCCGGCAGCATCAAGGATGTCCTCGATACACCGGCGGGTACCAGCCCGCTTGCTGAGAAAAGCCTCTTGAACGGCCTTGCGATTGCGGGGAAACGCATCGTTGCCGTCGGGCAGCGCGGACATATTGTTTATTCCGATGACCGCGGTGAGCGCTGGGCACAGGCAAGTGTGCCGGTGTCTTCCGACCTCGTGGCGGTGAGCTTCCCTACGCCGCGGAAAGGCTGGGCTGTGGGGCATGACGGCGTTGTGCTGCACAGTGCGGATGGTGGCAAGACCTGGACGAAGCAGCTCGACGGGCGCAGCGCGGGCAGGCTCCTGCTCGACGGTCTCGCGGCGCGTGCCGAGAAGGGCGCGCTCGGCAGCCAGGACGAATCGCAGAAGCTGTTGAATGAGGCGCGTCGCATTGCTGCACAGGGGCCTGAAAGTCCGTTCCTCGATGTGTGGTTTGCCGACGAACACAACGGTTTCATTGTCGGCGCCTTCAATCTCATCTTCAGCACGAACGACGGTGGTCACACCTGGGCACCCTGGTTTGACCGCACCGAGAACCCGGAGCGGCTGCACCTCTATGCGATCCGCGGTATCGGCTCCGATGTTTACGTCACGGGCGAACAAGGCCTCGTGCTCAAGCTGGATCGTGAAGCCGGTCGCTTCCGTGTGATCGCCACGCCGTACAAGGGAACGTTCCTCGGTGTGGCGGGCGTGAAGGAGTCCGTCGTCGTCTTCGGTCTGCGCGGCAATGCGTTCCGCAGCACGGATGGTGGTGCGAATTGGCAGCAGATTGAAACCGGCGTGCAGGATGGCCTGACAGCAGGGGCCCATGGGCCACATGGGTTTGTGCTTGTCAGCCAGTCCGGCAACGTTCTGCTTAGCAATGATGGTGGCGAGCACTTTGCATTGCAGCGTCAGGATAGTCCGGTACCGGCGTCCGCCGTCGTTTCGCTCGACAACTCGATCGTGATTGCGGGCGCGCGCGGCGTGCATGCGCAGGCGTTCAATCAAGGGGCACGCTGAAATGGTCGCCGCAACGGAATCGCTCGGCCGCATGCCAGCGGTGCACTCACTGGCGGACTTCGACAAGAAGTCGGGCAATCTGCTCGAACGCCTTGTCTTCAATCATCGCCTCGCCCTGATGTTGTTGTGTGCTGTGGTGACGGCTATTCTCGGTGCGCTCGCAGTGTCGAAGCTCTCGTTCAATGCGAGCTTCGAGAAAATGATCCCGCAGAGTCATCCGTACATCCGCAACTATCTTGACAATGCGGGTGAGTTGCGCGGGCTCGGCAATTCGCTGCGTGTGGTCGTCGAGAACGAAGGTGGCGACATCTTCGATCCGAAGTACCAGGAAGCGCTCAAGAAGATCAATGACGAGATCTTCCTCACGCGTGGCGTCGATCGCGCCTGGGTCAAATCGCTGTGGACGCCTTCGGTGCGCTGGACGGAGATCACCGAGGAGGGCTTTCAGGGTGGTCCGGTGATGCCGGACAACTACGATGGCTCAGCACAGGCGAATTCGCAGCTCAAGCTCAACATCGCGCGCTCGGGTATCGTCGGCCGCTTCGTCGGCAACGACTTCAAGTCGAGCATGATCTTCGTGCCGCTCCTGACGAAGGACCCGGACACCGGCGCGGCAATTGACTACCGCGCGATGTCGCATACGCTCGAAGACATCCGCGCGAAGTACGAGGCCACGCCCGGTACGAAGATCCGCATCCATGTGATTGGCTTCGCCAAGCTTGTTGGCGATCTCATCGACGGCCTCGCGAAAGTGATGAGCTTCTTTGCCGTCGCCGCAATCGTCGCCATTGCCGTGATCTACGGCTACACGCGCTGCGTACGCAGCACCGCGCTCGTGATCGCGTGCTCGGTTATCGCTGTCGTGTGGCAACTCGGGCTTGTTGCGGCGCTCGGCTTCTCGCTCGATCCGTTCTCGATTCTCGTTCCCTTCCTGATCTTCGCGATTGGCGTGTCGCACGGTGCGCAGAAGATGAACGGCATCATGCAGGACATTGGCCGCGGCATGCACCGCCTTGTCGCCGCGCGCTACACCTTCCGTCGGCTCTTCCTTGCGGGCGTGACGGCGTTGCTCGCTGATGCAGTCGGCTTCGCGGTGCTGATGGCCATCGACATTCCGGTGATCAAGGATCTCGCGCTTACCGCGAGTATCGGCGTTGCGGTGCTGATCGTCACCAACCTGTTGCTGCTGCCGGTGCTGTTGTCATACACCGGCGTTTCCCCCACGGCCGCACAGCGCAGCCTGCATGCGGAAGGCGAAGGAGTGCAGGGCGGCACATGGAGTCTGCTCGATCGCTTCACCGAACGTCGCTGGGCGCTGGGTGCGATTGTGGTCTCTATCGCGCTCGCGGTGTTCGGACTGGGGGTGAGCAAGCATCTGAAGATTGGCGACCTCGAATCCGGCGCCCCGGAACTGCGTGCGGACTCGCGCTACAACCGCGACAACGCGTATGTGACCGGCAAGTACTCGCTGTCGAGCGATGTGTTCGCGGCGATCGTGAAGACGCCGAACGAAGGCTGCCTCAAGTACGACACACTCGTTGAAGCGGACCGCCTCGCCTGGACGCTACGGCAGGTGCCCGGCGTGCAGACGACGGTGTTCCTGGGCGACGCCGTGCGCCAGATCACTGCGGGCTCCTTCGAAGGCAGCCCGAAGTGGCTCACGCTCGCGCGCAACCAGGACGTACTCAACTACGGCGCGCAGCAGGCTTCGGTGAACAACCCGGACCTCTTCAACAACACCTGCTCGGTGATGCCGGTGATTGCCTATCTCACCGACCATCGCGCCGAGACGCTCGATCGCGTCGTGGCGGCGACTTCCGCATTCGCGGCTGAGCATAACCGGCCCGATCGCGGCTTCCTGCTCGCGGCGGGTAGTGCCGGCATCGAGGCTGCGACGAACATCGTCGTGCGCGATGCCAACCGCACCATGCTCTTCTACGTGTATGGCGCCGTCATTGTGCTGTGCTTCGTCACGTTTCGCTCGTGGCGCGCGGTCGTTGTCGCGGTCGTGCCGCTGATGCTTACCTCGATTCTGTGCGAAGCGCTGATGGTGGCGCTCGGCATCGGTGTGAAGGTAGCGACGTTGCCGGTGATCGCACTCGGTGTCGGTATCGGTGTGGATTACGCGCTGTACCTGCTTTCGATCCAGCTCGCACAGCAGCGTGCCGGCGCGTCGCTCGGAGTGGCCTATCGCCGCGCGGTGCAATTCACCGGAAAGGTTGTCGCGCTTGTCGGCATCACGCTCGCCGCCGGTGTCGTGACCTGGGCGTTCTCGCCGATCAAGTTCCAGGGCGACATGGGCATCCTGCTGACCTTCATGTTCCTTTGGAACATGGTGGGCGCGCTGGTGCTGATCCCTGCGCTGTCGCACTTCCTGCTGCGGAAGGTGCGGTGAAAGTGGCTGCGTGGCACTTGGATTCGACTGGGCTCCCGCCTGTACGGGAGCAACCAGTTTCAATACTCGGCACCCACTTCGGTTGCGTCAGCACTGCGGGGATAAGCATTCAGCCGGCCGCAGTCTCTCAAGTAACCGCTTCGGCCCCCGCCTTCACGAGTACGCGACGGGGTGTGATGGGTGGCCTGTCATTACGCACCCGAACGTTTGATTTCAACAGGAGCCTGACATGCGCATGATTGCCACCCTGCGCCAGGCCACCTGGCCCGAATGGGGCCCGGGGCTGCTGACTGCAGTGACTATTGCTCTCGCCGCGACTTTTGTTTCCGAACATCAGGGCGGGCCGCAGTTGCTCTATGCATTGTTCTTCGGAATGGCGTTCAACTTTGCTGCCGACGGGCCAAAGGTAAAGGCGGGCATCGACTTCGCTTCTCGCCAGATCCTGCGTTTTGGTGTCGCCCTGCTCGGTGCGCGGATCACCTTCTCGCAGATCGCCGACCTCGGTATCCAGCCCGTGTTGATGGTCGTCGTGGGCGTGACGAGCACGATCCTCGTTGGCGCCGTGCTCGCCCGCCTGTTGCGCCGGCCTTTGCTCGAAGGGCTGCTGACGGGCGGCGCAGTCGCCATCTGTGGTGCATCCGCCGCGCTCGCGATTGCAGCCGTTTTGCCACGCAATGAGGAGAACCAGCGTGCAACGCTGTTTACCGTCGTTGGCGTCACAGCACTGTCGACGCTGGCGATGATCGTCTATCCGGCCGTTGCCAAGGCGTTAGGCCTTGACGCGAACTCCGCGGCAATCTTCCTCGGCGGGACGATCCACGATGTGGCGCAGGTTGTCGCGGCCGGCTACCTGATCTCGCCACAGGTTGGCGACACGGCGGTCTTTGTGAAGCTGCTGCGCGTGGCGATGCTGCTGCCGGTCGTGGCGATCTTTTCGATGGTGTTGCGTGGGCGTACGAACACGCAGGGCGAGAAGCCGCCGCTCCTGCCCAACTTCCTCGTTGGCTTCGTTGTGCTCGTGGTGGTCAACAGCCTTGGTTGGATTCCGCAGCCGGTTGCCCACGGGCTTTCCGACCTTTCGCGCTGGTGTCTCGTGGTCGCGATCGCGGCGCTCGGCATCAAGACTTCGTTGCAGCAACTCGCCCGTCTTGGCTGGCGCCCCGTGCTGCTGTTGGCAACCGAAACCCTATTCCTCGCGGGTCTCTTCCTGGGCGGGTTGCACCTGCTGCATTGAGAACCGCTCTTGTATCCGAAGGAGAACACACCATGCAGGGCCTGATGCAGGAACGTCCCCTCTTGATCTCATCGCTCATCGAGCACGCGGCAGCCTTTCACGCAAACGTCGAGATCGTCTCGCGCACGGTGGAGGGCACCATTCACCGCTGCAACTACGGCGATATCCATCGTCGTTCGAAGCAGATCGCCAACGCGCTCGCCGTGCTCGGCATCCAGGCGGGCGACCGCGTCGGCACGCTGGCGTGGAATGGCTACCGCCACATGGAGCTGTATTTCGGCGTGTCCGGGATGGGATCGGTGTTGCATACGATCAATCCACGGCTTTTCCCGGAACAGATCGAGTACATCATCAACCACGCCGAAGACCAAGTGCTGTTCTTCGACACCAGCTTCACGGCTATCGTCGAAAAGCTTGCGCCGCGCATGACGACGGTGAGGGCCTTCGTCGCGCTGACCGACCGCGAACACATGCCGGACGCAGAGATCCCGAACCTGCTGTGCTATGAGGACCTGATCGCCGCCCATTCGAGCGACTACATATGGCCCGACCTCGATGAGCGCACGGCCTGTTCGCTCTGCTATACCTCGGGCACCACGGGCAATCCGAAGGGTGTGCTCTACACCCATCGCTCGACAGTGCTGCATTCGCTGATGGCCTGCACGGTCGACGGCTTCGGCCTTGGTGCATCCGAAACTGCACTGCTGGTCGTGCCGATGTTCCACGTCAATGCCTGGGGCATGCCGTACGCCGGTGCGCTGTGCGGTGCCAAGCTCGTGATGCCGGGGCCGGCACTCGATGGCCAGAGCCTCTATGCGCTCATGCGTGACGAACGGGTGACACTCGCGCTCGGTGTGCCGACCGTCTGGATGCTGCTGCAACAGTATGTTGAACGTAATGGCCTCGATCCGCAGCGCGAACTTGCAATCAAGCACGTGGTGATTGGCGGTTCGGCTGCACCGCGTTCGATGTCCGACGTTTTCATCAGGAAGTTTGGTGCGACTGTCGTTCATGCGTGGGGCATGACCGAGATGTCGCCGATCGGTACGATCTGCAACCCGCTGCCCAGGCATGCCGGCGCGTCCGTCGAACAGCAGCTCGACCTGCAGATGAAGCAGGGGCGTGGCATCTACGGTGTCGAACTCAAACTCGTCGACGACGAGGGACGCAGCCTGCCGCGTGACGGCAGGGCCTTCGGCCATCTCAAGGTGCGCGGGCCGTGGATCGCGAGCGGCTACTACCGCGAAGAGGCGCCGGTCCTGGATGAAGACGGTTTCTTCGATACGGGTGACGTGGCCACGATCGATCCGGACGGCTACATGCAGATCACCGACCGTTCGAAGGATGTCATCAAATCCGGCGGCGAGTGGATCTCGTCGATTGATCTCGAGAACGCCGCGGTTGCCGCGCCCGGCGTGGCGGAAGCGGCAGTGATCGGTGTGCTGCATCCAAAGTGGCAGGAGCGTCCGCTGCTGATCGTCGTGCGCAAGGAGGGCCATACGCCGACGCGCGAAGAGGTACTCGATTTCCTCGCGTCACGTGTCGCGAAGTGGTGGCTGCCGGACGATGTGGTCTTCGTCGATCGGCTGCCGCACACTGCGACAGGCAAGCTGCAGAAGATGATGCTGCGCGAGCAGTACCGCAGCCATCTTGCCGACGCAGCTTGAGGCGTGACGGAACGCCTGGGCCTTGTCGAGGTGAGCCGCGTGCGGCGCATGCCGTGGTTCTTCTGCGACCGCCCGGGCTTCCGCCTGTGTGGGGAGCATGAGGTCTGAAACTCGGGCCCTTCCAATTTCGTCATACCCGCGAAGGTGGGTATCCAGTCGGCTGTAGTCTCACAACCGCTCTGGGCTCCCGCCCGCGCGCCGGCGTGACAAGGCTTGGAACTCGGTCCGTCTCTGGCCTTGGGCCGTCATCGCCGCCCCGCTTTGTGGAGGCAATCTCCCTGTCCTGCATGGCTCCGCGGTGTTGAAGGGGCGTGTGGTCCTGGCCACCGTTTTGTGAATACGGCCATGGCGAAACCAAAAACGCCTTGTAGGGGAGGGCGGCTTTGCTATACCCACTCTAGGGCCGCGACCAGCCGCCGCCATCTAGGTGAATGGTCCCTTTAGTCGTTTCTGGCGGCCATGCAGGCTTGGGGACCATGCGCCGCTAGGGTTGCCTTTGCCATTCGTCTGCAGCTCACACTCGCGTCCGGCAGCCTGAAGGGCCTGCTGGCCGAGAAGGGAGGGCCAGTGATGCGAGCCCGCTTTCAGTACGCCGCGCTACTGGGCACGTTGCTGTTTGCCGCATGCTCGAAAGGCCCGCAGCCGGGCGAAGTGCAGGACGAAGCGAAGCGCGCTGGGCGTACGGTCGCGTCGTTCCCGCATGCGGACGAGGACTACTTCCGCGATATGGATAACGGTATCGCGCTGACGGCGGACGAAGTGCGCGGTCGCAACATGTGGATCGTGTGGAGCGGCGGTAACGATCGCTTCTGGAATGGCCTCACCGAATACACCTTCGGCGCCTTCGATCTTCTGAAGATCATCAGTTCGCATCCGTCGCTGGGGTATTCGCGCGATAACCGCTGGGACTATCTCGGCCTGGTCAATGAACCCTGTTTCGAAACGCCGAAGGGGCCGGCCACGGACCGTCGTGGATTGTGGCTCGATGTGCGTGGCAACGGCTGTGCACCTGATCCGTTCGAGAATGAACAGAAGTACCCCGGCGTTGCCATCGGCGCGCGCGGCAAGTCGTTGGGTGATGGCACCACGCAGCCGGTGGGTTCCTTCTATGGGTACGCAACAGGTATCGTTGGACTGCGCCTTTTCCCGAACCCGGATTTCGACGAGAAAGCAGCGAAGGCCTGGGACCCGGAGCGCTATTACACCGATCCGTCGTACTACAACCGTCGCGACTTGGTGCGACCGTATCGCGTCGGTATGTCGTGCGGCTTTTGCCATGTGGGCCCGAGCCCCGTGAAGCCGCCGTCAGATCCCGAGCACCCACGGTTCGAGAACCTCTCTTCGTCGGTTGGCGCACAGTACATGTGGGTGGATCGCATGTTCATCTTCAATTCGAACAAACCGGAGGGCCGCACGAACTTCATGTTCCAGCTGGCGCATACCTATCGGCCGGGCTCGATGGATACCTCGATCATCTCGACCGACAGTATCAACAATCCGCGCACGATGAATGCGGTGTACGACTTCGTTTCGCGCATGGGGCTCGCGCAGAAGCTGGGCCACGAGAAGATCGCAGGTGGCGAACTCGACAACCGGCAGTTCAACGACTTCGTCAAGGAAGGCGCGCTGCTCGACTATTTCATCAAGCCCGACAACGTACGCACACCGCATGTACTCAAGGATGGCGCGGATTCAGTGGGGCTGCTCGGTGCGCTCAACCGTGTGTACATCAACATCGGGCTCTTCTCCGAGGAGTGGCAGCTACACTTCAACACCATCGTGGGAGGCAAGGACATCACGCCTATCCCGATCAAGACCGCGCAGAAGAATTCGGTTTATTGGCAGGCCACCGAAGCCGGGACGCCTGCGACGGCGCTGTTTTTCCTCAAGGCCGCGCAGCCGGACCCTCTGAAGGATGCTCCTGGCGGTGACACATACCTGATGGATGACGCAGTCATGCTGGCGCATGGCAAGGATGTCTTTGCCAATACCTGTGCGCGCTGCCATTCGAGCAAGGCTCCCCGCCCACCGGCCGATCTTGATATCGACACGTGCCAGGGCAGTCAATACCTGGGTTGCTTCAAGAAATACTGGGCCTGGACGCAGACGGACGACTACAAGGCGAAGATGCGCGAGATCGTCGCTGCGCCCGACTTCCTTGAACACAACTACCTTTCCTCCGACGCGCGCATTCCGGTGACGCTGCTGCGCACGAACCTGTGCAGCCCGCTTGCAACGAACGCACTCGGCGGCAATATCTGGGACAACTTTTCGTCACAGAGCTACAAGCAGTTGCCGTCCGTCGGCACGGTCACGATCTGGGATCCCTTCACCGGTGATCCGATGACCTACCCGATGCCGGCAGGCGGTCGTGGCTACACGCGTGTCCCGTCCCTGATCGGCCTATGGTCGACCGGGCCGTATCTGCTCAACAACACGGTCGGTCCGTTCGACATCAATCCTTCCGTTGATGCGCGTATGAAGGTATTCCAAGCCTCGATCGAACAGATGCTGTGGCCCGAGAAGCGACAACGCGACGCGGAACTCGGCAGCAAGGTGCCGGGCACAATCGATCGCACGACCGAGCGCAGCCATCTCGCGATTCCGGTCGGCTATCTCCCTGAGCCGCTGCAGCCCTGGCAGAAGAAGCTGCACAACTGGCTGCCCTTTGTTGGTGAAGGGGGCGGTCTTGAACTTGGGCCGATCCCGAAAGGCATTCCCGTCGGCGTCATCTCGAACCTCAAGCTTCGCTCCGAAAGCACCAGTGCTTCCGAGAAGACGCAGCACGTGAAGGACGTCGCGGATCTCCTCATCAAGCTCAAGGCCGATCTGCTGTCCGCGCCGGCCAATGCGAGTGACGCCGAGCTGCGCCGCCACTTTGTCGGGCTGCGCGGGCCGCTGCTCAAACTATCGAAATGCCCGGATCTCGTCGTGAACAAGGGGCACTACTTCGGCACGACGGAGTTCAACAGGCAGGACGGACTTACCGCTGACGAAAAGGCGTTCGGCAAGGAGCCCGAGCTTTCCGATGACGACAAGCGCGCCCTGATCGCATTCCTGAAAACCTTCTGATGGCCGGCACTGACGTGCGGGAGTGGGACTATGTCATCGTTGGATCGGGCCCAGGTGGAGGGACGCTGGCCGCACGGCTTGCCGAGGCCGGCATGCGCGTCTTCGTCCTTGAGGCGGGGGGCGATCCGGCTGCGGCGAACGATGCGCGCTTGCCCGACGACTACACTGTGCCGGCCTTTCATGCGTTTGCCTGCGAGAACCCGGCAATGAGCTGGAACTTCAAGGTGCGCCATTACGCCGATGAGGCGCGCCAGTTGCGCGACCCGAAATACGAGCCTGGCCGCGGTGTGTTCTACCCGCGCGCAGCAGCGCTGGGCGGTTGCACCACGCACAACGCGATGATCTGGATGCTGCCGCACGACTCAGACTGGAATCACATTGCGCAGCTGACCGGTGATCCAGGCTGGCGCGCTTCCCGTATGCGCGAATATGCAAAGCGGATGGAATGCTGTAATCATCGTCCGCTGTGGCGCGCGTTGAGGCAGCTCGGGATCGAATGGACCGGGCATGGCTGGGATGGTTGGCTGTCCACTGAAATGGCTCTGCCCCATGCGGCGCTGGGTGACGATGGGTTACGCGAGACGGTCATCGGCTCCGCACGCGCCTTCGCGGGTGGACTTGGCCATCCATTCGCGAGCACCTTGCGCTGGCTGCGCTCCGCCGGCGACCCGAATTCAAAAACATGGCTGCGACGAAGCTTCCAAGGCTTGTGCTACACGCCACTTTCGACACGCGGCCACGCGCGCGCCGGCATCCGAGAGCGTCTGCTCAGTGTGCGCGCACGGTATCCGGATAACCTGCATATCGAGCTCGATGCACTCGCTACGCGTGTGCTGTTCGACGACGCTGGCCGTGCGGCGGGTGTCGAATACCTGAAGGGCGAACGGCTCTACCGCGCTCATGCCGCGCCCAATGGTGCTCATGGCGACTTGCGCCGCGTGAATGCACGGTGTGAAGTCATCGTTGCGGGGGGAGCCTTCAACACGCCGCAGCTTCTGATGCTCTCCGGCATTGGTGCAGCCGCCGATCTCAGCGTGCACGGCATACCGTTGCGTGTGGATCTCCCAGGCGTCGGTCGCAACTTGCAGGACCGTTACGAGGTCGCCCTCACCTATCAGGTTCGCCGGCCGTGGGGCGTCTTGCATGGCGCGGAATACGCGCGTGAGGATCCGCTGTGGAAACTCTGGAACGACGGGCGACAAGGCATGTACACCTCAAGCGGCGCCGCACTCGCGTTCGTACGGCGTTCCGCGCGCCGCCTGCCAGAACCGGACATCTTTTGCATGGCGCTGCTCGCGCAGTTCCAGGGGTACTACGAAGGTTTCTCCGAGCGGATCCGGGAGCACCGTGACCGCCTGACCTGGGCTGTCTTGAAGGCGCACACGAAGAACCGCGCTGGCAAGGTGAAGCTGCGCTCGGCCGATGCGCGTGACATGCCGCTCATCGACTTCAGTTATTTCGAAGAGGGCAGCGATGCCGAGGGCGAGGATCTCGCGGGTGTTGTCGATGGCATGCGTTTCGTGCGCAAGCTGAACGTGCCACTTATCAAGCGTGGGCTGATCTGCGAGGAAATCGCGCCAGGGCCGGACGTGGCAAGTGATGCTGCGCTTGCCGACTACGTGCGCGATACCGCATGGGGTCACCATGCCTCGTGTACCTGCGCCATCGGACCGCGGGCGCAAGGTGGCGTGCTCGATGGTGCATTCCGGGTGCACGGTGTACCAGGGCTGCGTGTCGTCGATGCATCGGTCTTCCCGCGGATCCCCGGTTTCTTCGTCGCGAGTGCGGTGCACATCGTTGGCGAAAAAGCCGCTGACGTGATCTTGAATGATGCAAGGCGCGGCCACTGAGGCCGTGAAAGGAGACAGCCATGGATGTAGCGAAACTCTTGACGATGTCACAGACCGAACTCGACGACCTCTTCAAGGCCGCGCAGGCCGGCGATATCCCGAATGGCGAGGCAAAGGGCACCGCGATCATTGCGCCCGGTACAGAGTGGTCCGCCAACATCGCGGGTTTCATCAACATGTTCGGCTGGCAAGGCAAGATCTTCGATGCGAGCAAGGGGCTGCTCAAGAACCGCATTTCTGCATTCGGGATTGCCGCGATCGTTGCCCGCGTCTACAAAGGCCCGAGCTGGCTCGATAACAAGGAATGCATTGTCCTCGACTACTCGGATACCTCGCTGGTCGCGCACTGGATACGGGATGAGATTCGGTTGATCGATACGAATCTATATCTGGGGAAGGTCTATTGGGGTAAGGATCGGTTGATTGATTTTGCGTTGGAATTTGGGAAGGCGTAGGCGGGACGCGTTCATGACTTCTTGTTGCGTCGAGTGACTTCTCCGAGCCGAGGAGAACGGTGAGTCAGAACCGATGCAATTTCAACCGTCGATTCGGCGGCGAAGTGATCGCGGTGCCTTGTCCTGTGGGCAAGGCACTTCCCTGTATTGCTTGCCTGAAGGACTTGGCTGCCGAGATGACTTCCCGGCCAAAGCACGTCAGCAATGGCGACCACGCTTCGCGAATCGATAGCCATCGAACCGGATGTCGGTGACATTGCAGGCACACACCAACATGACCCCCCAATCCGCCTTCCTGATCCTTGCGCCGATCCTCCCCGCGCGCGCCTCCGCGCTGCGTGTTCTTCTCGACACCATGAACTTCGAGCCCGGCGTGGTGGATCCGCGCAACGCCGTCATCCCTTTTGCGAGCTTCTCACGGCTGCACTTTGCACGCCTTGTGATCATCGATGACGCGCGCATGGCCGACCTTGAGCTTCACAACCTTCCGCGTCCTGCGATACCCAATTACCTTGCGTTGCTGGGCGAGTGCGATGGCAGTGCGGATGCGTTCATCGACGCACTCGTTCGGGAGGCAGGAAGCGGCCTGAGGCAGCTCTTTTCGCATTGTGAGGGTTTTTCACCGGACAGCGACTTGGCAGCCTGGATTGCGAGTCATCGGGAGCCCTCTGCCGCGGTGTATGTGAACCGTATGGGACGTACCGTTCGGCAGGTGCATGAGGAGGCAGCACTGGCGCGTGCGCTGGTTTCGCAATTCGTGCGGGAGCCTCCCCCTCCCGGAACCTCTGCGCGAGAGCGGAGAAAAATGCTGCTCGCTGCCATCCAGTTGCAGATCCGTGGCGGACGCTTGCGGCTGACGCCGATCGCACCGACCCCATTTCTTTGGTGGCTGGGCAATCTGATTCATGCTGTTGGGATTCCGCTGATCGGTCTTGCTTTGCTGCCTCTGCTTGTTGTGCTTTTGCCGCTGATCATCTGGCTGTTGCGGCGCGCCGAAAAAAGCGATCCGGAATACTGTCCACGTCCCAATGCGTCCGCCGTAACCGCCTTGCAGCGCTTGGAGGACCACGATCTCACCAACAGCTTCACGGCGGTCGGCCCGGTCAAGCCTGGCCCCTTCCGCAAGGTGCTGCTGTGGAGCTTGCTGTTGGCGATCGACTACGGTTGCCGGCATATCTTCAATGCGGGGCATCTTGCGCGAGTGCAGACGATCCACTTTGCGCGCTGGGCGTATCTGGACAATGGTGCGCGCGTGCTGTTCATCAGCAACTACGACGGCAGCCACGAAGCCTATATGGACGACTTCATCAACAAGGTCGCATGGGGACTCAATCTCGTGTTCTCGAATGGCTTTGGCTGGCCCCGCACGGATTGGTTGATCAAGGGCGGCGCGCGGCGCGAACTGCCCTTCAAGCACTATCAGCGGCGGCACCAGGTTCCGACGCAGGTTTGGTACAAGGCCTATCCAGGGCTCACCTTGTCAGACCTGGAACGGCATCGGCAGATTCGCGAAGGCGCTGAAGCGGGTGAGGTGGATGAGGCCACGGCGCGCGCTTGGTTGAGGCTGCTATGAGCAGCACGGTAGATTTTGACGACATCCAGGGCCTGCTGCGCTTCGGCTACAAGCATTTGACGCAAGCGAGCTTCCTGTTGCTCCACGTAAAGGATCGTGTAGCCGCGCGTGCCTGGCTTGCCTCGGTTCCCGTGGCAAGTGCCGAAGCGCGCCAACCGCCGCCCGAGACGGCCATCCATGTGGCTCTGACGCGTCAGGGCATGGACGCGCTGGGTGTGCCACAGGACATCGTTGGTGGATTCTCGGCCGAGTTCCTGGCCGGCATGGCGGGCGACGAGGCACGTTCGCGTCGCCTGGGGGACGTGGTGCCCAACGACCCCGCCGGGTGGCTGTGGGGAGGCGGTGGGCTTGTGCCGCATGTACTTGTCATGATGTATGCCGTGCCAGGAAGGCTTTCGGGGCTTGAAGCCACGATCGTCGCGCAGTGTGAAGCAGGCTTCGAGCTGGATGGAAGGCTTGCCACGAGCGACATGGATGGTGTCGAGCCATTCGGCTTCGTCGATGGCATTTCACAGCCGCAGCTCGACTGGGAGCGCAAGCGCCCTGTGCGCGATGCAACGCAGTTCGCCTATCCGGCGCTCACCTGCCTTGGTGAATTCGTACTGGGCTACCCGAACGAATATGGGGCCTACACGGATCGCCCTCTTGTTGAGCGAGGGCGTGGCAACCTCGTTCAACTCGCCGTGGCCGAGGACGATCCCCGCCTGGAGGATGTCGGCCGTAACGGCAGCTATCTGGTGATGCGCCAGTTGCGACAGGACGTGCGCGCGTTCTGGCAGTACCTCGATGTGCAGGCCGCGGGCAACGCCGCGCTGCGGCGGCGCTGGGCCGAGGCAATGGTCGGCCGCAAGCTTGGCGGCGAACCGCTGGTCGATGATCACGGTGACGCCAATGACTTCGATTACCGTGGCGATCCGGACGGCCTGCGCTGCCCGCTCGGTGCCCATGTGCGCCGCGCCAATCCGCGTAACGCGGATCTGCCGGAAGGGCCGCCGGGCCTGCTCTCGCGTCTTGTGCGTGTGTTGGGCTTCGACGCCATCGCGCTGGAGCAGGATCGCGTTGCTTCGACGCGCTTCCATCGTCTCTTGCGGCGCGGGCGTGAATATGGCGTGCCCCTTTCGATCGAGGATGCCGTCGCCACTGATTTCGAGCCACCCGAAACCGGCCTGCACTTCATCTGCCTTGCTGCGAACATCATGCGGCAGTTCGAGTTCGTGCAGAACGCATGGATCGCCGGCTCGCGTTTTGACGGGCTGTGCGAGGGCGATCCGCTGCTGGGCCACCGCCAGCCGGGGCTGGACGGCAGTCCGACTGACTGTTTCTCGATGCCGGTGGTGGACGGTCCGGATCTGCGTCTGCGCGGCCTGCCGGTGTTCGTCAAGGTTCGTGGCGGGGCGTATTTCTTCATGCCCGGCCTGCGCGCGCTGAAGTTCCTCGCAACGGTCGAGCAATGACGACGGAGGAGTGATGGACGCCAACGCAAGCCGCGCCGTGCCGCGTGCCAATACAGGCTCAACCGTACTCGACGTCTTCGCAGATACCACGCTCTTTCTCCTGCAGATGGAGCGGCGTATCGACCCGTGGATCCGCCCTGCATTCGATGCGCTGCTTCGCGATGCGCTCCAACGCCTCGCGACGTGGCTCATCAACGTGCGGCGCGTCGACGAGCACCTGGCGATTGCCGAGGAGCGCATTCCGCTTGGCGAAGAAGCATGGTGCGACGAGATCATCGCTACCTTCAAGCGGCAGCTCGCGGGACTCTGGAAGCCGGGTGGCTATGAGCGCGGCGGCAACACCAAGACGCATGGCATCGTACGTGGTGAATTCATCGTGCATGAAGGCCTGGCCGAAAACCTGCGTCGCGGAATCTTCAGGGAGCCGCGAACTTTCAAGGCCTGGGTGCGCTTTTCCGGCCCCGGCCCCTACGTCACGCCCGATATCGACGACCCCGGTTTCATGAGCATCAGCGCCAAGCTCATGGGTGTGCCGGGTCCGAAGTTGATGGATGACGAGAAATTCACGCAGGACATATTCGGAGTCTCTCCGCCGACCTTCGTCACGCAGGACGCGAAATCGAACGCACACCTGCAGGAGTGGAGCCTGAAGAATGCCGCGCTGTTTCACTTCCTGAACTTCAGCCAGCCGCATGTACTCGACTTCCTGCTGCAAGGGTTATGGCTGAAGACACAGAGCAGCCCCTTTGAGGCGCCGTACTTCAGCCAGGTTCCCTACTTGCTTGGCGAAGGGCAGGCGATGATGTACTCGTTCTGGCCAAAGTCGAAAACCAGGACGCCGATCCCCCGCCTGCCGCTACGCCCACCTGACGATTACCTTCGTGGCGCGATGATTCGGACGCTCGACGAACGTGAGGTCGAATTTGAATTCTGCATTCAACTGCAGACCGATTCGTTCCTGATGCCGATCGAGAACGCAGGCGTGTATTGGCCCGAGCGGCTCTCTCCACGCATTCCTGTGGCGACGTTGCGTATTCCCAAGCAGAGATTTGCGTCGAAGGCGCAGATCGAGTTCGAGAAACGGCTCTCGCTCAATCCCTGGCATTGCGTGCCCGAACATCGTCCGCTCGGCAATATCAGCCGTGTCCGCCGGCGCATCTATGGTGAGCTCTCGCAATTCCGGCAATCGATGAATAGCGTGCAGCACTACGAGCCGACGGGGGACGAAGTGTTCGAGGAGGGGCCTGCTTTCGGTGATCCCTGAGCGGTTTTGGTGGTGTCTCGGATCGATGTGAAGCAACTTTGTCGCATGCCGTTCGGTCAGAACCGACTCCTGACCACCCGCGGAGGGCGGAATGAACGACGACGAGAACAAGGGACCGGATCTGTGCGCAGGCGTTCCGATCGGATCGATTCCCGATGGCGGCATTCTTGCGGGCCACGTGGATGACGTGAAGGTCCTGCTGGTGCGTCGCGGCGACGAGATCTTTGCCGTGGGGGCCGAATGCACGCACTACGGTGGCCCGCTGGCGGAAGGCGTTGTCGCTGGAGAAGCCTTGCGATGCCCGTGGCACCATGCGCGCTTCTGCCTACGCACCGGCGAGGCGCTTGGCGCACCGGCCTTCGATCCGATTGCCTGCTGGCGTGTCGAGCGTGTGGGCCACTCCGTCCATGTGCGCGAGAAGATCGAACCGCCACGGCGCACGCTGGCAGCCGCGGCAGATACGCCAAAGGCCATCGTCATCGTCGGTGGCGGCGCTGCAGGCTTCGCGGCGGCGGAGCGATTACGGCGCGAGGGCTTCAGCGGTAGCTTGACGATGGTCTCCGCCGATACCGCAGCGCCCTGCGATCGGCCGAACCTGTCGAAGGATTACCTCGCCGGTGATGCGCCCGAGGAATGGATTCCGCTCAAGCCGAGCGAGTTCTACAACGCGCATGGCATTGAGCTGCTGCTTGGTACGCGTGTGACAGCGATCGACACCGCTGCGCGCACTGTGCAGTTCGAAGCGGGGGAGCAACTCGGGTGGGACAGATTGCTGCTCGCCACCGGCGCTGACCCAGTGAGGCTCGACATCCCCGGCGCGTCGGCGTCACGGATCCACTACCTGCGCAGTTTCGCCGACAGTCGTGCGCTGATCGCCAGCTCAGAGGGCGCGAAGCGTGCGATTGTTGTGGGGGCAAGCTTCATCGGGCTGGAAGTTGCAGCGTCGCTGCGTAAACGTGGCGTAGAAGTGAATGTCGTTGCGCTTGACAAGATACCGATGGAGCGCGTGTTCGGCGCTGAAGTCGGGGCCTTTGTGAAAGCATTGCACGAATCGAATGGCGTGCACTTCCACATGACGCGATCCATTGCAAAAGTGGATGGCACACATGTCACGCTCGACGATGGCACGGTGGTCGAAGCCGATTTCATCGTCGCCGGTGTGGGTGTGAGGCCTTCACTGACGCTGGCCGAGCAGGCAGGGCTTGCACTCGATCGTGGCGTCATGGTCGATGCATTCATGCAGACCAGCGTATCCGGCATCTATGCGGCCGGCGACATCGCCCGCTGGGCCGAGTCGGGGACGGGCCCCCGAATACGGGTGGAGCCTTGGGGGGTGGGGGTACCACACGGGGACTGTGTGGCGCGCCACACTCGGGGGCAAAAGAAGGCAAAAGATGTAT
>JAVBUM010000011.1:0-18391 GCA_031555325.1 Niveibacterium sp. | reverse complement strand
AAGAAATTCCGCAGGTGTAAGGCCGCCGAGCAAACTGTCTTTCATTGGAGAATTATATCGGGCGACCGCATTGAGGCCGATCGATATGTGTAGGCTTGGTAGAATCATCGGCTTTGTCCGGAAGCACTGTCATGCCGAGCGTTACCATTGAATCTCTGGATCATGAAGGTCGCGGAGTCGCGCATCTGGACGGCAAGGCAATCTTTATTGAGGGCGCGTTGCCGGGCGAGCGCGTCGAATTCGCGAGTTATCGCAGGAAGCCCACCTTCGAGCAGGCGACAACGACCCAGATACTTCGCGAGTCGCCCCTGCGAGTGACGCCTGGCTGTAAGTTCTTTGGGGTGTGCGGTGGTTGCTCAATCCAGCACCTCGACGCTTCGGCGCAGATTGCCGTCAAGCAGCGGGTCCTTGAGGATGCGCTTTGGCACATCGGGCGCATCCGTCCGGAATTGGTGTTTCCGGCGATTCAGGGGCCTACCTGGGGCTACCGTTATCGGGCTCGAATCGGAGTGCGCCGCGTGCCCAAGAAGGGCGGTGTTCTTGTTGGTTTCCATGAACGCAAGAGCAGCTACATCGCCGACATGAGTTCATGTGAGATCCTGCCGCCTTCGATCGGACATCGGCTGTTGGAACTGCGCACGTTGATCGAAAGCCTGTCAATACCTGACCGGATTCCCCAAATCGAGATCGCAGTCGGTGATGATCGGACTGTGCTTGTTCTGCGCAACCTGTTGCCGCTCACCGAGGCTGACCAGAATCGGATTCTTGCCTTTGGTGACGAACACGACTTCTCAATGTGGTTGCAGCCGGGCGGGCCGGACACGGTGCATCCGATCCGCGCTGGCGAACCGACCGAGCTGTACTACTCACTACCGGAATTCGACCTTAGGCTTGCTTTCCGGCCGACCGATTTCACGCAAGTGAACACCAGCATCAACCAGTTGCTGATCCGACGCTCGATGCAATTACTCGATCCGCTGCCGGGTGAGCGGATTGGCGACCTGTTTTGCGGTTTGGGTAATTTCAGCCTCCCGATGGCCCGGCGGGGCGCCCAAGTCATTGGTATCGAAGGGAGTGCGGCACTGGTGGAACGTGCCGGCCGGAATGCGGCGGCCAACGGTTTGGCTGATCGTTCCGAGTTTGAGGTTGCAAACCTTTTCGAGTGCACGCCCGAGAGCCTTGCCGCGTTCGGCCGGCTGGACAAGCTGCTGGTCGATCCGCCGCGAGAAGGGGCGATTGCGGTGGTTAAGGCGCTCGGTGAAGATGCGCCGAAGCAGATTGTCTATGTGTCCTGCAACCCGGCGACCTTGGCTCGCGACACGGCTGTACTCGTCAACGAGAAGGGCTACCGGATGCGAGGCGCGGGTGTGGCCAATATGTTTCCCCACACCTCACACGTTGAGTCCGTGGCGCTATTCGAGCGAGAATAGCGGACGAATTCAGCGCAAAAAAAGCGGCTGCCCAAGCAGTCCGTGTGAAAACCTAGCCTGTCTGGGCCAGCGTTCACCGAAAATGCCCGTATCGCGAGATACGGGCATTTTCATTGATGGGTTACATCCAGGGTGAATCACGCACGCAGGGCAGTCTGTTTCCGGTGAGTCTGGAGGAGTTGATTCCCTCCGATCACCGGGTGCGGGTGATCGAAGCGTGCGTGGCGCGGCTGGATCTGGTGCAACTGGGCTTTGGCAAATCACAACCCAAAGCGACCGGGCGTCCGGCCTATGATCTAGCCGATTTGCTCAAGCTCCACCTGTACAGCTACTTTCAGCGCGTCCGCTCCTCGCGTCGGCTGCAGGCCGAGTGCGAACGCAACGTCGAAGTGATGAGGCTGCTCGGCCGGCTCACGCCCGACTTCAAAACGATCGCCGATTTTCGCCGTGACAACGGTGTGGCCTTCCAGGCCACGTGTCGGGCCTTCGTACAGTTCTGTCGGCAGATTGGCCTGATTGCGGGAGAACTGGTGGCGATCGATGGCAGCAAGTTCCAGGCGGTCGTCTCGGCACGCCAGCAGTTCAGTCTCAAGCGTCTGAAGGCCCAGCAGAGCCGACTCGAACAGCATCTTGCGACCTGTCTGGCCCATTTGGACGCGGCTGAACAGCAAGCGCGTGGCGAACCGATCGACTGCACGGCCCGTCGAGGGCGCGCTGGCGCACTTGCGCAGCCGGCACGCCGACAACCCGAGTTGGCAGGCGCTGCTCGCCGCGCAGGGGCTCGAACAGTTCGTGGTCGGTGAGGCGGACGCCAACTCATGCGCATGCCGCAAGGCAACGGCCATCACGCGGCCCACAGCGCCCACGGCCTAATCTTGCGCCACGAACTGACGCAAGAGGCCACCGACAACCAGCAACTTGAACCGATGGACAAGGCTACGCAAGGCGTGCTCGAACAGCCGGCCTCGAACGTTGTGGCTGACGCGGATTATTCGAACGGTGCCCAGTTCGAGGCCTGCGAGCGCGCGGGCATCACCGCTGACGTGCAGCCCAATCGTGGGACGCGCATCTACCCGGCCACGGCCAGTGTGTGCGGTGGTTGTCCGCTCAAGCCTAGCTGCACGCAGGCCGAACGCTGCCACCTGATGCGCCATCCGCGTGAGGCGGCCTTCGAACACATGACACAGCGCCTGGCCGAGCATCCCGAGATGATGGGGCGACGGCGAGTGATCGTGGAGCACCCCTTCGGCAAGGCAATCTCAAGCAGTGGGTGTTGGGAAACGCCCGCTTTCTCCTGCGCCGTCGAGGTGGCGCAGGCCGTACAAGGCCTATAACCTCAAGCGCGCCATTCGAGTGCTTGGCGCCGTCTCACTGATCACTTTGATGGTGTGACCGACGTGGCCGGCTTGTTGCGTCGAGCCAATGAAAAACGCCCCGATGCGATCGGGGCGTTTTTTCTTTAGGGTCGCTTCACAGGGTTGTCACACGGTCTGCGAAGGCTGTCTTTTGCATTTCCTGCGCAAATTTATCAGTCGCGGCGACCGCCGAAGATGCCGAGGATCTGCAGCAGGCTGACAAATACGTTGTAGATATCCAGGTAGATTGCCAGCGTGGCGCTGATGTAGTTCGTTTCGCCGCCATTGATGACGCGGTTGACGTCAAACAGAATCAAGGCGGAGAAAATACCCAGGCAACAGATCGCAATCACGAGCTGCAGGACGGGCATCTGCAAGAAGATGTTCGCCACCATTGCAACGAGCACGACGATCATGCCAACGAACAGAAACTTGCCCATGCTGGACAGATCGCGCTTTGTTACCGCAGCGAGGCTTGCCATAGCCAAGAAGATTACCCCGGTGCCTCCGGCGGCAAGAGCAATCAGACTGGCGCCGTTCGAGAACCCGAGCATCACCTGCAGGATCCGCGACAGCATCAGACCCATGAAGAACGTGAATCCGAGCAAGAGAGCCACGCCCACGCTGCTGTTCTTGTAACGTTCGATTCCGAAAAAGAATGCGAACGCGACGCCCATGAATACCAAGAACCCGATTCCAGGGCTGCCGGCAAAGAAAGAGAAGCCCATTCGTATACCGAGCAGCGCGCCGGCAACCGTTGGTAGCATTGAGAGGCCGAGCAGCATGTAGGTGTTGCGCAGCACCTGATTGCGCATACCTCCAACCGCTGTCGTATTCCGCGAATATGTATCGAATTGCATCAATCGGACTCCGTTTTATATGGAATTGCGAACGTAAGACTACCTTGGGTTCCCGAAGTTTCAAATCCGTTGGTGCCGGGAGCGGATATCCGCCATCGAATCAGGCGTGCTGACGCCTCATCAACGGGTGTTGAGCCGGAGTAACAGGTCTGGGGGAGTGCTAATTCACCTGGCAAAGAACAGCCTGCCCACAACGAGCGAGGCAAACGCCAATTTTCCAGTACAATCCGCCTTTCCGGAGGCTTGGCAGAGCGGTTGAATGCAACGGTCTTGAAAACCGTCAGGGGTGAAAGCCCCTCGTGAGTTCGAATCTCACAGCCTCCGCCAAATATTCAATAAAATCAAGTGGTTAAGTTGCATTCTTGGTTTTGCCCCACAAAAAAGCCCACAATAGATTGCCTGTTGTGGGCTTTTTCATTCTTGTCGATGGACGTGCCACATCCTCGCTTTTATTGCTATCAGTGAGGGTACTGACTGGACAGTCCCGAGTAGTTTGCCGCGATCCAACTGATAACTTTAGAGCGCCCCTGAATGTTGGATGGCAATTTTTCGTGGATCATCCACTCGCAAATTTGGCGGGTACGAACCGAAAGATCGACGTTGTTTTTCCCTTTGAGCGAGTTCAGCAGGTCAAGCACCTCATAGCCTTCCTTTCGGCTAAAGCGGTCAGCGTCTTCTACCTTTTTCTTCGGATCGTCGCCCGGTACAGCCGTCCAACTGTAATCGGTGTAGTTCAGGTTACTTTTTTGGATCGCAGGCATCTAGAACTCCTTCTGTTGTCAAGGTTTTTCTTACTTGGGGCCAAATACCCACTCTTCAAGAGTGGTAATGAAAAAAGCCCGGCGCAATGGCCGGGCGAAGTCCCTTTGGCACTGGGAATTCAGATGCGAACGCGCGTCGAAGCTTTCGCCGCAAGCGTCGGGTTGTAGAAGCTGGTGCGGACGCTGCTGATGGCCTTGTCGAATTTCGGCGCAAGTTCCCGAAGCGCGATGCTGTCGGTCATGCGCTTGTAGGCGTCGGGCACCCAACGTCCCGTCGCGTCGTAACGAAGCTTCGAATGGGTTTCGGCGTTGATGCCCACAAGGAAGCCGGGCGAATGAAAGATGACGGCGGCAACGTCCTTGCTTTCGAGCATCGCCGCGCGCACCTTCGCCGGGCCGTCCGCTTGCTTCGCCTGTTCGCGGATATACGCCCGGATTTCGCTTTCAAGGCTGGCATGGCTGGCGCGCGGCGTGAATTCGCGTTCGGCCTGCGCTACGCCGTCGTTGAACAGGACTTCGGCCCGGCTTTCGATGGCGGCTTTCGCCTTCTGCAAGGCTTCGACGGTGCGCCCGGCTACAACGCCCGCGACTTCGTGCCGCTGAACGTCGTTACGGGTCGCGTCGTTCAGAAGCGCGGCGACGGTTGCGACGCCATCGCGCAAGGCAATGTGGGCATTGGTCAAATCCGGCCCGATGCTGCTGTCGAACTTTTCGGGGTCGCCAAGGAAAGCTTTGCGGCCTGTTTCCGTTGCGGCCAGCGACAGAAACGACGATGCGGCTTCGGTCTGTACCAACGAATGCGGGTACGACGGGGAAAGGGTGTTCGTTGCTTGGTTCATGGTGAAAATCCTTCGAAGGTTGCGACGCGGGATGCGCCGACGCCTGAACAGTTCGCGGCCATCAACCCCCTTCGAATTCGCCGGTTTCGCGGTCGAACGTGCGCCCGTCCGGCAGTTCAATAAACCGCTTGCCCTTCTCGCCTTTGCGCTTCGGTGCAGGTACGTCGCCGCTGTCGCTGTTGCCCACACTATTGGGCGCAACGTTCGTCGGTTCGTCGGTTCGACTGCGGGCCTTTGCCAGCAAGTCGCGTTGCTGCTGTTCCGCCGCCGCTTCCCATGCCGCCGTCGTGCCGAAGTCGGGCACAAGGGCGAATCGGCCAGAAAACGCCCCTAGCGGGCCGCTGGCGGGGTTTTCGCCCGGTCGCCAATACCCGGACACCCAAACCGGAAAATCGTCGCTTACAGGACCGTCCCCAAGGTCGGCGGGGTTGTAGCGAAGAACCCGGTTCGGGCTTGGCCCCCTACGGCGCTTTTCCAGCTTGCGAAGCCGGTTACGAAGTCCGATGCGCGCCATGTTTAGCCCCGGCCTTCCAAGGCTTCGATGCGCGCTTCAAGTTCGCTATCGGTCAGGATGCGGGACAAGATGGCAAGAATGTTCGCAAGGCGCGATGCGTCTTCGACCTTGATTCCGCCGCTACGCGCTTCGCGGTACAGCTTGGCGAGTTCCCGGCTTACGTCCGTCGCACTTGCCAGCTTGGCGCGTGCGTACACCTTCTTTCCGGTAGGGGGCGGGGGTGCCGCGTCTTCGTCAATGTTTACGCGGGTTTGCGACGGCCAAGGCTGCGAAACGGTGTCGTTATTCATGGGGCTATCCTTCAAAAGCGATTGGCTTGCATCCGCTGTACGGATGCGTCGATTTGCTGGTTGACCGCCCGTTGCCGTTCGCGCTGCTGGTATTCGATGCGCAGTTCGTCAATGTCCAACTTGTTCACGACAAGCGCGGTCAACGTGTGCAACAGTTCGGCGTCGATCTTTCGTTCTTCGCTTCCCGTTACGCGCTGCGTTAGCTTCATCGCTTCCATTGCGATAAGTTCCGCGACGCAGCTTTGTTCTTTAATCAAGTTGTGTACGTCTTCGAAGTGTTGGTACATGGTCATTTCGTCATTCCTCATTTGTGGGCAAATCGGCCATCGCATCGCAGGGGACATGCGACACCCCTAAAGGGGTGTTGTCGCTGTCGTCCCCAAAGGCAGGCTTGCGACACGCGACATGTCGCCGGGTAATCGCTGTCGTGTCGCCTTGTCGCGTTCGGCCTTCAACACTTCGGCGATGCACTTTTCTTCGATTGCTGCGGTGTCGCCCGCCAGCCGGTAAATGTTGTTTTCGACCGTGATACGGTCATCTTCGATCAAGTCTTTGCGCGCACGCTCAAACGCCTTCTTCTTCGCCGTGTCCGAATCTGCGGGACTTATGCGATAGAAAATCGGACGCCATTTACTCAAATGCAGGCCAATGAAGTTGCCTTGTTCGTCAAGCCCGCCGAACATGCCTGCGGCTTCGCGGAACGATTCAAGCGCCATCTTCTGATTTGCCGTTAGCGGCTTTTCGGCCTTTGTGGGCATGACGCTATCCGGTGTCACGACGCACGAAGTAATTACGTCGCCGTCTTCGTCCATGCCGACTTCAACGACGTTCAAGCGGAAGTAATGCGTTTCGCCGTCGCGTCCGTCCTTCGCCTTATCGACCTTCCAGCTTCGCGCGTCGCCGTTGCGTTCAACAAGAATCGCGGCGTCAAGCGCGGCAAACAGGCTGGAATGGCCGCGAAGCCCTTTCGCCGAATCCTTGCCAGTGTGGGCAACAAGAACGACAAGCCCGCCGATCAAGCGTTGAAGCGTCTTCGCTCCTTCGATGACCGCGCCCATGTCCTTCGAACTGTTTTCGTCCATGCCCGGCGCGGCGCGGTTCAACGTGTCGATAAACACGACGCAGCCATGCGGGCAGATAGCGGCAAGTTCGGCCACGTCCTGCGGGTTCGTCAGGCAGAACGGTTGCAGCAGGAAGCCCACATTCGGCGACATTGCGCGCCCCTTGTGGTGTTGCCGTGCAATCACGCGCGCCCGAACGCCGCCTTCGCCTTCAAGAACGACGTACAGCGCAGCGGTAGGCGTTGTCGCGTGCCCGAAGAACGGTGAACCTTCGGCGATAGCTGCGGCCATTTCGAAGCCAAAGAACGATTTGCCCGATGCCGACGCGCCGTAAATGGCTGCAACGCCTTCGGCGGGAAATACGCCCTTAATTCGCCAGTTCAGCGACGGCATGGCTTCCAGCATCGCGGCAGAAAGCGGGGTGAAACGCGGCTTCTTGGCAAGGGCCGCAACCTGCCGGTCGATAACTTCCGTCATCGCGTCGGGGTCGGCCTTGACCTTTACCCACAATCCCTTCGCCTTGTATCGCCCGTAAGGCGTCGCCCATTCAAAGAAGACTTCTTCGAACTTCGGGCCGTGCGTCTTCAACGCTGCGGCAACCATCCGCACGTCGTCTTCCTTCTTCGCCACAAGGTGCGACAGGATTCCGCGCATCGTCGCCTGTTCTTCGTCGGGCGACGCTTCGAATCCAAAGTTGACGTTTTCAAGTGCCATTCGGACAAATCTTCTATTCTTTTGTGGGTGTGTATGTGGGACGAATTCGACCTTCGTTCGCTCACCCTTGTAAATTCAATGATGTTTGGCGGATGCCACATCCGCTTTACGCCGCCGCCGTGCGCTGCTGTTCAAGCTGCGTCACCAGTTCGCGGATTTCTTCGTCGGACTTCCCGGCAATGCGCGCGGTGTTAATCGCGGCGACTTCGTGCGCGGGCCACGCGGCGCAGCGTTCGCCCAACTTGACCGGGGGCGTCATAAGCCGCTGCTTGATACGAAGGTAAAGGGTGCTACGGGTCAGGCCCGTAGCAGTCATGACGGCGGGAAGCCGCAGAAGGGAAGTCATATTGCACCCCGTTAGATGTAAATAAACGATGGGTGCAGTATTCAGGCGGGCAGGATTTAGGGCACGGGGAATAAATGGTTCAGTCGATTACGTCAATCGACTGCAATTCTTGTCTTATCCGTTCGACGTAATCGAACTTCGTTTCGTGCGAACGTCGATACGCCGAATTCTTCATTTTTTCGGCGTGCAGTACGCCCAACTTACGATATGTGCTGAACCAACGCGGGTTGCGCTTCAAGTCTTCGACAATCATCAACACGAAGTCGCGGAAGCGTTCGGCGTATAGCTGTTCGTCGGCGCGTTCGGTTTCCGTTGTGGCAAAGCCGATATGTTCATCAAAGAAGCGATGCGCGGCTTCCTTGATACCGCATTCCCCGTCGCGCACCGCGCCGGCGGCTTTCGATGGAATCGGGGCGTTCTTGCGCCCACGCTTCGCCGATTGCGGCAGCGGTACGTCATCATCGACCGAGAATATCGTCATTTTCACTATCTGTTATTCAAAAGACCGCTGTTGACCATGCCATTGAATGCGCCATACTGCTGATTGTGATAATTCTGCTGCGTAGCTGCCATGTTGTTTTGATAGTTTTGCTGTGTTGCAGCCCAATTATTTTGAGAGTTCATGTCAAAGTTCGTGTTGTTCGTATGTACTGTTGATTGATATTGTTTCTGGAATTCTGATTCTCGAATTTCCTTTTCAATCATAGCCTTCTGAGTTTCTTTGTCATGGGTGCTCTTTAGCTCGATAAGTTTTTGATAAACGGCGATCATCTCTTTGTTTTCAGGCGAATTGGAGATTTGCTGTTCAAGAAACTCACGGCATTTGTTGAAATCTTCACTGTTCATACTGCTCTCCGTTCGGAAATGTTAGGGAAAGATAAATTTACGACGTTACCAGCGACGGCGCTATGCACGATGCCGCAGTAGCGCGCCCAATCGGCCATCAACTGCGTTCGCTTCGCTAGAAAATCGGTGCGCAAGTACGCGGCTTCGACGCTATCCGGTAGCTTGTGGGCAAGCGCATGTTCGCAAACTTGGCGCGGGTAATGCGTTTCGTCTGCGGCCCAATCGCGGAACGTTGAACGGAAGCCGTGCGTTGTCGCAACCTTGTTTCGCTTCGGGTCTTTGAAGCCAGTTCGGCCCGCTTCGCATTCGGCGGCGTCCATACGTCGAAGCAACGTCGTAAGCGCCATGTCCGACAGCTTGCCGCCACGCGGGGCCGGGAAAACGTGGGGGTTGCCCACAATACGCGGTAGGGCTTCAAGCAACTTCACGGCTTCGTCGGACAGCGGTACGCGGTGTTCCTTGTCGGCCTTCATGCGCTCCTTCGGAATCGTCCAAAGCTTCGCCTTCAAGTCGATTTCGTCCCATGTCGCGCCGAACACTTCGCCCGAACGGGTAGCGGTCAGAATGGCGAATTCCAGCGCGCGCGGCGACACGCCTTCACGCTTGCGCAGTTCGGCCATGAACGCGCCGATTTCGCGGTAGGGCAACGACGGTTGCGCCTTCACTTCGCGGCTTACCTTGCCAAGTATCGGTTCAAGCGCCCCCTTCCATGCTGCGGGGTTGTCGCCTTCGCGGTATTCCATCGCTTTCGCATAGTCCAAGATGGTTTCGATGCGCCCGCGAAGACGGTTCGCCGTTTCGTTCTTCGTCTGCCAGATGGGTTCAAGCACGCCGACAACATCGGCTTTCGTGATGGTTCCTACGATGCGTTCGCCAATGGTCGGATAGGCGTAGGTTTCAAGCGTCGATTGCCATTGCGCTACGTGCTTGGCGTTTTTGAGTTCGCGCGACTTGTTCGCAATCACGACTTCGGCGCATTCGCGGAAGGTCTTTGCCTTCGACTGCTGAACGCGCAGGGCTTCGCGGTCTTGCTTCTTCTGTTCGATGGGGTCGATGCCGCCCCGAACCTGCTTGCGCAATTCGCGGGCCTTTTCGCGGGCTTCGGCCAACGACACTTCGGGGTAGCTGCCTAACCCTACGTCCCGACGATGCACTACGGGCTTGCCGTTGTCGTTCAGTCGGGTTCCGACCGCTACGCGCAACACCCATGCGCGGGAACCCCCGGCAATACGAAGATGCAGGCCGTCCGCGCCGCCTACGGCGTGTCGTCCTTCGGTCTTCAACTTCGCTACCGCCAACGCGGATAGTTCTTTGGCCTTCTTCGGCATGGTCGCCCCCCTTGTCCATCATCCTGTCCCACATAGGATAGCGAATTTTAGGGAACGCAGCAAGACGCCTTTAGACAATGAAATTAAGTAAGTCATTGTTGTATATGGTTTTTATTGAACTTTTTGGAATGTCATCGGACTACTGTTCGGCAGTCACCGCCTCCGCCAGTACGCTTTGTAAGCCCTTGATAATCAAGGGCTTTTTTGTTTTGTGGGTCAGCTTCCTACAAAATTTCCTACAAGAAAAATCCCGTCTCCCGGACCGCTGGCGCCGACAAGCAAACCTTCGTTTTGACTGAGGGCGCCGATCGGCTGCAGTGCAGCCAGCCCGCCCTTGCCGCGCCAGCCCGCCCTTGCCGCGCCAGCCCGCAGCCAATCCTAAATCGACCGACCGCTAGAGTCCGTCGACCAGCCAGCAGCAATTTCGCGCCCCGCCGTTTGATCTAGCGCAAATTTTCCGCTCGATCTTGTTAGAGACGTACACCCCGCAAACCCTTGTGCTGCGTAGGTGCTGATCAAATTTGATCAAGAAATGTCAATTAATTCAACGGGTTAGATGCGCAGCCCGAGTTGCGTGTGGTTTCGTTCGACGTTAGATTCGCGGCGTCATCTTTGGCGAAATTGAGCGAAATGAAACAACTCACCCATCGCAATACAGGCTGCGCCCCGGTTCGTCGCTGTCGCGAGATGCCGTTCGCGGCCGAGCACTTTGACCGCTTGGCAGACGGTGCGTGCATCGACATGACCGCGCTCCGTGCAATCACAGGGAAATCTCGCGCCACGATTTACAACTGGTTGGCTCGAGGGATCCTGCCTCAGCCCCGCAAGCTGGGTCGGACGCACAACGTTTGGTCGGTCGGAGAGATTCGCCAGGCGCTAACCGGCACCTCTTCCGAGGGCGCTGGGCAGTGAAGGTCGCCGCTCTGCTCCTCTTAAAAAATGAAAAGGCCAGCTCTGGCGAGCCGGCCTTCTCTGTCCCCAAGTCGTCTGGCAACGAAACTTTGGAGCGCCACTTGTATGCTTAACTTTGATCGCACACTCAAAATTTGTCAAGCCGCAGAGACCACGCGGCCGACCTACGCCGATCTCGAGTTCGTCCGTGCTCGCAGGCGAGGTGTCAAATGAGTGCTATGACCTACGACCAGCTCCACGAGGTCGATCGCGCTGTAGATGCACTAATGCATCAGTTGTGCCCGTCAGACTTTGAGTCTTGGTGGAAACTTTTGGGCGACGGGATTGCCGAGGGCATCGACAAGAACACTCTTCGAATCTGGTGCGAGTCCGGCGATAACTTCGATGAGCGTGTCTTCGAGGCGCAGTATCGCAGCCTGAACAACCGCCCGCCGACTGGCAGGACCGGTATGCTTTTCAGGAAGGCGCTGGACGCTGGCTGGGTTGATCGCAACCCCGGGAAGCGTCCATCCGCTGAGGCGCTGGAGGCTCGCAAGAAACTTACTGCGGAGATGGCAGCAAAAGCTGCGGCGCAACGTGCGAAGAGGCAGGCCAGGGCTGAAGAAGAGGCGCTCAGGCTAATCGAGGGAACCCGAGCGCCAGACCCGGACCTGGCGCAGTTAAAAGAGAAAGCGGTCGGCGTTCACGGCGATCTTCGTTTCCTGCCCGAATACACGTTTCACTACCAAGACGCTGAAACCGGCGAATGGCGTTCGCATACCGAAAAGGATGTGATCGCCGTACCGATCCGCACTGAGCGAGGCAAGATCACATCCTTGCAATTTATCTTCAAGAGCAAGAGCAACCCGCTTGGCGAAAACAAATATTTCTTGCCTGGCGGCCGGACAGCTGGCGGTTATTTTCTTCTTGGACACGTCACGCCCGAAACTCGTGTCGTCATCATTGCCGAGGGGTACTCCACCGGAGCGTCGATCTTTGAGGCATTGGGATCGCACAATAAACCCAAAGAAGATGCCCGGCACATCCCCGTGATGGTTGCGTTCTGTGCCGGCAATCTGGAGGCGGTCGCAAAAGAGGTTCGTGCCAAGCTCGGTGCTGAGGTGAAAACCCTCATAGCCGGCGACAACGACCTGTGGCGGACTGGGAATCCAGGTGTTGCAGCTGCGAAGAAGGCCGCATCTGCGATTGGCGGCTATGCGACGGTCCCGCCGTTTGAGAAAAATGACCAGGCGGGCGTCGACAGCAAGGGGCGCCCCAAAGGTCCGACCGACTGGAACGATTGGCATGCGAAGCACGGCCGCGTGAGCGTAGCCTTCCATATCCAAAAAGCGCTGGACGGCGAGCCCTACATGCCCGAAGAGGCCGGCACCGCCGAGCAGGGCGCGTCGGAGGCGGCAGTCACCGAGCGGGCGCTGGCGCCAGATGCGGTCGACGCACACGCGGTCGACGCAGAAGAGACGCAGGAGCCTCCGCGTGCTTCAGCGTCGAACAGGATCGTGTCTGGGCCTGTCTTCGGTGACCCCGTCGATCTCTTTAGCGTGGCCACTGTGCCACAGATTCCACTCGACGTGCTGCCGGCGCCCGTGGCGCGTTATGCCGCCGACCAAGCGCAGCTCATGGGCTGTGATCACTCGGTGGTGGCAATGGCAGCTCTGGCCGCTGCGGCCTCCTGCATCAACGATGGCATCCAGATTCAGCCGAAACGGCACGACCCGACGTGGACGGAGAGTGCCCGGCTGTGGGTCGCCATCGTTGGCTCACCTTCGACCAAGAAGAGCCCCGCCATTTCAAAGGCAGTGCACCACGTCAAGGCAATCGACCGTGCCCGCCGCGATGTCAGCGAAGCAGGCCAAGCGAAGTGGTCCGCGCAACATGCCAAATGGAAGAGCGCCAAGAAGCGCGACGAGGTCGACGCAGCGCCTGAGCCAAAAGCGCCGCCGGCTCAGCGGGCCTTGGTGGAGGATGTCACCGTCGAGGCGTTGGGCGAGGTACTTAAGGACAATCCCCAGGGCGTCCTTGTGCTGCGCGATGAACTCACCGGCTGGCTCGGCGCAATGGACGCATACAAGGGCGGCAGCAAGGGCGGCGGTTCGGACCGGGCGAACTGGCTCGAGTTGTACAACGGCGGTCAGCGATCAATCGACCGTGTGATGCGTGGCAGCGTCTTCATCCCGAACTGGAGCGCGTGCCTGGTTGGCGGCATCCAGCCCGACATGATGCGACGCGTTGCTGCGAGCATGGGCAATGACGGACTGCTCCAGCGCTTCATTCCCGTGGTGGCGCGTCAAATGGAAGGTGCAGGAGAGGACCGAGCCCCCGATATGCACGCCATCGAACGGTACCGTGCGCTGTTCGATCATCTGTCGGCCATCCAGCCAGGCCCACAACGCGTGAAGCTTTCCGAGGAGGCCCACCTGGCCCGTGAGCGCGTCGATGCGTACGCTGGGAGAATGGCGCGCGCTATCGCCCACAACGGCATGGAGGCCTGGCTGGGAAAGTGGAGCGGCCTGTTCGCGCGGATGCTGCTGACCATGCACGTGTGCGAATGCTCCGAGCAGTCCGTGCACCCGACAGCGCGCCCAGTGAGCGGCGAGACGGCTGAGAAGGTCGAGCGTTTGATGTGCGGCACGCTGCTACGCCACGCGGTCGCCTTCTACGGCGAGATCATTGACCAGCACGATCGTCAGGAACGTGCCCGCGAACTGGCCCGCCTGATCCTCGCTCGTGGCTGGACCGTCATGCGTAAGCGCGACCTGCAACGCAACTGGAAGGCCGCGAAGACGCTGGAAGCGTGGGAGCTGCACGATGTCGTCAACCGGCTGTGCGACATGGATTGGCTTGATCCGGATCGCGATGATGGTCCAGGGCCCGATGGAAAGCCACGGACATGGTTCGTCAATCCTGCGGTGCATAAGGCGTTTGCCGATCACGCTGAGCGGGAGCGCAACCGCCGCGCCGAAGTGGTTGAGACGCTGCGCGAGCTCAAAGCGGCCTATGCAGCGGACCGGCAGGCTGCCGAGCATGGAGCAACAACCCCATGACCGACATCGCCAAAATCTGGCACGACGCGGCTCAGGGAGGGCCGCCGGTGCTGGTCAAGCGCCGGAAGGATGATCTCTTCCTGCGCCTGACGTTCGCGGAGAACAACCGCCGGTGGATCCGAGAAGCTGGCAAGGCCACCTGGCTGCTGCAGTGGGACAAAGGGCACCACTGCTGGATGGCTCCTCGGTCGTGGTTCGAGGCGCTGGCGACGCTCCTCCTTGAGCGCCACGGCCACGCCTGGATCATCCAGGAGGCTGACTCCTCGCCCACGCCCTGCAACGAAGCATGCATGCATGCCCTCGGACTGGACTGCGTGTGCGGATGCGGCGGCAAGAACCACGGACTCGGAGAGCCGGACGGATGGGCGCACGACGTGGTCGACGGTGACGTCGCGGAGTGGCGGGGGAAGCGCTACACCTGCCGCCTCCTCAAGCCGCGTGATGCTGCACTGTTCGGCAGGCGCGTTGATGGCGCGGTGGCGGATCCTCCGCTTGGCAACAGTGTGTTCTGATCCTTCGAGCCGGCCACGTGCCGGCTTTTTGTTGCCTGCATTGCCCACAGCCAGTCAATACCAGCGCGACGGCATCGCAGGCATTGGGCGTCCCTATACGACAAAGTCGACGCCGGCTTGCCTCATACGACAAGATCGACAGCCACACACTTTCAGTCATTGGCATGCGCCAATTTGTCGGCTTTGTCATACGCGCGCACGGATAGGAAAATGAATTTCTTTCCCCTCTCTCTATTTGCGCGTTTTTCTTTATCGCGCGCGCGTGAGTGACAAAGCCGACATGCGTATGTGTGGTCGGTATGAGCTCATGTCCCGTGCGGCACTCCATGGGGCATCAAACGCGGGGGGCGGCGCTTGCGAGGCCAATGCTGACTGCGCCGGGCGCCTTGCGTGCGTTGCTGGAACGCGCCAGCCAGAAGGGGGCTCACCGCCAACTGTCGGCCTGGAGCGCACCAAAGAGGTGTTCCTGATCGTGCGGCTCAGTTTGGTAAAAAAGAATCATTCTCATTTGCATTTGTGGGCTGGGCGCCGACATGACCTCACTCGGCGGGAGGTCGTCAAGCGGGTTCGAGTACTCGCATCTCGATGTGAAGCCCGGCAGCCGTTGCCATGTTCACTAGCGCATCAAGGCCGAACAGGTTGATCTTGCCGCGCATCAGATCAGACACGCGCGGCTGTGTAACACCAAAGAGTTTGGCCGCTTGCGCTTGACTCATCTCAGTGCGAGCGAGGTGGTTCTTCAGCGCCGTCATCAGGACGGAACGCAGCTTCATGTTTTCCGCTTCTTCCGGGGTGTCTTCAATAGCATCCCAGACGCTGACAAATCGTTGGTTACTCATTGGCCTAGCTCCTGCAACAAGTTGCGGTAACGCTTCGAGGCCAAGTCCAAATCGCTCCGGCTGGTCTTCATAGTTTTCTTCTGAAAGCAGTGAAGCACATAGACGGCATCAACGAACCTGGCAACGTAGATCACTCGAAAGATCCCAGACGCATCCCGAATTCGGATCTCCTTGACGCCCCGGCCCACATCCTTCATGGGTTTCCAATCGTCCGGCTCCTGACCGTTTTGGATCTGGTCGATCTGATGGCCAGCCTCTCGCTTCGCTGGAAGCGGAAAAGCGCGAAGGTCATCAAGAGAACTGCCACAAAACACAACGGGCTTAAGGTCGGCCATACGCAGGCCACGACGGGCTTAGGATTGGTTATTCGCGAACCATACAAAATTTTGTATACATTGGCAAGCTACCCTTGTTGTCCGCTAGGGTATGCCTGTGCGGACGCTGCCGACATTGCTCAAAAATGTGTCCGTAAGGGTTGCTAATCAAATTTGGACAGGGTTTAATTTGGACGCTATCCATACGGACATAAGACCATGCCACATAAGCCCCGGACCATCCTGTACGCCCGCGTCTCGACGGCCGAGCAGACCATTGAGCACCAGCGTACCCAAGCGGAGGCCGCGGGCTATATCTTCGACAAGATCATCGCCGATGACGGTGTTTCTGGGGTGAGGCTACGACTGGCCGAACGCCCGGAAGGGAAGCGCCTGTTCGATCTGCTGAGGGCAGGGGATACCCTCGTGGTGCGCTGGGTCGACCGCCTGGGACGCAGCTATGCCGACGTTACTGACGCAATCCGCGAATTCATGAAGCGTGGTGTGGTGATCCGTACCGTCATCAATGGCCTGACCTTTGATGGAGCCACCAAAGACCCGATGCAACAGGCCGTCCGCGATGCGCTGATCGCCTTCATGGCGGCAACCGCACAAGCGCAGGCCGAGGCAACGAAAGAGGCTCAGCGGGCAGGGATCGATCACGCGAAGGACGACCCGAAGTCGTATCGCGGGCGTCGTCCGTCCTTCAATGCGGACCAGTTCGAGCAGGTACAGGCGATGCTGGCGCAGGGCGCAGGCGTGTCGGTGATCGCCGTCGAGGTCGGCGTCAGCCGGCAGACGGTATATCGGATCCGCGATGATCCGGCAGCGGCTGCTGCCATGCTGGAGCGCTGGAGGGGCGCCGCCTGACGCAGCGCCTCAGCGCCTGCGTCCGCCTTGCTGGAAGCGCATCATCGCCTGCCAGGTGTCCATGTAGGCGTTGTGCCGGTCGTTGTCCTTCACCGTCGCCTTGAAGTTTTCATATCGGATGTGCCGCCGCGCACCTGGTCGGCCATGGCCTGAGCGACGCGCTCACGGTCGACGCGGGCGCGGGCGCGCACCAGCAGCGTGGTGCCGCTCGGGTCGCCTTTGTCGACGATGGACAGAAAGCTGTCACTCAAAAATATCCACACGTCATTTCTCCCCAGACGCAAGCCACGCTGTGAGCGCCGCGAGCACAGGTGCATCCGCTTTGCCGTTGAGCAAGCTGGCTAGTGCTGCAACAGGCGCTAGTGTGCAGGCTTGGCTTTCCCAACACATCAGAGACGGGGTTCCTCCGGTACGTTCCGCCAGGTAGTACCGCGTTCTTGTCGTTGTTCGGTCGAAGTCGCCGAGCAGGCCTGTGATGCGCACCCGCAGGCCGGACTCCTCAAAGCATTCGCGTATCGCCGTCGCCTGGAGCGACATACCGCCCTCGACGCGGCCCTTCGGGAACGTGCAGTCGTAGCCGCCGAAGCCGTTTGTTGGGCTGACCGTCCACGCCCTGCCGTCCTTTTCGACTACGACTACGCCGGAGGCAGCCTTCTTGCCGTGCGGCACAGCCATCGCCGGCTCAACCAGACCCGGCATAAGGCCGTCAGCGGCGCCAGTGCCGTCCCATGGCGTGAACGGGATGCCATGCAGCTCGGTCGGCATCCCCCCACCTGGGACGCAGGTGGCCACCTGCGTAGCGTTGTACCAGTTGCCAAGCGGCGTTGGCGCGGTTGGGTGCTTGATGACAACGGGATTTCCGCGGTCGTCGGGTTGCGGGTGTAGCACGTTCAATTTTCTCCTGATTTTTTCCTGAATTTTGCCCGCCCAAGCGGTCGTGACGACAGACTAATGTCATCGCAACACAGCGCACGGAGCCATTTGAATGACACAACAAACACTTGACGAGCAGCTTGCCACGGCTCGTGCCGAGCTAACAAGCGCGCTGGTTTCGGGCAGCGACACGACCGCTGCGCGTTACCGCATTAAGCAGCTCGAAGACCATGCAGGCGCCCAGCGGCGCCAATCTCGTGAGATGCAAGCCTCGGCCAATCGTGCTGAAGCCACAAAGATTGAGTTGGCCGCAACCGAGCACGCGGACCGGGCGCACGCCTCCATAGTTGCCGTGATCGCCTCGCCCGAACTGGATGTTCTCGTCGGCGAGCCGCTACCTGATGAGCCACAACGGGATCCGTTCCTTGATCGCATGGCGCACGTGCTGGCTGTTGCCGAGAACCACCTGCGTGCGGCGGAAGCTGAGCTGCAGCCTTTGGCTCAACGAGCAAAAGTGCTCTCTGCACGCCTAGATGAAAAGCAAGTTGAATCGCCCCGGTTTTTGCGGAGGCCATTTGGTTTGAGTCAGGCCGCAACCGGCTGCTGACTCTGACTGCGATAGTAAGCGGCTTCGGCCTCGGCTGGCGGGACGTAGCCGATGGGCTCGAGCAGGCGGTGGTGATTGA
>JAVBUM010000074.1:0-29151 GCA_031555325.1 Niveibacterium sp. | reverse complement strand
CCTGCAATACCGTCCGCAGGCATTGCATCCGATGGCGCTACTAGCCACGCTGACAGGCGTCGGCCTCGCCGGCATCGCACCAATCTATGCGTGGGAACTGTCGCAGAGCAACCTGATCCAGCCGTCGCTCGCAGCATTTGCGGGCATCGCCTATACCGGAGTCTTTCCCGGCTTCCTTGGCTACGTTTTCTGGAACCGTGCGGTAGATGTGGTCGGAGGCTCCACAGCTGGCCTTTTCATCCATCTAATGCCTGTCTTTACACCGATCCTGTCTGCACTGTTCTTGGGCGAGCAACCACAGGGCTACCACTTCGCTGGAATGGCGCTGATCGTAGGGGGTATCCTGTTTTCGACCCGGCGCGGCACCGTAATGCATACCACATAAAATCACCAGCCCAATCCAACAGAGGTTTTCATGCAAGACGTCGTACTCATCCTGACCGTGATCGGCGAAGACCGACCCGGTCTCGTCGAACGAATCGCAACCACCATCAGCGCCCATAGCGGCAATTGGCTTGAATCTTCACTCGCGCACCTGGCGGGCAAGTTTGCTGGCATCGTCGAGATCAGCGTCCCGCCAGACCGTTCCCGCGCACTGCGCGCAGCGTTGTCGGTGCTTCCCGGGCTGCGGATCGCGATCGAAGAAAGCGTAGCCGATCTGGAGATCCGGCACGGGAAGCGGCTAACACTGTCAGTCATCGGCCATGACCGTATCGGAATTGTGCGCGACATTTCGCTTGTACTCGCCCGGCACAAGCTCAACGTCGAAGCGCTCAGCACTTTCACCGCAAGCGCACCAATGTGCGCAGAACTCCTGTTTCACGCGGAAGCCGATCTCGAAGCACGTGGCGAATTCGATGAGAGCGCACTCAAACGCGACCTCGAACGAATTTCCGATGAATTGATGGTCGACATCGCGCTCGACACGGTTTCTGATAGACGAACACCGCCCGCCCTTACCGTTGAGGTCGGCGGCTGACCAACAGCATCACCACGGCGGCGGAAATAGAACACCTTCCCACCAGAAGGCGAGCATCCGGCCGCCACTGACTTCAGTACTTGGACGTGCGTTGCACTGAGGCCCAATCCGCATCATTTGAAAGCTGCGCTTGCCGCCGTAAGCCGTACGCGGCATTCGGCGACCATGCGTTCGATGAATTCGGTGCAACATGGAATGTCGTCGATCAATCCAATGCTCTGATCAGCAAGAACGAGACCGTCCTGCACTGCACCTGACTTCAGTGCAGCGCCGACAGCGCTTGCCGCAGCACCACGCATTTGTGGATGACCTTGACGCCTGCAGCCTTTGCCCGAACGCCATATTTGCGGGGACTATTACCGGCCGTTTCAATGATTCTTACAACACCCTCGATAATGACATCAAGATAACAGTCATAAAGCGGAGGGTCCATTGCTGGCAGTAGTGTGAGGTTCATCCCAAATGGCTTGTCGGTTATCGAGCGACAGCATTCGATTTCACGTGCAAGCGCCTGAAGTGAACCGAGGCCAATGCCGGGAGCATACCGAGCCCTCTTGCGCTGAACACGGCTGCCGCCATTTCAGCGTAGCCGACCCTGTAGGTCTTCATGCGTTGTTCCTGCTCACTCAGCGATTTCACATGATCTTTTCATGGCGTCTCGGCGGCCACAGTCTTATGGGCGACAGGCCATTGCAGTCGGGCCGGCTCGTGGCGCATGAAACGGGCAGCGGATTCCTTCAGGTAAGTGGTATTGAACGCTACAGCCTGAGCATTGGCCTCCGCATCCAGGAACGCATCACGCCCAAGATCGAAACTGCTGGACAGCAAACGCTTAGTCATTGAAAAAGCGGTCGGGGAGCTTTCAGCCAGTGCGGCTGCAATCTGCATCGCACGCAACAAGAGAGCTTCTGGGATGTGCACTTCAAGCGCGATGCCGAGGTCTTGCGCTTCCGTAGCGCCGAATTCACGCGCCGAATAGACCAACTCGCGCGCACGCTGCATGCCGACGATGCGCGGCAGCATATAGAGCAAGCCAAGATCCGGCACAAGACCGATCCGGGCAAAGGAAACACAGAAGCGTGCGCGATCACTAGCGATCAGGATGTCCGCAGCAAGTGCAAGCGGAAAACCCATGCCGAAGGCCACACCATCAACCGCCGCAACAACCGGCCGGTCGAAATCAGCAACTGCGCGCAACGCGCGGTGCCACGTTCGCATGGAGGCGAGGATTTCAGCCCCCTCGACCCCTCCACTCGCTCCGCCCAGATCAGCTCCGGAGCAGAAATTACCACCGGCGCCGGTCAATACCAGGGCGCGCACGCCGGGATCGCGGCGCAAGACATCGAGCGCGTGCTCCAACTCATCACGCATCGCTCTCGTGACTGCATTCAAGCGCCCGGGACGCGACAACGTCAGCATGGCGATGCCTTCGACTACTGACAATTCGATGGTTTCCAATTCGATCTCCCGTTGGGAATCAGGCGTTGTGGTTGCGCCGAAGCAATTCGCTTGCTTTTTCGTGTTGCCGATCGCCGAGACGCGTAGCGTGCTTCTCCCGAGGACAAGGGAGACATTCTGCTTTTGTACCCGCAAACCCACCATCATCCAATCGAGTGATTCGGACCGTTCCGGCCGCACCAAGCCATCAGGAATACCGGAGGAGAACGCCGGAAATAGCCCCGAGGGCCAAGAAGCGGATTACTGCGTTGCGCTCTCACGCGCTTGAGGCAGAATCAGGTTGAGCAGTACCGCAAGCACGCCACACAAGCTAATGCCCTGCAGGCTGAAACTGCCGATTTCCACACCAAGCCCGCCGATGCCTGTGACAAGCGTGACGGACACGATACAGAGGTTGCGGGGGTTCATCAGATCGAGCCTCGCATCGAGCAGCGTCTTGAGACCAATGCTAGCGATCGAGCCAAACAGCAGCATCATGATGCCACCCATGACGGGCAGCGGGATCGTCTGAAGGAAGGCCCCGAACTTTCCAACAAATGCCATCAGGATCGCAAAGCACGCAGCCCAGGTCATGATCGCCGGATTGAAGTTCTTAGTCAGCATCACCGCACCCGTGACTTCACCATAGGTCGTGACGGGCGGTCCGCCGAACAGGCCGGCAAGGTTCACCGCAAGCCCGTCACCGAGCAGGGAGCGGTGCAAGCCGGGGCGTTCGGTGAAATCCTTGCCGACCACCGAACCAATCGCAAGGATGCCGCCGACATGTTCGACGATCGGCGCGATCGCAACCGGAATCATGAATAGGATCGCAGCAAGGTTGAACTCCGGGCGGCCGAATTCCGGAAGGCCGATCCATGGCGCATCCAACACCTTCGAGAAATCAACAATCCCGAAGAGGAACGACACCGCATAGCCCACCGCTACGCCAACGAGGATCGGCACAAGTTTGAGCAAGCGCCGCGCACGGATCGCCGTCAACATCGTTGCAGTCAGCGAAATCGCTGCCACGGCGAGTGCGGTGCTATACGAAACGACTTGCGTATCACCTGCCTTGCCCGTTGCCATCTTGACCGCAACTCCGGCAAGCCCTAGACCAATCACCATAACGACCGGGCCGATCACCACGGGCGGCAACAACGTGTGGATGAATCCAACACCCCGCCATTTCACGAGTACCGCAGCAACGTAGTAGAAAAAACTCGCCGCGGCGAGTGCGCCAAACGTCGCAGGCATGCCCCAAGTCTGGGCGGAGTAGATGATCGGCGCAATAAAGGCGAAGCTTGAACCAAGATAGATCGGTACCTGGCGTTTCGTACAGACCTGAAAAACCAGCGTACCGATGCCAGCGCCGAGGAGCGCCAAGCTCGGATTCAATCCCGTGAGCAAGGGAACGAGTACCGTCGCGCCAAACGCGACAAAGAGAATCTGGGCTCCGGATAATGCGGTTCGCCAGAGAGGATCGTTCGTATGGGTGGACATGAAAACCAAGGTTTTTTGGTGAACGTACAACGTACCTATGGAAAAACGGCCGCGGGTCTCGCGGCCGTCGTCGGCGTTAGATCTTTGTTCCGAATATCTTGTCCCCGGCATCGCCGAGTCCGGGAATGATGTAGCCATGCTCGTTAAGGTGATCATCGATGGCGGCGGTATAGATGGCGACGTCTGGATGAGATGCCTCAAGCGCCCGGATGCCCTCCGGCGCAGCCACGAGCACTAGGGCCGCAATGTGCTGGCAACCATTGCGCTTGAGCATGTCGATCGTAGCAACCAACGAACCGCCGGTAGCGAGCATCGGGTCGATGATCCAAGCTACGCGTTCGCCCAAATGGCCGACGAAGCGCTCGAAGTAGGGCTCGGGTCGCAGAGTTTCCTCATTGCGCGAAATTCCGACCACCGACACTTTGGCGCTGGGGACCATGTCGAGAACACCATCGAGCATGCCGATACCCGCACGCAGTATCGGTACAACAGTCACCTTTTTGCCCTTGATCTGCTGGATTTCGACCGGTCCCGCCCAGCCTTGGATCGTGATGCTTTCGAGCTCGAAATCCTTCGACGCCTCATAGGCAAGCAGTCGCGCCAGTTCGGCCGTCAACTCACGGAACTTCTTTGTCGAGATATCGCCCTCGCGCATAAGGCCGATTTTGTGCTTGATCAGGGGGTGGGTAGCCTCGAAAACGGGCATGGAGGAACTCCTGGAAACACAGGGGAAAATTGGCCGCCAGCATAGACGAGATGCACCTCCAGCATCCGACCGCAAACGCAAGAACACATCGCGCACCGGCCCTGGTTTCTCAGGAATCTACCGTTTTCCGCTGCCAATCAACCCGGCGAAGCCGACAGCGATCAGAATCACGGGCCACCAAGTTCCCATTTCGTGGACCAGGGCACGCAATGACACTACGCCGAGGTTATTGAGCAGGAACAGCACGCCGAGCAAGATAAGAACGATCGGACCGATACGGAATTGCATGCGTGTCGCTCTTGAAAAAACTAAGGCTGAAATCTGCCGCGACAGCAGGAGCGGCGCAAGCGGTACGCCGCCCCTCCGCGATCAGCGGTGGCTCTCCGCCAATTCCTTGAGGTTTGCCAGCCCAACCTCGAAATCCGGGCCGACCGCGCGATCCAGGAACACGCCGAACCAGCGGGCCAACGGATTCCATCCTGCCTCACCACTCATCGACCAGACCACCCGCGTCAGCCCCCCCTCTTTCTCCAGTCGCACCTCGCCAAAAGCCGGCCGGTTGAAATTGTGTAGATCGAGTTGGTACGTCAGCTCGCGCGGCGGCTCGACCTTGAGAAAACTCATGCGCCCGTCGCCTTGGCTCTTGCTGTGCCATGACCACACAGCGCCTTCGCCCCGCTCGGCACCGCTGTATTGCACTTGCATCGACGGATCACGACGGTTCCACACCACCCAGCGTTGCCAAGCACGCGGATCTTCAACCAGCGGCCAAATGCTCTCCGGTGCTGCGGCAATCACCGTGCTGCGAGACGCTTCAAAACGGGCTGGCAGGAGAAATCCGGACGCCAGCACAAGCACGACAAACAGGCCAATCAGGAACAGAACGCGAACCAAGACCCTCATACAAATCTCCCCCAAAACAACACCCAAAGCATAGTTATCGTCCCCCACCGCCGCCAATACCGACGGGGGCAAAGCTTGCATCAGTCGCCCGGCACGCCTACCATGCGCGCCTTGTCCGGCAATAAGTTCCGGAGAGCCAACCGGATAGCACACCAGCATGAGTATCTACGCACTCTATGATCGTATTCCAGTGCTCGGCGAAGGAAGCTGGGTTGCAGACAGCGCGACCGTAGTCGGTTCAGTCGTGCTTGGCCGCAACGTCAACATCTGGTTCGGCGCGGTTCTGCGCGGCGACAACGAACCGATCACTGTCGGCGACAGCAGCAATATCCAGGACGGCGCCATCCTGCACACCGACGAAGGCGTTCCCCTGACACTCGGCCAGCATGTCACAGTCGGGCATATGGCGATGCTGCATGGATGTACCGTCGGCGATGGTTCGCTGATCGGGATCAACGCCGTGATTCTCAACAACGCTGTCATAGGCAAGCAGTGCCTCATCGGCGCGAACACACTGATTCCTGAAGGCAAGGTCATCCCTGATCGCTCGCTCGTGGTCGGCACCCCAGGCCGCATCATCCGTGGACTTTCCGATGAAGAAGTGAACGGCTCCCACCGCAATGCACTTGGCTATGTCGACAACGCCGACCTCTACCGCGAGGGCCTGCGCAAGATCGACTGACGGCGCCGTTGCGACGGTGTCGAGACAAACCGCATCAACACGGGCATATCGGGCAGTCCTAGTCCAGACTGATACCATTCCGGCTTCGTCATTGCGGAGGCCCCCATGCGTACAGTCCTGAACTTCACGGCAGTCTTCTGCCTTGTCTTTTCCGCCCTCCCCGCTGCCGCAGAGACGTTACCTGCGTTGTCTTCCTCAACCCTGATCGAACTGACTGCCGAGGCCACGCGTAGCGCGCCCAACGACCTTGGCCGCGCCGTTCTATACGCCGAAGGCAGCGATGAAAATCTGCCAGCACTTTCCCGCAAGCTGAATCAGCAGATCTCAGTCGCACTAGCGGCAACAAAGGCCTACCCAGCCGTCAAGACACACAGCGGGTCGACCCAGACCTGGCCCATCTACGCACGTAACAGCACGAAGATCGAAAGTTGGCGGATGCGCAGCGAGGTCGTGCTCGAAAGCCGCGAAACCCCACCGCTATCCGAGCTGGTTGGCAAGCTCCAGGCAAGCGGACTTGCACTTGGCAATATCGGTTTCCAGCCATCGCCGGAAACACGCAAGAAAACTGAGGACGACACGATCGTCGATGCGATCGCGGCATTCCGTGCCCGCGCTGACGTTGCGGCCGGTGCGCTTGGGCGCAAGTACCGGATCCGCCAGATCTCGATCAATGCAAACAGCACACCACCTCGCCCCTACTACCCGATGGCAAAAGCGGCCATGGCCGCCGACGCCATGCCGGCGCCGGTAGAAGCTGGCGAGAGCCAGGTCGGCATCATGGTGTCCGGCCAAGTGGAACTGCAGTGATCGCATTGATTCAGCGAGTGCAGGAGGCCTCGGTGCGCGTCGACGGCGAGCTTGTCGGTGCAATTGGCCCCGGCCTGCTTGCCTTGATCGGTGTCCGGCCGGATGATGACCCCAGAAGCACTGCGCGGCTTGTCGAACGCGTGCTCAGTTACCGCGTTTTTGCCGATGACGAAGGCCGTATGAATCGGTCACTCTCAGATTCGGGTGGCGCCCTGCTGGCGGTTCCGCAGTTCACGCTCGCAGCCGACACCCGCTCGGGCCGGCGCCCCAGTTTTTCCGTTGCAGCCGCTCCCGATCAAGCGGTGCGATGCTTCGACGAATTTGTGCGACTGGCGCGCACTATCCACCCGCACGTGGCCTGCGGCCGGTTCGGCGCCGAGATGTACGTAAGCCTCGTCAATCACGGCCCCGTAACCTTCTGGCTGGAAAGTTGAAATGAATGCCACGGCAACGCTCGTCCGCATCCTGCCGTTCGTTGTCGTGGCTCTGCTCTCAGCCTGCACGACGACCCCACAGCGCTCGGGTGGAGGAGAGCCGCGGTCGTCGCCCATGGGTCACAACTACATCCAGTTATCACAGGGCGCAGGGGCAGATGCCGTAGTGTATGCACTTGGTCTGCTCGATACGGGCTACCGCTTCGGAGGCACCAACCCGGAAGCTGGACTGGACTGCAGCGGCATGATTGGTTATGTGTTCGAGCAGGTCGCACAGGTTAAGTTACCGCGCAGCGCAGCGCAGATCGTCGGCGTTACGCGACCTATCACGCGCGACGAGCTGCGGCCGGGGGACCTTGTGTTCTTCAATACGCTCAATCGGCCCTATTCGCACGTCGGCTTGTACATCGGCGACGGCCGCTTCGTTCACGCACCATCGACCCACGGCAAGGTGCGCATCGAACGCCTCGACTCCACCTACTTCACGAAGCGTTTCGAGGGAGCCCGGACGCTTCTCAAGTAGGCACATCACTTGCTGTCGATCAGAGCCTTGAGATAACTGGACGGCACTGCGTAGGTGATACCGGAAGGCTGGGTCAGCGCCGACTCCTTGCTGCCCTTCACCCAGACCATGTTCACGATGGCAAGGACTTCGCCACTCTCTGCATCGAAGACGGGACTGCCGCTGTTACCGGGATAGGCCACCGCATCGAGCTGGAAGATATTGAAGGCGCCAGCGCGAATCCGCTGGATTGCCTGGGCGTTAAGCTGCCCTGCAGTCGCCTGCGGAATAACGACCGGGGCGACAGCCGAGACGATTCCCCTGTGCGTGGCTGGCGTAAGCCCAAGCACGCCAACGATCGGAAAACCAGTAAAAGCGATCTCCTGCCCTTCATGCACCGAAGAGGCCGCACCCAGTCGGACCGGCGGCAGCGGAGGACCGTCGATGTTGAGCAAGGCCAGATCGTGCTCGGGATCGTTGCGTGCCTTGGTCGCCTTGCGTGCCTTGGGCTCTCCCCCTCCCGCGGGGAACGTAACGACGACCAGCTCCTCCATGCGCTCGACATCCAGTACAAGCGGAACGACGTGCGAATTCGTGGCGATCAACGTCCCGTCGCCAACGACAAAACCAGTACCAAGCAATTTGAGCTGGGGCGACCGCGTCCGCTGCATGGTGGCCACGGCCACCACCGATGGCCGCACTTGGGCAATCACGTGATTGAGGCCAGCGGCATAGGCAGGCGCCGCAGCGGCAAGCATCAGGACAGCAGCGACCAGCGCCGCCACGCTAGCGGGACACGATGATCGGAGAAGCCTGTGCCACACTCGGATCGAATCCGTGACTGCCCTTGCGGAACATGCCGTGAATCCGTTTGACATACTCGACCGTCTCCCGGTAAGGCGGAATGCCGCGATGTCGATCGACCGCGCCCTCACCTGCGTTATAGGCCGCAAGCGCGAGAAGAACGTCGCCGCGGTAGTACGACAAGAGCCAGCGCAGATAGGCCATTCCACCCTTGATGTTCTGCGCCGGATCGAAAATGTTCCGCACCTTGAACCGCTGTGCAGTCTCTGGAATCAGCTGCATGACGCCATAGGCATTGCGGGGCGAACGTGCAAGCGATTCGAAATTGGACTCCGCTGCCGCCACGGCCAGCGCCAGCTTGGGCTCAATGGCATATTGCGGTGCGATCAGGCGAATGAGTTCCGCAACACGGCGCTTGTTCGCCGGAAGGCCGGCGAGCACGGCATCGAGATTGGCCTCGTCAGAAATCGTCGGGTCGTTCACCCGAGCTTTAGCTATCACCTGAAGGCAAGGCGGAAACACTCCCGCTGGTGGGCCGAAGAAGCGTTGCGCGTTCTTCGCCTGCTCCATGCCAAGTTCTGCTGCCCGCCCCATCAGGCTCGCCGCAATGCGGTCGTCCTGCTGGAAGCCACGCCCATCACCGTACATGAAAGCCAACGCATAGTACGCCTCGGCGTTGCCGTAGCGCGCAGCGTCGCAGTAGAGCTCGGCAGCGCGTGCAGAGTCTTGCGGCACGCTCTCGCCATGCTCGTACTGCGCCCCAAGTTGCACAAGCTGCTGCGCAAGCGCGGCGCGAGCGCCTGCCAGACCACTATCGTCCGCAGCCGCCGGCAAGACCACGGCCACGGACAGAACGGCAAGTGCGCGCCGTATCACGGCTTCACAGTCGCCAGAGTCTTGCCCCGGTTTCCTCAACAGAAACCGGATCGAACTGGCACTTGACATCGACGAATACCCCGCCTTTCTCAAGCTTATCGGCGAGCCGCCCCAAGCCCATGTCGGCGTACTCCTGGTGCGAAACGCACGCGACGATTGCCGCACAGTCGGGAATCTGCTCCCAAGGGGTCAAGGTTACGCCGTACTCGTGCAGGCATTCCTGTGCATCGGCAAGTGGATCGTGGATGTAGACATTAACGCCAAAGCTCTGCAGCTCACGCACCACATCGATCACACGGCTGTTACGCAGGTCAGGGCAGTTCTCCTTGAACGTCATCCCGAGCACCAGGACGTTCACGTTCTTGATCGGGTGATCAATGGTGATCAGCTGCTTGATGGTCTGCTCGGCAATGTACTTACCCATGCCATCGTTGATGCGGCGGCCGGCCAGGATCACCTGAGGGTGATAACCAACCATTTCAGCCTTGTGCGTAAGGTAGTACGGGTCGACGCCGATGCAGTGCCCGCCGACGAGACCTGGCCGGAAAGGCAGGAAGTTCCACTTCGTTCCTGCAGCCTTGAGCACCTCGACCGTGTCGATTTCGAGCTTGTGGAAAATCAACGCGAGTTCGTTCATCAGGGCGATGTTGAGGTCGCGCTGGGTGTTCTCAATCACCTTGGCCGCCTCGGCAACCTTGATGCTGCTAGCCGGATACACACCCGCGGTAATCACAGATCCGTAAACTGCCTTGACCTTCTCAAGCGTCGCAGGGGTGTCGCCCGAGACAACCTTCAGGATTTTGGTGACCGTGCGTTCCTTGTCGCCCGGGTTGATCCGTTCGGGTGAATAGCCGACGAAGAAACCCTCTTTCCACTTCAGGCCAGAGTGCTTCTCAATGATCGGAATGCAAACCTCTTCGGTCGCACCTGGGTAAACCGTGGACTCAAAGACCACGATCGCGCCGCGCTTGATATGCTTCCCAACCGATTCCGAAGACTTCATCAGCGGAGTGAAGTCGGGCTGGTGGGCTTCATCCACGGGAGTCGGCACCGCCACGATGATGAAATCGGCCTCCGACAGCCGTACAGGGTCTGTCGTGTAGATCAGCTTGCTGGCGGCGGCGAGATCCTCGTCACTCACCTCGCCTGTCGGATCCCGCCCGGCTTCGTAGGCGGCAATCTTTTCCTTCGAGAGGTCGAAACCAATCGTCCGGAATTTCTTGCCAAATTCGACGGCGAGCGGCAGGCCGACATAGCCAAGACCGATAACTGCAATGGTTTCCATGCGGATCAAACCTCAAGTCAAAGTGTCTTCAGAAGTGTCTCTGCATCCTGACGCAGCGCAGACTCAGTCGGCGCGCTCCTCAGGACAGTGTTGATCTCGCCGCGCGCCGCGGTCTTGTCACCCGACTTGATCAGGCCACGAGCCAGACTCAGGCGCAGCTCGCCTCGCTCCGGCCAGAAAGAAACTGCCCGCTTGAGCGTCGCAATACCGTCACTAACCTGTCCTGCATCGATTTGCAGGTTTCCCTTGGTGTCGAGGATCGACGGCGAATCGGGCGCAATCGCAAGCGCTTGGTCGACATAGGACATTGCCTTGGGGTCCTTGAGCTGGCCCGCAGCCCAAGCAAGGTTGTTCAGCGCCGCCGGGTTCTTCGGTTCGATTTCGAGCACCGAACGATACAGTCGAGCCACCTCGTCCCAGTCTTTGGCCGCCATCGCTTGCTCGGCCAAGTAATTACGCATCAAGGTGTCACGCGGATTTTCCTTGAGCCAGCGGGCGGCAAAAGCATCGGCATCAGCCTTCCTCCCTGCCGTGATCTGCGAACGGTGAAGCCGCATAGCCTGAGAAGGACGCCTACCGAGTTCCAATGCTCTCGAATAACTCGCGATCGCTGCCGGATAGTCCTTGGCCAGAAACTCAGCATCGCCCTCAATTTCGTACCCAGAGGGTTGCCCAGGCTGCATCTTCTGCAGGTCGCGGGCAAGAGCGATTGCCTCATCGGTCTTCTTCTGAGTGACCTTGATCGCCATCAGCCGCGCACGAATATCAACCTGCTCAGGCCGCATCGCTAGCGCCTTGACGAGCAATTCCTCTGCAGCCCGGTGGTTCTTTGCGAGCGCCTGCAGATCGGCCAACGCTACGAGCGGCTGTGCTGAATCCGGCTTCATGCTCACCACCTTTTGCGCCGTTGCGATGCCTTGCTGAACGTCTCCAGCCGCGGCCTGGGCACGCGCGGCCAGCGAGAGTGACGACGCGTCATCCGGAAAGGATGCCACGACATCCTGAGCAAGCGCGAGCGCCCCCTTCTTATCTCCTACACGCAGCAGGATGTCGATTTCGGCAAGTTTTAGGCTCGCCGTACCTGGGTTAGCGGCAATACCCTTGTCGAGCACGGCACGGATGTCCTCTGGCTTGGCCCGGCGTTCAGCCAAGAAACGTGCCAGGACCAAATATGCGTCAGCATTCTTTGGCGCCTTCTGGATGACCGCTTCGAGACGCTTGCGCGCGGCATCCGTGTTGCCATCGGCTGTATCGAGGCGCACAAGGTTGATCGCCGCTGGCAGGAATCCAGGGTCAAGCGACAAGGCCTTTTCAAATGCCGCGCGCTCACCTGCCTTATCACCGCGCGCTTCGAGCACGCCACCCAGCAGGTTGTAAGAAAACGGCCGATCCGGATGCTTCTTGACGTATTCGTCCGCAATCTGCTTTGCCTTGTCGAGTTCCCCACGACGCATGTGGACCAACGCCAGCGCCACGTCCGCTCCTGTACCACCCGCATCGGAACCCGCCAAGACGCTGGCGGCTTCCAAGTCGTCGATGCCGCGCTCCGTCTCGCCGCCAGCCAATCGGGCCACACCAACACGCGCACGCGCCGTTGCATCCTTCGGGGCAAGTTGCGCTGCACGGTCGAGATATTCCGACGAGTGCTTGAGATCGCCCGTCCTCAAGGCGGCCTCCCCCGCGACCGACAGCGCTTCGCGGTTGGGCGCATCGCTCGTCAACGCCGGCCCGAGCGTTTCGAGCGCACGGGACGCCTCACCCCCGCCGAGATACGCGCGAGCCAGTAGGACCCGCGCCCCGACGTTTCCTGGGGCCTTGTTGACGACTTTCTCAAGATGTTCCTGTGCTTGGAGGTATTGCTGGAGACGCAATTGCGCTGTTCCCGCCAGCAACGCAGCAGGAAGATAATTCGGCGCAACACGCAAAACCTGCTCCGCCGCATCACGCGCCTGCTCAAACTTGTCGCGCTTGAGTGCGATCAAGCCGCCCGCGAAACGAATCATCGGGTTGTTGGGCGCAACCTTGCGCGCCATCGCAAGCTTGGCATCGGCCTCGTCGATTTTGCCCTCACCAAGCAGAATCTGCGCGATTCGCAGGTTCGGCCTCGCCTGCTGCGGGCGAAGCGGCGCAGCGGCTTCCAGGTCAGCCACCGCAAGATCCTGCTTGCCTTGGAATGAATGCAGGTCGGACCTCAACATCAGCGCATCAAAGCGAACGCCATCGATCTTGATGAGCTCACCGAGAAGGCTGGTGCCCTCGTCGTAACGCTGAGCGATTAGCAACAAGCGTGCTTTTGCCAGCCGTGCGTCCGGGTTGTCCGGCTTCGCCGCAAGGGAGGCCTCGATTGCGGCCTCAGCTTTTGCCTGCTCTCCGCTCAAGAGATACGCATTGGCCAGCCCGGCCTGTACCACGGCGACAGCCTCCGGAGTTGCCGGTTTCAAGGCAGCGTATTCCGTAATGATTTCCTTGGCCTTGCCAATGCTGATCGACGCTGTAGCCAGCGGCATCGCGATCTGATCAAGCGGATAGCCGCTTTCCAGAGCCTTGCGCAATTCGCGCTCCGCTCCAGTCGCATCACCCGCATCAAGCAGCGCAACGCCAAACAGGTAGCGTGCCTCGCTCAAGTCTGGCTGCTTCTGCAGCGCACTCTTAATCTGGATGACAGCGGAATTGGTGTCACCCTTGGCGAGATAGTCACGCGCCGAGGCAATGAGCTTCTCAGGATTATCGCTACATGCCGTAAGGGCGAGAGCGAGGAACAGGGCGGACCAGCGTGGGTGAAGGGTCATAATGAGGGAGCCTTAAAGCGGGTCTTTCTTCAGTCCGAATCGATTCATCAGATCGTAGAGCGTCGGACGACTCACACCCAGTACCTCCGCGGCACGGGCGATGTTTCCATTGACACGGGCAAGCACGCGCACGACGGCCGCACGTTCGGCCTCTTCCCGGACCTGACGCAGGTTGAGCGTCGCCAGGTCTTCATCAGGCGCGGAAAGCCCAAGGTCATCGGCAGTAATGCGGCCGGAATCGGCCATGATGACAGAGCGTTTGATGCAGTTTTCGAGTTCGCGCACGTTACCCTGCCAACGATGCGCCGCAATCGCGGCCACCGCATCCTCCGTGAGCGTGAGCGAGCCGCGCCGGTTGTCAGCCGCAAAACGCTGCACAAAAGCATGCGCAAGCAGACTGGCGTCGCCCTCACGGTCGCGCAGCGGCGGAATGTCGACGACGATCTCCGCCAATCTGTAGAAAAGGTCTTCGCGGAACCTTCCGTTGCTGATCTGCGCGCGCAGGTCCTGGTGCGTAGCGCAGACAACACGAACGTCAACGGGAATACCCTCGCGCCCGCCGATGCGCTCCACGACGCGCTCCTGCAGAAAACGCAGCAGCTTCGCCTGCAGCGCGATCGGTAGATCGCCAATTTCATCAAGGAATAAGGTGCCCTTGTGGGCGAGTTCAAACTTGCCGGGAGTCTGCTTCACCGCGCCGGTGAACGCGCCACGCTCGTAGCCAAAGAGTTCACTTTCGAGCAGTGTTTCCGGAATAGCGGCGCAGTTGATTGCAATGAAGCGCTCGTTGCGCCGCTGTGATGCGTCATGTAGGCCACGCGCAAGGATCTCCTTACCAGTCCCGCTTTCGCCAAGCAGCATGACAGTAACATTCGCCGATGCCACCTTCTCGATCGTACGCAGAATGCGCAGCATACCTGCATCGCGCGTGATGACCCCTGAAAGCGGTCCTCCAGTGTGGCGCGTCTGGAGCTTCCGATTTTCCATCTGCAGATCGTGCAATCGATATGCCCGGTCGATCGTGAGCAGCAGGAGATCGGGCTCGAACGGCTTGGCAAAAAAATCGTATGCACCGGCACCAACAGCCCGCACGGCATTCTCACGATCGTGCTGTCCGGTGAGGACAATGATCTTGGTATCGGGTGCGAGCGAGAGAATCTCGCCCAGCAGTGCAAAACCCTGCGTGGTGTCGTCTGGTGTCGGCGGCAATCCGAGATCCATCGTGATCACCGCAGGTTCGTGCCGGCGCAATTGCACGATCGCTGATTCGCGATCGTCCGCCGTGACGACTTCGTAAGCATCGAACGCCCAACGCATCTGCTTTTGCAGTGCGGGATCATCTTCAACGACAAGGAGTGTGCGTTTTTTTTCGCTCATATTTCAGGCCGGAGTGGGAACCCGCTCAGCATCAAGCGCACGGGGAAGCCAAACGGTCATGCAGGTGCCGTGACCAGGTTCGCTATCCACATCGATTCGCCCTCCCAGTTCACTGACGTATTGAAGTGCCTCATAGGCGCCGATACCCATGCCGGCATCCTTGGTCGTCTGAAACGGCTTGAACAAACGCTCACGGATGAACTGCTGGGACATGCCGACACCTTCATCCTGAACTTCGATGCCGACCTCTTCCGCTTTCGGAAGAATCTTGATTCCGACGATACCATCGCCCTTCGAAGCGTCCAGTGCATTTTGCACGAGGTGTCCGATGACTCTTTCAAAGCGCTCCGGGTGCACCATGGCCGAAGCGCCAAGCTCTCCCTTGACCTGAATTCCCCCTGACTGATGCCGCTTGGAGCGTGCAATCTTCTGCGCCAATTCAAGCATATCGAGCGGACGCCTGGGGTCGATTGAGCGCTTCTCCTGCAATTGCTTCATCAATGACGTCATGCGTTCCTGAACGTGGCGCGCGGTGTCGATCATGTCCTGCTGGAACTCGGGGTTGGCCGCATGGCGATCGGCATTGCGAAGCATCAGCTGAAGCTGCGCCACGAGGTTCTTCAAGTCGTGCACCACGAACGCCGACATTTTGTTGAACGAATCGAACTTCTGCGCTTCGAGAAGCGCTTCTATTGCCTGCTCTCGCGCAAGGTGAACGGCTGACTGACGTCCTGCGGTCTTGAGCAGGTCCAAGACTTCCCAGTCGATGTCGATTCGTGTGCGTGCAGTGAGCAGGACAACAAATCCAATCATCTCGTCACTTGCTGGCAGCGGCACGATCAACCACGCGTCCGGCACCTCCGCCAGCCATTCAGGCAACATGATTCCCTCGTACAAGGAGGGCTGGCTACGCAGTTGCTCGAGATCCACGATCCAGCCCCGCTCATGCAGGTAGAGGGAGAACTGGCTGTCACCGGGCTCGACCGCACGCGCTAATTCATGGTTGAGTCGCGCACGACAAACGAACGCGCCGGAGCGATCACGCAGCCACAGGAGGCCACCAGGGCTTTCGACCAGATCCGCCAGCGCCCGGATCACCGCGGCAGGAAGATCTGCCGACGAACCGGTGCTCATAAGCGCCTGCGTCACCCGCAACCATTCCTCGCGATAGTCATATCGATAACGGAAAAGATGCTTGGCAAGAAGTACGCGCAGCTTGGCTCGGAATGCGCCCGAAAATAGCGCAATGCACACAGCGAGCAAGCCACCGAAGAGCAAGGTCGCCTGCAGTACCGTACCCCATTCGCCACCAAAATAACGTACCCAGTATCCAGCTGCGGAAACCGCCAGCAGGAAGCCGCCGACCAGCGCCAACGACGTGCTGTGAAAGACCGCATCACGGGATAGCGCAATGCGAAATTCCCAATCACGGAAACGTGATGCGGACAGCGCAACCAAGGGTACCGTCAGCGCATGGGCAATACCACGCGCGCCCCAGAGTTGCAGGTCCACGCGCCGATAGAGCAGCGCATCGGAGAACACATAGAGATCAAAGAAGAATGCTGCAGCAAGCCCAAGGATCAACGGCTTGATACCCCACCTCGACTCTACTGGAAAACTGCGAAAGACCTGTTCGACAGCGACGAGCCCAGCCACCGAACCCGCAACAGCCAATCCGATCGTTGCTGTCCCTGCTAGACCAGCCGTGCCAACGCCGGCCGCCAGTAGCACCTCTACTACGGCGCGCGCCAGCACCACAGCAAGTACGATCCAGCGCACCCGCACAAGAGATGCTGGCAAGGCTCCAGCCTGCGGTGTGAGTAGCGAAAACAGAAAGACAACCCAGGCTACCTGTCGCCCGCAATCAAGCAGAACCTCGACACTCCAAAGGCCCGCGACTGGATGGAGCCCGAAAAGTAGCGCTGCGAACGCCCAAGCTGCACTGCAACCCACGGCAACCAGCAGCAGCAAGCCTCGGCGCGCGCCCTTCCATCCCGACCACAGATGCAGCCCAAAGATGGAGAATACGGCCACGGCAAGGCCGAAACTCCATGCGAGAACTTGTGTGGAGACTTCGCTCATGAGCTAACCAGAACGCCACGAAGGGCTCGCGCTGCAAAGACGAAGCGGACCCTGCGGTCCGCCATGCAGTCGATCCGCCGGGACAGCCTTGAAACGGCCTTCCAGCGTGTCGTATCTCAATGCGCGCCCTCACCGGTCAGGACCACGCGGACCGTTTCGGCAAGGATCAGGACATCGAGGAACAACGTATGGTTCTTGACGTAGTAAAGGTCGTACTGCAGCTTCTGCACCGCATCGTCGATGCTGGAGCCGTATTGGAACCGCACCTGCGCCCAGCCCGTAAGCCCAGGCTTAACGCTGTGGCGCACGGCAAAGAACGGAATGTCGCGCGCCAGTTGGTCGACGAAATACGGACGTTCCGGACGCGGACCAACAAGGCTCATTTCGCCACGTAACACATTGAACAGCTGGGGCAGTTCGTCGATCCGGGTCTTGCGGATAATACGACCGACCCGCGTGATACGGTCATCCTGCTTTGTAGCCCAGCGCGGCTTGCCGTCCTTCTCAGCATCGGTGCGCATGCTGCGAAACTTGATCACGCGAAACACGCGTCCGCCACGCCCGACACGCTCCTGCGTATAGAAAATAGGGAAGCCGGACTCCAGGACGATCGCGATTGCAGCAGCAATCATTAATGGCAGCCCAACAGCCAGCAAGACGAGCGAACCTACGATGTCAAAAGCACGCTTGACGAAGGAGCGCGTCAGGCCTTGGCGAAAACCCTCGCCATAGATGAGCCAGCTAGCCTTGAGCGCATCGAGCCGCACTTGACCACGTACGCGCTCATAAAAGCTCGCCAGATCAAGCACACTGATGCCCGCCAGCTTGCAGTCGAGCAATTGCTTGAGCGACAACGCACCGCCGCGGCGCTCACGAACCGCGACGATGATCTCGTTGATGTCATGCGCCCGCACGGTCTCGATCAGGTTGCGCGAATCCGACAACACATGCTGGGTATTCACGACCACGTCGTCGTTATTGGGCGACGGATAGAAACCGACCACATCGAGCGCGGCGCGACGGAAGTGCCGCAGGCTGAATTCAACCGCCGCAGCTTCGTGTCCCGTGCCAATCACCAGAACGCGTCGTCGCCAGATTGGCTCTCCGGACGCCCCCACCACCAGTCCACGCAGTGCGAGGACGGTGCCGAGAATCAGGATCACGGTGATTTCACCATGCTCCTCACTGAACCCCCCCCACGGCAGGACACGAAAAACAAGATATGCAATCGGTATACTAGCCAGCAGCGACAGCATGATCCGCGCAATGGTGTCGTAAAAGCTGGAGGATGGGACTCCGCGATACAGGCCAAGCGCACCGTTGAGTGCAATCATGACGATCGCAAAGACGAGCGCCGATGGCACGACGGGCCCAAGCATGGGTAGCCCGCCACTCTGTTGCAGCGCAGCCGCCACGACAATTCCTGCAAAAAGCAGGAAGCTGTCGAAGAAAAACTGGGCCAAAGAGGTGGCCGGCACATAGTGATTGAAGAGGCGAAACATGCTTCTGTACCGTCTTTCCTTCCAAATCTGCAGATTGCGCAGGGCGATTCTTGTGCTTGGACGGACGATACCGAAGGGGGGCTGGGGCGCGCGTGACATCGATCACGTGACTGTGGAGCGATCGGATACGCACAAATAGATTTTACGAATCAGCCACTTGCAGTGTGACTTTTGTCCTGATAGCACCCAATTCTCAGATAGAGCATCAAAGCTCGACTTGCGTTCCAAATTCAACGACGCGATTCGCCGGGATCTTGAAGAAATCGGCGGCGCTCCCCGAATTACGGAACAGGAAGATAAACAGGCGCTCACGCCATGGGTGCATCTCGCGCCGGAAGCGTGGAATCAGCTTCTCGCGCCCAAGAAAGAATGATGTTTCCATCATCTCGAAACGCAATCCCTGCGCCGCCGCGAGCTTCAGCGCCGCCGGAACATCCGGGTCATCCTTGAATCCGTAGGAAACGCAAACCCGATAGAAGCCAAAATCGAGCGGCTCGACGTGAATTCGCTCGGAATCAGGCACAAATGGAATGTCCTTCGTCTCCACGCGAAGCAGGCAAACACGCTCGTGCAGCACCTTGTTGTGCAACAAGTTGTGCAAAAGCGCGCGTGGAACACCTTCGAGGTTCGTCGTCATGAACACGCCGGTACCCTCGACACGTTGCGGCGGCGAATGGAAAAGCGAGCGAATAAAGAGGTCGAGCGGAATCGTGTCGGTGCGAATTCGCTCCGAAAGCAGTGCCCGGCCTCGCCGCCATGTGGAAAGTAGGAAAAACACGCCCAAACCAAGAGCGAGCGGAAACCATCCGCCATCAATGATCTTGACCGCGCATGCGGAAACGAACGCAAGGTCGACAAGCAGGAAACCTGCAAGGAACAACCAGCCCTGCCATGACCGCCAACCCCAGAGGCTGCGCACCACGATGTAGGCAAGCAGGGTGTCGATCATCATCGTCAGGGTGACCGCAATGCCGTAGGCAGAAGCCAGCGCACTTGAGGAACGGAAGGTCAGCACCAAGACCGTCACTGCGATGAGCAGCGTCCAGTTGATTCCCGGCACGTAGATCTGCCCGATTTCCTGAGCAGAGGTGTGCACGAATGACAGCCGCGGGCAATACCCGAGCTGGACGGCTTGGCGCGTGAGCGAGACGGCGCCGGAAATCACCGCTTGGCTTGCGATGATCGTTGCAAGCGTGGCAAGGCCAACAAGCGGATAGAGCAACCATGAGGGTGCCAGCAGGAAGAACGGGTTGCGCGCTGCTGTCGGGTCACTCAACACCAGCGCACCTTGGCCGAGGTAGTTAAGATAGATGCAAGGCAGCACCAAGCCAAACCAAGCGTATTTGATCGGCCTTCGGCCGAAGTGACCCATATCCGCGTAAAGCGCTTCAGCGCCAGTAACGGCCAACACGACCGATCCGAGGACGAGAAATCCGTGGATCTGGTGCGTGAACAGGAACTTCAATGCATAGAACGGATTGACAGCAGCCAGCACCTCCGGATGCACGAGCGCCTGATGCAGCCCCAGCGCGCCAATCAGGATGAACCATATAACCATGATCGGCCCAAAGAGCGCACCAACACTCGCCGTGCCACGACTTTGCAGTGCGAACAGGCAAACCAGGACAACCAGGGTGATGGGTATAACGAATGGCCGAAAGGCTGGAGTCGCAATCTCCAGCCCCTCGACAGCGGAAAGCACTGAGATTGCTGGCGTGATCACACCGTCGCCATAAAAAAGCGCTGCACCGAAGAGACCTGCAATCGTCAGCCAGCGCATCAGGCTCGGATTACCCGATGCCGTCCGCTGAGCAAGCGCCATCATGGCCATGATGCCGCCTTCGCCACGGTTGTCCGCGCGCATGATGAAGACAACATACTTGAGCGCGACGATGACTACTAGCGCCCAGAAAACCAGGGAAAGAATGCCGAGAATGTTGGGCAGGGTGGTCGGTAGACCGTGGCTTCCGAACACTTCTTTCATCGTGTACAGCGGGCTGGTGCCGATGTCGCCAAAAACAACACCAACAGCGGCCAACAGCAAGGGCGCCAAGTGCGATCGCGAGGCCTCGCCCTGCTCCTGCTGAATTTCCTGCATCTTCGATCCTGTTCACCCCACCCGCTTCGGAGATCGATCCACGGAGGGCGCTGGCAAAAGCGGGCGATTATAGAAGTCCTGTAGATTCCCGATACCCCAGTGGATCGACTTCGATACTGACAAGGCATCAGAAAATGCGCGAATGCTACACTTTGGGCAAAAAGCCCGAGCGGAAAGCATCATCATGAGTCCATCCAATCAAGCCCATCGCACCGGGAAGGTTTATATCGTCGGTGCCGGCCCCGGCGAACCCGAACTCCTGACCATCCGTGCCGCCCGTCTGCTGGGAGAAGCGGACGCTGTGGTCTACGACAACCTGGTCAGCCTGGATGTCATGGCACTCGCCCAACCGAACGCCGAGCGAATCTATGCAGGCAAGAAGTGCGGCGCCCACGCCATGAGTCAGGAGGCGATTAATGCGCTGTTGGTGCGCTTGGCGCGGGAGGGCAAGCAGGTCGTGCGACTCAAGGGTGGCGACCCTTACGTTTTCGGGCGCGGCGGCGAAGAAGCGCAGGAGCTGTTCGCGGCCAGGATCCCCTTCGAAGTCGTCCCCGGTGTAACAGCGGCAAGCGGCGCCGCGGCCTTCAGCGGAATTCCGCTGACACATCGTGAAATCGCGCGGTCCTGCACGTTGGCGACCGGGCATTTCCTGGACGGCAGTTGTGAACTCGACTGGCCAGCACTTTCGCGGTCCGGCCAGACTATCGTCATCTACATGGGCGTATCAACACTATCTGTCATCAGCACAAACCTCATAGAGCACGGATTGCCGCCCGACACGCCTGCAGCACTGGTCCGCCACGCAACTTTGCCTGACCAGACAACACTTTCCAGCACCCTTTACGATTTGCCTCAGCGCGCGACAGAAGCCGGACTGAGACCGCCAGCACTGCTCATCATCGGGGAAGTGGTTCGATTGCGCGAACAGTTGAACTGGTTTGAGCCGCTTTGAATAACAAACTCGCGTATAGCACAAGCAGGCGGGGAACCGATTGCCTCCTCAGGCAAGCGCTGTGCGGATTGCCGCTCCGATGCGAGCAACCGTTTCATCGGCCTGCGGGAAAGCTCTTCCAAGCGTCAGGAATCCGTGGATCATCCCCGGAACCTCAAGCCTATCCACGCTCCCCCCTGCCGCATCCATTGCGTCCCCCAGCGCACGACCGTCGTCAACCAACGGATCGCATCCAGCCGTGACAAGCAAGGTTGGTGGCAGATTCCCAAGCCAGGCGGCATTGATCGGCGAAATGCGCCAGTCAGTGATATCGGTGCCAGCCGGCAAATAGTTAGTCAGGAACCATCGGACGGTGAGTTCGTCGAGCAGATAGCCATCACCAAATGCTGAATGACTCGCGCGTGTCGAAGCCAGATCGGTCGCAGGATAGACAAGGCACATGAATCTCAGGTGCGACCAACCTGCATCGCGCGCAGCGATTGCCGTCACCACAGCCAAGTTGCCGCCAGCGCTGTCTCCGCCAATCGCAATACGCTGCGTATCTAAACCAAGGTCGGCACCGTGCGCAGCAAGCCAATCCACGGCAAACCCAGCATCATTGACGGCTGCAGGGAATGGATGCTCCGGCGCCAAGCGGTATTCCACCGAAAAAACCGCTGCTCCGCTGGCAATGGCGAGCGCACGGCACAGTGGGTCATAAAGCTCGACGTCACCAAGCGTCCACCCGCCCCCGTGTAGCCAAAGCAGGACAGGCAGGCGATGACGACCGGCTTCACAGTGCGGACGGAACAATCGGGCAAACAGCGCCCCGCCCAATGCTTTCGGACGCGGCATGGGCACATCGAGGACCGAAGCAATGGGCTCAGGCGATGTACCGTAAGCGAGATATAACTTTCGAAGTGTATGACGAGCCTGCATGACATCCAGCTCGTGCATCCGTGGCGCGCCCGGCCGATAGGCCGCAGCCAGCAGGCTGGCGGCACGCGGATCAAGCATAGACACTCACAACAGGGAGAAACGGACAGAAAAACGGGCTCTGCGCTCCAAGACCAGAGCCGATCCTTGACCATACTTCAGGCATGGCGCGTGTCATGCGAGCGACCTCCGAGCCATATGGTCGCAGCGGGATCAGACGATGACGCGCTCGACCCGCAGGTCGATCTTGGCTGGCGCCCCCTGCGTCAGGACTTTGGGCTGCGTGGTGTTCACATAGAGCAACTTGCCCTCGTAGGAAATCCGCGCCGAGAGAACATAGGTGCGCTTTTGATCAATACGCGCGGAAGGCACGGACAGCTCGAACGGAATCGGGCCGTCTTCTTCAGCCGACATACGGATCCGCGCAATCTGGGCCGGGTCGCCGGCACCAGATACATCAGTCAGGACGATATCGATCACAGCCTGGGGCGGAAGAGCCATACCATCGCCGTAGTTGATACGACCGCGTACGGTCGCCTGAGCAGTCTCGGGAAGCGTACCGACGCCCGCCATTGCAAGGGCGAGCACCGCAAATGCCGTACTTCGGCGGCGACCGTTTGGTTTGCCTGCAGCCATGAGTCTCAATACACTAAGGGGTTGGGCGCGATTCTGGTTACATGGGGGCTGGACCTGAAACTTCAACCCACGAATCTTCAAGCGCATGTGCGTGGTGCCGGGAGGGGGACTCGAACCCCCACACCTTGCGGCGGCGGATTTTGAATCCGCTGCGTCTACCGATTCCGCCATCCCGGCGCGGAAGCGATGATTATCTCAAAAAACACCCCCATTATTCAAGCAAAGCCTATGCCCTTAATTGTTTCGGAGTTTGATTACCACCTGCCGCCAGAATTGATCGCACAAGCGCCTTTGAGCGAGCGCACCGCCAGCCGCCTTCTCGCCATCCGCACTGACAGCGAGTACCAGAACTGCATCTTTGGCGACCTCCCCGAGTTTCTTGCGGCGGGTGACCTGTTGGTGTTCAACGATAGCCGCGTCCTGCATGCAAGACTCTATGGCCGAAAAACAACTGGAGGAGAAGTCGAAATTCTGGTTGAGCGCCCACTCGGAGAACATGAAGCGCTGGCCATGATCCGCGCAAGCAAATCGCCGAAACCGGGGAGCAGAATCCTGCTTGCCGACGCATTCGAGGTCGAAGTCCTCGGCCGTGCCGGGGAATTCTTTCACTTGCGCTTTCCTGACGGTGCCACGGTCATCGAATGGATCGAGCGCCATGGTCGCCTGCCCTTGCCCCCATACATCGAGCGCGCAGCCCGCGATGCGGACGAAACCCGCTACCAAACGGTCTATGCGCGCGAACTCGGCTCTGTCGCCGCGCCCACCGCAGGCCTGCATTTCGACGACACTCTGTTGGCACGCCTGCGCGAGCGAGGTGTCGGAATGGCCCATGTAACACTGCATGTTGGCGCCGGCACCTTCCAGCCCGTACGCGTCGAGAACCTCGCCGATCACAAGATGCATCGTGAGTGCTACGCCATCTCCCAGGAAACGGTCAATGCGGTTGCTGCGACAAAAGCTGCCGGCGGGAAAATCGTCTGCGTTGGAACCACAAGCCTGCGTGCCATGGAGTCGGCCGCCCTTGATGGGCAACTCAAGGCTGGCGCGGGCGAAACCGGATTGTTCATCACACCAGGGTTCGAATTCCATGTCGCCGACCGGCTGATCACCAACTTCCATCTTCCCCGTTCTACGCTGCTGATGCTCGTCTCTGCCTTCGCGGGCACAGAGACAATCCGTGCCGCTTATGCCTATGCAGTAAGAAAGCGCTACCGCTTCTTCAGCTATGGCGACGCGATGCTGCTTGAAAAAAACGTCAGATAAGAAACATCCGATGAAATTCGATCTTCTGCGAACGTCAGGAGGCGCTCGGCGCGGCCGCCTGCAACTAAATCATGGCGTGGTCGATACGCCAGTTTTCATGCCGGTCGGCACCTACGGCACGGTCAAGGCAATGAGCCCACATGAACTAGATGAGATCGGCGCCCAGATCTGCCTTGGCAACACCTTCCACCTGTGGCTTCGGCCCGGCATGACGGTAATGCAAACTTTTGGAGGCCTTCACGACTTCATGGGCTGGAGCAAGCCGATTCTCACCGACTCTGGGGGGTTCCAGGTTTTTTCCCTTGGCGCACTGCGCAAGATCAGCGAAGAAGGTGTACGTTTCTCGTCGCCGATCGACGGCACCAAACTGATGCTCACGCCCGAAGAATCAATGCGGATCCAGCGTAGCCTGAACTCCGACATCGTGATGATCTTCGATGAATGCACGCCCTACCCAGCCAGCAACGCGATTGCCGCCGAGTCGATGCGCCTGTCGCTGCGCTGGGCCCAACGCTCGCGTAACGAATTCGATCGCATCGAGAACTCCAATGCACTTTTCGGAATCGTCCAAGGGGGCATGTACGAGGAGCTGCGCGAAGAGTCGTTAGCAGGGCTCTCAGAGATCGGTTTCGACGGATTCGCGATCGGCGGCCTGTCGGTTGGCGAACCCAAGGAAGAAATGGAGCGCATTCTCAGCCACACCGCGCCCAGGCTTCCCACCCACAAGCCCCGTTATCTCATGGGTGTCGGAACGCCAGAAGACCTCGTCTATGGCGTCTCGCAGGGGATCGACATGTTCGATTGCGTGATGCCCACACGCAATGCGCGCAATGGCTGGATCTTTACGCAGTGGGGCAACCTCAAGATCCGCAACGCGAAACACCGCAACGATCCGCGCCCCCTCGACGAAGCGTGCGGCTGTTACGCGTGCCGCCATTTTTCGCGCGCATACCTACACCACCTCGACCGCGCAAACGAAATGCTCGGCGCTCGACTAATGACGATCCACAATCTTTATTACTACCAGCAGTTGATGCGCGAGATGCGCGAAGCAATCGATAGGGAGCACTTCGCAGCGTTTATGACTGATTTCCATTCACGCCGCAGCAAAGGTATCGACTAACTTCTGGCGTTCGCCGCGCTTTCGGAGACGAGGGATTGGGCGGAAACTGGCCAACGTCCGCAGCCGCTTGAACTCCTGCGGACGGAGCGATTCTGCCAGCGCTGATATACTTATCGATTGCCTACACACCTTTTCGGAGTTTCAACGACGTGCTGATCTCAAACGCCTACGCGCAAACAGCCGGCGCCGCTGCCGATCCGATGGGCGGCTTCATGGGCCTGCCTTTCATCATCCTGATGTTTGCGCTGATGTACTTCATGATCATCCGACCGCAGCAAAAGCGCGCTAAGGAGCACAGGACCCTGCTCGAGGCACTTCAAAAGGGTGATGAGGTCGTGACCAACGGCGGTATCGCCGGCAAGGTGATCAACGTCGGCGATGTGTACGTGCGCGTAGAGATCGCCGCCAATACTGAAGTACTGGTGCAGAAGCCCGCTATCGCCTCCGTGCTGCCGAAGGGCACGCTCAAGAGCGCTTGAGTCCGGATCCGGCGGATGGCGCACGAAGGCGCCGTCCTGCCTGAGCCGGCGTCATCACCCGACACGTTCCGCCAACATGAACCGTTACCCCCTCTGGAAGAACCTCCTGATCCTGGTGGTTCTGCTGTTCGGCATCATCTACACGCTGCCGAACTTCTATGGCGAAGTGCCTGCGGTCCAGGTTTCGAGTTCGAAAACCACCGTAAAACTCAACGCCGACGCAAAAACCCAGGTCGAGCAGGCTCTCGCCCAAGCCGGCATTCCGAATGACGGCGTCTTTTCCGATGCTGGTTCGGTTAGGGCACGGTTCAAGGACCCCGACACCCAGCTCAAGGCAAAAGACGTCCTTGAGCACTCATTCAACCCCGATCCCAAGGATCCGTCCTATACGGTCGCGTTGAATCTCCTCTCTGCGAGCCCGGCCTGGCTTACGGCAATGCATGCGCTGCCGATGTATCTGGGCCTCGATCTGCGCGGTGGCGTGCACTTCCTGCTCCAGGTCGACATGGAGGGAGCAATCACTAAACGGCTCGATTCCACGACCGGCGACCTGCGCTCGATGCTGCGCGAGAAAAATCTGCGGCACTCAGGCATCACTCGCGATGGTGAGACGCTCGTCATCCGTTTCCGCGAAAATGACACACGCAATGCAGCCCGTAATCTGATCCGCGACCGCCTACCCGAACTGCAACTGGCCGACAAAGCCGAAGGCGAAGACCTGCTGCTGGTCGGCTCACTATCCATCCAGGCCCAACGCAAGATTCAGGAAGATGCGGTCAAGCAGAACATCACCACGCTGCACAACCGGGTGAATGAACTTGGCGTCGCCGAACCGGTGATCCAACAGCAAGGCGCTGACCGTATCGTTGTCCAGTTGCCCGGCGTCCAGGACGTGGCAAAAGCCAAGGACCTGATCGGCCGCACGGCAACCCTGGAAGTGCGCATGGTTGACGAAGCCGCACTGCAGTCGGGCTCCTCGATCGGCGTCGATATCTTCCCCGAACGCCGCAAAGACGGCTCGATCCTGCCAATTCCAGTCAAAAAGCAGGTCGTTCTGACCGGTGACCGTTTCAACGGGGCCGACGCATCGTTCGACCAAAACCACCAACCGGCTGTTGCGGTGAACCTCGACGCCGCAGGCGGCCGCATCATGCGCGACATCACCCGTGAGAATCTCGGCAAGCGCATGGCGATTGTTCTGTTTGAGCGTGGCAAGGGTGAAGCAATCTCCGTAGCGACAATCCAGGGCGAGTTCTCGACCCGGTTCCAGATCACCGGCCAGTTCCTGCCAGAAGAAACGAACAACCTCGCGATTCTGATCCGCTCCGGCTCACTCGCCGCCCCTATGGAAATCATAGAGGAACGCACGATCGGCCCATCGCTGGGAGCCGAAAACATCAGCAAGGGCTTTCACTCCACGCTGTGGGGCTTCACCGCGATCGCTATCTTCATGATCGCGTACTACATGCTGTTCGGTGTGATATCGGTCGTCGCACTTGCCTCAAACCTGATGCTTCTGCTGGGACTCCTCTCGCTGCTGCAAGCAACACTGACGCTGCCTGGCATTGCTGCCATCGCCTTTACGCTCGGGATGGCGATTGATGCCAACGTGCTGATCAATGAACGTATCCGCGAGGAATTGCGCAACGGATCGACGCCACAGGCAGCGATTTCTGCAGGCTACGAGCGTGCGTTCGGCACGATTCTCGACTCGAACGTTACGACACTGATCGCAGGTATCGCGCTGCTAATCTTCGGCAGCGGCCCGGTGCGCGGCTTCGCGGTGGTGCATTGCCTCGGCATCCTGACCTCGATGTTCAGCTCAGTGCTCGTCGCACGCATGCTGACGAATTTCATCTACGGCCGCCGGCGCAAGCTCGAGAAGCTTTCGATCGGCCAGGTCTGGCGTCCGACAGCGGACAAAGCCTGACGAGACAAGACGGGATACGACCATGGAATTCTTCCGTATCAGAAAAGACATCCCCTTCATGCGACATGCGTTGATCTTCAACGTCATATCGTTCGTCACGTTTCTCGCTGCCGTTTTCTTTCTCGCAACGCGCGGACTGCACCTGTCGGTGGAGTTCACCGGCGGTACGGTCATGGAGGTCAACTACGCTGCGGCACCACAGCTTGATCACGTACGCGAATCACTGACCAAGGCAGGTTTCGTCGATGCACAAGTGCAGAATTTCGGCACTTCGCGCGACGTGATGATTCGCCTCCCGACCCGCGGCACTGAAACCAGCCAGCAGATTTCGCAGCGCGTCATGGCCACGCTTGATCAGGACACAACGCAGAAGGCGGAATTGCGTCGTGTTGAGTTCGTTGGCCCACAAGTGGGTAAGGAACTGGCCTCCGACGGCGCACTGGCGCTGCTGCTGGTTGTCGTGGGCATCGTGGCTTATCTCGCGATTCGCTTCGAATGGCGCCTAGCGGTGTCGGCAATCATCGCCAACCTTCACGACGTCATCATCATCCTGGGCTTCTTCGCCTTCTTCCAGTGGGAATTTTCTCTCTCCGTCCTGGCAGCGGTCCTCGCGGTGCTCGGCTACTCAGTGAACGAATCGGTCGTTGTGTTCGACCGCGTGCGCGAAACCTTCCGTAATAGTCGCAAGCGTGGCCTTACGGTGCCGGAGGTTATTGACCACGCAATCACGAGCACGATTTCGCGGACGATCATCACTCACGGCTCGACCGAAATGATGATTCTCTCGATGCTGATCTTTGGCGGTGAAACGCTTTACTACTTTGCACTCGCGATCACAATCGGCATCCTCTTCGGCATCTATTCCTCAGTGCTGGTGGCGTCGCCACTTGCGATGTGGCTCGGCGTCAAGCGCGAGCAGTTCATCGTTCAACCGAAGCAAAAACAGGAAGCCGTGGTCTGAATCCGTTGAGACAAAAAAATGGGCCGCGAAATTCGCGGCCCATTTCAGACTGCTGACAAAGCCCCGGGAATCGGGGTTTTGTAGTATGGGTGCGGGTGTATGATATTGGCATGTTAAAACCCGCCTGCC
>JAVBUM010000056.1:0-7538 GCA_031555325.1 Niveibacterium sp. | reverse complement strand
TAGTCGACCGGGTCGCCGATACCGTAGATGCACGACACGGTCGCCACGATCACCACGTCGCGCCGTTCGAGCAGGCTTTTCGTCGCGGACAGGCGCATCTGCTCGATGTGCTCGTTGATCGACGAATCCTTCTCGATGAAGAGGTCGCGTGACGGCACGTAGGCTTCCGGCTGGTAGTAGTCGTAGTACGAGACGAAGTACTCGACCGCGTTCTCGGGGAAGAACTCGCGGAACTCGGCGTAGAGCTGCGCGGCGAGCGTCTTGTTCGGCGCCAGTACCAGCGCCGGCTTGCCGGTGCGCGCGATGACGTTGGCCATCGTGTAGGTCTTGCCCGAGCCCGTCACGCCGAGCAGGGTCTGGTAGATCAGCCCGTCCTCGACGCCCTCGACGAGTTGGGCGATCGCGGTCGGCTGGTCGCCAGCGGGCGGAAACGGCTGGTGGAGGCGGAACGGGCTGTTGGGAAACTCGACGATCACTGGGCGCCTCGGCGGTTCGGGACCAAACTGGGTAGTTTAGTCCGCCCGGCAAAACTACTCGAATCCGGCGTCAGGACCTGTCAGGAGCCTTCTGGCCCACGCGGAATCCCTTGATTCGGAAGGAGAATCGACGTCAACCGGATGCTAGAATCGCGCGTTTGATGTCGTTTGGCGCACTTTCGCGCCAGCGCCCCCTGTCCGACTCTGGAGTTACGATGACAGCCTCGCTTTTCGCCGCCGTGGAGATGGCTCCGCGCGACCCGATCCTCGGTCTCAACGAAGCCTTCAACGCCGATACCCGCACGACCAAGGTGAACCTCGGCGTCGGCGTCTACTACGACGACAACGGCAAGATTCCGCTGCTGGCCGCCGTCAAGGCCGCCGAGAAGGCGCGTCTCGAAGCGATGCCGGCCCGCGGCTACCAGCCGATCGAAGGCCTCGCCGCCTACAACAACGCAGTCCAGACCCTGCTGCTGGGCAAGGAATCCCCGCTGATCGCCAACGGCCAGGTCGTCACGATCGAAGCGCTCGGCGGTACCGGCGCGCTGAAGGTCGGCGCTGACTTCATCAAGCGTGTCGTCCCGGGCGCCACGGTCTACATCTCCGACCCGAGCTGGGAAAACCACCGCGCGCTGTTCGAAGCCGCCGGCTTCCCGGTCGACACCTATCCGTACTACGACGCAGCCACTGGCGGCGTGAACTTCGCCGGCATGAAAGCGAAGCTTGAAAGCCTGCCGGCCGGTTCGGTCGTCGTGCTTCACGCCTGCTGCCACAACCCGACCGGCGCGGATCTTAACGACGCGCAGTGGGCCGAAGTCGTCGCCGCCTGCCAGGCGCGCGGCCTCGTCCCGTTCCTCGACATGGCCTACCAGGGCTTCGCCGACGGCATCGATGCCGACGCCGTCGCCGTGCGCGCCTTCTCGACCAGCGGCCTGCAGTTCTTCATCTCCAGCTCGTTCTCGAAGTCGTTCTCGCTGTACGGCGAGCGCGTGGGCGCGCTGTCGGTCGTCACGTCGAGCAAGGAAGAAGCCGGCCGCGTGCTGTCGCAAGTAAAGCGCGTGATCCGCACAAACTACTCCAACCCGCCGACGCACGGCGGCGCCGTCGTCGCGACCGTGCTGTCGACGCCGGAGCTGCGCCAGATGTGGGAAGACGAACTGGCCGGCATGCGCGACCGCATCCGTGCCATGCGCTCAGGCTTGGCCGAGAAGCTAGCCGCACGTGGCGTCACACGTGATCTTTCGTTCGTCACACGCCAACGTGGCATGTTCTCCTACACAGGCCTTTCGACCGCTCAGGTCGAGCAGCTCAAGGACGAAACCGGCATCTATGCTGTATCGACCGGTCGCATCTGTGTCGCGGCCCTCAACAGCAAGAACCTCGACTACGTTGCCGACGCCCTCGCGAAAGTGATGAAGGGCTAAATAGCCCACGCTGGCGATTGCCAGTGACAGCAAGAAGCTGAGCCCACGCTATTCGAGAGGGGCTCAGCTTCTTATATAACGGGAAACGTGAAATTAACGGGATGCCGCAGGCCCGCCATCAGGCCTTCAACAGCGAACGGAGGTCATACTCCTGCCAACCCCTCCGCTCGGCTGTCGCGGCTGCGTATTGGCGGCTTTCTTCGGGCGCCTGTGCGGCAAAGGTCTCGATCAAACGCCTCAGAAGACCATGATCGGGCAGGACGGTGCCTAGAAAGAGCACCGTATTGTCGCGCTGGATAAGTATGGTCGGGAAGTTTTCGACATCAATGTCGCCCGCCTGCTCTGCATGATCCTCAATGTCGATCCAAGTGAAACCCATCTGAGGAAAGGCATCAGCAAGCCGGAAAAAGCCATCTCGATATTCGCGACAGGTCCCGCACCATTCGGCGCACAGGCAAGCGACCAGGAATTCCCGGCCTGGATCGGTCGGCAGAGGCAACATGCGGAGCATTATGCCAGCCCGACCAAATCTTGACTGCCACCCACCTTGCGTAGCATAATAATCGGCTTGGCTCAATAGCCGGCCACAATCACCGGCACCAGAAAGGTACCCATCATGAAAGCGGACATCCATCCGAAGTATGCCGAAGTCCAGGTGACTTGCTCCTGTGGCAACACCTTCGCAACGAAGTCGACCCTCACCAAGCCGGCGCTCCACATCGAAGTGTGCTCGGAATGCCACCCGTTCTGGACTGGCAAACAAAAGATCATCGACACGGCAGGCCGCGTCGAGCGCTTCCGCCAAAAGTACGGTCGCAGCGCCTGATCGTCACGGAAACTAGCAAAAAAGGCAGCCACGGCTGCCTTTTTTGTTTTTCGCTATGGCTTTCTGCAGCTGCGGCGATTTTTTTATCTTCGATTGCGTCGCGACACTGGCGTGTTCGACCCCCCGAATTAGAATTCGTCATTCTGCCTAAAACCCTCGCCACGCATGACCGAGGCCGCCAAGCCATCTTCCGCCAACACGCCCGTCTGGGCCTTGTGTCTGCTCTTCCTGCTCTATGCATTGCCAGGAACGATCGGCCATGGGCCATGGCGCGGTGATGACGGCACCTATTTCGGTGTCATCCACGAAATGTTGAGGAGCGGCCAATGGCTCTACCCAGCCATTGCTGGCGAGCCATTCCTCGAAAACCCACCGCTGTACTACTGGTTTGCCGCGATACTCGGCAAAATCCTCGGCGGTTTCATGTCGTTGCCCGACGCTGCACGACTGGCCTCCCCCATCTGTGTTGCCGTCACACTTTATTGTTTGGCACGTTGCGCGCGACGCCTTTATGGCGAGCAGGCAGACCGCAGCGTGGTGTTATCGGGTATCGGCCTTCTCGGGCTGCTTACACATACACACGAATTCCAGCCGCAGCTTGCGCTGCTCGCCTGCAGCGCAGCGACCTTTCTTGGATTCACGGAGTTCCTTGACCATCCGCGACGTGGCGCCATCATCGCCGGAGTGTCGATCGGGCTGGCGTTCCTTTCAGTCGGACTACCCGCACTATCGTTGCTGATGCCGCTCTGGATCGTGCTTCCGGGGCTCTGCCCGGAATGCCGCAAACCGGGCCTGGCACCTGCGTTGGCGGTCGGAACTTTCATTGCATCTGTCATCTGCCTCATCTGGCCTGTCACTCTGCACCTGACCCACCCAGGCATTGCTGCCGCTTGGTGGACACAGGAATACAACGATATCGCCCCGCATACTGGTCACCTTACTCGAGCCAACGACCTGCTTCAGTTGTTTGGCTGGTTCATGTGGCCATTGTGGCCAATCGCTGCGTGGGCCATCTGGCACGAACGCCGCAACCTCCTGCAAGCGCGCTTCCTTTTGCCGCTCACATCGCTGGCACTGGCAATCCTGCTCGTGGTCGGCACCGGACCGCTACGACCTGCCTCCGCGCTGCCGCTGATTCCACCATTGATCCTCCTCGCAGCAGCCGGCATGCCGATGCTGCAACGTGGGGCAGCGAGCTTTCTGGACTGGTTCGGTCGAATGAGCCTGCTATCAGTGGGTACGTTCCTGGGGCTTGCATGGTATGCACAGCACTTCGGTTGGCCCGCCCCGCTCGCGCGCAACGTAGCGCGCCTCGTACCTGACTTCGTACCTGAATTCTCGTGGTTTGCAGTCGTGATCGGTTTTCTGCTGACGGTGGGTTGGATACTGCTGGTGATCCGCCCCCCGCGGTCACAACTGCGCGTCGCAATGTCTTGGGCAACCGGCGTAACTTTCGTCTGGACTTTCGCAACGTTGTTATTCGGTGACTTCGTAGATCGAGACAAGCGTTACGACGAAATCGCGTTCGGCATTCGAAGCATCGTCGACAGCCGGCCCTACACATGCCTAGCCGAACAGAATCTTGGGACAAGCCAGATTGCCGCGCTGGCATACCTACAGAATCTGCGCTTCCAGCCCATCGGTTCCGCCGCAACGAGCTGCGAGTGGCTGGTGGTTTACCGGGGGACACATGACCCAATATTCCACCCTGGGGCCGACTGGAGCACACAGTGGCACGTCGAGCGCGGACGCCGACGTACCGCAGAAGCCTTCACGCTCTATCGACGACATTTGGCCAGCAAAGGCTGAGCGTCGCCATAAGACAGCACCTTAGGCAAGGGCAGACGAACCAAATCACCCATTGCGGCCCATCGAACATGCTGCTCGGGCATCCCAACCAAAGCGAATGCCCGCCGCATTTTCGACATTCTTCACGATAGTCTGCCGCCTACGGGAAACAACGAGGCCTGATGCGGACACGCGCCCTAGGCTGGCGAGTCTGTAAAGGCGATCAGGGTTCAGCCGGGGAGCCGCAGAAAGTGACTCCGGTAGTGCCGTAGCTCATCGATCGATTCCCTGATGTCAGCCAGCGCCGTGTGGGCTCCAGCCTTCTTCACACCGGCAAACACATCCGGATTCCAGCGCCGCGCCAACTCCTTGAGCGTGCTGACGTCGAGATTCCGGTAGTGGAACCACGCTTCGAGCTTCGGCATCCAGCGCGCCATGAACCGGCGGTCTTGGCAAATCGAGTTTCCACACATGGGAGTTGAGCGCGGCGGCAGGAATTCATTAAGGAACGTGAGCAGTTGCTCAGTACACGCCGCTTCATCGAGAGCTGAAGCGCGCACGCGATCTATCAGACCGCTCTTGCCGTGCGTGCTTTTGTTCCAGTCATCCATCGCGTCGAGCACACCGTCGGTCTGGTGCACGGCCAACACCGGCCCTTCGGCCACAACTTCGAGATCAGCCCCAGTCACGATGACGGCGATCTCGATCACACGATCACTGTCCGGTTCGAGACCAGTCATCTCCATATCTACCCAGACAAGTCGGCTCGGGTCCTGTGCCATAATCGTCGCCTTCCGTTGCAAAGCTCGAGATTTTCTCACGGGCAACTCAGAAAAAGCGTAGCTGCGTTCTACACGCTTTACCCCATCGCACCATGACATCCAACGCGTTCTCCAGCCTGTTTCTTGCGGCCGTCACTCTCAGCTTCGCGCTGCGGCTCTGGCTCGCGCAGCGTCAGAACCGGCATGTCACCACGCATCGCGATGCCGTACCTCCCGCGTTCATGGACAAGATCTCGCTCGAGTCGCACCAGAAAGCGGCGGACTATACGCATGCACGTCTCAAACTTGGTGTGATCGAGCTTTGCTTCGACACGGTGGTGCTGCTGATCTTCACGCTCGGCGGCGGCCTCCAGTGGCTCTACGACCTCGCTGCAAGATTCTTCCCCGCTGGCAACATCGTGCAAGGCATGACGTTTGTCGCAGCACTCTCAATCGTATCGACGCTTATCGGGCTACCGTTCTCCATCTGGCGAACCTTTGTGACCGAAGCACGCTTCGGTTTCAACAAGACCACGATCGGCGTCTTTGTTTCCGATCTCATCAAGGGCGCAGCACTTGCCGCAATCATTGGCTTGCCCGTGCTCGCAACCGTGCTGTGGATGATGCAGGCCACGGGCGCACGTTGGTGGATTTGGGTCTGGGCATTTTGGCTCGGTTTCAACCTGCTGGTCATGGTGCTTTACCCAATCGTCATTGCGCCACTTTTCAACAAGTTTTTACCGCTAGCCGACGGCGCACTCAAGACGCGTATCGAAACACTGCTTGGGCGTTGTGGATTCAAGACTTCAGGTCTGTTTGTGATGGACGGCTCACGCCGCTCGGCGCACGGAAACGCCTACTTCACCGGGATCGGCAAAGCAAAGCGAATCGTTTTCTTCGACACGTTGATCGAAAAGCTCGAACCAGCGGAAGTCGAAGCCGTCCTCGCTCACGAACTCGGCCACTTCAAGAAAAAACATATCGCCCAACGCGTAGCCTTGATGTCGGTAATCAGCCTCGCCTTCCTTGCGCTGCTCGGCTGGCTGATCGGCGCCGACTGGTTCTTCGAGGGGCTGGGTATGAGCGCACGCGGCAACGCAGCGGCACTCGCCCTCTTCCTCTATGCGCTACCGGTCTTCACCTTCCCGCTCACTCCGCTCTCCAGCCTATGGTCGCGCAAGCACGAATTCGAAGCCGACGCCTACGCCGCCGCGCACGCTGATGCACGCGATCTGGTCTCCGCGCTAGTCAAACTGTATCGCGACAATGCTGGGACGCTGACGCCCGACCCGCTGTACTCAGCCTTCTACGATTCGCATCCGCCCGCACCGATTCGCGTCGCGCGGCTATCGGCCACATGAAGCGAGGGCTCGACGCCACCATTGTCGCGGCCTTTGGCCGTCAGTACGAAGTCGAACTCGACACCAGCGGGGAACGCCTTTTGTGCTTCCCGCGCGCCAAGAAAAGCGTCTTCGCCTGTGGCGATCACGTGGAGGTCACCGCAACCGGCGACCGCCAAGGCGTCATCGAACGCCTGCACGATCGCAATTCCTTGCTCTATCGGGAAGACGCTTTCAAGCAGAAGCTGATCGCCGCAAACGTGACGCAGGTCGTCGTCGTTGTCGCAACTGAACCAAGCTTCAACCCAGAGTTGGTTACCCGCTGCCTCTGCGCAGCGGAAGACCAGAATCTCGCCACACTCATCGCGCTCAACAAGGCTGATCTCGCCGACCGGTTGCCCACCGCCCGCGCCCAGCTTGCCCCGTTCATTGAGGCCGGCTACGAAGTACTTGAACTATGCGCGCAGGAAGACGCCGATATCCTGCGTCCGCGGCTCACAGACCAAGTGAGCCTGCTTGTTGGGCAGTCCGGCATGGGCAAATCAACGCTCACCAATGCGATCGTTCCTGAAGCCGAAGCAGCCACACGCGAGATCTCCGAGGCATTGGATTCGGGCAAGCACACCACCACGTTTTCGCGCCTCTATCGCCTGCCCGGAGGCGGCGCATTGATCGACAGCCCAGGGCTGCAGATCTTCGGCCTCGCACAGCTGTCCGTCGACGCCCTGCAGTACGCGTTCCCGGAGTTCCGGCCCTTTCTCGGCCAATGCCGGTTCCGCGATTGCAAGCACGAGGCGGAACCCGCCTGCTCTGTTCGCGAAGCAGTCTCAGCCGGCCGGATCACGGAGATCCGATTCGACCACTTCCGCCGGATGCGCAACGAGCTCGCGTACGCCCAACAGGCCAGAATCGGTCGCTGACAC
>JAVBUM010000060.1:0-37759 GCA_031555325.1 Niveibacterium sp. | reverse complement strand
GAAGCATTCGCCGGCGGGTGGCGTGAAGGCGAAGCCTTCGTCCTGGCGCTGCACACCAACGGGCCGCGCCTGGGTCATGAGCAAATGTCAGCGGCATTCGCCGACACGCTTGGCGAAATCGTCTGCGCGGGCTCGGCATGCGACTGGAACGACGAAGCGCAAGTGCGTTTCGAAGGCTTCGCGCTCTGCATCGGAGAAGCGCTCTTCCTCAATCTGGCGCGGCCGGCAGCGAATGTCCCGATGCGGGACATTCACAAACCCAGCGGTGCGCAGGAGACCAACGTATGAACGATGCGCGCACCTGGATCAAACAGGTTGCGGCGGTGGCGCTCGAACGCTTCGACGATGCTATCGTCGCGCTCGGGCTGTCGGAAGGAAAGCGCCAGGGGAATGAATACCTGGCGCGCAACCCGACGCGCGCGGACAACAAAGCCGGCTCATTTACCGTGAGCACGAAAACCGGCGCCTGGGCGGACTTCGCCACCGGAGACAAGGGCGGCGATCTGGTCGCGCTGGCCCGCTACGTGTGGGGTGAGTCGTCGCAGCTGAGCGCCGCCGATCGTCTCGGCATGTGTCTTGGACTCACGCCGCCGAAACGCGACGGCAAGGAAGCGAATCGGCCCGCCAAGGCCGTCGAGTCGAAACGGACGGGAAAACCCACGTCGAAGCCCACCGCGACGGCTGCAAGCCCGAAAACGGCCGAGCAAGGCACGTCGAACACGGGCGGGTTCGTGTGCGTGATGCCTGTCCCGGACGAAGCCCCAGCGCCGCCCGCTGCGCACTCGCGACATGGCAAGCCAGACCACCGCTACGAATACCGCGATGCAGCCGGGCGACTGTGTTTCATCCATGATCGATTCGAGCCGAAGAAGGACGGCGAGCGAAAGCAGTTCGCACCGCTCTCGCTCTGGCGCGCACCGGACGGCGGCCTGGTCTGGCACTACAAAGCACCGACCGCCCCACGTCCGCTGCTCGGCCTGCCGGAACTCGCCGCACAGCCTGATGCGCAAGTGCTGATCGTCGAGGGGGAGAAAGCATTGCAGGCAGCGCAACGCCTCGCGCCTGAGTGCGTGTGCGTCACCTGGGCGGGCGGCGCTCAAGCTGTCGAAAAGGCCGACTGGCGCCCGCTCGCGGGCCGTGCCGTGTGGCTCTGGCCCGATGCCGACGAACCCGGCGCCAAGGCAATGAAGAGCATTGCGGCGGCGCTGGTGGAAGCCGACGTGGCATCGGTCGCACGGTTCAGCCTGGCTGCACTCGCACTCACGGCCAGCGGAAGCGGAGACGCGGCGACCCTCGCACCTGGCGAAGCGCTCGCGCCAGGCGACGACGCGGCGGACCTGGAAGCGCGGGGCTGGACAGACATACACCTTGCCCGCTGGCTCGAATGCGCGGATGCGCTTGAAACCGTCGAGACGAAGCCAGCGCCGCCGCTTACCGAGCAACAAACCCGCACGGCAACTGCATCGGGCACTTCGGCAGACGATCAGACGGACGCCCCTGAGACGACTAGCGCCGAGCAATATGGCCGTTTCCGTGTCGATGACGATGGGGTATGGATGATCGAGCGCGACCGCGACGGCAACGAGCGCCCACGGCGCATCTGCAAACCGCTGCGAGCACTGGCGCGCGTGCGTGACACGGAAAACAAAGGCTGGGGCTTGCTGGTCGAGTTCGCGGACCCGGACCGGCGCGCACACCGCGAGATCGTACCCATGGAGCATTTCAGGGGCGACGGTCTTGAAGTGGCGGCGCTGCTGCTCAATCGCGGGCTCGAACTGGAGCCGAAGGCGCGGCCCGCTGTCGTCGAATACCTGCAAACGACGCGGCCGAAAGCGCGGGTGCGCACAACACAGCGCACCGGCTGGCATGACACCGACAACGGCCTGTCGTTCGTGCTGCCCGATGGCGCCATCGGGGAGAACGGAGAGCGCTGGCTTTACGCGACTGAAGGCGCCGCCGTGAGTGCGTTCAAGACGCGCGGCACGCTGGAAGGATGGCGACAGCATATCGGCCGACTCTGTGTCGGGAATTCCCGGCTGGTCCTCGCCGTATCCGTCGCGTTCGCAGGTCCGTTGCTGCATTTGGTCGAAGCGGAAAGCGGTGGTTTCCACCTGCGTTCAATGTCTTCGGACGGCAAGACCACAGCGCTTCGAGTGGCGGGCAGCGTGTGCGGTGCGCCCGACTACATGCAGCGCTGGCGTGCCACCGACAACGGACTTGAATCGCTGGCACTCCAGCACTGTGATTCTGTTCTGCTGCTGGACGAGTTGGCGCAGATTGATCCAAAGGTGGCCGGCGAATCTGCTTATCTGCTCGCCAATGGCACGGGCAAGCTGCGCGGCGCGCACACGGGCGGCGCTCGCCAGCTCGTGCGGTGGCGCCTGCTGTTCCTGTCGTCGGGGGAGATCGGGCTGGCTGAACACATGGCCGAAGGCGGGAAGACGGCGCGCGCAGGACAGGAAGTCCGTCTGGCAGAGATACCCGCCGATGCGGGCGCCGGCTTCGGCGCATTCGAGCGCCTGCACGACTACGCTGGCGGCGCTGAGTTCGCCAAGGCGCTCGATGTCGCGGTACGTGCGAACTACGGCCATCCGTTGCGCGCCTTCGTTCAGTCGCTGATCGAGCACCGCGACGAGCTCGCCGATGGCGTTCGCGGCTTCATCAAGCGTTTCGAGTCCCAGCACCTGACCACTGGCGCGAGCGGACAGGCTCGCCGCGTGGGACACCGCTTCGCCTTGGTGGCAGCGGCGGGCGAACTCGCCACCGAATGGGGCCTGACCGGCTGGGAGACCGGCGAAGCGCTGGCCGGCGTCGGTCGATGCTTCCGCGCCTGGCTGGAGCAACGCGGCGGGGAAGGCAAGCAGGAAGACCGCGCCATGCTGGAAGCCGTCCGGCGCTTCCTCCAGCAGCACGGAGAGGCGCGCTTTGCAGACTGGAACCGACCAATCGCCAAAGACGACCATGCGCCGCGTGTAATGAACAAGGCCGGCGTGCGCAGGTTCATTCCCGACAAAACGGCTACCAGCAGCGAGGACACGCCCGGCGCCTGGGAATACCTCATCTATCCGGAAGTGTTTAAGGGCGAAGTCTGCAAGGGTTTCGACTATCTCGCTGTGGCTCGCTTGCTTGTGGCGAACGGTGCGATGCAAGCGCCCGATAGGGACGGCAAGCTGGCCCGCAAGGTGCGGCTCCCCGGCGAAGGTGACAAGCGCGTGTTTCGCGTCTTGCCGGAACTGTGGGGGAACGAATGATGTTGGATATCGAGCGGATATTTGCTGCGGCCAAGCATGCAACAGACATGCCGCAATGCAGCAATTCGAACCAGTGCGGGGCGAAAACGACGCCACAAAGCGCTCCCGGACTCACCGATTCCCACACCAACGCAGGCACTCTTTTAGGACGCAACACCCCTGTTTCCCCTGGCAAAGGTGGGAATTCCCACCGGGAAACGCGGCGTTCCCCGGTAGAGGTGGGAACGCTAGAGCAAGCATCTATGCGGGTTACAGAGGGGTTTCCCACCGTTCCCACCGTTCCCACCGAAAAAAATAGGGAAGGGGAAACGGGAAGATCCGCGCCCCCGGTCGGGGCGGCGGGAAGTGATTTTTGCGCCGCACAATTCAGAGGCGCATCCCGTCCGGTTCGACACGAGATCAACCCGGCCGCTGTGGTGCGCTGCGTCCCTTTCCGGGATCGGATCGGCGCCACCGACGAAGAGGTTGGAGCGGCACTGCGCACCCTCGGCCAGTCATCACCAATTGAGGAACAACGCGCCTGGGCTGCTTCATGCGTATCGAAGGGCCTGACCCCGTGGCGGCTGCTGACCTTTCCTGCCGTGCCGGATGAACGGGACTGCCTGGGCTGCGCTCACATCCGCAGTACGGTCGGCGCTGTGCGACCACACGAACGCCGCCGCTTTCGCTGGGCCTGTGCCCTGGGCTATCCCATGCGAGAGGTGGCGCGGGCGTCTGAGCGCATCCTGACCGCGCCGCCTGAGTGCGAGAGCTGGGCGCGGTGGGCGCCGGCAGAGCGCTGAAGCGAATCAGGTCGCGGGTCCTCCTGAGGGGTCTCACTACGGGGCGAAACGACCCCGAGAATCCGCTAGCGGGTGGCAAATCCCGGGGGTAGTCGAAACGGTCGTATCTGGGGGTAGTCGGCGAACTGGTACTACCTCCAGCGATGCCATTTTGAGTAGCCACATGAGTAGCTAGAACTAGATCACCACTTCACAAACCCAGTAAATTAAGGCCTATTCGCCAATCTTCAATATAACGTTCTGTAACCTATGATCGGCCCGCTCTACGGCCCAGTGCGGTAAGCTTCGTCGCCTTTCACACAGAGTGCCGACGACCATGACAACCCCGGCCCGAAAAGTCCCCTGCCCGACCTGTGGAAAGCCGGTGGAATGGCGTCCCGAAAACCGCTTCCGCCCATTCTGCTCCGAGCGCTGCAAGCAGATCGACCTTGGCGCATGGGCATCCGAGACCTACAAGATTCCTGGCGACATGCGCGGCCCGGACGACACGGAAGTCCCGAGCGGCTAACCGCACCACTTACACCCAGATTCCGCGGATCGCAGCTACACCGTGCGCTGCGGCTTCACGCGCCTGCTCAAGATCAGCCACACCCAAGCCTCCGATCGCGAATACCGGGATCGGCAGTCCCTTTGAGAGTTCAGTAAAGCGAGTCCAGCCAAGCGCTGGCGCACCGGGGTGGCTCGCAGTCTCGGCAACGGGGCCGAGCAGCGCATAGTCGAGATCCAGTGCGGCAGCGCGTTCAAGTTCTGCCCGGCTATGGCAGGAAGCACCTACCCAAGTAAAGTTCGGCCGCTTGTCAAGCATGAAAAGGCGTGCTGCAGGGAGGTGGAGACCGTCCGCACCGATCTGACTCGCTAGCACTGCATCACCATTGATGAGCCCGATCGCCCCGGCTGCATGGCAGCGCTTGAGTGCCTCACGCGCAAACGCCACCCTTTGGGCGGCCTCAAGCCAGCCCTCACGAATCTGCACCAGGCGCAATCCACCGGCCAAAGCCCGCCCAAGTGCATCGAGTTGCGCGGCCACACCAGTTTCTGTTGCATTGGTCACGCCCATCACATGGGGCAAGCGGAGCGCCTTCAGTACGGGACCATTCGCGGGCAGCATCGGGGACACTGAAAGACTGTCGGCCCTCTGCCATACCAGCGCACTATGCACATGCTCGCTCGGCTCGCCGGTCCATTCAGCCACTTCGAAAAAATGCAGGCGCACGTGCGCATGCTCGTAATGATGCTCCCGCACAATCCAAGGCAATGCGCGAATGACGGTGATACCTAGCTCTTCCTTCAGTTCGCGCACAAGCGCGTCGTGCGGCGTCTCGCCCTGCTCCACCTTGCCACCAGGAAATTCCCAGTACCCCGGATAGAAGGTACCTGGCGCACGCAGGCCGAGAAGGAAACTACCGTCGGGTCGCGTGATTACCGCGGCGGCAACATCGATTTGTTTCGTCATGGATATTCCCGGCAAGGCCCACAGAGCAATCCAACCTAACTGTCATTTTTGATCTGACAAAACACCATAAAATCATAGCAGTACAAACACGTTCTTTGGCCTTCTGATTTGCCTGCATGGGCTATCAACTGACGAAACGAGATCTGGCAAAACCGAGTGGTGGGTATCGGATCCTTGAAACTCAGTTCCAAAGCGAACCCGTTTGCACAAGAAAATATTCAATACAGGTGCTCAGGGCTTCCGCAGCTACGCGTTTTGCATGCAATTCTTGGCTTCACCACAAAAGCCGGATTCATAACAATCAATAGCTTACGGAAATCCCTCGCCTGAAAAGCAAAATTTCTTTATCCCATTGGCGTAGCTGTGGGAGCCCTGTACGGGTGCTGGCGCCCAAGCGAGTCCCACATCCAAAATTTTTCCCTACTTTCACATCGCAACAATGGCGTTTACTATTGCGCGCAGCTTCCGGGCCAAACGCCCGATCAATTCAAGACATTCCAGCACGCATGCTCTTCAATTCGTACGAATTTCTGTTGCTGTTCCTACCGATCACCCTGATCGGTTATTTCTGGATCGGAGCTTTCAATCGCGTTCTTGCCGCAACCTGGCTGGGATTGATGTCGTTGTTCTTTTATGGATGGTGGGACGTTCGCTACATTCCGCTCCTGCTTGCATCGATTGTCATCAATTTCAGCTTTGGCAAGGCGATTGCCGGATACGCCACGCGACCTGAAGGTCGCCGTCTTCTCGTGTTAGCCATCGTCACCGACCTGGGTTTACTAGCATGGTTCAAGTACGCGGGCTTCTTCGCGCGCAGCCTCAACGCCACTGACCTTTTTGACATAGTGGTTCCAGAGATCGTTCTGCCGCTAGGCATTTCGTTTTTCACCTTCACCCAAATCGCGTTTCTCGTAGACTCATACTACGGCAAGGTGCGCGAGTTCCGATTTGCGTACTACCTGCTTTTTGTCACCTACTTCCCACACCTAATCGCCGGGCCAGTGCTGCATCACGCCGAGATGATGCCGCAGTTCGACGAGGCCCGGAACTACACGCCGCGCCTCAACAACTTCCTCATTGGGGGCAGCATCTTCATCTTCGGACTGGGCAAGAAGGTTCTCATCGCCGACCAGCTTGCACCTAACGCTGCTGCGGTATTCGACGGCCCCGGCTCACCAGGATTCCTTATCGCCTGGGGAGGGGCACTGGCATACACACTCCAGCTCTATTTCGACTTTTCCGGCTATTCGGACATGGCGATTGGCTTATCACGGATGTTCGGTGTGCGCCTACCGCTCAATTTCAATTCGCCTTACAAGTCGGTCAGCATCATCGAATTCTGGCGACGGTGGCACATGACATTGTCGCGATTCCTGCGCGACTATCTTTACGTATCGCTCGGCGGCAACCGAAAGGGGCGCACCCGCCGCTACGTCAATCTGTTCGCAACCATGCTGCTTGGCGGGCTTTGGCATGGCGCTGGCTGGACCTATGTGTTCTGGGGTGCCTTGCATGGCGTCTATCTGTGCATCAACCACGCATGGCGAGCGCTCATTGGCGAAGGTCGGATGCCGCGTGTAATCGCTATCGGACTAACCTTTCTTTCTGTTGTGATCGCTTGGGTCTTTTTCCGCGCTAACAGCTTTTCGACGGCCATTGACATCCTTAGCGGCATGTCTGGCTTGCATGGCGTGGCCATGCCCGAAACTGTCGTCCGCAAGCTCGGCCCGTTCGGAACATGGCTGGGAAGTTTGGGCATAGAAACGTATGTGGGTGGCGGTTCCAGATTCGTGCAAACCTGGAGCTGGATCATGATCGGTACTGTGATCGCGTTCCTGATGCCAAACACGCAAGAAATCCACGCTCGCTTCGGTCCAACGCTCGAACGTGTCGCATGTTCGCGTTTCCGTTGGCGGCTTAACACCGCATGGGCGATTGGCACCGCCATATTCGCAGCAGCATGCTTCATGTCGCTGTCGCGCCCCTCCGAATTCCTCTACTTTCAATTCTGAACGTGACCGCCCGACGTCGTTTTGCGCTTCTCTGGCTGGCTTGCTTTAGCCTACTGCTTTGTCTGTGCTTTGGTTTCAGCTATGTAGTGGACCCTTGGGGCCTGCATGGCCTGCCGCGCTGGCAGGGCTTCAATGCGGTCAAGCTCAGGCCGGACCGCTCGATTGGCGATATCAAGCTCGCTGCCGCACTCGCCGCGCGACCCGATGCAATCATTCTCGGCAATTCTCGAATGGACATCGGCTTCGATCCGGCCGCGCCTGCTTGGCGAGGTATTGCCGACCGCCCCTATAACCTAGGGGTCCCAGGAGCTGGCATCAGGGGGTCGATCTCCCATCTGGAGACGCTCGTGCACCAGGGTATCGTGCCGAGACTGGTCGTAGTCGGACTCGATCCCTTCGATTTCCTCGGTGCGTCAACTTCTGACATGCCACGACCAACCGATGGCTGGTTCTGGCGCAAGTTGCGGCTCTCAGCACAAAGTGTGGCGACAGGCGAAGCCTTCGCCGACAGTCTGCGAACCGTCCTGGAACAGGGTAATTCCCATGTGGCACAGGTCGCCGAGGACGGTTTCAATCCGATGACCGACTATGTCGCCTTGGCCAATGACGAAGGCTACTTCAATCTTTTCCGCCAGAGTGCACAGGAAATTGCCCGGCGGCTTGCCCACGTAAACAGAACCGCTGACTGGCATCGCAGCGCCAACGATCTTGCCATCGATCGCTTGCTCGCAATGGCGTGGGAGCATGGCTTTCGGATCGAGGCTGTAATCTATCCATTTCACCTCGAAACCCACGCCCTAATCGATGGCAACGAACTTGGTCCAATGTTTCTGGACTGGCGGCAGACCATGGCTGGAAAGTTCAGATCCGCCGCCACAGGCGGTGCCAAGGTCCGACTGGTAGATGCCGCTATCTTCAACGAGGTGACGACTGAGCCGATTCCTCCCCGTGGTAACACGCGCGAGCACATGCAGTGGTACTGGGACCCAGGGCACTTCAAGAAGGCGCTGGGTGACCGTCTGCTCGCATGCCTACTCCCGGGAACGCAAGAAGCAATCGAGCCTTGTAGCCGCAGTGCACTTGTCACAGATCGGCCGCCGGAAAAGGCTCAGTATCGCGACGAGCTACTGCGGTGGTATCAACAACGCCCCGAAGTGCTGCGCGACGTGCAGGAAATCCTCAAGACTTCACTTGCCACGGTCAGCCAGGGTGGGACTCGCTAACCCGACGGGCTGTCCCACATTCATGATGAAGCGCGGGAAAAGCGCTTCGAGTTGCTCAAGAATCTCGGTCTGCCCTTCGACCGATCCAGTTTCAACGGCCTCGCGAACGCACCGCACGTCCATGGCCGCCAGCGCCGGAACGGAAACCTGCGCGTATGACAGATGCCACGGCTCTGGCTGCGCGCCCCCGCGGTCGATGTCATATGGGCGAAAAAAGCCGAATTCGGCAGCATGCACATCAAGCCACGTACCCAAAGCGGCAAAGACCCCGCCGGGCGCAAATTCGTCGGGCATGAGGCGCAGCCGATAGCCGTCGAGCAGCGTAGCCCGGTCGATGACATCGAACTCAGTCCCCCAGTGGTGCCTACTGGCACCAGGCAGTGCAGACCAGAGCAAGATGGTTCGCACGCGCGCTTCCGGACAAAAATCCTCGGCGGCCAGTATGCCTCCATCGCGGTCGTAGAGCGGCCGCTCGCCGCGCCACTTGGCATCCCAGATCCGGCACTGTCCAGCAAAGTCACGATAGACGCTGACTGGCTGCGGATCGAACCCCGCACACTTGGCCGCCGCACAAAGGCGCAGGAATGCCTCACCCGCCTCTGGATGCGCGACGAAGCTGTCGTCGCCGGCGATCTCGAACAAGCGAACATGGCCGCAAGCGCGGCCAGTCAGTTCAAGCGGCGTCACGACCCGCGAAGTCGCGCGCAAACTGCCATGCCACACGACCGCTCCGTGACCCGCGCATCAGCGCCCACTGCAATGCTTCAAGCCGGGTTTCTTCAGTACTGATCACAGCTGTTGCGACACCGTATTCGGCGAGCCAGTGGCGTACCACGCGCAGGTATTCCTCTTGGCTGAACGGATAAAACGAAATCCACAGCCCAAAACGCTCAGACAGTGAGACCTTTTCTTCTACTGCCTCGCCTGGATGGATCTCTTCGCCGATCTTCTGCGTCTGCAGGTTCTCGGAGTGGTACTCCGGCAGCAAGTGGCGGCGATTGCTCGTCGCGTAAATGAGCAGATTATCGGGTGCGGCCGAAAGGCTACCGTCAAGGACGCTCTTAAGCGCCTTATAGCCCGGCTCACTGTCCTCGAACGAGAGATCATCACAGAAGAGGATGAAACGCTCGGGGCGGTCGGTAACCATGTCGACGATTTCGGGCAGATGCAACAAGTCTGCCTTATCGACCTCGATTACGCGTAGCCCCTGATCGGCATACTCGGTCAGCATCGCCTTGACGAGCGAACTCTTGCCAGTCCCGCGCGCACCGGTCAGCAGCATGTTGTTAGCGCGACCGCCATGGAGGAACTGGCGCGTATTGATGTCGCAGCGACGCTTCTGGTCATCAATGTCCTGCAGATCGGACAACCGAATCCGGTGCGGTGCGTGGACAGCTTCCAACCACGCCCGCCCCTGGCGGGTACGCAGTCGATAGGCGGGTGCCGACCAATCCACTGGCGGAGGAGCAGAAGGCAGACTTGCCTCGAAGCGCACGAGCACCGATTCGGCCCGCGCGATCAGTTGTTCAAGAGCTTCCGTGTTCATCATCGTGTTTGCGTGCGGGATCCCTCTTTGGCCAGGTTGCCCACACGATGATGAGTAACAGCAGTAGCGCAACGCCGGCCTCGAAGAAAATGATCCACATGGTCTGGGTGAGGGCTGGGATTGGACGGCGGCTATACTTCCAGTCGCCTGAAACCAATGCAGTGTAGCCGATCGATGCCCAGCCACCGCACATTTCCCGCCCGTCTGACCCTGTTGTCCTCGTTGTTTCTCGCAGCTTGCGCGTCAGCGCCAAGGCTGCCAATGGATCAGCCGCGTGCCGCCGCCGAATGTCCGCCCTGCCCAACCTGTCCAGGACAGCCCGAGCCGGAAAAGCCCAAAGCGCCGCCATTGCAGCCGGCCACATGGAGCGAACTGTCTGGCTGGAGCGAAGACTCGCCGTCAGAAGCGTGGAACGCCTTTTTGGCCTCCTGCCGCGTGATGAAAAACACAGACTGGAAGCCGGTCTGCGAAGCCGCCCGCGGGCTGGGTCCGAAGCTTGATGATGCCTCCGTGCGCCGCTTCTTCGAAACACAGACCCAGGTCTGGCGCGTCGCCAATCCAGACGGTGGTAACGAAGGCCTGGTCACGGGATACTACGAGCCGCTGATCAGGGGCAGCAAATGGCGCAGCAGCCAGTTCGCGACGCCGATCTACGGTGTGCCCGACGACCTCTTGGTCATCGATCTGGGCGACCAGTATCCGGAACTCAAGAGCATGCGCCTGCGCGGCCGTATCGAGGGTCGCAAGATCGTGCCCTATTACTCGCGCGCGCAGATCGACTCGCGCGGCGACAAGCTCGCCGGCAAGGTGCTCTACTGGGCCGCCGATCCAGTGGAGTTCTTCTTCCTTCAGATACAGGGTTCGGGACAGCTGCAGCTATCGGACGGCAGCCGGGTACGCATTGCCTACGCAGACCAGAACGGCCATCCATACAGGGCCATCGGTCGCTGGCTGATCGACAATGGCGAACTCAAGCCCGAGCAAGCAGGCATGGAGGGCATCAAGAACTGGGCACGCACGCATCCTGACCGACTCAATGAGCTGCTCGACGTGAATCCGAGCTACGTGTTCTTCAAGGAGCAGTCCGCCTCAAACGACGGCCCCAACGGCGCACTGGGCATACCGCTCACCGCGACCCGCTCAGTCGCGATTGATCCGCGCAATATTCCGCTCGGCGCACCGGTGTTCCTCGCCACGAGCTGGCCCAATTCCGACAAACCCCTCAACCGCCTAGTCGTTGCACAAGACACCGGCGGTGCAATCCGCGGGGCCGTACGGGCGGATTTCTACTGGGGCTTCGGGCCAGAGGCTGGCGCCAAGGCTGGCGCCATGCGCCAGAAGGGACGCATGTGGCTACTTTGGCCCCGCGGCGCAACCCCTCCAGGGGCAAAGGCCGGGCAATAGCCACAGCTCTCCAGGGGATAGCAATGAAAACGCCCGCCGATATCACTTACACGGCACCAGCGGGCGGGAGATTTTCTGTTTCAGTCAGAACGCAAACCTCAGTGCGCGCCAGCAGTGGCCTCGGTGCTCTTGCCGCCAAATGGCGGCCGGGCGAGAAAGACCACAAAGATCAGCGAGAAGAACAGCCAGCCCAGGCCATGGAAGACCTCATTGAATGAGATCTGCGATGCCTGCAGTGAAATCATGCGGTCAAGTGTCTCCGCTGCAGCCTGCGTACTGCCACGGCCAATCGACTGGATGATTTCCTGTGTCGTGCTCGAATATGGCGTGAACTGTTCGGTCATGTGTGCGTGATGCTGTACCGCGCGGTGCGTCCACAGGTAAGTGGTGATCGACGCCGAGAAGCTGCCTGCAAGCGTGCGCAAGAAGGTCGCAAGACCCGATCCGCCCGGAATTTCGTGCTGCTTCAGATCGGACAGGAGGATCGTCAGAACCGGCATGAAGAAAAACGCCACACCAAGGCCCTGGATCAATTGCACCATTGCCACATTGTAGAAGTCGACCTGCGTCGTAAATCCACTCCGCAGGAAACTGGTGAGCGCGAGGCAGCCAAATGCAAACGCCGCGAGGAAGCGCAGATCAAAGCGATGCGCATAGCGACCCACGAAGGGCGTCAACAAGACCGGCAGCAGGCCGATCGGCGCGGAAGCCAGTCCCGACCAGACAGCCGTGTAGCGTAACTGCGTCTGTAGCCATAGTGGAACAAGCAGTGCGGAACTGAAGAACGCGCCATAAGCGAGCATCAACGCCAGAGTTCCAGCCGCGAAGTTGCGATGCTTGAAGAGCCGAAGGTTGACGATCGGATCCCTGTCAGTGAGTTCCCAGATAATGAAGATCGCGAGCGAAATTGCCGAGATCACTGAGGTCCACACGATGAACTGCGAAGCGAACCAGTCTTCGTCGTTGCCCTTGTCCAGCACGATCTGCAGTGCGCCAACGCCTATGACCAGCGTCACGAGGCCGACGTAATCCATCTTCGGACGCTCGGTCTCGACCGGGCGACTGCGCATCTGCTGCCATACCACGGCAGCGGCAAAGATACCGATCGGCACATTGATGAAGAAGATCCACGGCCAGCTGTAGTTATCTGTGATCCAGCCACCGAGAATCGGCCCCGCAATTGGCGCGACGACCGTCACCGTCGCAAGCAGGGCGAGTGCCTGCGTACGCTTGTTGGCCGGGAAGATCGCGATCAAGAGAGCCTGGGTGATCGGATACATGGGCCCTGCAACGAAGCCTTGCAATGCGCGGAATCCAACCAGCATTCCCATGCTCTGCGCAATACCGCACAGGAGCGAAGCGAGCGTGAAGAGCAGCGTCGCCGCGACGAACAGCTTGACCTCACCGAAGCGGCGCGAAAGCCAGCCTGTCAGCGGCAGTGCGATCGCATTGCTCACCGCGAACGAAGTAATGACCCATGTGCTCTGGTCCGAGCTGACGCCGAGATTGCCGGAAATGGTGGGCAGCGAAACGTTGGCGATCGTCGTGTCGAGCACCTGCATGAAGGTCGCCAGTGCGAGACCAACGGTGCACAGCGTCAGGTTCTGCGGCCGGAAGGACGGGGCGGTCATCACTCACCTCCCATGAATGCACGCCCACCCGCCGCCAGCACACAGCCGGCAGTGAAGCGGTTGGCATCGATCATGAACGCGTCGCCTTGATGTTTTTCTCGGCAAAACCACTGCCGCCCTGCTTCGCCACCTTGCCTTCCCTCGATTTCGGCGGATGCAGGTGAGCGTGACTGTCGCCGATGTTGGAGGCGATGATGTGCGCGATACGTGCGTCGGCATCGGTGAGCTGGCTTGCATAGACGTCGGTCGAAAAGACCGGCTTGTCATTCGGGGCCTGAGCAAGCATCGGTCCTGAGCGGTCATGCATATTCACTTCCACGCTCATGGACAAGCCGACCCGCAGCGGATGCTCGGCTAGCTCCTTCGGATCAAGCGAAACGCGCACAGGCACACGCTGGACAATCTTGATCCAGTTTCCGGTCGCGTTCTGCGCAGGCAGGATCGAAAACGCGCTGCCGGTGCCCACGCCCAATCCGGCAATCTTGCCGTGGTAGATCACGTCGCGGCCGTAAAGGTCGGAGTGCAACTCGACCTCCTGGCCGATGCGCATATGCTCGAGTTGTGTTTCCTTGAAGTTCGCGTCGACCCACAGCTCACCGAGCGGCACCACCGCCATCAACGGTGTCCCGGGCTGCACGCGCTGACCAACCTGTGCGCTGCGCTGCGCAACATAGCCAGTCACCGGCGAGACCAGCGTGCTACGCGCGGACTCCAGATACGCCCTGCGCAGTTGCGCCGCGGCAGCCTTGACTTCCGGATGCGAAGAAACACCGGTGTCATCAACCAGCGCGCGGTTGGTGGCAAGTTGCTGCTCCGCCGCCGATAGCGCCTGCTCGGCAGCGGACAGCGCATCGCGTGCGTGGGAGAGTTCCTCTTGTGGAATCGCCCCGCTACCGGCGAGCCCCTTGCGACGTTCGTAGTCCGAGCGCGCGCGATCGAGCCCGACACGTCTCGCGGCCACGTCCGCCTGATTGCTGCTGACATTGGTATAGAGACCACGAACCTGACGCACTGTGCGCGCGAGCGCGGCCTCTGCCTGTTCAAGCGCGACCATCGAATCGTTCGGATCAAAAGCAACGAGCGTCTGCCCTGCCTTGACCAGCGCGTTGTCATCTGCACCGATAGAGACAATGGTGCCCGACGTTTGCGGTGTAATCTGCACGATATTGCCATTTGCATAGGCATCTTCGGTGCTCTCGTACCAGCGGCCATGCAGATAGTGATAGGCGCCAAAGCCGATGCCACCCACGACGACGAGGGCACCAAGGCCAATGAGCAGCGCCTTGCGACGGCGGCTGCCGTCAGCCGCGGCGGGAGAAGCGGAAACGGAGGACGTGTTCGGTTGGGAGCTCATGTCAGGAACCTTTTCAGTTCGTCGAGGCGTTGGCGGCCCTGGAGGCGGCTACGCGCGTGTCATCGCGATAACCTCCACCCAGCGCGCGAACGAGCTGGATCGATGCATCGACCTGTTGTGCATGAAGGGAGGCAAGCTGCAAATCAGCGGCAAGCAGTTGCTGTTGCACGCTCAGCACCTCGAGATAGCTGCCAATGCCATTTCGATAACGCAGCGTGGCAAGATCCCACGCTTCACGCGCAGCCTTGATCGCGCGCCGCTGCGCAGCCTCCTGTGTAACAAGTGATTGCAACTGGCTAACCTGTCCGGACACCTCGTTGAGTGCGCTGACAAGAATCCTGTTGTATTGCGCAACCGCCAGATCATAGTTTGCGTCCTGCGCGGCAAGGTTCGCGCGCAGCCGCCCGCCATCGAAGATCGGCAAGGAGATCGCAGGCGTAATGAGCGCAAAGCGGTTGCCGAGTTCGAAGACATCTGCGGTATGCAACGCGATCGTGCCAGCCAACGCTTTGAGGTTGATGTTCGGATAGAACTGGGTCTTCGCCGCGTGAATGCTGTGCTCGCCGGCCTCAACGCGCCAGCGCGCGGCCACCAGATCCGGACGGCGACCGATGAGATCGGCGGGCAACGCGTCAGGCAGGGCGAGGTCCAATGGCTTGAGCGGAACTGGCCGTGCAATCTCGAGGCCACGGTCCGGCCCCTTACCGAGCAAAACAGCCAGCCCGGTGCGTCCGCTCTCGATCGCTTGTGCCGATTGAGCGGCCCTCTGCTCGGCCGCAGCGACTGTTGCCTCAGCCTGGCGCTGCTGAGCAACCGCGTCGATGCCAGCCTTGACTCGCTGTTTGGTAAGCGCGAGCAGCCGCTGTGCGCGCTCCAGATCGTTGCGCGCAACGTCATCCCCTTCGAACGCATAGGCCAGACGCGAGTAGGCGCGCGCCACATCCACCGATAGCATGAGGCGAACCGCTCTGGCATCGATCTCGGTTGCACGCTGCTGGCCGAGCGCGGCCTCCCAGGCAGAACGCTTGCCGCCCCAAAGGTCGAAGGTGTAGTTAAAGCTGAAGAAAGGTTGCTTGATCGTAACGTAATTGCCACCGAGCGCCCCAGGTGCGATCGACTCCGGAAGCCGAGCACCGGGTGCTGAAGCCTCGAAGCTGAACTCGGGCATACGGGCTGCATCCGCGCTGAACGCCTGTGCTGCAGCGAGACGGACTCGTGCGTCCGCTGCAGCCAGATCCGGATTGCCTTTGAGCGCCTCGTCGATCATCGCATCGAGTTGCGGATCACCGAGGCTGCGCCACCAGTCACTCGCCGGCCAAGCTGCATGGGATAACCGTACGCCCGAAAGACTTTTGTCGCTCGCCAGCGTGTCGGCATCGATTAGTTTGCCTTCGGGCGCCAGCCCACGCATGTTCGCGCAACCGGCGACACCCAATGCAAGCAGGAGGGGCGCATACCGCCAAGTCTTCGTCTTCATGGTTTGCTCAGGCAATTTCTCGGAGGGCGCCACCCTCCAGGGTCGTACGAACCCGGGTCAGCAGGGCAAAGAGCTGGGCCTGCTCAGCAGCAGAGAGGTTCGATTGGGCAAGCGCACTAACTCGGTCGGCCGTCACCCGGATCGAATTCCACAAGGCACGCCCGGCCTCGGTCAGACTGACGTCCACGACGCGCCGATCATCGTCGCGCGGCTTGCGACGGACATAGCCCTTTTCCTGCAGGCGATCGAGCAAGCGTGTCAGCGCCCCTGCATCGTGGTCGAGCGCGCGGGCCAGTTCCGAAGGGGTTATCGACTCAGCTTCACTCAGGACCTTGATTGTCCGGAACTGCGTGAAATTGAGTCCGCAACCGTCGTTCTCGAGAGCCTGCTCGAGGTGGCGAATCAGCCCGAGACGGACACAATGAATGAGAAGGCCGAGACTAGGATCCTCGGGCGTCATGCAGGAAGCCATGGCAACCACTACACGGGTAAGAAGATTCGCAATTTATTTGCCGAAGCAATTCTTGTCAAGGCAAATCCTGACCTGACGCAACCAAGAGCACTTCAGCAACTAGGTAGGGACCGATGCGATCAGGCTGGGCTTCTGCATCATATTTACGAGCATGACGCCCACTTCCACCCTGCCTGAAAGAGAGGACGAAGCATGTCGATCTTGGAAGAGCGTTGTCATGACACAGCACGGGCATTTCTTGTGTTTGCCGCGTCAGTCCTTGCTGGCTGCAGCACCATGGGGAGCACCCAGGTTCCGGCAAGACAACATGCGGCCAATCCGGCCTCGGAACGCTGCATCAAGCTCGGTGGCAGCCTGATGATCGAAAGCCGCCCGAACGGCGGTCAGTTCGGCACCTGCGTGTTCGAAGACAACCGCCAGTGCGAGGAATGGGCACTGTTCCGCGGTGAATGCGGGTTCGGTGGCGTACGAATCACGGGGTACACCACGGAGGCTGGGCGCTTCTGCGCAATCACTGGCGGAAACTATGTCGTCGCGGCAAGCAACGCATCAGTCGAACGCGGTAGCTGCACCTTGCCGGGCGGCAAGAGCTGTGATGCCGATGCGTATTACTGGGGAAAATGCGCGCGCTGAGGCTGCAGCCAGCCAAGGGTCACAGGCGCATTTGCAGGGTGGGGCGCGGCCAGATCGACTTCGGACGTCTGGCCTGGCATTTCAGCCACCCGACTGCAGCAGCAGCTTCAGGTCGTCCGCAATCTCTTGAGGCTTCTCGTCGGCCCGCACGTACAGCCGCAGCCTCCCCTGCTGGTCATACACCAGCGTACCCGCTGAGTGGTCAACCGAGTAGGTGCCACTGGCGATGTCACCCTGCTTCTGGGCGAAGATGCGGAATTCCTTGAGCACGGCTGGCATCTTGTCAGGATCGGTGCGTAGGCCGATGAAACCAGGGTCGAAGGCCGGCACATATTCGGAAAGCAGCAACTGGGTATCGCGCTCAGGGTCAACGGTGATGAACAGCACCTGCAGCTTGTCCGCATCCGCACCGAGTAACTTCTTCACCTGCACCATCGTCGTAAGCGCCGTGGGACAGACATCCGGGCATTGCGTATAACCGAAGAACAGCGTGACGACCTTGCCGCGAAAGTCGGCCAGGGTCCGCAACTTTCCAGTCTGGTCGGCCAGATTGAACTCCTTGCCGTAGTCCGCCCCGGTGATGTCGGAGGAATGGAACTGCGGGGTCTTCGAAGCGCTGCAGCCGCCCAGAAAGACGGCTGCAAGCAGCACAGCAACGAATTTGCGCATCAGAGGTAGTGATCGATCAGCAGAACCGCGAATAACGCTGAAAGATACACGATCGAGTAGCGGAAGGTTTTGCGCGCAAGGGTATCCGAGTAGTCGGACCAGAGCTTCCAGCCATAGCGTACGAAACCGAGGCCGAGCAGTACCGCCGCGGCAAGGTAAAGCGGCCCGCTCATATGCGTGGCAAAGGGCAGCAATGTGACCGCAAGCAGGATCAGCGTATAGAGCAACACCATGAGCCGCGTGTATTCGGGGCCGTGGGTAACCGGCAGCATCGGTAGTCCGGCTTTCGCGTACTCCTGCGTACGATAGAGTGCGAGCGCCCAGAAGTGTGGCGGCGTCCAAGCGAAAATGATGAGGAACAGGAGGCACGCATCGGACGATACCTCGCCGGTGACCGCAGCCCAGCCGAGCACCGGCGGCATCGCGCCAGACGCACCACCGATCACGATGTTCTGAGGTGTGTAGGGCTTGAGCAGGACGGTGTAGATGACCGCGTAGCCGATAAAAGTTGAAAGTGTCAGCCACATTGTCAGCAGATTGACCTCCGACCACAGCAGCGCAAGGCCGAAGCCGCCAAGCAAGCCCGAGAACGCAAGCGTCTCGTTGGTGCTGAGCACCCCGCGTGGCAGCGGTCTTGCACGAGTGCGCGCCATCTGCGCATCGATCCGCTGTTCGATAAGGCAGTTGATCGCAGCGGCGGCGCCAGCCACACACGCAATACCCACGGTCGCCGCAATCACCACCTGCGCAGGCGGCAGGCCATATGGCACGGCGAGGAACATGCCTATCACCGCACAGAACACAACCAAGGTATTGACACGCGGCTTGGTCAACGCCCCATAAGCCCTCATGCGCTGAGTGAGGGGTTGGGCAACTTCAAGCGATAGCGTTCTCACCGATCTTCCTCCCTTTGTAGACCGTGGATGCGCTCGAACGGCGCATTGCGTGATTGATCCGTAGCATCACCAGAAGCAGGCACAGTGCCCCTGCGTTGTGGGCGACAGCCACCGGAAGTGGCAGACCGAAATGCACATTCGCCGCCCCAAGCCCCCATTGCAGGGCGAGCGCCCCGGCCAGCAATGCGCTGTAGCCTCGCGTGGCACACCGGGCGAACAGAACTAGGCAAAGCAGTCCAAGCACGCCGGCAACAACGACTGCTCCGACGCGATGTGTCCAGTGGATCGCTGTCAGCGCGGCAAACGAAAGCAAGTCACCGTCCGCCGTCATGCCCAGTTCACGCACGACGTGGAAGGCATTCTGGAAATCCATGCTGGGCACCCAGCTTCCCTGGCACCTCGGCAAATCGGGGCACGCGAGCGCGGCGTAGTTGGTACTGGTCCAGCCACCGAGCACGATCTGCGCACCCAGCACCACGATGCCGACACGCGCCAAGCACACGAGCGATACAGGCTCCTCGATCCGCTTCAGTCCGAATTCACGGAAAACCAGCCATGCAAGCAGCGCAACGGTCGTGAGCCCGCCAATCAGATGCCCAGTGACGATCGCCGGCTTGAGCAGCAGCGTAACCGTCCATTTGCCCAGCAATCCCTGAAAGATCACCACCCCCACCAATGCCGTCGGCAATGTCTTTGGCACGCCATGCCTACGCCATGCGAGCCCTGCGCACGCGAGGATCAGGACACCGAGCGTGGCGGCAAGATATCGGTGAGCCATCTCCTTCCAGGCCTTTTCCATGTTGACCGGGCCTAGCGGATTTGCGTTCGTCGCAGCGGAAATCTGCTCCGCGGCGTGATGCGGCGTCAGCTTGCCGTAGCAACCCGGCCAATCCGGGCAGCCAAGCCCCGCATCGGACAAACGAACATAGGCACCCAGCACGATGACGACGCACGCGAGGCAGAGGGCGACCAGGGCAGTCTTGCGCATCATTGTCAGCGGCCCACTCAGATTCGCGAGTATTTCAGGATGCGTTCGAAGTCCTTGATCATGCGTTTCGGCTCTGGCTCCGCGGGATAGCGCATCATCTGGTTGCCAAGCGGGTCGATGATCTCTATGCGCCCTGCACCGGGCTCTACGGCATGCGCATTGACCACCCGCAGGCCAGGATGTTCGGCAAGCAGCGCAGCATTGGGCTTGCCTCCATCGGTGACAAGCCAGACACGCTCAATACGATCCATTTCCTTTCCTTGCGCGGTACGCACCTGGCGCATGATCCAAAGCTTGTCGCGGCAGCCTTTGTCGCATGACGCGGGCGCGGCGAATACCATGACCCAGCGACCGCGTAGCAGTACTTCTTCGGAGGGCGCGATGCCTGGTGGATTCCAAGGAGTCGGTGTCAAGAGCTCCCCATAGTTCGTCCCGCCGCCCGGTTTCCAGAAATAAAAAGCGATATAGCTTGCCGCGACCGGCGCAACGCATACGAGAGCAAGCAGGATCAGGGTACGGCGGGCTTCAATCTTCATTGAACAATCTTCTCCGGATTACCCACACCATGAGGCCAAGCACAATGGCAGCAAAGGAAAACCACTGGACCGCATAGGCACGGTGCCGATCCCCACTCATCGTGGACGGCGCCCAGTCACGCACGAGGCCGTCGCTAGCCCCCTGCTCTAGCTGCAGGACAGCGGGATAAACAGGCACACCTGCCGCAAGCTGTCTCATTGAATCAGGATCGATACGCGGCCAGAGTCTTCCTGTTGCAGGACCAGCGCCGAGATGAAAGCCTTCGGCAGGCGTTACGAGATGACCTTCTACGGTGACATCACCCAACACGAGCGGCGGCGGCTCCGGCAAACTGCGACGCCCATCGAGTGGTACCCAGCCACGGTCAACAAAGAGCCAGCGGCCATCGACGAGCACAAGCGGGGTCAGGAAATGGATGCCGGCACGACCTGCATGGGTGCGGTTGTCGATCCAGACTGTATGCTTGGCAAGCCAGTTCCCGCGCACCACAACACGCATGCCATCGCCGTCGCGTGTGGGTTCAGCCGGAAGCATCGTCGTGGCAAGGGTCGCGTAGCGCTGCGCCAGTATGTCCTTGTAATGGGCACGCGCAAGCTGCCAGATCCCTGCCGCAATGAAGAGCACAGCGATGACAACCGCTGCAATCCATGCGAGCACGGAGCTTCGCTGCACAGTCTTGACCTTCATGCCGGCAGGATTACACTGCGTCGCCATCATCCCGGAGGCTCCAGTCCATGCGCATCACGGTGATCGTCATGCTTTGCCTGATCGTAGGCAGCCTCGCCTCGGCACTCGGTTTTCTGCTCAAGGACAAGGGACGCGGGGAGCGCACAGCCGTGGCACTTTCGATCCGTGTCGGGATATCTATTACTCTCTTCCTGCTGCTCATGGCTGCTTATCACTTCGGTTTCATCCAGGGGAAACTCTGAGCCTCTGATTCTTCCTCTCCGAAACCGGAAGAGGCTCATTCATTCCACTTTCTTGCATCAGGACGGAAGAGGGCGCCGAACGCCTCCAAGCCCTCTTTCGCGCACATTCTCCAAGGACGTGACGCTTCACGTCACAGCCAATACACCACCACAAATAGCAGCAGCCACACCACGTCGACAAAGTGCCAATACCAGGCGACTGCTTCGAACGCGAAATGGCGGTCCGGTGTGAAATGACCGCACATCGCGCGAACCAGAATGACGAGGAGCATCGTCGCGCCGATCGTCACGTGCATACCGTGAAATCCCGTCAGCATGTAGAAGGTCGAACCGTACACGCCCGACTGCAGCGTGAGCTTCAGTTCTTCATAGGCATGCACATATTCGAATACCTGCAGGCAGAGGAAGGCCACGCCGAGTAGAACGGTCAGCGCAAGGCCGGCGATCAGTTGGCCACGGTTTTCCTTGAGCAGCCCCCAGTGCGCCCACGTCAGCGTCACACCAGATGTAAGCAGTAGCAGTGTATTGATCGCCGGGATGCCCCACGCCTTCATTGGCGTAAAGGCTTCCTCGACAATCGGGCCAGCCGTGGGCCATGCCGGTTTGAAGCCCTCCCACAGCACGGCAGATTTGCCGTCGCCCAACTCCGGCAGCGACAGCACACGGATATAGAAGAGCACACCGAAGAACGCGGCGAAGAACATCACTTCCGAGAAAATGAACCAGCTCATGCTCCAGCGGAATGAACGGTCGACCTGTTTGCCGTACTTGCCAGTCTGGGACTCGCGGATGACCTGGCCGAACCACCCCATCAGCATGTAGAGCAATGTCATCAATCCGAGCAACACCATCCATTTCCCCGGCGCGACGGTGTTGACCCACATCGCCGCGCCACCGCCAATCAGCAGAAGCGCTACCGAGCCGAAAATCGGGAAGTGCGAGGGTTCGGGTACGAAGTACTTTTCGAGCGTTGCGCTCATCACGTCTTTCTCCCTGTCATTGCTGTGAAACGATGACGTTCACGATGACGACCAGCGTGAGCACGAAGACCACGCCGCCGACCACCCCCGCGACGACAACTGCAACCGGATTCAACTCTGTAGCGTCGCGCAGGTAGTCGCGCCGCTTGCGGATTCCAACAAAAGACCACAGCACAGCGCGCACCGTTGCCCAAAAACCGGCGCGCCGCGTCTCGTTCAACTTTGCCCCCCTGTCCCCGCGTCAACCTGCACAGCACCCTCCACCTCGAAGAATGTGTAGGACAGAGTCATCACATGAACATTCGCCGGCAGTGCCGGGTCGAGTACGAACGCCACTGGCATTACGCGCCTTTCGCGAGCGCCGAGCTGCTGCTGGGTGAAGCAGAAGCACTCAAGCTTTTTGACGTATTGCGCGGCATAGTCCGGCCCGTAGCTCGGAATCGCCTGACCACTGATCGGTGCATCGGTGACGTTCTCAACCTCATAGTCGACACGCACGAGTTCGCCGGGATGCACCTGGATGCTGCTTTTCAGCGGCCGGAAGCGCCACGGCACACCATATGCGTTGGCATCGAACTCCAGCGTTACCACACGATTGCGATCGACCTGTGTGTTCTCAGCCACGTCAGGCGAGAGCAAACGGTTGATGCCGGCTACTTCGCAGATCGTCTTGTAGAAAGGCACAAGCGCGAAGCCAAAACCAAACATCACAACCGCTGCGACAACGAGACGCGCCAACAGACGCCGGTTCTCAAGGTTTTCGCTCATGCGTGCTGTTGCAGCCAGTACCTGAGCATGATCCCAAAGAAAAGCACCAGCGCCACGGTCAGCAACGCGAACGCCGTCTTGCGGTTCGCACGCTGCCGGCCGGTATCGTGCACTTGCGGCATCAGCATCATCGTCATGCCTTTGTCTTGAGTTACTTGACGACCGGCGGAGTCTCGAAGGAGTGATACGGCGCTGGCGAGGGCACCGTCCATTCGAGCCCTTCCGCGCCATCCCACGGCTTGGCGGCAGCAGCCGCGCCACTGCGCACGCAACGGATCACGTTGTAAAGCAGGATCAGTTGCGAAAGGCCGAAGCCGAAGGCGCCGATCGACGCAAGCTCGTTGAAGTTCGCGAACATCGGGTTGTAGTCGGGAATGCGCCGCGGCATGCCGGCGAGCCCGAGGAAGTGCATCGGGAAGAAGGTGATGTTGAAGAAGATGATCGAGCACCAGAAGTGCACCTTGCCCATCTTCTCGTCATACATGTGGCCGGTCCATTTCGGCAGCCAGTAGTAGGTGCCGGCGAACAGCGCGAACAGCGAACCCGCGACGAGCACGTAGTGGATGTGCGCGACGTCGTAGTACGTGTCCTGCAGCTGGATGTCGACCGGCGCGATCGCGCAGATGAGGCCCGTGAAGCCGCCCATCGTGAAGACGAAGAGGAAGCCTACGGCGAACAGCATCGGCGTCTCGAAGCTGAGCGAGCCGCGCCACATCGTGGCGACCCAGTTGAACACCTTTACGCCGGTTGGCACCGCAATCAGCATCGTCGCGTACATGAAGAAGATCTGCCCCGCCGCCGGCATGCCGGTGGTGAACATGTGATGCGCCCAGACGACGAACGAGAGGATCGCGATCGAACTCGTCGCGTAGACCATCGAGGCGTAGCCGAAGAGCGGCTTGCGCGAGAAGGTCGGGATGATCTGGCTGACGATCCCGAAGGCCGGCAGGATCATGATGTAGACCTCGGGGTGCCCGAAGAACCAGAACACGTGCTGGTAGAGCACCGGGTCGCCGCCGCCGGCCGCATTGAAGAAGCTGGTGCCGAAGTGGCGGTCGGTCAGGATCATGGTCACTGCACCTGCGAGCACCGGCATCACGGCGATCAAGAGGTAGGCGGTGACGAGCCAGGTCCAGCAGAACAGCGGCATCTTCATCAGCGTCATGCCGGGCGCGCGCATGTTGAGGATCGTGACCACGATGTTGATCGCGCCCATGATCGAGCTGATACCCATGATGTGGATGGCGAAGATCGCCATGTCCATGCCCATGCCCATCTGGATCGACAGCGGCGCGTAGAGCGTCCAGCCCGCGGCCGATGCACCGCCCGGCACGAAGAACGAGCCGATGAGCAGGATCGCGGCAGGCGGCAGCAGCCAGAAGCTCCAGTTGTTCATGCGCGCGAAGGCCATGTCGGAGGCACCGATCATCAGCGGGATCTGCCAGTTCGCGAAGCCGACGAAGGCCGGCATGATCGCGCCGAAGACCATCACGAGGCCGTGCATCGTGGTGAGCTGGTTGAAGAATTCCGGATGCACGACCTGCAGGCCGGGCTGGAAGAGTTCGGCACGGATCGTCAGCGCCATCACGCCCCCGGAGAGGAACATGATGAAGCTGAAGATCAGGTACATCGTGCCGATGTCCTTGTGGTTGGTCGTGGTGATCCAGCGCATCAGGCCGGAGGGGGCATGGTGATGCGCCTGCCCGTGGGCGTGACTCAGACCTTGAGGTACTGCACTCATCAGTGTTCGCTCCCTGTCGTGGATCTCAGCCTGCCGCGGCGGTCTGTTGGGCTGCCTGCTGTTCTTTGGCTTGGTGTTTCTTCTGCTCGGCAACCCAGGCGCTGTACTTTTCGGCCGAGACGACATGCACCTCGATCGGCATGAAGCCGTGCTCCTTGCCGCAGAGTTCGGCGCAGTTGCCGCGATAGATGCCTTCCTTCTCTGCCTGGAACCAGGTGTCGCGGATGAAGCCGGGGATTGCGTCCTGCTTCACGCCGAAGGCCGGCACCCACCACGAATGGATGACGTCGGCAGCGGTGGAGAGAATGCGGACCTTCTTGCCGACCGGCACCACGAGCGGTTTATCGACTTCGAGCAGGTAGTTCTCGCCCTTGGGCACGTCGGACTCGATCTGCTCGCGCGGCGTCGAGAGCATCGACACGAAATGCACGCCCTCGCCTTCGCCCTTGAGATAGTCGTAGCCCCATTGCCACTGGTAGCCGGTGGCCTTGATCGTGATGTCGGGGCTGGAGGTGTCCTTCATCGCGATGATCGTGCGCGTTGCGGGCCATGCCATGCCAACGAGGATGAGCACCGGGATGATGGTCCAGACAATCTCGACGGCCGTGTTCTCGTGGAAGTGCGCAGCCACCGCACCCTTCGATCTGCGGTGCTTGAACACCGCCCAGAACATCACGCCGAAAACAGCAACAAAGATGAACAAGCAGATCACCATCATCAGCGTGTGCATGCTGTAGATGTCCGTGGCGATCCCTGTTACCGGTTCCTGGAGATTGAAGCGGGCGCCGCTGGCGGAAGCAGCGGATGCGGCGAGGAGCGCCGCGGATGAAACAATCGCGCGAGTGGTTGTCCTCATGTCCCCTGACACCTTGTAGTGATGCTCGGACGACACGCGCCGGACTGGACTGGGTTGCAGGATCAGCCGAGAAAACGACGCATGCCGCTACTCCAACTCCCGCACGGAACCGCTACCAGCAACCTGCGGCTCCGCGAATGCAGAGGCATGTTGCCATAGCGCTTGCAGCTATATCAACAAATCATGACGTACATCAATACGTCATAGCGAAACGCATACTGCACCACGAAAACAAGCTGCCCAGCCAGCCATGAGCCGCTCGCTGAAACAACAAAGGCGCCAAATTGGCGCCTTTGTTGTTGATTCGATTCGATTTCAGCGTCGAGCCAAGGCATCGAGCAATTTCTGGTGAACCCCCCCGAATCCACCATTGCTCATAACGAGAATCTGATCACCAGGCCGTGAATCCTGCACTGCAGCAGCCACCAACGCATCAAGCTGATCGAAGGTTCGCGCGCGCGCTCCGAGCGGTTGAAGTGCCTCCGCAGGGTCCCAGCCGAGATTGTTCGCATAGCAATAGATGCGTTCGGCGTGTTCAAGGCTGGCAGCCAGACGCTCCTTCATCGTGCCGAGCTTCATCGTGTTGGACCGGGGCTCAAGTACCGCAAGGATGCGGCCCTCCGGCTGGCGACGGCGCAGACCGGCCACGGTCGTCTCAATGGCCGTGGGATGGTGGGCGAAGTCGTCATAAACAGTGACGCCAGCAATGGTGCCCCGCACCTCAAGCCGGCGCCTCACCCCCTTGAAGCCGGGCAAGGCGGCAATCGAATCCTGCGGACGCACACCGACATGACGCGCGGCGGCGATCGCAGCAAGTGCGTTCGACCGATTGTGCTCGCCTGCAATCGGCATTTCGGCCTCGCCGAGCGCGTTTCCGCCAAGTGAAAACACCGCATGCACCACCGACCGGCCCTCTGCGGTCAGCCAACCCTCTGGGCGGCCGAACCATTCGAGTTCGCTCCAGCAGCCACGACCAAGCACGCGCTCGAGGCTGACCTCCGCGCCGTTGGCGACAATTCGGCCAATCCGCGGAACGATCCGAACCAGATGATGGAATTGCGTCTCGATCGCTGCCAGATCCGGGAAAATGTCTGCGTGATCGTATTCAAGATTATTGAGAACCACGGTCTTCGGGCGATAATGCACAAACTTCGAACGCTTGTCACAGAACGCGGTGTCATATTCGTCAGCCTCGATCACGAAAAAAGGCGAATCCGTCAGTCGCGCCGAAACACCGAAGTCCTGCGGCACTCCACCAATCAGAAAACCCGGGTTAAGGCCGGCCGATTCGAGCAGATAGGCCAGCATTGCACTCGTGGTGGTCTTGCCGTGTGTACCAGCCACCGCCAGCACCCATTTGCCAGGCAGGATGTTTTCCGCCAGCCACTGCGGGCCCGACGTATAGGACAGCCCCCGATCCAGAATCGCCTCAAGCAGCGGATTGCCGCGTGACACCGCATTTCCGATGACCCACACATCGGCATCAAGCGCGACCTGCGATGGATCGTAGCCTTCAATGAGATCTATCCCCTGTTCGGAGAGCTGCGTGCTCATCGGAGGGTAGACGTTGGCGTCGCAGCCCGTGACGCGGTGCCCCTGCGCGCGGGCAAGCAGTGCGATACCGCCCATGAACGTGCCGCAGATACCGAGGATATGAATGTGCATCGGGAATCGGGCGACGGGTAGCGAGCCCGCCGGGATGTGTAGAATGGGCTGAGAATTCTAGCCGAGCCAGCCACGCAAGCCGGCCTTTATGAGTACGCCCGCCATGCCGTATCGCGACGTTCCCCCACCCCGCAGCACTCTGCGCCGCAATATCGCCGCCCTGGCCGCCCGCCTGATCGCCGAAGAAGGCATCAACGACTACGGCTTGGCCAAACGCAAAGCTGCCCGCCAGCTTGGCATCACCGAAGGCGAGGCCATGCCGAACAAGGCCGAGATTGAGGCTGAACTGCGCGCCTATCAGGCACTCTACCGAACTGAAGAAGATGATGAGCGCCTCTTGGCGATGCGCGAAGCCGCAGTCGAAGTCATGCGAGCATTCGCCGGATTCCGCCCTGCGCTGACAGGCGCGGTCCTGGACGGTACCGCCACCGGGTTCTCCGAGGTCGAGATCGACGTCTTTGCAGACAGCGCCAAGGATATCGAGCTTTTCCTCCTCAACCACAGGATCGACTACGAACACCGCGATATCCGTAGGCCCGGCCCAGAATCCCCCGAAGCCATCCTCGCCTTCGAATGGGAGGAAGTGCCGGTGAAGATGTGCGTCTTCGACCTCATTGCCGAACGCATGCCGCGCCGCAACGGCGCCGACCGGGCACGACTGGCTGCGGTGGAGGCGCTTTGCCAGGCGCACTCTGAAAGGGAGCTACCCGAATCATGAACAGCAAGATCGCTGGTCTATTGGTCATCGCCGTCGGCTTTGGTGCCGCCGCAGCCGGTTGGTGGGTCAGCGTGCGGCACGACGCACTGGCTACTGCACCAGGCAACATCACGCCACAGGCCATCAGCCAGTTACTCGACCAGCAACTCCCCGATGCTGACGGAAAGCCACACACCCTCTCGCAATGGAGCGGGAAGACGCTGGTGGTCAATTTTTGGGCAACTTGGTGTCCGCCTTGCCGCGAGGAGATGCCACTACTCGACCAGGCGCAGACCCAATGGGCTGGCAAAGGTGTCCAAGTGATTGGCATCGGCATCGACGAAGCGGACGCAATACGCAAGTTCCGAGAGACGAACAAGCTGACATTCCCGCTCCTTGTAGCCGGCCCGGAACAGATCAGCCTGACCCAGCAGTTAGGAAATACCGCTCAAGGGTTGCCATTCACGGTCGTGATCGACTCAAACGGAAAACTGCGCAACGTCAAATTAGGCGCATTCCGCAACGATCAGCTAGAGAAGCTGCTCCATACAGTCGCAAACTAAGAAATCTGCGCCAGCGCTTGCCTTAATAGGGCTTCGCTGGCATCTTGCGCGGATTCGCCGAGCGCCGGATGCATTTCGAATTCAGCCTTGGCTGTAGTCAATTTCAGCGATTTGCGGCAAACTGGCCGGCATGGTGAGCGCAAAACGCAGCAAGTCCCACAAGCAGGAAGACATTGGTTCGACACCGCCGCAACCCAGGATCCTGGTACTGCACGGTCCAAACCTGAACCTGCTCGGCGCACGGGAACCCGATATTTACGGCCGCACGACGCTGGCCGACATCCACGAATCTCTTGAGGCACGCGCCCGTGCTTCTGGCGTAATGCTGGAGTCGTTCCAAAGCAATCACGAAGGCGAACTGATCGACCGGGTCCAGGCCTCAGCCAGCGAAGGCGTGGACTTCATCCTGATCAACCCGGGCGGCTACACGCACACAAGCGTCGCACTTCGCGATGCATTTGCAGCGGTACGCATTCCGTTCATCGAAGTTCACCTGTCGAACATCCATGCAAGGGAAGCCTTCCGCCACCGCTCGTACTTCTCCGACATCGCAGTTGGTGTCATCTGCGGACTCGGCGCCGACGGCTATCGTCTCGCACTTGAATACGCCCTCAACAAAATTCGTCAGAACTGACTGACCCTAAACCGCTACCGCCTCCCACCAAGAAAGGGCGGATCGGGCCACGTGAAGGGAGCTCTTTCCATGGATTTGCGCAAGCTGAAGAAGCTGATTGACCTCGTACAGGAGTCCGGCATTTCAGAGCTGGAAGTAACCGAGGGTGAAGAAAAAGTCCGCATCGCCAAACATTTGGCAGCACCTGCGGTCGCACCAGCCGTCTATGCGGCAAGCATGCCAACTCCAGCAATCGCCGCTACGCCAGCGGCACCGGCCGCACCAGCATTACCGGAAGGTCACGTCGTCAAGTCACCAATGGTTGGCACCTTCTATCGCTCGTCGGCACCGGGGGCAAAACCGTTCGTCGAGGTCGGCGATTCGGTCGCGAACGGCGCAACGTTGTGCATCATCGAAGCCATGAAACTCATGAACGAGATCGAGTCCGAAGCGACGGGCAAGATCAAGGCGATCCTGGTCGAGAATGGCCAGCCCGTCGAGTACGGCCAGCCGTTGTTCGTGATTGGCTGAAAGCGCGAGGCGCGAGCCGGCGCCGGCATTCCGACGCAGTAGCCGCGCCCCATCCTCAACCCTTACGCGTTTTCAAGCCATGTTCGAAAAAATTCTCATCGCAAACCGCGGCGAAATCGCCTTGCGCGTGCTGCGAGCCTGTCGCGAGCTCGGCATCAAGACGGTGGCGGTCCATTCGGAAGCCGACACCGAGGCCAAGTACGTCAAGCTCGCCGACGAGTCCGTCTGCATCGGTCCCGCGCAATCGTCCCAAAGCTACCTCAATGTGCCGGCAATCATCGCCGCCGCCGAGGTCACCGATGCCGAGGCCATCCACCCCGGTTACGGCTTTTTGTCCGAGAACGCAGACTTCGCCGAGCGGATCGAGAACTCGGGTTTTGTCTTCATCGGCCCACGCGCCGAAACAATCCGTCTGATGGGCGACAAAGTCTCGGCCAAGCAGGCCATGATCGAGGCCGGCGTGCCCTGCGTGCCCGGCTCGGGCGGCGCGCTGCCGGATGATCCGAAAGAAATCACCAAGATCGCCCGTCAGGTTGGCTTCCCCATCATCATCAAGGCCGCCGGTGGTGGCGGCGGGCGTGGCATGCGTGTGGTGCACACCGAAGGCGCCCTGCTCCAGGCCGTCACGATGACGCGGACCGAAGCCCAGTCAGCCTTCGGCAACCCAACCGTATACATGGAGAAGTACTTGGAGAACCCGCGTCACGTGGAGATCCAGGTGCTGGCCGACCAACACGGCAATGCGGTCTATCTGGGTGAGCGCGACTGTTCGATGCAGCGCCGCCACCAGAAGGTCATCGAAGAAGCTCCTGCGCCCGGCATCGAACGCAAACTGATCGAAAAGGTTGGCGAGCGTTGCGTGGAAGCCTGTAAGAGAATCGGCTACCGCGGTGCAGGTACGTTCGAGTTCCTCTACGAGAATGGGGAGTTCTTCTTCATCGAGATGAACACGCGCGTGCAGGTCGAACACCCGGTTACCGAGATGATCACAGGCATCGATATCGTGCAGGAGCAGATTCGCGTGGCTTACGGCGATAAACTTCGCTTCCGCCAAAAGGATATCGTGCTGCGCGGTCACGCAGTCGAGTGCCGAATCAATGCCGAAGACCCCTTCAAATTCACGCCCTCGCCAGGCCGGATCACCAACTGGCACACGCCGGGCGGTCCCGGCATCCGGGTCGATTCACATGTGTATAACGGCTACATGGTGCCGCAGCACTACGATTCGATGGTTGGCAAGGTGATCGCCTATGGCGATACCCGCGCACAGGCAATCCGTAGGCTGAGCATCGCACTGTCCGAGATGGTTGTCGAAGGCATCAAGACGAACATTCCGCTGCACCAGGAACTGCTCAACGACGCCAATTTCGTACATGGCGGAACGAGCATCCATTACCTTGAGTCACGGCTCAAGAAGGACTGAGGAAGGTATGGGGCCAGTCCCCACGCTCACTGAGTTCGCCCAAGGCCAGCTTTGCAGAGCTGGCCTGCATCGGGAGCGTGGAGCAGGGCTCCAGAGATTCCTCGCTACGCCCGATCCCCCTGAAGGGGCGGCTCAGCGGAGGCTGAATCATGTGGTTGCAAGTCGCGCTATTCGCTGACGAGGCACACGCCGAGTCACTTTCCGAAGCGCTTATGGATGCAGGCGCGGTGTCCGTGTCGATCGAGGATGCCGATGCCGGCACACCCGAAGAAACACCGCAATTCGGCGAACCGGGCCATCCGGCCCAACCCCTGTGGCGCCACAGCCGAGTCCTCGCGCTATTCAACGACGACGTGGAACTCACGCTGGCGCTCGCCACCGCGGCCGCGCAAGCAGGTCTCGATGCCGTGCCACCGTTCTCCGTGGACGAAGTCGAAGAGCAGGACTGGGTGCGCCTGACGCAAAGCCAGTTCGATCCGATCCGCATTACTGATCGGCTATGGATCGTCCCGTCCTGGCACGATGCCCCGGATCCGTCAGCGATCAACATTGAGATGGATCCTGGGCTGGCCTTCGGTACCGGCTCGCATCCAACCACGAAACTCTGCTTGGAATGGATCCTCGATAACGTCGAGGCAGGCAAGAGCGTGCTCGATTATGGCTGCGGCTCCGGAATCCTCGCCATTGCGGCGGCAAAACTAGGCGCCGCTCAGGTGCTCGGGATCGATATCGACGAACGCGCACTCGAAGCTACCCGAGACAATGCTGAGCGAAACGGAACCGAGGTAGCCGTTCTCCATAGTGGCACACCCATCGCCGCGCGCTATGATCGCGTCGTGGCAAATATTCTGACCAATCCGCTCTGTGTCTTGGCTCCGGCGATCGCTGCCTGCGTCGCGCCCGGTGGCCGGCTCGCACTGTCCGGCGTGCTGGCGGAACAGGCACAACAGGTGATTTCGGCCTACACACCATACATTCCGCTCAAGGTTGGCGCCGAACACGAAGGCTGGGTCCGTCTCGAAGGTGAGACCGCATGTTGAATACACGCTGTCCGCATTGCGGCACGACGTTTCGGGTCAAGCCGGAGCAGTTGCGTGCCCGCAACGGACGCGTGCGCTGCGGGCACTGCCAAGCCCCGTTCAACGCGCTCGCAGCGTTGATCGAAGGCCAGCTCGTGGATAGCGAAGCACTAGAAGCCGCAACCGAAGTACAAACGCCGCCGGTTTCAACGACACCCGACTCGGAGTCCAGACCCGAAGCCTTGGCAGAAGAATCCGAAACAGCGCCCCCGCCCATCTCGCAAGCGCCTCAGCAGTCTAGGCCTGATGCAGCGGGAACCGTTGTGGACGCCATGGCCCGGTCGGGGGAATCCATACTCGACGCAGCGGATCTGCCAGCATCGCAGCCCACTAGCGCCGCACCACCATTCGGCTGGCGCTCGATCTCCCCTCCTCCGCGTTACACGATGCACAGCGCAGGGGATATTGCGCCACCGATTCCCGAACTGGACCCCGCGCATCTGGTCGCCTCACCTTTCGCTACGCTGGACTTCGACCTTGACGCGCCAGATCTGCCGGGCTCGGTCCCTGCACGATCGAGCACAACCGTCATCCAAGGTACGGATTGGCTGTCAGAGACGCATCATGCGAAACCGGCAGCTCCCGACCGTCATCTTGCCGCCGACAACCTTGCCGCACAGTGGGATCAGGCCACGGAGATCGTCCCCACCACTACGCTTTCGCTTGAGGACGAGGAAGACGAGAGCCCGGCTGTTGCCGAAATCTTGGCTGAGTATTCGTCGCCGAACCTCAAGAGTACGGCAGACTTAGTTGGCGAAACACCGCTCGAGGAAGAGGCGGAAGACCACATTTTCGACCCCCCCGAGCATATCGTGGCCCGGGCGATCGAAGATTTCGACGAACTCGAACCACTGGCAGCGGCCGACCTGCATCGCGAACCGTACGCCGCCTACGAGCCAGCGTCCGGATCGGCCTCAGTGTTTCCCGACGAAGCACCGTCAGACGAGCCGCCACTTTCATGGGATCGGGAACGAGACGTCGAACCGCGGCGCCGAACTTGGCCCTGGGTCGTCTCGATTCTCGTATTGCTCATACTTGGCGGTACCCAGGCACTCCTCTGGCTGCGCCACGACATCGCCCGCGACTTTCCGGCTACCCGTCCCTATTTCGAACAAGCGTGCGCCCACCTCGGCTGCGTCATGCCTTGGCCACGCGTCACGTCCCTGATCAGCATCGAGGCCTCGGACCTCCATCCACGCGGGGGCCGCGAAGGCAGCTTCGAACTGGCAGGCACCTTGCGCAATCGCGCTGACTTTGCCCAAGCGTATCCATACCTCGAAGTCACATTGACCGACGTATTCAATCGCGCCCTCGTCCGCAAAGTACTGCCGCCCGAGGAATGGCTTCCTGAAACGCTCAAGGCAAGCCCCGCCTTCGCACCAACCGCAGATCTTGCCTTCACCGTGTATTTCGATGCACTCGACCAGCCTGCCTCAGGCTACAAGCTGTACGCCTTCTATCCCTGAAGAGCGGACCGCGTTGCGGTTACTGCAGTGCAAGAAAATTCCCTAATCTGGCATGCAAAAGGTTGAATTGGTGAACTCGCTACGCACGAGTACGATTTGTGCTGTGCACCAACGATCACCGATCGGCACCGATCGGTCTATCTGAAGCGAGGTAACCCCATGAGCAACTTTGCCCTTGATGTCGTAGAAATAAACGCGGGCAAGACCATCCTGTTCGGTGGCGTATATGCCGCTAACGATGGTTACTACGCCGAGATTCATGAGCAAAAGAACGGCCGGATCCGTCGTCTCGAGAAGTCTTCGGCCCTACCGAACCGCGATGCTGCGGTGGTCTGGATGAATCAAAACATCAACCGGCAAAGCACACCCCCCTGACCGGGCGAAGGCTCCTGGGCCGCAAGCCGATGCAGCACCGCCGTCGATCATTTGCAAAACACATCGCGCGATCAGAAAGCTGAATTGGATCGCTGCCTGTCACGGCAGTACTCTTTACCTAAGTAATAACCACGCTCGAAACAAGGATATATCATGATTGCGATGCCCCTCTACGTAATCAAACTGAACGCTGGCAAGGACTGTGTCTTCGGTAGCGTCGTCCACTCGACCAACGATGACGCTTTTTTTGCCGAAGTTTGTGAGCAGAGGGACGGTCATCTCCGCATCGTCGAACAGTCCAACGCACTGCCGACGCATGAAATCGCGATTACCTGGATGCGCGAGCACTGCCAGGCCGCCGCCGCATAAGCCTCCCCCGAGAAGCCGCACAGCAATTTGCTGGAGCGGGAAAAAAGCGCCAATAACCGGTGCTCGCAAGACGCAAACAGGGCCCATGGCCCTGTTTGTCCTTTCCAACCAGCCCCTTTGGATCTTCCCCCATTGGGGCATCATCACGCAGGCCGCACAGGTCCCTCACGCAGCCTCACGATCTCTCGCCCGATCAAACCCGTCAGCCTCGCGCCGAGCAGCAAACCCATCCCCATCGCTCCGATCACGAAGCCCGCCTTCGCAAGCTGTGCCAACATCGCCACGGCCACCTCTGGATCCGCGTGTATTCCAGCCTTCGACAACTGCATCGCACTGGCAATACTCTGGTAGATGAACACGCCGGGCATCATCGGCACGGCGCCTGCAAAGGCCACAGCAGCAAAGGGCAGTCGCAGTTTCTCGACCGCCACATTAGAAATCGCACCAATCGCAAGGCAGGCGAACAGCGTCGCAATTTCCTGGCTAACACCGTGATCCATGCAGACATAGCGGATGCCATGACCAATCATCCCCGCCACGATCGAGATCCACAGCACACGCCAGGGTGCGTTATAGAACGCACCAAACCCACAGGACGCCATGCCTGCAAGCAGGACATCGATCAGGAGATTCAGCGGTGCGACATTCGACGGCTCTGCAGCGGCGGTGGTCATCCCGAGCGTAAGCCAGCCACCAAGAAAAACCCCCAATGCAGCCGATGTGAGCACGCCCGCCGCCAATCCGAGGCGCGCCAGCCCAGTCTGCATGTGGTTTTCAAGCATGTCATAGAGACCGTTGATCAGGTGGGGGCCCGGTACCAGCATCAGTGCCGGCACCATCAAACAATAGCCGGGCGTCTGTGTCCAACCCGCCAGGATCACAATTCCGCCGCATGATGCACCGATCAGCGCAGCGGAAAACGGCAGCGCGAACAGGATAAAGTGACGCTTGCCAAGCTCTTGGCGAACCAACAGGCCGATAGCGGATGAAACACCGGTAACCACGATCGCGCCCCAGTCCGCATGCAACAGCCAAGCCAGCGCGGAGGCCGCGAGGCCGAAGATCACTGCCAGCTCGAACCGGGAGTGCGCAGCTACATTGCGCTCGGCAGCCTCGAGCAGGATCATCGCCTCGTCGAGGCCGATCACACCATCACAAAACGAATCGACCGCCTGGATCGCACGCGTGCTGACCGCCACGTTGATCCGCAACTCGTGCACCTGGATGTTCACGTGCCAGCCGGCACCCGTGAATAAGGTGACACTGCGGTAATTCACGAGCACATCCAGTTCCAGCTCCAACCGCTGCGCGATACGCAAAATACGGCGCTGAAGCAGTTCCGCACGCATGTTGTAGCCCAGCATCAGGCGCGTGGCGGTTTCCAGGAAACGCATCGCTGGCGTGTCAGCAAGCGGCGATGCGTCCGACGGCACGGGCCGATGAAGTTTGGATGGCATATTATTTTCTCGGGGGAACCGAATTGGATCCTAATACGGACGTCGCAAGGCTGCGGCAGGCCAGATCAAGCGGTCCGGGTGCCTTTGCGCATCCAGGCGAGAAATCCAAAGACGGGTCAGGCAGAGAGACGGGAGGCCACAAACCGTATGACATATTTCCTATCTGCCAGTACAAATCCTCACCGTCAAATCCATACCGCTCCAAGCAAGCACGGCGCCCCTTATGTGGGCAGCGGTTTTTTCATCCGCCGTTTGCCGCACAGCCACTACCCGCCGCACCGGGGATCGGACTGACCGGCACTGGCGCCGGAATCCGGTAGCCGTAGCGCACCGCCGTGAGGTCGGCGAGGATTGCCACCGCGATCTCGGCCGGCGTGCGCGCGCCGTTCTTGATGCCGACCGGGCCGTGCAGGCGCGCCAGCTGCGCTTCGGTGAGCCCGAAGTGCTTCGCCAGCCGCACGCGACGCGCATCCTGGTTCTTCAGCGAGCCGATGGCGCCGACATAGAACGACTCCGACACGAGCGCCTCAAGCAGCGCCATGTCGTCGAGCTTCGGGTCATGCGTGAGCGCGATGATCGCGCTGTGCGCATCGGGCCGGAATGCGACCACCGCGTCGTCGGGCATCTCGCGCGTGAGCGTGGCGCCGGGGATCTCCCAGCCCTCCGCATACTCGGCGCGCGGATCGCACACGGCCACCGCATAGTCGAGCGCGCGCGCCATCTCGGCCAGATAGCTCGACAGTTGCCCCGCACCGATCAGCAGCATCCGGTAGCGTGGGCCGAAGTAGCTCACCAGCGCATCGGCCGAACAGTTCAGCGCGTCGGCGCCGGGCACGATTTCGAGCGCAACCTCGCCGCTTGCTAGTGTCATCATGCGGCGGACCTGCCGTCCTGCGCGGACTTCGGCCAGCAGTTGCGCGATCTTCGAATGCGCCGCGACAGGCTCCAGCACGATCTCCAGCGTGCCGCCGCAGGGCAGGCCGAAGCGCGCGGCCTCCTCGGAAGAAACGCCGTAGCGAACCTTCTCCGGCACGGCGCCGTCGCGGAACAGGTCGCCGACGCGTGCGACGAGGTCGTCCTCGACGCAGCCGCCGGACACCGAACCGATCACCTGCCCGTCGTCGCGGATCGCCACCAGCGCGCCGACCGGGCGCGGCGCCGAGCCCCAGGTCCGTACGATCGTGCCCAGCACGGAGCGCCGCCCTTCGCGCGCCCACTCGTCGACCTTCGCCAGAACCTGGATGTCCGTTCCGTCCATCTCTCGTCTCCTGTCAGGGGCACGCGGATGCTCATCCTGCATCGATTCGCGGGGTCCGAATATCTGCACTGCAGCATGCGTTGCGAGCCGCACTGTGCTAACTCTTATTAATCCGCTTCTTCGACACGCCGGGGGATGGACATGTTCGCAGTGCGTCTTCGCATGAGCAGCAGCCCGAAACATCCGCCCGCCGGACGATCACCCGTTCCCCACGCGCTCCGCTGACCTCCGCCGCGGCATTCCCCGCGCGCCTCCGGCCGCCCCGCGCCTTGCAACATAACAACACCTGACAGAGGAGACCCACGATGACCGTAGCGCTATCGCTGACCGTCAACGGCCGCGCAGTCGAGGCCGAGGTCGCGCCCGAAACCCTGCTCGCGAGCTTCCTGCGAGAGCAGTTGCGCCTGACCGGCACCCACGTCGGCTGCGACACCGCCCAGTGCGGTGCCTGCACCGTGTTGATCGACGGCCAGGCCGCCAAGGCCTGCAACCTGCTCGCGCTCCAGGTGCAGGGGCGCTCGGTGACGACGATCGAAGGGCTCGCGGCGGCGGACGGCACGCTGCATCCGATGCAGGCGGCGTTCAAGGAATGCCACGGCCTCCAGTGCGGCTTCTGCACGCCGGGCATGGTGCTGTCGGCGGTCGACCTCGTGCAGCGCCA
>JAVBUM010000052.1:0-25526 GCA_031555325.1 Niveibacterium sp. | reverse complement strand
GCCAGACGTCATCGATTCCGGAGTCCAGCGTCTAATGAGCTCGGCAAGGCGCCCCTCCACGCGAATGCGGTGGGTCTCTGGCCACAGAGCGATCTCTTCTGAATTCATTGCGAGGTCGGTGGCGGACAGGGCAAGAACGCTCTTGATGGGCAGTTGATAGAGCGATGCGAGTAGCGCAGCCAGAAAGGCCCTGGGGCGACGTTGGTCAGTCTCGGTTTCGAGGCGCTCCGCAAGCGACTTGACCTTTTCCACGACGGCTCGCTCCTTCTTGGGGAGCGCAGCAACTGTCTTCTTCTTTAGTTCGAGTACGACGCCGAAGCGCTCGCGAAGGTGGCGCGCGAAGGCGTTGAGATTGGCCGCATGCCTGGGGATTGCGTTGGAGGAACTGGTTCATTTGCGGCTGCATAATGGCGCTTAGCGATTCAACCTCCGCCATCGGGAGCAAACCTCCGGCAGCTGTCACGTACGTCCTGATGGTCTTTCGTTTGAGTGGATTCGGTCCACGCTCAAGCTCATCAATGAATTTGCGCAGATCGTCGACCCAAGGCTCGGATCGCCATGTTTCCATCAACTAATTGATACGCCCAATCTCGATCAAGTCGTCCAAGACCGTCACGTCCCAGTTCAGCGCCAGCCGCTCACACAGGAAGGAAACAGGCAGGAAGCAGCGTCGTAGCCCCTCACCGCCAAATAGCGCAAAAAGCCTCTCCTGGCTGACCTCGCTCGGCCTATCACAGCTGCGGTCGATCATGGCAAAGAACACAGCATGCTTGTCTATGCGGGCGGTCATGTTCCCGGCCTGTTTGGAGAGTCCACCCCAAGCGCAGAACCCCTCGAAAAGGGAGCGCACCCAGGTGCTGCTCCACCAACTCGACGTTGAGCACCACTCTCCGGCGTATGCGATCCCTTAAAGCGCAACTCGCGCAAGCAGAGGCCCCACCACCGGGTACCTTGGTGGTTCCGGACTTCGAGTGGGCGAGGCATCGGCGACCTGATCATGGTCTTTTGGTTCAAGTGTTCAGTTTTTTCGGTGTGCGCACACAAGACGCGGATCGACCTACTACCAAACGTAGAACATCTCGATCCAGGAGAGTGGAATTGGCACGCTAGCAATCAGGAACGAGGATGATGCCAGCACGAAACGCCGACGCGAGAGGTTCGGAAAACGGTTGCGTAGCCAACGCCATGCGGTCCACAACGCACCCACCTCACCGAGTGCCACGAGCACACCGCGTGCAGCGGGCAGCCACGTCATCATGAAGCCCTCCCCGCGCAGTTGTGCGATCGAAAGCGACGACAGCCCAAGGAACAGGCTCACGCCAGCAAGCGGGATCAGGCAGCAGGCAAAATCGCGGTAGTTTGCGATCCGCTCGCCCGGCAGCACGCGCACACCGAGCTTCAACCATAGCCACAGCCAGCTGCCGATCAGCACTGTCGCAGCGAGGATATAGCCAGCAACCAACAAGCCGTCGAGCCAAGTGAATACGTCATTCGCAGCGGGATAGTGGGTCAGCAACCACCACGGTGCGTTGTCCTGCAAGAGCCAGAACTGGTCGTGTTCGACGAGCCATTCGGCAAGCGCCTGCTTGATCGTTACCAGCCACGGTGAGGCGCTCCACTGGAACGCACCTGCGGCGAGCGCCAGCATGCCGAAAAGAAGCAGTCGGACTTCCCATGCAGTAGCAACGCCATCCCTGCCTTGAGCAATTTCTTCGCCCGGCATGCGCGGGGCGAAAACAACAGCATTTCGGTGACCGCTGCAGCGCCCACACAGGTGGCACGCAGATGAGCTCGTCATGCGTCGGATGTCGACCAGCGGTGCGCAATCGATTGGTCGACCGACCGGCGTCACATCCCATACCTTACGGTCGACGCGCATATGCAGCGCCGCATGGCGCGACAGCAGGCCGAAGACGCCATTGACCGGACACAGATGCCGGCACCAAACGCGCTTGTTCCGGCCCCAGAGCAGCGCGGCGACAATCGCCGCGATCGTGGAACCGCCTAGGATCAGCAGCACGGGCTTCGGATACTCGTACACGCTGATCAATTGCCCCCACAGCGTTGTGATCGCGAAGGCCACGAACTTCCAGCCGTCCCAGCGTACCCAGCGCGGTATGGGACGGTTGGCGGAGATCCGCGAGACAGTTTCGGTCAGCGCCCCTTCCGGGCAAAACACGCCACACCAGAGCCGACCCGCGAGCAAGGTCACCAGAATCACACCGGGCCACCAAATACCCCAGAACACGAATTGTGCGAAGAGCGTGAAGTTATTCAGCATCGACGCGCCCTGCGGAGGCGGTGGCAGGAATGCGGGCACAGTGACGGTGATTGCGTAAAAAACAATCACGAACCACTGAAGCGCGGAGATCCAACGACGGTTGCGAGCCATCCAGTCGCCGATTGCACTTACGAAGGCAACCAAGGTCGGTGCGGGCCGTGCAAATACGCGTATGCCGCGAAGGGCGATTTCTTTCATGGTCTTACTGCTGCCCGCCGCAAGGCAAGCCCAACGGACAGCCAGTAGCCAAGCCAGATGAGTATCAGCATCAGCGATGGGTGTGCGCGATAGCCAGCAAGCTGAGCAGCCACTCGGCCCACGCCATCAGAATCGTCAAGTAGCATGGCAACGTCCCATAACGGTTCGACCAGCGGTGGCAGGCTGCCATTACCGATCAGGCGCTCGATACCATCGACCAGCAAGGCACTCGCGAAAACAAGTAGGAGTACGCTCGAAATACGCAGGAGGCGCCCAGGATTGGCAAGACGCAGGCCACGAGCGGCCAGCCATGCCGTGACGCCTGCCAGCACAATGCCAAGGCTCGCGCCTTCAACCAGCGTGCGCACGGCGCTTTCGAAACTCACGCCATACAGGAACACAACGGTTTCCGCTCCTTCGCGTGCAACCGTCAGCGCCGTGATAGCGGCAACAGAGAACCAGCCTCCGCGTTTCGCGGCATGGGCAATCTCGCCTTCGAGCGCGCGCCTCATCCCCTGTCCGTGGCGCGCCATCCAGATCACCATATGAGTAATAAGTCCGGCGGCCACGAAGAGCACGGTGGTCTGGAAGTATTCAAGTGCTGCGCCTGCGAGGGCGCTTTGCGCCGCCAGCATTGTCCGTCCGAGCAATGCGGCCAGTAGCATGCCGCCAGCCACGCCCCCCCACAGTGCACGCCGGCCTTCCCAGCCAGCGCCATTGCGTACAAGCCAGGCGTGCAGGATGCCCACGATCAGCATGGCTTCCAGGCTCTCACGCCAGACGATGAACAGTACGTTGACCACGCCTGTCTCCTATTTGGCGACGATCCGGCCCTGAGCCGTCTCCGGATGGAATTCGCCGAAGAACCGGTAGCTTCCTGGCTTGAGCGGCTGGAAGACAAGGAAGCTCGATGCCCCCGGCGCCAGTACTTTTTCCTTACGCAGCTCAACACTTTCAAACTCTTCCGCGCCCGGCCCCGCGTTCTTTATGAGGAGTCGGAAGCGTGTGTTGGCAGCCACTTCGAGCGTGGCTGGCTCAAAGTGGCCATTTCGAATTACGAGCGAATGCGTAGGCATCTCGTCAGCCAATGCGGCGGAGGGCAGAAGCAACACCGCAGCCAGTATCGTCAGATATTTGCGCATCGCCCCCCTCAGTACGCGATCGTTGCGCGCAGGCCATAGACCTTGGTCGTCGACGCTCCCCGATCAGCCCCGATGTGCCGCACGAACTGCACGTCGGGCGAAAGACTGAGTTGGCCGTTGATGTGGTAGCGGTAGTACAGCTCCATCAACTGTTCCGCACCGTCGGGCATGTAGCTGTAGTCGAAGTTGCCGTCGCCATCGACATCCACGCTCGCGCTATTCGCGCGGAACTGCTTACTCGCCCGCAGCCAGCCCCAACCGAGACCAAGTGCATCTTCACCGCGGCCCCACAGCGAGCCCTTGAGTTCGCCGCCAAGTGTTAGTGCGCGGTCGAATGGCGAATCCCCCTTGCTCAAGTGGCCATAGCGACCGAACACGTATAGATCGTCGGTAAGGCGTTGGTCGATCGAAAGGCCCCAGCCAGCATGGTGTGAAGTCGTGCCGTCGAACTGGGCTCCCTGTCCATTGTGCCAAGCGTAGGCACGATAATTGCCGCGCAAACCGCCAAACAGACTTAGATTGGCTTCGGCCTGCACCATCATGAGCGGCGCGGTAAAGACGCGGCTGTAGTTCGCGCCTTCGCCGGTGCCAAAGACGCCAGCAGAGATCTTCCAATGGTCGGGCCTCAGCTTGTCATTGGCATAGGACGCAACGAAACCGGGCTGAAAACCATTGGCGTCCACACCAACCTCGCCACCCGCATCAAGCAGCGGGTTATGTACGAAGACCGAGTTGAGGAACTGACCTGCTTCATCACCGGCGACCGTGTTCTGGTCGAAGAATCCGAAGATGTCCATTTTGCCGAACGTGAATTCAAGCGTTTCACGCGACTGAGGGCGATGACCACCCAGCGGCAGCGGGATCGAAGCCTGGTACCAAGCCTCACCTAGAATCGCGACCGAATCGTCAGGCGGTCCGCCACTGGCGCGGAAGGCCACGGCATTGGGGGCACTACTGAAGGCATTGAGCCGGGCAAAGGCGTTGTTGAGCCCTTCTCCCTGTCCCATGCGGAAGTGGCCGAAAATCTTGTGCTCCACGTTACCGATGGGTTCAAGCGGCAGTTCCACGGTGACATCACCCCGGTAGTTGAGCTGGCTCTCACCATCCGCCGTACCGGGCGGCAGGCTAGCTGCGCTCTGGACGACGGTGACGAGACTCGCACCAATCTTGATTCCGTCTAGCCCATCGATCTTCCGTGCGGATCTCTTCATTTCAGCGGTTTCGGCCTCAAGCGCCTTGATGCGCACGGTGAGGTCGGGTTCGTTCTCGCTGATCCGCTCGCTGTCGAGTCCCTTGGCAACATCCTGCTGCTGGACTTCCAGCACGCCGATACGCCTTTCCAGATCAGCCTGCGCCACAAGGCCACGGGCCGGCTGCTGCGTTTCGAGTTCAGCATTGCGCTTTTCGAGCCGCTCGACTCGAGCGTTGAGCTTCTCGATCAAGCGCAGCAATTCTTCCTGCGTAGGTGCCGCTGCCTGCAGCGGCATGGTGGCCAGCGCTGCAACCGCGCAAGCCGCATTGCGTAGGCACGAGCCAGCCATCTCAGTAGCCGCCTTTCTTGCCCGTACCGACAAACGTGAACTCGTATTCGACCTCAAAGGGTTTGAACCACGGCCTCACACCCGTCTGGCGGTCGGTGTGACGGCCAAAGTGCGCGTGCGGATTCGCCGACGGCGGCTGAATCGTGTACTTGACGCGGTATTTGCCGGGACCGAAGAGCTTGACGTTATCCCCATAGTGCGGGCCATCGTTGGCGACCATCGGCATGAAATCACCGGCAATCTTTTGATCGGAGCCGATCTTGTTCACTTCGTACTTCACGAGCAGATACGGAATCCACGCGCCTTCTTCGAAACCGTTCGGGTTGTTCGCCAGCGCATGAATGTCCGCCTCCAGATGCACGTCAGATTCTTCGGCCTTGCGCATCATGCCGTCCGGTTCCATGACGACTGGCTGCAGATAAACGGCAGCGATCTCCATGCCGTAGCGTTGCTGCGGTGAGCCGACCGGGTATTCAAGTGCCTGCGCAGAACCTGCGGCAGCAAAAGCAACGATGACAATGACATTACGAAAGAATGTGGACATGAAAAGGCTCTCCCCGGAGCCGTTGGCGGGCTCGCGCGATTGGTTTGCAGGAATGAAGGAAGGCGGAATTACCGCGTGTATCAGTGCGGAGGATCGTGTTGGAGCGTGCACAACACGACGGCGGAGCAATCCGATATGAGGTGGCGCGGGCGAAGCATTGAAAGACGGGTCTGCATGGAAATTGCGTTTGCTGCTGCGCGGCCTGAAGTCACCCGCGCCAGATGACATGACCGCAAGCCTATTCGCGGAGCAGCGTTACCTGCTTGAGAAAAGTCAATTCAAATACAAACCATTCTTATTTGCGATCGCTGGTGGTGCAGAACAACACGGCATCCGATATTCCCACCCCCAATTGGGCGCGCTGGAGCCCCGCACCGTGCGGTGCGGTAATCATGTTTGCGATGTCTTACGCTTGTAGATTGCGCTTGCGGAGTCGAAACGCCGTCGGGCGCGGTCAGCCGTACCGGCGCAGCGCCTCGACCGCTAGCCCCGCACCGATGCTGCCAAAAAGATCGCCTTCCACGGCACGCGCCGATGGCAGCAGTTGTGCAATGCGTCGGCGCAGCAGCGGTACGCCGCTTGAACCACCCGTAAAGAAGATCGAATCGATACGTTCCCCTGCCACTCCCGCTGCAGCGAGGGTTGCGTCAACCGTGGCTGCAATACGCGCCACCAGCGGCTCAACGGCAGTTTCGAAATCCCCGCGCCTGAGTGTGTGGTCGCCACTTTCGCCGCTGCGCGTGAGGCGCTCGAGCGAGAGGAAAACCTGCTCAGCACCCGAAAGCCCAATCTTGGCTTGTTCAATCTGTAGCGCAAGCCAATGGCCATCACGCTGACTGATCAAGTTAAGCAGGCGATCGAGCTTTTCGCGCTCCACAGCGTCGCGATACATCTCCTGGAAATCTGACCACGCCTTGCGCGTGTAGCAGAAATTAATGGTGTGCCAGGTTGCCAGGTTGAAGAACGGCGTGGCGGGCATCTCGTTGCCATTCTTCTTCAAGGTGCGATAGCCCAGAAGCGGCATGACCGAAGCAAGACTGAAAGCACGGTCAAAATCCGTACCCCCAATGTGTACACCGGCGTTGGCGAGGAGATCGTCCCTTCGGTCAGCCCGCTTCGCGCGCTCGGGTGAGAGCCGCACGATGGAAAAATCGGACGTGCCGCCGCCAATGTCGACGATCAACACGAGTTCTTCCTCCGAAAGCCCCTGCTCATAGTGAAACGCGGCCGCAATCGGTTCGAACTGAAAACTCACCTCACGGAAGCCAACCGCCTGGGCAATTTCGCCAAGCGTTGCTTCGGCCTGCTGATCCGCCTCCTCATCATCATCGACAAAATGCACCGGGCGCCCGAATACCGCTTGGTCGAATTCACGCTTGGCATCGACACCTGCGCGCCGCCGCAACTCACCGATGAAATGCTTGAGCAGGTCGCGGAACTGCAGGGACCGTCCCTGCACTTCGGTACTTGCGTCAATGAGGTTTGAGCCAAGCAGGCTCTTGAGCGAACGCATGAGTCGCCCCTCATACCCATCCAGATACTCCGCCAGTGCCGCACGACCGAATGCGACCGTCTCTTCGTCGGCATTGAAAAAGACAGCCGAAGGCAGTGTTGGTTTGCCAGATTCGAGCGGCAACAACGTGGGATGTTCGGGGCGGAGCCATCCGACTGTGGAGTTTGAGGTACCGAAGTCGATCCCGCAGGCGCGGGCAGGTTGGAGCGACATGGAAACAGGGAAGCGCGAAGGGCGCAGCATGCTACGCGACCCAGGCACATCCGTCCAGACGGTCTGGATACCCCGCAATAGGAGTATCCAGAAGAATTGCCCTTGTCACTGGCACCAACGGATTCGTTGGCCGCGCCCCGATCCCCTGCTCAAGGAATATGGATGGCACGTGCGTGCAGCACTCCGTCATGCAGCCGCCGGCCCACGGGATGAATGCACCACAGTTGGTGACCTGCCCCTTCGGCCAGACCGGCAGCATGCGGTAACCCATATCGACACCGTGTTTCATCTTGCGGCGCGTGTACATGTAATGCATGAGCGGGCCACCGATCCGCTCATGCATTACATGGCCGTCAATCGTGACGTCGCTGCGTGCGGCGAGCGAACGCGCCGATGTGCGCCGCTTCATTCATCTGTCCACGCTCAAGGTCCTCGTCGACAGCGGCCCGCTTGGCAACCCATTCCACGATGGCTCGCCCTCGGCTCCGTCCGACGCCTATGGGGCGAGTCGAAACTGGCGGCCGAACAGCTCTCTTGCTTGCTGACGCCCGAGCTGTCGAGCCCGTAATCGTGCGGTTTCCGTTGATCTATGGTCCCGGAGTCGGCGCCAATTTCTGGCAACTGATGAACTGGGTTCATCGTGGTTTGCCGCTGCCGCTTGGTGCAATCGACAACCAGCGCAGCCTGTCCTATGTGGGCCATCTCACCGAAGCACTCGCTCGCCTGGCCGCAACCCCTAGCGTGGCTGGCCGGAGTTCGCTGGAAGTGAATGCAGACGCACTGTTTGCAGAGCTGGACTGGAAACCACCCCTCAGCCTCGATACAGCCTTGCAACGAACGCTGGCAGGCAACCGGTCTTAGTCACTCCACTCGACTGGCAGTTCGATCTCGAATTTGCCGTTCGCAAGCCCTGCAGGCAGAACCAGCGCGCGAGCGGCACGCTCAAACTGTACGGAAAGCCACCCGTCAAGGCGCGGGTGGCCCGAGGCTGGATCAAGGAAGACTCCAAGCAGCTGTCCGCCATCGAAGCGCAGCTTGAGTGTAGCTTGGGCGCCAGGCATGGCCCCTGGTGGCATATCCGCCGCTACAGCACGTACGAGCGCCGTACGCAGAGCACGCAGCGCTGCGGGGTCGATTGTCCTCTGGTCGCCACGGGTCGGGGTGATTTGGGCTCCTACGGCGTGTTCGATGTTTGCTGCAGGCATCACACGGCTGTAGGTCTTGCGCACGGCAGGAACCGTCACCCCAGTTGGATGGTCAAATATGAGCTTTGGCGCAGTGCTTGCCGCCCTAGGTGCGGGTGCTGCGGAAATCGAGGTGACCACAGACGCGCGCATTACCACGTGCAGTGGAGATGCCATGAACCAGCTTACAGGCTGGAATCCGCTCCACGACAATACGAGTGAATGCAGTGCGACGGACACAATAAGCGCATTTCGCAACGCTCGGTCGTCCTGAAAGCGCGGCCTTACGATGCTCACGATTGAACTCGTCATTGTGCAGCGTATGCTCCGGGAAATTTCGGGGATCTCATAGGGAGCCAGCCTTGATCCTTGCTGAACGCGGCACGCTGGCACATTCGACCAGACGTCCGCTTATCCTGACGCTCGACATGCATGGCCAGCCTTTCCGGTGGGTCAGCTGGCAACATGCTGTTGTCTACTATGCCCGCCACCAAGTTGCCTGGGACGCAGGCGATCACGAATTCACGTATTACGGCGGTATCCGGCGCGATACCGGCGAGCGCTCCAGTATTACGACGAACAGCATTATTGCAATCAAGGGCAAGGCGCTTGGGGCACGCAGCCTATCGCAGATTCCACCGCTGTCTAACCGCGAGCTTTTTCAGCGCGATCGCCATATTTGCGCCTACTGCGGCGATATCGGGACGAGTCACAAACTTACGCGGGACCACATTGTTCCGGTTTCGGCAGGCGGCCGTGATGTGTGGATGAATGTTGTCACGGCTTGTCGTCACTGCAATCAGCGTAAAGCGGGTCGTACGCCGGAACAGGCACGCATGGAGCTGCTCTATGCACCCTATGTGCCAAACAAGGCCGAATACCTAATCCTCTCGAATCGGAATATTCTTGCCGACCAGATGGATTTTTTAGCCCGCCACGTGCCAAAACAGAGTCGGGTTCACGCCGCCTAAGGTCTTCTTGGAGCCATTCTCCTCTCGGGCGACAAGGCCGATGCGATACCACTGGGCGTGGTAGTACATCTTTCACACTTTCGGAAAATACACCTTTCGATCTAGTTTATATGAAGTAGTCCGGCATTGGATTTTTCACAGAATTAGCTCGACCGGCTAGCATTGACTCCAGTCAATGCCCCCCCCCGCGGCAAAAAAGTAGCCTTCGCCGCATGATTCAAAAGCACATCGCTGCAGGCCTGTTTAGGCTTTGCATCGCCATTTTCCTATGGGTGATGGCATTACCGGCCCAAGCTTCCTCCTACGAAGCTGCGCTTCCCCCGCAACTGGCATCCGACGCGGACATGTGCCGGTACTTGGACTGCAAATCGGTCCTGCCAGAAGCCACATCTTTTTCGCCGCGTAAGGGAAATCCGCCCTATTCCGAAGCATGGTCGGACAAGGACGGCAAGCGCACGCTCGTAGGCTACGTGTGGCTCTCGACAGACGTCGCCGACATTCCAGCCTATTCCGGCAAACCGGTCGTAACGCTCATCGCGATGGACGCCAAGGGCGTGATTCGTGGCGTCCGGATCCTCAAGCATAGCGAGCCGATTCTGCTGGTTGGCATCCCAGAACAGCGCCTTATCGACTACGTCGCCCAATACATTGGCCATCCTGCCGGAGCGCGTTTCGAACTCGGTCGGGCGGACGGCGACTACATTCCGATGGACGCCATTTCCGGCGCCACGGTCACGCTGATTGCGCAGAACCAGCTTATTTCTCGTACCAGCTACGAAATCGCACGCCAAGTGGGCTTGGTCAAAGCCGTCGCCCGTCCTCAGGCGGCCTTTGCGGAGAACCAGACTGCCCGTACGTGGTCGCAGCTGCTCGAAGAAAAGTCCATCGGACATGTGTTCGTAAAGTCTTCGGATGTTGGAGAACCAGAAACCGGCAAGCCGTATCTCGATCTGTATTTCGGCGATCTGGGGGCGCCAGCAGTGGGGCGCAGCATCCTCGGCGAGGATGGCTATCGCGAGCTGATGGCACGCCTGAAGCCAAGCGATCACGCGATCTTCGTGCTTTCCAACGGTACAGCGTCCTTCAAAGGATCCGGCTTCGTGCGGGGCGGCATCTACGACCGGATCCGAGTCAGCCAGGATCGTGACAGCTACACCTTCCGCGATACCGACTACCTCAACCTCTACGACGTTCGGGCCCCAGGCGCTCCCCGGTTCCAGGAATCGGGGATCTTCATCGTTCGTGATCCCGGCTTCTCTGGTGCCTATCCATGGTCGTTTGGCTTCCTCGCCAACAAGCTCGACCGCCAGAGTAACGAGAAGAGCTTTGCGAACTTCGAGACCGAATACTGGCTGCCCGCCTCGTATCTGGTCGGTGGCCGCCCGCAGATCACCCGTCCCGAACCTTTGTGGGTCAAGAGTTGGAAAGCAAAGCCGATAGAAATCGCTGTGTTTGTCGCTCTGCTTACCTTCACATTTGTTTTCTACGCCCTGCGTGACCGCTGGACACGCCGTGCCACGCGCAAGGACAAGCGGATCATCGAGTGGCCGCGAATGGTGATCTGGATCATCAGCATTGGCTTCATCGGTTTCTGGCAGCTGGCGCAACCGTCGATCACCCAGGTCCTGACGCTCCTGCACACCGTCATCGACGGCTGGCGCTGGGGACTTTTCCTGTCCGATCCGTTGATCTTCCTCTTCTGGATCTTCATTGCGATCACGATTGTGCTCTGGGGTCGCGGCCTGTTCTGTGGCTGGCTCTGCCCGTTCGGTTCGCTCTCCGAGCTCCTCTATAAGCTGGGCGCGAAGATTGGTCTTTCCCGCTGGCAATTCAAGCTGCCCAAGCCGACTCACGATCGCCTGAAGTGGGTGAAGTACGCGGTTTTCCTGGTACTTGTCGCAGCGTCGGTCCATTCAATGGTACTGGCCGAGAAGCTCGCAGAAGTCGAACCGTTCAAGACCACGTTCCTGGTTGGGATCTGGAATCGCAGCTGGCCTTTCGTACTGTTCGTTAGTGTGATCTTCGGACTCTCGCTGCTCACCGAGCGGCCGTACTGCAAGTACCTTTGCCCACTCGGCGCAGCGCTTGCGATTCCCTCCCGGTTCCGCCTCCGCGGTTTGCGGCGCAAGGCCGAATGCGGCCCCTGTACAGCCTGTGCAGTGGGTTGCGGCTCACAGGCAATCGCGGCGGATGGCAGCATCGACCAGAAAGAGTGCCTGCTCTGTCTCGACTGCATGGTGCTCTACCATGACCCGCATGCATGCCCACCGCTGGCGAAAGAACGCAAACGCCGCGAGAAGGCTGGACTGCTGCTGACACCGATTGGTCGCGATGGTTACTACATCCCGATCAAGAAGGTCGACTAATGGCCCGCGCGCCAACGATTGTCACGCTCCTCGCCTGCTTTGCGTTGCCAGTGCAAGCAGCAACGCTGACAGTTGCGCCGGGCGAGGATCTGGCTGCCGCAGTGGAGCGTGCTGCACCAGCGGATGTTTTGCTCATCTCACCTGGTGAGTACAAGGCCAATCTCAAGATCACCAAGCCCCTGACCCTACGCGCTGCGGAGCCGACGCACCGCCCAGCGATAGACGGTGGCGGCCGCGGCGATGTAATCCGCGTAGAGGCACCCGATGTCACGCTTGATGGACTCATCGTGCGCGACAGCGGCGCGGATCTTGGCGAGCAGAACGCTGGCATTTACATCTATCCGGGCTCGCACCGCGCCAAGGTAAGGAACTGCGTCTTCTCCTACACGCTCTTCGGGCTTTGGATCGAAAAGTCCAATGACGTGCTGATCGAAAATAATGTGATCACCGGCAAGCGTGACATGGCGTCCGCACAGCGCGGCAATGGGATTCAGCTCTACAACACCAAGGGCGCCAAGATCATCGGTAACAACGTGAGCTTCGTGCGCGACGGTATCTACGTCGACGTGTCGCACCACGCACGGTTCTCGGGTAACCGGATGCACCACCTGCGCTATGGCACGCACTATATGAACTCCTACTACAACGTGTGGGAGGACAACGATGCGTACCTGAACCGTGGCGGCCTTGCACTCATGGAGGTCCGCGACCAAGTGGTACGGCGTAACCGCGCATGGGGCAATTCCGATCATGGAATCATGCTGCGCACCATCCAGGACTCGGTCATCGAGGACAACGTTGTCGCCGGCAACACGCGTGGTTTCTTCGTTTATGACGCGGAATACAACGTCATCCGCAACAACCTTGTCGCCGCCAACAACGTCGGCGTTCATATGACGGCCGGTTCCTACCGCAACGAACTCGGCGGCAACGATTTCATCAACAACCGCGAACAGGTTCGATACGTGGCAAGCCGTGATCAGGCTTGGGGCATATCGGCTCCGAATTACTGGAGTAACTACACGGGCTGGGATCAGGACGGCGACGGTCGTGGCGACATGCCTTACGCCGCAAGCGATGCGATCGACCGGTTGCTGTGGCGCTTTCCGCTCGTAAAGCTCCTGCTCAATAGCCCAGCTGTGCAAACCCTGCACATGGTGGCGCGGCAATTCCCCGTATTGCGAGCGCCATCGGTGGTTGAACAACACCCTGCGATGCGCCCGCATCGCCTCGACTGGCAAGGATGGCTGGATTGTCATGACAACTGCACCAGCAATTGAACTCCTCGCTGTAGGCCGCGATTTCGGGCCGATCCGGGCCGTTGACGCGGTGAGCTTCGACGTCGCCCGGGGCGAGATATTTGGCCTCATTGGCCACAACGGTGCCGGTAAGAGCACGCTTTTCAAAATGATGCTGGGACTTCTCGCGCCTAGCCGCGGAGAAATCCGCCTGTGCGGGCAGCCCGTTCATCAGGCCGGATTTCGCGAAGTGCGTCGGCAGATCGGATATCTGCCCGAGAATCTCGTGCTCTACGACAATCTCTCCGGGGAGGAAACGCTGGCTTTCTTTGCGCGGCTCAAAGGTCTTCGCGACATCGACGCGTGCCAGGGATTGCTGGAACTCGTCGGCCTCGAAGGCGCGGCGAAGCGGCGCGTCCGCGAATACTCCAAGGGCATGCGACAGCGCCTCGGTTTTGCGCAAGCGCTACTTGGCGGGCCACAGTTGCTGCTGCTGGACGAACCCACCAACGGACTCGATCCGCAAGGCATCCATGACTTCTATGCCGTGCTGGACCGCGCCCGTGCCCGCGGTGCGACAGTAATTCTCACCTCGCACATCCTTGCCGAGATCGAGCAGCGTGTGGATCGCCTGGCGCTAATGCGCTCAGGTGCACTTGCAGCGCTCGGATCGGTGGCTGAGCTGTCCGCTGCGATCGCATTGCCCCTTCGTGTAGATATGGTGGCACCCGAGTCCTCGCACGGCGTGCTTCGCACCCTTCTCGCCAGCTGTGGCTTTGCCACAACTGTTGTCAATGGCGAAATCCGTCTCGAAATTTCCCGCGACCAGAAGATGCATCTGCTGCATGCACTGGCCGATACCGAACAGGTCAAGGACATCCGCTTCGTCGAGCCCTCGCTCGAAGCGGTCTTCCTGGGCCACCAGACATCAGCACGACTATGACGCCACCAGCAAGCGAACATGTCCTCGACACCGCAAGCGGCAGGCGGGAGTCCACCGCCGTGAGAACTCGACCGTCTGAATCGCTCAGCCTGTCCCCAATCCTGACCTTGGCAGGCAAGGAGTTCCGTGACCGCATCCGCAATCGCTGGGTATTGGCAGTCGCGATCGTGTTTGCTGCCTTTGCGATCGTCATTGCCTGGTTTGGTCCTGCGCAGCAAGGCGTGGTCGGCTATCGCGGCATTGAACCCACGATAGCCAGCTTGGTGAGCCTCGTCATCTATCTGTTGCCATTGATTGCACTGATTCTCGGCTTCGATGCAATCGTCGGCGAACGTGAACGTGGATCCCTCGATCTACTGCTGGCAATGCCACTCACCCGGACCGAATTGGTTCTTGGCAAGTACTTCGGTCTCGCCGCCGCACTGGGGTGCGCGACGCTCTCGGGATTCGGGGCTGCAGGCATCGCGCTGGCAACAAGCTTTACAGCAGGTGCTCTGCTCCACTACGTGGGTTTTGTAGTGAGTTCACTGCTTCTCGGACTTGCATTCCTCAGTCTTGCGACATTCGTTTCGGTCGTCGCCGCTGATCGTGCACGTGCCAGCGGGATGGCCATCGGCATCTGGTTCTTTTTCGTTCTCGTCTTTGACCTTCTTTTGCTCGGCACGATGGTGCTCGTCGGCGGCGACGGCCAAGCACAGCTCTTTGCTGGCGCCATGCTGCTCAATCCTGCCGATGTGTTCCGCATTCTCAATATCTTTTCATCCAGCGAGCTAAAGGCCTTTTATGGCTTGGCCACGACCCTGCCCGACGCACTGACCGACCCGCTTCCAATGGGTGCCGTCATGTTTGGCTGGATCGTGCTGCCGCTCATTGCCGCCATCTGGAGATTCAAGAAAATATGAAACGCCTCCTCTCCCTAAGCCTCCTCGCCTTGGCTGTGTCCGCCTGCAGCGGCCCTCCAGGCAAATCTGACCCGGTTTCTCTCGACCCTGCTGACGGCGTCTACTGTGCGCTGGACGGGATGATCCTCGCCGAACACCCGGGGCCGAAGGGCCAGATCCGATATGCCGATGGCTCGGTTGACTACTACTGTGACACCGTCGAACTGGTTTCTACCCTGCTTCAACCAGAACAGGCGCGGAGCATCAGCGGCGCGTACGTGCAGGACATGGCTCAGGCCGACTGGAGCAAACCGAAAGGGCATTGGATCGATGCGAAAACCGCCTTCTACGTGGAAGGCGCCAAGCTTCACGGCAGTATGGGACCGACTTTCGCCACCTTCGCTCAACGCGCCGATGCCGACCGCTTCGCAAGCCAGCAAGGCGGCAAGGTGCATGCTTTCAACGACATCACGCCGCAGATGGTGAAGCTCGACGGCGGCGTCATGCACGACCACAACATGTGATGGCACGTTCAGACTTCTTCCGCAATATGCCGCCCGAACTGGCGGAGGGGATGGAGGCGCTATCGCGGCTTCAGTACGAACTGCGCGAAACCCAAAAGCAGGTGCTGGCGCCTTATGACGCAGCCAATGCTGCCGACGTTGCGCGCCGCATCGTCGATGGCGTTCTTCCGAGGGACGCTGGTTTTGATGCCGTCAAAGCCGCGGTGCTGGAAAACGAACATGCGGTGGTGAGAAGCCGGCTGGGTGCCGCGATCGAAGGTCGCACCGTAGATTCCGCCAGCACGCACGATCGAATCGTAGAGCACATCGACGCCCACCAGTCGAAGGACTTTCCTGGTGGTGCAGTGCGGCGCTACGACGCTCTCGAGTTGCTCCGCATCGACGGGGCAGCGTTTGTCCTGCGCATTGCAGATCTCGGAATGTGGGCGATCGAGTGGCAGCTGGAGGGCGGATCGCCGCAGGCACTGCTCCGTCTGCCGGGAGAAAACACCATCTGGCAGCGCGACAACGACGGGAAATGGTTTCCTGTCCCGTCTGGCCAGACGGACGCCAACGACATCGAAACACTAGTAGACGCCCTGCTCCGAGAAAGAGGTGACGCCAGCGCCTAGCCCGTTTTCCTCAAAAAGTACCGAATCGACTACTACCTTCGGACGGGATGCGCGAAATTCCATTCTCATTACTGACTCTTATCAACGAAAAGAAAGCAACGAATCGTAGATTCAATCTGCGCCGGAATGAAGTCTCTGCATTTGCGAGCCCATTCCGGTTTCTGGGGCTCAAATCAGGATCGAATCATGTCCGACAAAAAAACTTCTTCACCTTCGGTGCTGCCGGATCAGAATCGCCGCAGCTTCCTTGAAAAAGCCGCTTTCGCGGGCATCGCAGGCGCTGGCCTCAGTGCTGGCCTGACGGCGTGTAAGGAAAGTGCACCTCCGTCTGGCGGCAGTGCGCCGGTGGCCTCTTCCGCACCTGCAGCTGGCGCTGCGCACGCTGGCGGGAAATATGAAGTGGCACCTGGACAACTGGACGACTACTACGTCATGTCGTCTGGCGGTCACTCCGGCGAAGTCCGTATCTACGGCTGCCCGTCGGGCCGGGAAATCAAGCGCATTCCGGTCTTCAACATGGACCCGATGGTCGGCTGGGGTATTACCAACGAATCGAAGGCTATTCTCGGCACCAAGGCCGACGGCAGCCTGAAGTTCCATACGGGCGACACCCACCACGTGCACGGCTCCTATACCGATGGCACGTATGACGGCAAGTACTTCTGGGTGAATGACAAGCTCAACGCCCGCGTTGCGCGTATCCGCGGCGACACGTTCGAGTGCGACAAGATCACCGACCTGCCGAACGTCCAAGGGCACCACGGCCTGTTCCCGGACAAGCGCGATCCTGTCGATCAGTCGATCAACCACACCACCCGTGTCTTTGCTGGCGGCGAATTCCATACGCCGCTGCCCAACGTCGGGCAGGACACGAACTCGCCCGAGAAGTACGGCTGCCTTTTCAGCTGCCTCGACGCCGAGACGATGGAAGTGAAGTGGCAGTGCCATGTAGATGGCAACATGGACCTCGTGGCGACCAGCTACGACGGCAAGCTCGCCGCGTCTAACCAGTACAACACCGAGAACGGTGTGCGCTATGAAGACATGATGTCCGCCGAGCGCGACGCATGCGTGTTCTTCCATGTTGCACGCGTTGAAGAAGCGGTCAAGGCTGGCAAGTTTGTTACCTATGGCGACTCGAAGGTACCGGTGGTAGATGGACGCTCCGCAGCCAATGCCGATCCGAAGACCGCACTGACCTGCTACGTGCCTGTGCCGAAGAACCCGCACGGCGTCAACGTCACCCCGGATGGCAAGTACTTCGTCAGCTCCGGCAAGCTTTCGCCCACCGCTACGGTTATCTCGACCGAACTGGTCGAGAAGTGGTTTGAGGGTGAAGTGAAGGAAGCGCGCGATTGCGTGGTTGGTGAGCCCGAAATCGGTCTTGGCCCCCTGCACACCGCGTTCGACGGCAAGGGCAATGCTTACACGACGCTGTTCCTCGACAGCCAGATCGTTAAGTGGAGTCTTGACGCTGCGCTGAAGCAATTCAGTGGCGACAAGGAAGTCAAGGTCGTGCTCGACCGCATTGATGTGCACTACCAGCCGGGTCACGGCTACACGTCGATGGGCGAGACGAAGGAAGCCGATGGCCGCTTCTTCAATTCCGGCAACAAGTTCTCGAAGGACCGTTTCCTGCCGGTCGGCCCGCTGCACTGCGAAACCGAGCAACTGATCGATATCAGCGGCGACAAGATGGTTCTGGTCAGCGACCACACGGCCTATCCTGAGCCGCACGACTCCGTCATCGTGGCGCGCAGCAAGATCAAGACGCGCCAGATCTACAACATGGACGATTTCCCGAATGCCGTGAAGGATCCGCATAGCCAGCGGATCGAACGGAACGGGAAAAAGGTGACCGTATACCTTGCCAGCCAGGCTCCGGCGTTCTCGATGCGTGAGTTCACCGTCAAGCAGGGCGACGAAGTGACGATCATCCTGACGAACCATGACAAGGTCGAAGACCTGACGCACGGCTTCGGTATCGTCAAGTACGACGTGAACTTCATCGTCAATCCGCAGGAAACAAAGTCCGTAACCTTCAAGGCCGACAAGCCTGGGATGTTCTGGTGCTACTGCACCCACTTCTGCCACGCGCTGCACTTGGAAATGCGTAGCCGCATGATTGTCGAGAAGGCCTGATCGAAGGTTACGCTGCGCTTGGGCGCGTCCGAGTGACGCGTGACTAGTGCAGCGCCCTTCCCTCGCGGGGGTTGCGCAAGCAGCCCCCGTTTTTCATTGAAAATTCTGAAGACATTCGTCGCTCTGCAACTGGCCATCTGCACCAACTGACCCGGAAGTCGAACGACTTGGGGCTGTATTCCTCCTCCAGACGCATCCTGCTATCGCGTTACCACATGAATCACCGGAATTCAGGAGCAACGCGTCCATCCGGTGGTTCTTGAATGCCTCCGAGGCATCGGATATGGCGCCTTCGATGTGCAGCCGCACGCGCATTCGATCTCATTTACATGGCAATCGCTCGTTCAGTGCAAGCAGCGAAGCCACGGCGATGATGTGAATGGCTCGAAATCTCCCCAGGCAGGTATCCCAGGAGTCTTCCTAACCAAAAGCATGGGCCGGACACTCAAACCGCCGTCCATACAAACGATGTCGCTACACTGACGGTTCTCGTCTCCCGACCAAAACTGCAATGCTCGAAGAGCCCATGCACATTTGGGATATTTCCCAACCGATATCGGATGCATCGTTGGTGTTTCCCGGTGATGCACGATTTTCTATGCTGTGGACGGCAAGAATCGCGATCGATGACAGCGTGGTAAATGTATCGGCCCTCACCTTCTCGCCGCATATTGGCACCCACGCTGATGCACCGCTTCATTACGATAATGCCGGATTGCCCGTCGGCCTTCTGCCGCTGGAAACCTTCATAGGGCCCTGTCGCGTGATCCGTGCGAGAGGTGACACACAGTTGGTCGAGCCAGAGCACATTGCTCACGCACTCGGCGCGCTACCGCCCCGCATCCTGATCCGCACGAGCGACGGGCCACAACCTACCCGCTGGACACCAGACTTCCGCACGATGGCGCCTGCAGCGATGACACTGTTGCACAGGCATGGTGCACGCCTCGTTGGCATAGATGCCCCATCGGTCGATCCGGCGGACTCTACGGATCTCCCGAGTCATCAGGTCGCACGGCAGCACGGTTTGACGATCCTCGAAAATCTCATCCTTGAAGCAGTTGAACCTGGCGATTACGAGTTGATCGCGCTGCCGCTCAAGCTCATCTCCGCGGAAGCAAGCCCGGTGAGGGCTATTCTGCGTCCCCTGACCAATAGAGTACGCACGACGCAGTGACTCTTCGTTTCGCGACAGTCCAGCCGGACCGCATCCAGGGACAGAAATTGTTGGCCGACGCTTGCCGCGTAATTCGGCATTTGGGAGGACGGTTTCGGCATGAGCCGCAAGCAGACGACCCTTGAGGACTCGGCACTCATCGGTGTTGATTTCACTTCAGCGCGTTCTCACCGCAAACCGATCGTCGCCGCACACGGTCGACTGGAGTTGGAGTTCCCCCGATTTCGCGGACACCTATCCTGAAGTCGAAAGGAGTCCGAGACGGCGAAATCAAGACCTCCGTACCCCGCCGCGTTCCGCCCACAGATGTTGGAGTTGGTGGCAGCCGGCCGTCGGCCGGCAGAACTGGCGCGCGAGTTCGGTTGCACGGCGCAGACGATTGCGAATTGGATGGCCGAGGCGTCATCATTCAAGGCCACGGGCGCCAAGCCCGGGAGCGGCGCGCTGAGCGCAGCCGAGCGTGAAGAACTGATCCGTCTGCGCCGGGGGTTGCGTCGCGTCCGGGAGGAGCGCGACATCCTGGCAAAGGCTACGGCCTGGTTTGCCGCACGGGGCGAGAGGACACCCACACCGTCTTCGAACTCGTGATGGCCAACCAGGCTGACTTTCCGGTACGGCGCCTGTGCCGTGTGTTGCGCGTGTCGAGTTCGGGTTTCTACGCGTGGCGCGGGCGCGCACCGAGTGCCCGCGCGCAGGCCAACGCGCACCTGGGCGCGCGAATCCTTGAGGTGTTCGAACGTTCCGACGCAACCTACGGAGCGCCGCGTGTGTGCGCGCAGTTGCGCAACGATGGGCTTAACGTTGGCAAGAATCGCATCGCACGCTTGATGCGTGCGCAGGGCCTGCGCGGGGTGAGCCTGCGACGCGCCTTCTGCGTCACCACCGGGCGCGATCGGCGGCAGCGGCCGGCGCCCGATCTGGCGCAACGCCATTTCGAAGCTGACGGGCCGAATCGCTTATGGGTCGCCGACATGACCTACGTGCCGACCTGGACCGGCTTTGTGTTCCTGATCATCGTGCTCGACGTGTGGAGCCGGCGCGTGGTCGGCAGGGCCATCGATGAGACGATGCACACGGATCTGGTGCTCGATGCGCTCGCCATGGCCTGTGCGCAGCGCCGGCCGCGCGACGTGATCCACCACTCCGATCAGGGTAGCCAAGGCGGATTCAACCGGTCCTGGCGACATCGCGATCGGAACTACGGCGTGGCCACGAGCATCGACCCGATTGAAGGATGGATCTCTGGGCTGACCTGAAGCCAATCAGCGTTTTCGTGCCAACGCGTGGCGCAGTTGAGCCTTGTCCATCGATGAACGCCCCTTTATGCCGCGCCGCCTTGCCTCGGCATAGAGTTGTTTGAAGGTTGGCCCTCTCTCAGACGAATGTGAGCGCAAGCCCCCGCGTCGAGTCGAGGAAATGTCTTCGACCGAGCTGCGGCTCACTGTGCTGGTTTCACCGTGCCGCGCCCGCTCCTTGTTGACAGTGCGTGCTGCGATCTCCTCCGCCTCATCTTCACTCTCACCACGCTCACGCAGGCTCTGCTTGATGTGCTCATACTGACGTTCGCGCTTAGCGCTCCATTGTTTTGCTGGCATTTCGATCTCCTCGTTCGCGTTTCAAACAGGACCGGCTGGCTCTCGTTCGGTGCTCCGGTTGGCCAAGCGCATGTAGAAGTGCGCCACCCTGCGCAGGTCCTGCTCATCCAAATCCTCGATTGCAATCAAGCGGTTGCTTGCCGCCCGGTTGGCGTTCAGCAACTCATCGAGCTTCAGGTGCACCGCCACACTGTCCTTGTTCTGGCTTTGTTGGATCAAGAACACCATGAGGAAAGTGACGATCGTCGTTCCAGTATTGATGACGAGCTGCCATGTCTCGGAAAAATCGAAGAAGGGCCCGCTGACCAACCATCCGATTACCACGAGCAATGCAAAGCAGAAGGCCGTTGGCGAGCCGGCCCAGTGGGTGGTACGGCTGGCCAAGCGGTCGAACGCTGATAGCAAGCGGGACCGCTTGGCATCGAAGTAGAGCTCATCACGCGCAGCGAGAATCTCATACGGGTGTCGCTTGTCATCGTATCGATCGTTGCTACTCGTCTCGCTCATGGTCGATCCCTCGGGCGCTGATGAATAAATGCTGCACCTTCGTGCCGCACCAAAGCGGTCAGTCGAAAGCGCATCATCCTGTAGGACGGAGCCGACGGACGGATCGACATACCCTCTCGTACCTACTCGCTCTCCATCGCTACCGGATTTTTTGCTTGGCACTGCCTACGCCCGAACGTCACGCGTAACGAATCGGCCCTCCATCGCTCTTGCGTCCAATCCCCTGCCACAACCCATCACGCGGTGAACGAACGGAAACAAGCCCTAGAATCCACATCTAGAACCGTTTCGGCCTCGATTCATGATCACCACGTCTCAAGCAATATTCCCCGTTTCAGGCATCCGGGAACTCGAAGCACGCCATCTTCCCAATGCCCAACCCAGCCTTATGGAACGCGCTGGACACGCCGCTGCTCAACTCGCTTCATCGTTGCTTGAATCAAATCCAGACCCCGTTCTGGTTCTTGCTGGCCCTGGAAACAATGGTGGCGACGGTTTTGTGCTAGCACGGCGGCTGCGCGAAGTGGGCAGGGAGGTGACTGTCGCCTTCGCAGCTGATCCTGCACACCTGCCGAGCGATGCGCGAGCCGCTTTCAACGCGTGGCGCGCAGCAGGTGGCACCATCGTTACCTGCTTCCCCCCCGGTACCTGGGCACTAGCGGTCGACGCACTGTTCGGCATCGGCCTCACTCGATCACCAGTTGGCATCTACCAAGAGTGGATCGAACGCTACAACCACCTCACGTGCCCACGCCTCGCCATTGACCTGCCGAGTGGCCTTGATGCCGACACCGGGTGCGTTCTTACGCCGTGCGCACGCGCTACGCACACGATCACCTTCATCGGGCTGAAGCCAGGCCTCCTGACGCTTGACGGTCCGGACTACTGCGGCACGGTGCACATCTCGGACCTTGACCTATCGATCAATCACGAAACCGCACCCGGCAGAATCCTTCAAGCCACGGATTTCGCCCACCACCTCAAACCACGTCCTCGGAATAGCCACAAGGGACATTGGGGCGAGGTAGGCATCCTTGGTGGCGCAGCTGGAATGTGTGGTGCGGCGCTACTGGCGGGCCGTGCGGCACTGCAGACGGGAGCCGGCCGTGTTTTCGTTGGATGTCTCGATCCCAGCGCGCCGCGCTTGGACATCAAACACCCAGAGCTGATGCTGCGTGCACCTGCGGATCTACATGCGATTGCCTCTGTTCTGGCGGTCGGCCCTGGGCTTGGACAATCAAAAGCGGCATCCCAACAACTTCACCGCGCAGTCGGCTTTGCCGGGCCGCTCGTCCTTGACGCCGACGCACTCAATCTGATCAGCAGCGACCCCAGCATTCAAGACATTTTGGTGGCACGAGAACATCCAACCCTCCTCACACCTCACCCTGCAGAAGCCGCGCGTTTGCTTCAAATCACCACAGCCGATGTTCAGGCCGACCGGATTGCATCGGCAGTACGCATTGCCACCCGGTTTGCCGCACATGTTGTGCTGAAGGGCAATGGCAGTGTCGTCGCTCACCCAGATAGCGCTTGGGCGATCAATACCAGCGGGCACCCCGGCATGGCCGCGGCGGGAATGGGCGACGTACTAACGGGACTTGTTGCCAGCCTTCTTGGGCAAGGTTGGGCTCCCACAGAAGCTCTTGAAGGGGCTGTGCATCTACATGGCGCAGCAGCAGATTTACTTGCGATCGAAGGTATCGGACCAATCGGTGTTGCCGCTGGCGAACTCATCCCCGCTGCGCGCCGGGTCCTAAATCGCTGGATCCTTGATATTGGCGCCGAAGGGGTAAGCCGATAGACATGCGCGATTCCGTTCAACATCCGCTGCGCGGTGTCATGTTGTTTGCTGTTGCGGTGATCCTCTTCGCAGGTCTCGATGCGACCGCCAAATACCTGTCTATGGTGTGGCCCGTCGCATTTCTTGCCTGGGGTCGCTATCTCGCACACCTACTCTTGATGACCATCTTTCTCGGGCCGACCTGGCGCGCACGACTATTGCTGAGCAGGCGCCCAGTAACCCACATCGTACGTGGATCCATGCTGGTGGCAGTCACGGTACTCATGATGGCTGCATTCAAGCGAATGCCGCTCGCAGAAGCGACCTCCATCGTTTTTGCTTCCCCGCTGCTGGTTGTGCTTGGTGCACGGCCGATCCTGAAAGAGCAGATCGGCGCGCTGCAGTGGATCGCTGTTCTTATGGGCTTCATTGGGGTGCTGATGATTACCCGCCCTGGGAACAATCTTGATCCCATAGGCACGGCGTGCGCCCTTACAGCAGCGATCGCGTATGCGATTTATCAGTTGATGACTCGCATGATGAGTGCGACCGAGCACCCGGTCACAATGCTCTACTACACGGCACTCACAGGAACGGTCATTCTGTCTTTTGCACTGCCAACGCTCGACTTGCCAAGGTCACCACATTGGTCGGAGGTGCTGGCGATCACAGCTCTTGGATGCCTTGGCGGTGGCGGTCATTTCCTGCTGACGCGAGCTTTCCGCGAAGCACCCGCGTCACTACTCGCCCCCCTCGTATACACCCAGCTTCCTTGGGCAACGCTGGCAGGATGGCTTGTCTTTGGAAATCTCCCCGGCCTGCTAGCGACCGGGGGAATGGCTGTTATCTGTGCCGCTGGCCTGCTGATTGCGTTCGAGGGTAACCGTACGGCACGAATCGAAAAACGAACGGTATAGGGTTCTGACCGAACAGACCACCAAGTTCTCTTATTGATTCGGCACGATGAAGTTTTCATGCAGCGTATTTGACGATCGGATCCTGGAAGTAGGATCGGACCCGTTAGGCATTGGCGGCGATCAATTGCATAGGCGCGTCGGCCGCCGCGCATAACGTGGCTTTCGTGCGTACAGGCACCTTCGAGCCGATGGCCTGCTTGAGGTCGGCGTTGAGCCGCTCATCGGGGTTGAGTTCGGGGCTGTAGCTGGGCAGATAAAAGACCTCGATATCGCACCGATACTCGGCCAGCCAAGCCTTCACGGGCTTGCAGTGATGCACACCCAAGTTGTCCAGGATGAGAAAGAACTGACGCCTGACCATTGGGCTTTCGCCCTGGTCCTGCCCGGCGTGGAGCTGACACTGCATGCGAGCCTGCATCCGACGGCAGCGAGCGGCAGATGGTGTTCGAAGCGCTCAATGGGCTCGATCTGCTCGTGCTCGACGGCAGCTACCCCAGCAACACGCTACTCGCAACACTGGCCCAGCGCGGGCTGGCCTTCTGCGTACGCGTCGATGCCGTGGGTTGGCTCTGTGTGAGCCAGTTCCTGCACTCGGGACAGTCCGAGTCCATCGTGACCTTGGGCGCGCCCCGTGCGAGCGATGGCCAGACCTACGAGATCGAGCGCCCCCCGCGTCCGCCTCATTCGCGATCTCATCCACAACGGTCGGGTGTGGGTACTCATGACCCATCTGCTCGATCCAGTCGCTTATCCAGCCACGCGGTTCGGCGCGCTCTACCATCGCCGCTGGCGCATCGAGGAGGACGTCAAGCGTCTGAAGCATCGGCTCATGCGCGAAGCCGTTTCGGGACTGACCTATCTGGCCTTGCAGTAGGACTTTGCGGCCAAAGTGCTCGCCGACAACGTGTGCGCGGCCTCGGCCCGGGCTGATGTGTCCGAGCACACCGACTCACGTCCGAACCGTTCCTACGTCCTCGGCGCGTTGCGCACACTGCTCGCCGCCTGCCTGCTTGGCGTACGCCATGCGCTCGATGCGCTCGCGCCCACGATCAAAGCCATCGACCGCATCCGCTGCCGCATCCAGCCCGACAGGCACTACCCACCACCTCGGCGCCAGAAACCTCATCACTATTCGACCTATCGACGAGCTAGGTTCGGAGCATTGCTGATGGCCGAGCGTCTCATCACTGAATAGGCAAGCGGCAGCAAAAAAACTTCATCGCACAAATGCCTGCGATTTCCCCGGATTACCTCC